>DINS01000032.1 GCA_002426015.1 Flavobacteriaceae bacterium UBA5534
TCAACTATTGGCCTGTTGCCTGTCATTGTCGAACCAATCGCTATACCTGCAAAACCAAGTTCTGCTATGGGTGTGTCAATAACACGTTTTGGCCCAAACTCGTCTAACATACCTTTAGAAGCTTTATACGCTCCATTATATTCTGCAACTTCTTCGCCCATTAAATAAATGCTTTCATCTCTGCGCATTTCTTCGCTCATGGCTTCACATATCGCTTCTCTAAATTGAATTGTCTTCATGTTGTTGTTTTAAATCGAATAGCAAAAATAAGAATAAAACAAAAAACAAATTGAAAAGAATAATTTTAAATTTACTATGCACGCATAGTAAATATTCAGAATAAAATAATTAACTTCGTAGCCTATTTTAGTTTACCATGCTTTACAGACTGTTTTTTAATTAAAATTATTAGCATTTACAACTAAAAAAGCTGAAATTATAAACATATAAACTATTCAAAATGAAAATATTAGTATGTATTAGTCACGTCCCTGATACGACTTCAAAAATTAATTTTACTGATGGCGATACAAAATTTGACACTAATGGTGTCCAGTTTGTAATTAACCCAAATGATGAATTTGGTTTAACTCGTGCTATGTGGTTTAAAGAAAAACAAGGTGCAACAGTTGATGTTGTTAATGTTGGAGGTCCAGAAACAGAACCAACACTACGCAAAGCTTTAGCAATTGGTGCAGATGGTGCAATTAGAGTAAATACGCCTGCTACTGATGGATTTGCTGTAGCAAAACAATTAGCTGATGTGATAAAAAACGGTGGTTATGATTTAGTAATTGCTGGTCGCGAATCTATTGATTATAATGGAGGAATGGTTCCTGGTATGATTGCTGGGCTTATAGATGCTAACTTTGTAAATAATTGTATCAGCCTTGAAGTTGATGGAACTAATGCAAAAGCCGTTAGAGAAATTGATGGAGGAAAAGAAACAGTTTCAACAACCCTTCCGCTAGTTATTGGAGGCCAAAAAGGTTTAGTTGAAGAAAGTGACTTACGTATTCCTAATATGAGAGGTATTATGATGGCTCGCCAAAAGCCTCTTACTATAGTTGAACCAAATGGAACAACAACAGAAACTACAACTGTTAAGTTTGAAAAGCCTGCGCCTAAAGGTGCTGTAAAATTGGTATCACCAGATAATTTAGATGAATTAGTAAACTTACTTCATAACGAAGTTAAAGTGATTTAATTAACTTCAAAAAGAAAAACATGTCAGTTTTAGTATATACAGAATCAGAAAAAGGAAACTTTAAAAAAATAGCATTAGAAGTTGCATCTTATGCAAAAGCTGTTGCCAACCAAATGGGAACAACTGTAACTGCAATAACTATTAATGCAAATGACACTTCCGAATTAGGAAAACATGGTGTTGACAAAGTATTAAAAGTGAATAATCCAAAATTAGATACTTTTAATGCCAAGACCTATGCAGACATCATCAAGCAAGCTGCAGAAAAAGAAGGCTCAAAAGTAGTTGTGGTTAGCTCAAGTGCAGACAGCAAATACCTTGCTCCACTTTTAGCAGTTCAACTACACGCTGGCTATGCTTCTAATGTGGTTGCTGCTCCAACAAGTGCATCACCTTTTACTGTGAAGAGAACCGCATTTACAAACAAAGCTTTCAATTTTACAACCATCGATACAGATGTTAAAATCGTAGGTGTATCAAATAACTCTTTCGGATTGGTTGAAAACTCTGGAAGTGCATCAGCTGAAGATTTCTCACCTTCAATTTTAGAGAATGGTGTTCATGTAGATTCAGTTGATAAAGCAACCAATAAGGTATCAATTGCAGATGCCGAAATTGTAGTATCAGCAGGACGTGGACTTAAAGGCCCAGAAAATTGGGGAATGGTTGAAGAGTTAGCATCAGTTCTTGGAGCTGCAACTGCCTGTTCTAAACCAGTGTCAGATTTAGGATGGAGACCTCATAGCGAGCACGTTGGGCAAACTGGAAAACCGGTAGCTGCAAATTTATACATTGCCATAGGAATTTCTGGAGCCATCCAACATTTGGCTGGTATTAATGCTTCAAAAGTAAAAGTAGTGATCAATACCGATCCTGAAGCGCCTTTCTTTAAGGCTGCCGACTATGGTGTTGTTGGTGACGCATTTGATGTAGTGCCAAGACTCACAGAAAAATTAAAAGAATTTAAAGCTCAAAACGCATAAATTTATTAACTTGTATCTTCAAAGGACTGTTTAAATTAAGCATTAAATTACTTAATCTGCTTTTAGCAGTTGGTAAAGTCCCAATTTAAACAGTTCTTTACGTTTTTAAAATTATGAGTTTAGTTCGATTAAACATAAAAGGGATTTCGTATAGCCAAACGCAAAATGGAGCGTATGCACTGATACTTAATGAAGTAGATGGCGACCGAAAACTACCAATAGTCATTGGCGCTTTTGAAGCACAATCTATTGCCATCGCTTTAGAAAAAGAAATCCGTCCTCCTCGACCTCTCACTCATGACCTTTTTAAAAATTTTGCCGACCGATTTGATATTGTCGTAAAACAAGTTATCATCCATAAGTTGGTCGATGGTGTATTTTATTCAAGTTTGATTTGTGAACGCGATAAAATTGAAGAGATCATTGATGCTCGTACAAGCGACGCCATTGCTTTAGCTTTGCGTTTTCAAGCACCAATCTTTACTTATAAAAATATTTTGGATAAAGCTGGAATCTATTTAAAAGTCAATCCAAAAAAAGAAGACGAACAAGAAGACAGTATCCTTGTGGACGATTTAATTGCTGAAGAGATTGAAGCAAGTGCTCAAGAAAGCTACAAAGGCAAAACATTGCAAGAACTCAATGAACTTTTAGATGAAGCGGTTGCCAGTGAAGATTATGAAAAAGCAGCCAAAATAAGAGACGAAATTTCCAAACGATAAACTTATCATTCTATGAAGCATTTCTTTTTAGCTATTACAGCTATTTTTTTTGGAATTAACACAACTGCTTTAGCACAATCCATTGAAAAGACATGGCAATTTGAAGCCATTCAAAACGAAGCAGGAGTCCATCTTTATAACATCAATGCTTCTGATACTTTAGAATTAAAAAATGCCGAATTCAATTATTCAGTAGAAGCCATGGACAGTGTTCCGTATTCTGGTGATTATATCTTTCAAAATAATTTATTGGTATTTTATTACGATCAACCCAATGAAGATGTCAAGCGTTTTAAAATTTCTGAACTTACCGACTCAACACTTGTTTTTACAGAAAAAAATATAAGCTACAGTTTTAAATCTGTAAAAGATGATGCACAAGCAGTCGCTACAGTAGCAGCAACAAGTAGTATTACGCCAAGTGAAGGCTTTTCTATGAACAGTTTATTACGTGGCGTTCTAGGAATGGTTGTTTTGCTTTTAATTTCCTTTTTATTGAGCAAAAACCGAAAAGCCATCAATTGGAAAACTGTTGGGTTTGGCCTTGCTGCACAACTACTTTTAGCTATTGGAGTCTTAAAAGTGCCTTTTATTCAAAAAGTATTTGAAACAGTCGGGAAGATGTTTGTTAAAGTATTAGAGTTTACACAAGCGGGTAGCACCTTTCTACTTGGAGGCATGATGGATATTAATAGTTTTGGATTTATCTTTTTGTTTCAAGTTTTACCAACTATTATTTTCTTTTCGGCTTTAACTTCTTTATTGTTTTATTTGGGAGTCATCCAAAAAGTTGTTGCTGGCATGGCTTGGGTGTTAACAAAGCTTTTGAGAATTTCTGGAGCCGAGAGTTTAAGTGTTGCTGGCAACATCTTTCTTGGACAAACTGAAGCTCCTTTAATGATTAAGGCTTATCTCGAAAAAATGACCAAATCTGAAATTCTTTTGGTAATGATTGGTGGTATGGCAACCGTTGCAGGAGGCGTTCTTGCAGCCTATATAGGATTTTTGGGTGGTGAAGATGAAACCCTAAAAATATTCTATGCTAAACACTTATTAACGGCTTCAGTTATGGCAGCTCCAGGTGCCATTGTTATTTCTAAAATGCTGTATCCTCAACAGGAAGAAATCAACACCGATATTGAAGTTACACAAGAAAATATAGGCTCAAATATCCTTGATGCTATTGCCAATGGGACAACTGAAGGCTTAAAATTAGCGGCAAATGTTGGTGCGATGTTGTTAGTTTTTATTGCTTTTATTGCTATGATTAATTATGGTTTTGGAAAGCTTGGAGGATTCACTGGGCTCAACGCTTTAATCGCAGCAAATACTCCATATTCTGCCTTGTCACTTGAGTTTATTCTTGGTTATATCTTTTCTCCTTTAATGTGGTTAATAGGCGTTGCCAAAGAAGATATGGCACTTATGGGACAATTGCTTGGCATCAAATTGGCAGCAAGTGAGTTTGTTGGCTATATACAATTGGCCGAACTAAAAAATGTAGCCAATGGTGTGCACCTAAAATTTGAGAAGTCAATCATTATGGCAACCTATATGTTATGTGGATTTGCCAATTTCGCTTCAATTGGAATCCAAATTGGAGGCATCGGATCACTAGCTCCAGGACAACGCAAAACCTTATCTGAATTTGGCATTAAAGCTTTAATTGGTGGAACAATCGCTTCTTTATTATCAGCAACTATTGCTGGTATGATAATAGGATAAAAATCGTTAATAACTTTTAATATAAAAAAAGGGTTGCTCAATAAATGTTCAACCCTTTTTTCTACTTTTATTTTTTAGAAAATGACATTGAAATGAAACAATATCACGACCTTGTAAAACACGTTTTAGAACACGGCAACCAAAAAGGTGACCGAACAGGCACAGGAACAAAAAGTGTATTTGGCTACCAAATGCGCTTTGATTTGAGCGAAGGCTTCCCTATGGTGACCACCAAAAAACTCCATTTAAAGTCTATTGTATATGAATTGCTTTGGTTCTTAAAAGGTGACACAAACATCAATTATCTCACCGAAAATGGGGTTCGTATCTGGAACGAATGGGCTGACGAAAATGGTGATTTGGGACCTGTATATGGCCACCAGTGGCGCAACTGGAACAATGATGAAATCGACCAGATAAAAGACATCGTTGAGACCTTAAAAACCAATCCTAACAGTCGTCGTATGTTGGTATCAGCTTGGAATCCTTCTGTATTGCCAGATACTTCAAAATCGTTTTCCGAAAATGTTGCCAATGGCAAAGCAGCCTTACCTCCTTGCCATGCTTTTTTTCAATTTTATGTAGCAGAAGGCAAATTGTCCTGTCAGTTGTACCAACGAAGTGCAGACATCTTTTTAGGTGTTCCTTTTAATATTGCATCGTATGCTTTATTTACCATGATGATGGCTCAAGTTTGCGGATTCGAGGCTGGAGAGTTCATCCATACATTTGGCGATGCCCATATCTACAACAATCATTTTGAGCAATTGGAACTCCAATTATCTCGTGACCCAAGACCTTTACCTAAAATGATCTTGAATCCTGAAGTAAAAGATATTTTCGATTTTAAATTTGAAGATTTCACGTTGGTTGATTATAACCCACATCCTCATATTAAAGGCATTGTTGCTGTATAAAAAAAGAGCTTTCTAAAAAATAGAAAGCTCTTTTTAAGTTAGTATAAGTCTTAAATTATACGTGTAAAATACAATTTTCAGAACCTAATCCGTTTGCTACGTATGAATCTGCTTGCTCATCGTTAGTGTAAGTTCCATCAATAACATATCTAAATTCGTAAGAATTGTCTTTTTCCAAATCTACAGTACCTCTAAAGTTTCCGTTTTTGAATTTTTTAAGCTCTACTGCTTTTTTCTCGTTCCAGTCGTTAAAAGTACCAACTACTTTAACTTTTTTAGCATCTTCTGCAGGGACAGAAAAAGTTACTTTACAAACTGGTTTACTTTTTAAATATTGTTTTGTAATTGCCATAATTCAATGTTTTTAATTTTTTGCAAATTTATAAAAGAATCTTACTTTTCAACAGTTTAATTAGCTTTAATTCAAAGAATTATCAATTTGTCAATATAAGCCTTTAAATTATTTGAACTTGTGAAAAAATCAATGTTAACATTGTCGAATTATCAGTTTTTCATTTGTTTCTTAATAGCTGATTTTCAAGCTTTTTACACTAAAACGTTTTCGTATTAATCCGTCTATTTTAAACAAATATTTCCCTCTAAAGATGTCATCAAAAAAACTTAACTTTACACAATAATTAGCACAAGATATGTTTGGAAAAAAGAAGGACGTTCCTCAAATAGATAAAGAACAATTAGAGCTCATCAAAAATGCTCAACATCGCATTAAACAGAAAAAGCGCTTATATGCTCACTTCGTCCTGTTTTTGATTGGTGCCGTTTTTTTAATTATTCTCAATATTGCCATTGGAGTTGGTGAAGGCGTTACCTTTTTTGGAAAAGACTGGTTTGTATTCGCCATTTTGGCCTGGTTATTTCTATTTATTTATCATTTATTTAATGTGTTTGTCACTCATAAATTTATGGGAAAAGATTGGGAGCAACAACAACTCGATAAACTCGTAGCAAAACAAAAAGAACGCATTGCACAACTCGAAAAAACTGTTGTCAAAGAACAACCAATAATGACCAAAACACCTCCTGTAGAGGAAAAAAAAACTAAAATAAGTACTGGATTGACCCTTATTGTAGCTGCTGGCGAAAATGATGCCATTGGTAAAGACAATCAATTGATTTGGCATTTGAGCGACGATTTAAAACGCTTCAAAACCTTAACATCAGGCCATTGCATCATAATGGGTCGTAAAACCTTTGAAAGTTTTCCAAAACCCTTACCAAACAGAAAACATATCGTTATCACTAGGCAAAATGACTATAAAGTCCCCGAAGGTGTCATTGTAGTAAATACTCTTGAAGACGCTTTGGACGCCTCAAGACACGACCAACAACCTTTTGTTATTGGAGGAGGCGAAATATACGCTCAAGCCATAAAATACGCTCACAAAATTGAGCTTACACGTGTACATGAGAGTTTTGATGCAGATACTTTTTTTCCGAAAGTTGATAGTAATATTTGGAAGGAAACTTCTAAAATAGTGCATCCGAAAGATGATGAGCATGCCTATTCGTTTTCGTTTATAACTTATGAAAGAAAATGATTAAAGACCTTCAGCTTCGCATTACACTTCAAGAAGAAAAAGAATCTGATATTTTAATTAGAAAGTCTGCTGAACATTTAGGTCTTTCAAAAAGTGAAGTTTATGGAGTGAAAGTGCTTCGAAAATCAATCGATGCACGTAAAAAATTGATCATTCTCAACTACAAAGTTGCCGTATATATTAATGAACCTGTTCCAGAAAATTCAGATTATACGTTTGATTACAAAGATGTTTCAAAAGCAAAGCCTGTGCATATCATTGGCTTTGGCCCAGCTGGAATGTATGCCGCTTTACGTTGTATCGAGTTGGGTTTTAAACCCATTGTATTGGAACGTGGTAAAAATGTACAAGACAGACGACGCGACCTAAAAGCCATCAACCAAGACCATTTTGTAAATGAAGACTCTAATTATTGTTTTGGTGAAGGTGGCGCAGGAACCTATAGTGACGGAAAATTATACACCAGAAGCTTAAAACGAGGTGATGTTAGGCGTATTTTTGAAAACCTAGTATTTCATGGTGCCACAGACCAAATTTTGGTCGATGCTCATCCGCATATAGGAACTAACAAATTGCCCAAAGTCGTTCAGAATATCCGTGAAACCATTTTAAAATATGGTGGCGAAGTCCATTTTGAAACACGTGTGACCGATTTCATTATAAAAAACAACAAAATTGAAGGCATCCAGCTTTTAAATGGCGACGAATTAAAAGCCAATCGTGTGATTTTAGCAACAGGACATTCGGCTCGAGATATTTTTTACTTATTGCATAAAAAGAACATTGCACTAGAGGCAAAGTCTTTTGCCATGGGAGTTCGAGTAGAACACCCACAGCACATCATCGATTCCATTCAATACCATTGCGATGGTCAGCGAGACGACTTGTTGCCTGCCGCAGCCTATAGTTTGGTAGAACAGGCAAATGAACGAGGTGTCTATTCGTTTTGTATGTGCCCTGGTGGATTTATCGTACCAGCCGCAACCGCCAATGGAGAAGTTGTGGTCAATGGCATGTCGCCATCCAAACGGAACAATCAATTTGCAAATTCTGGCATTGTGGTCGAAATCAATGCAGACAAAGACCTTTATAGATACGAACAATTTGGCGCTTTAAAAGCGCTCGAATATCAAAAGGATTTAGAGCGTTTGGCTTTCACATCTGGAGGACGAAGTCAAGCCGCACCTGCACAACGCTTGACAGATTTTGTAGAAGGAAAATTGTCGTCAAGTTTAAACACAACATCCTATCAACCAGGATTACATTCTGCTCCCTTACATTCTTTATTACCAAAACTGATTGGCAGTCGATTGCGACAAGGCTTTAAAGCTTTTGGACAGAAAATGCAAGGTTATTATACTGAAGAGGCTAATGTTGTAGGTGTCGAATCACGTACCTCATCTCCAGTGAGCATTCCAAGAAATGAACAATTGGAGCATCCACAAATTAAAGGTCTATTTCCATGTGGCGAAGGTGGTGGTTATGCTGGAGGCATCGTATCAGCAGCCATGGATGGCGAACGTTGCGCAGAAGCTGCTATTATTGGCCTATAAGTTTTAATATTATTCTTATTTTTGCATCATTAAAATTCATCAACATGAACGCATTTATATTTCCAGGTCAGGGAGCTCAATTCACAGGAATGGGTTTAGATCTCTATGAAAACTCCACTTTAGCCCAAGAATTGTTTGAAAAAGCAAATCATATTCTTGGTTTTTCAATCACTGATATTATGTTTGAAGGTTCTCCTGAAGACCTTAAAGAAACAAAGGTGACACAACCTGCTATTTTTTTACATTCGGTCATTTTAGCTAAAACATTAGGCAATAGTTTTAAACCAGATATGGTAGCTGGACATTCGCTTGGTGAGTTTTCTGCCTTGGTAGCCAATGGCTGCTTAACTTTTGAGGATGGATTAAAATTAGTCTCACAACGCGCTTTGGCTATGCAAAAAGCATGCGAATTGCAACCAAGTACAATGGCTGCCGTGTTAGGTCTTGATGATGCGATTGTAGAGCAGGTTTGCGCCAATACTCAAGGTGTTGTCGTTGCTGCTAACTATAATTGTCCTGGCCAATTGGTGATTTCTGGAGAAATTGCAGCTATTGAAAAAGCGTGTGAAGCGATGAAAGAAGCAGGTGCCAAACGTGCTTTGGTGCTTCCAGTAGGAGGTGCATTCCATTCGCCTTTAATGGAGCCAGCTCGCGAAGAATTGGCAGCTGCAATAGAAAATACACTGTTTAGCAAACCAAATTGTCCTATTTATCAAAATGTAACTGCTAAAGCAGTAAGTGATGAAAATGAAATTAAAAAGAATCTTATTTCGCAATTGACGGCCCCTGTGCGTTGGACACAATCTGTTCAGCAAATGATTGCTGATGGTGCAACTTTATTTACAGAAGTTGGACCAGGAAACGTTTTGCAAGGTTTGGTCAAAAAAATTGATAGAGAAGCACAAACAGCTGCTGCAACCTTGACCCCAAATAATTAACTATTAATGAAACTATCCAGAAATTTAAGCATCATTTTATTGATTGTTGCCAATATAACAATTGACCAAATATCAAAAGTGGTTGTGAGAGCAACTATTGAAGAAGACCAAGTCATCAAGATTATTGGCGATAATTTTATTATGACCAGAGTTCAAAATTCAGGTGCCTTTTTAGGCATGGGAAGCGAATTGAATGACACTTTAAGGCTCATCCTTTTATTAATTCTACCTGTCGTGGTTTTAGGTGGTGTTATTTATTACATTTTAAAAAACAAAGCATTAGACCGATTGAGTTTAATTGCCTTTTGTTGCATCATAGGTGGTGGTATTGCCAATGTTTTTGATAGAATTGTTGAAGGTTCAGTAACCGATTTTTTCTATATAAAATTGACCGATATTATCAGAACTGGTATTTTTAATGTCGCTGATATGTCAGTTACTTTTGGAATGATTTTATTGTTAATAGCGAGTTTCATCCACCGAAAGAAAGAAAAAACAGTATAAAAAAAGCCTCAAGTTGTTTGAGGCTTTTTTTATTTTATCTCGCTAAATTACAATCTTCACAATCTTTTACTTCTCCATAATAAGTTTCTCTGTACTTATGAAGCGTTTTAATGGGAAAATTCAAAAACTGCTTTTTGATGTAAGTCACTTTTGTGTGCAATAAACCCATCTTTGGAGTAAAACGTTCTTCGGGTTTGGTTTCTCTTTTAATACTTATCAATTTCATTTTTAGTTCCTTTATCATTAAACACAAAGAAACAGAAGATTAATTGGACATCCAAAGTATAAGCGTTAAATACATGTTAATCAAAATGTTAATTCAAAGACCAATAATCAAACTTACATTTCATTAATAGATTATCAACGATACAGCGATATGATTAACAGATTTTTATTACCAAAAAGATTATTGTTTGTAGATCTTGCCATCTTTCATTACAAAAACAATGGTTTCCATTGTTGAAATGTTTTGAGTAGGATCGTCATTTGTTGCAACTATATCAGCAATATACCCAGCTTTAATTTGGCCAATCTCATTCTCCAAATTAAGAATCATGGCATTGGTAATGGTAGCACTTTTAATGGTTTCAATGGCTGGCATTCCAGCTTCTGCCATATAAGCAAACTCTCTTCCGTTCTCTCCATGATAAAATACGCCAGCATCTGTACCAAAAGCAATACCTACACCTTTTTTATAGGCTCTGCCAAATGTGCTTTGAATTTTTGGCCCTATTTCTAAAGCTTTAGGCACAATCACTTCTGGGTAATAGCCTTCAATCTTGGCATTATCTGCAACAGTTCGTCCTGCTGTGATGGTAGGCACCAAATATACATCGTACTTTTTCATCAACTCCATAGTTTCATCACTCATCAAAGTACCATGTTCAATGGTTTTGACACCACCCAATATAGCACGTTGCATACCTTCGTCTCCATGGGCATGCGCAGCAACATGAAACCCATAGTCCTTGGCAGTATCACAAATCGCTTTTATTTCTTCGACAGTAAATTGTGGATTCTGCCCACTTTTAGCAACACTCAAAACACCTCCTGTCGCTGTAATTTTAATTAAATCAGCTCCGTTTTTATAACGTTGCCTTACTGCTTTTTTAGCATCTTCTACGCTGTTGACAACACCTTCCTTTGGTCCTGGGTCGCCTACTAACTTATTGTTTGCTCCATTGGTTGGATCAGCATGACCTCCTGTTGTTGCCAAAGATTTTTCAGCTGTAAAAATTCTTGGGCCAACTACTTTCCCTTGATTGATGGCATTTCGTAAGGACACATTAACGCCACTGCCTCCCAAATCTCTAACGGTTGTAAAACCGTTCATCAGTGTTACTTCGGCAAAATGCAGGGAGTTGAAGGCAATATCAGCATCATTAAGTGTGTACTCTTCGAGATATGCTTTAGGGTTGGTCTCCATTTCAAGATGCACGTGCATATCTATCAAACCTGGCATCACTGTTTTGCTTTTTAAATCGACAACAACATCTTCTGATGTTTTTGGTTGTACAAATCCGTTTTCGATAGCAATGATTTTCTTTCCAGAAACAATAATTGTTTTATTGGTTAGCACCTTACCTTCTTTGGTGTCAATTAACTTTCCGCAATGCAAATAAGTATTCTGTCCAAATGCTATAATGGAAAACATAAGGACAAACAATTGAAGTAATTTTTTCATTATTATGGTTTTAGATATTTCTAATCTTTTTTTCCCAATTCCAAGCAGACAACATCGCATCGTCTAAATTGTAAGCTGCTTTCCAGCCCAAAGTTGTATTGGCTTTGGTTGTATCTGCATAAGCCTGAATTACATCGCCTTCTCGTCGAGGTGCAAATTTGTAATTGAGTGATGTTCCGGACACTTTTTCAAAAGACTGAATAGCTTCCAAAACAGAGCTTCCTTTACCAGTGCCTACATTAAATGTTTCATAATTAGAATTGGATTTCTCTTCCAAAAGACGTTGTAATGCCACAACATGTGCTTTAGCCAAATCGACCACATGAATATAATCCCTGATGCAAGTACCATCTTGAGTTGGATAATCATTTCCAAAAACGGATAACTCCTTACGAAACCCTGCAGCGGTTTGTGTAATAAAAGGCACTAAATTTTGTGGGACACCTATTGGTAATTCCCCTATTTTTGAACTTGGATGTGCTCCTATTGGGTTAAAATAGCGCAATGATATGGCTTTTAAACTTGGTAAAACCTTGCATGTGTCTTTGATAATTTCCTCTCCTATTTGTTTGGTATTTCCATAAGGAGATTCAGCAGGCTTTATTGGGGCATTCTCTGTAATAGGCATTTGGTCCGCTTGTCCATAAACCGTACATGATGAACTAAAAATGAAGTTTTGATGTTTTAATTTGGATAGTGACTTAAGCACATAGACCAACGTATTGATATTATTTTCGTAATACAACAAAGGCTTTTCAACACTTTCACCCACAGCTTTACTCGCTGCAAAATGAATGACTCCTACAATCTCATGATGCTGATCAAAAAAAGCTTCTACTTTATTTTTTTCTTTTAAATCGAGGCGTTCAAATGCCGGAGTTTTTCCGGTTATTGAGGCGATTCCTTCTAATACTTTGATGCTCGAATTAGACAAATCATCAATAACAACCACCTCAAATCCATTCTGTTGCAACTCTACGACTGTATGTGAACCGATAAATCCTAGTCCGCCAGTAACAAGCACCTTTTTCATTTATGAATTGGCATTTACAAAATTAATAATTGTTGAAGTGATAAAATTGATTTGCTCTTCGTCCAATTCGGTATGCATTGGCAAAGAAATGACTTCTTTTACCAATTGATTGGTCACAGTAAAATCTTCTTCTTTGTACCTAGAATCTTTATATGCCTTTTGTAAATGCAATGGAATCGGATAATAAACTCCACACGGAATACCATTATCATTCAGGTGTTTTACTAGAGCATCACGATTGGTGTCTTTCACTTTTAACGTGTATTGATGAAACACATGGTTATCTTCAGTGCCTTCTCGGTGAGGTGTTATAATATTTTTTTGTTCTTTAAACGCCTTGTCATAAGCATTGGCCGCTTTTATACGAGTAGCATTATAGAGGTCCAAATTTGGCAATTTAGCATCCAAAACAGCAGCCTGAATAGAGTCTAGGCGTGAATTAACACCAACAACATCATGATGATATCGTTCATACATACCATGGTTAACTATACCTCTAATGATATGGGCCAACTCATCATCATTCGTAAAAATAGCACCTCCATCTCCATAACACCCTAAATTCTTGGATGGAAAAAAAGATGTTGAAGCCACATGACCAATGGTTCCAGCTTTTGCTTTTTTTCCATTGCTATAGGTGTAAGTCGCTCCTATAGCTTGGGCATTATCTTCAATCACATATAAATCATGTGCTTTTGCAATTTCCATAATGGCTTCCATATTGGCACATTGGCCAAATAGATGCACTGGCACAATGGCTTTGGTCTTTGGGGTAATTGCCTTTTTTATGGCAGCAATATCTATATTAAAATTTTCCGGATCTACATCAACCAACACAGGTGTCAACTGTAATAATGCAATAACTTCAACCGTTGCAGCAAAAGTGAAATCGGCAGTGATCACTTCATCTCCAGGCTTCAAGCCCAATCCCATCATTGCAATTTGCAAGGCATCTGTGCCATTGGCACAAGGAATCACGTGTTTGACTCCAAGATAGGTCTCTAAATTTTTTTGAAATTCATGAACTTTTGGTCCATTGATATATGCTGTGTTGTCCAATACTTCAGCAATAGAAGCATCTACGACATTCTTAATTTTAGAATATTGACCTTTAAGGTCAACCATTTGGATTTTTTTCATCTGAAATAATAGGCGTTTGAAATAACTTGAACAGTTTTTGAATACTGCTGAATAGCGAAATTACGAAATTGTATGGCTACAGCCAATCTAATTATTGAAAAGTAATGTATTTTAGCACAAACAAAATGATTTCATGTTTTTTTACAATATAGGAATATATATCGCAAATTTTCATCTGAAAATCATTGCTTTATTCAACAATAAACTAAAACTTGGTGTTGATGGCCGTAAGCAAACATTTAAGATTTTAGAGCATTCCATCAATAAAGGAGATTCAACATTATGGTTCCACTGTGCTTCCCTTGGTGAATACGAGCAAGGGCTCCCAGTATTCAGAGTATTGAGACAAGAATACCCATCTCACAAAATCGTATTGACATTTTTCTCGCCTTCTGGTTATGAAATTCGAAAAAACACAGAGATAGCTGATGTTGTTGTATATCTTCCAATGGATACAACGACCAATGCTAAACGATTTTTGAATTTGGTGCATCCCGAACTATCCGTTTTTGTAAAGTATGACATTTGGCCAAACTATATGGCTGAATTGAAAAGACAAGGTGCAAGAGCCCTACTGATTTCGGCATTGTTCAGAAAAAATCAATCTTATTTTAAACCTTATGGAACGATGATGCGAAGTGCATTGTCAGTTTTTGAGCATATTTTTGTTCAGAATGAATCTTCAAAAACATTACTGAACTCCATTCATTTTGAGAATGTCTCAATCGCTGGAGACACACGTTTTGACAGAGTCTATGATCAACTCAACCAAAATAATTCACTTCCATTTATTGAAGATTTTAAAGATGGCAAATTGTGTGTTGTTATTGGAAGTTCGTGGCCAGAGGACGAAGCGTTGCTCATTCCATTTATTAACAACTATAATAAAGAGGACGTCAAATATATCATTGCGCCTCATAATATAAAGTCTGGTCAAATTCAAAATCTGGCTTATAAACTACAAAAGCCAACCGTTCTGTTTTCAGAAATGGACGGCAAACACCTCTCTGAATATTCCGTTTTTATCATTGATACTATCGGTATTTTGAGTAAAATATATAGTTACGCTGACATTGCTTACGTTGGAGGAGCGATGGGAAATACTGGGCTTCATAATATTTTAGAGCCAGCCGTTTTTGGGGTACCTATTATTATCGGAAAAAATTATGATAAATTTCCAGAAGCCTATCAGATGATTGATTCTGGCGGACTTACATCAGTCTCGGGGTATGATCAATTATATTCAGAGCTACCTTTAGTTATTGAAAACAATCATAAAAGACAAAATCTAGGTGCTATCAATCAAGAGTTTATCTTAAAAAACAAAGGTGCTGTCAACCAAATATTGGATTATATACGTAAATACATATAATAGGGTGCTTCCCGGATTTTGTATTTTTAATTTACTATTATCCATTTTAAGTTCCTAAATTAGTAGCATAACAACACTAAAACTATTCAAATGAAAAAATCAGTATTAAGTTTAGCATTGGTATTTGCTTTAGGAGTATCATTTACCTCTTGCAGAGAAACAGAAAAAAAGGCTGAAAACACAGTGGAAAAAGCCGAAAAAGAAACAGAAGGCAAATTGGAAAAAGCAGGAAAAGCTATTGATAACGCAGCTGAAGAAACCAAAGAAGCTGGAAAAGCAATAGAAGAAGCCGCAAAGGAAATTTCGGATGATAATTAAAAAATTACAATACAAAAAAAGCCCTGTCAATCATTTGATTAACAAGGCTTTGTACTCAAGGCGGGACTTGAACCCGCACGTCCTAATGGACACAGGATTTTAAGTCCGGCGTGTCTACCAATTCCACCACTTGAGCAACTTGGTATATTGTTGTGGTTAGAGCGAAAGACGGGATTTGAACCCGCGACCCTCACCTTGGCAAGGTGATGCTCTACCCCTGAGCTACTTTCGCATTATAGCAATTAAAAAAAGAACGTTTGTTGTAATTGCGAGGGCAAATTTAATACATTTCTTATAAAAGCAAAGCCTTTTTAATAAAAAAACTTATTTTTTTTAAGCACGCTTCTTTTTCAGTAACATACGCTTAATTTCATTGAGTTTCATCAAGGCTTCTACTGGAGTTAAGGTATCGATGTCGATGTTGACAATTTCTTCTTTGATCTGTTCTAAAAGAGGGTCGTCTAAGTTAAAAAAGCTTAATTGCATTTCATTATTGAGCGTTTTTACCTTTTCTGTCAATTCTTCGCTTGAATGCGATTTTTCGAGCTGTTTTAAAATTTTATTGGCTCTTTGAATGACCTGTTGTGGCATACCTGCCATCTTTGCCACGTGGATTCCGAAGCTGTGTTGGCTTCCGCCTTCAACCAATTTTCTTAAGAACAACACATTGTCCTTTAGCTCTTTAACCGAAACATTGAAATTCTTAATCCGCTTAAAGGTTTCGGTCATTTCATTCAACTCATGGTAATGAGTGGCAAACAAGGTTTTGGCTTTACTGGGATGCTCATGCAAATATTCGCTGATGGCCCAAGCGATGGAAATGCCATCATACGTGCTCGTTCCACGACCAATTTCATCCAACAACACCAAACTACGATCCGAAATATTGTTCAAAATGGAGGCTGTTTCATTCATCTCAACCATAAAAGTCGATTCGCCCATTGAGATGTTGTCACTCGCTCCTACTCTGGTGAAAATTTTATCGGTCAATCCAATAGTTGCTGA
Organism: Flavobacteriaceae bacterium UBA5534; assembly: GCA_002426015.1. GTDB lineage: Bacteria > Bacteroidota > Bacteroidia > Flavobacteriales > Flavobacteriaceae > Aquaticitalea. Next base: position 16,661 of record DINS01000032.1, read on the forward strand.
TTCTGCAGGCACAAAACTTCCCATTTGAGCCAACAAAACAATCAAAGCGGTTTGACGTAAAATAGCCGATTTACCAGACATGTTTGGCCCTGTAATCATTATGATTTGTTGAGAATCTCTATCTAAAAAAACATCATTGGCAATATAAGGCTCACCATGTGGCAATTGCTTTTCGATGACTGGATGGCGTCCATTTTTGATGTTGAGAGCGTACGACTCATCCACTTTTGGTCGTGCATAGTTATTTTCCTTTGCCAACTGGGCGAAACCAGATAAGCAATCCAATTGAGCAATTAATGCCGCATTCTTCTGCACTTCTGGAATGAACTTTGTCATCCAATTGACCAACTCGGCAAATAAACGTTGCTCGATTTCCAAAATCCGTTCTTCAGCACCAAGAATTTTGGTTTCGTATTCTTTTAATTCCTCCGTAATATAACGCTCGGCATTCACCAAAGTCTGTTTACGAATCCAATCGTGTGGAATTTTATCTTTTTGCGAATGGCGTACTTCAATATAATATCCAAAGACATTATTGGAAGAAATTTTAAGGGATGTGATGCCTGTGCGCTCGCTTTCGCGCTCCAACATTGTATCGAGATAATCTTTCCCTGAAAATGCTAAATCACGCAATTCCTTTAAATCTGAATTGTAATCCGAAGAAATCGTATTCCCTTTAAGAATATTGACAGGTGCTTCTTCATTCAACGTCGCTTTGATACGTTGACGTAGCTCTTCGCACAATTCCAAAGCATTGCCTATGGATTGCAAGGCTTTGTTATCAGATTGCGTTGTCAATGCTTGAATAGGCACAATGGCTTCCAAGGCATTTTTAAGCTGAACGACTTCTCGTGGACTGATTTTACTCGTTGCCACTTTCGAAATCAAGCGTTCGATATCACCTACCTTTTTGATTTGGGTTTGAAGTTTCGTCAATAAGCTTGATTCCTTCAAAAAGAAATCGACTACATCGTGACGCTTCTCTATTTTATCAATATCTACCAAAGGCAATGCCAACCAACGCTTGAGCAGTCGTCCTCCCATAGGCGAATTCGTCTTATCGATGACATCAATAAGCGTGACCGCATTTTGATTGTACGAATGATACAATTCAAGATTTTTGATGGTAAAACGATCCATCCATACGTGTTCATTTTGAGTGATGCGCTGAATCGAAGTGATATGCTGTAACTGATGATGTTGGGTTTCGCCCAAATAATGCAAAACAGCTCCAGAAGCGACAATGCCTTCATACAATTCATCAATCCCAAAGCCTTTTAATGATTTGGTGTTGAAATGTTTCAGTAAGGTTTCGTTAGCATAATCATCTTGAAAAACCCAATCTTCCATAAAAAAACTATGGAATTGGTTTCCGAAGACTTTCGTGAACTCATTCTTCTTCGGTTTAGACACCAACACTTCACTCGGATTGAAATTTTGAAGCAATTTATCGACATATTCTTCGTTGCCTTGCGACATCAAAAACTCACCTGTAGACACATCCAAAAATGACACACCAACATATTTTTGCCCAAAATATACTGCAGCCAAAAAGTTATTGGTTTTACTATGTAAAATATCATCATTTAAAGCAACGCCAGGAGTTACCAATTCTGTGACACCACGTTTTACGATGGTTTTGGTTTGTTTTGGGTCTTCGAGTTGGTCACAAATGGCCACACGGCAACCTGCTTTCACCAGTTTTGGCAAATAGGTGTTTAAAGAGTGATGCGGAAAACCAGCCAACTCGGTTTCGGTTTCGCTTCCTGCACCACGCTTGGTCAAAATAATATCCAAGATTTTTGAAGCTTTAACAGCATCTTCTCCAAAGGTTTCGTAAAAATCGCCTACACGAAACAACAGCAACGCATCAGGATACTTTGCCTTGATGGCATTGTACTGCTTCATTAATGGTGTTTCTTTTTTTGCTGCTTTTGCCAATGGATTTGTGTGTTTTAAATACTATTTTTGTCTATAATGATAAGAGTGCTAAAGTACTTATATTTTGAGGTTTTGAAAAATGGAAACCATATAAGTTATTTACAATTGTAACCAGATTTTAACAATGCGTAAACTAAAAAACAGCGAACTCGACCGTTTGAGTATCGAAGAATTCAAGGAGACAAAAAAAACGCCTCTGATTATTGTTTTGGACAATATCCGAAGTTTGAACAATATCGGCTCTGTGTTTAGAACCAGTGATGCGTTTTTGATTGAAAAAATCTATTTGTGTGGCATCACTGCGACACCTCCTCATAAAGACATCCATAAAACAGCACTTGGAAGCACCGAAACCGTTGCTTGGGACTATGTTGAAAATACCATCGACCTCATCGAAAAACTAAAGTCTGAAAAGGTGATTGTCGCTTCTATCGAACAAGCTGAAAACGCTGTAATGCTCAATGAGTTTCATCCTGAACCCAATCAAAAATATGCTTTGGTGTTTGGGAATGAAGTGAAAGGTGTGGCACAAAACGTCGTTAGTGCCAGTGATTTGATTTTGGAAATCCCACAGTTTGGGACCAAACATTCGTTGAATATTTCGGTGAGTTGTGGTGTGGTGGTGTGGGATGTGTTTGCGAAGATGAAAATTCAGAAAAAAACAATCTAAATTAAAAAAACAAAGAGCGTCAGTACAACTCGACGCTCTTTGTCTTTAATATTAAAGAAAATATCATTAGGCAGTCTTTTGCCTTTGTAAGTGACTAAAATAAGTCACTGAAATTCTGGTCGCTAAACCAAAATACGATAAACCATGTCCGCATAGGTATTGCGGGAGTTCTTAATTGTTTCAAAAACTCGCAGACCTTTTGAAGTGCTATTATAAGCGGCTTCTGGAAGCAATATTTCAATAAAATATCGCTACGACAATCAGTTAAATTACAGGAGGTAAAAGCTGATTTTAATTTTCGCAACAACTCGTATGACAAATATACATATCAAAGTTAATTTTTGTTTATGTTTGAACACAACATTATCAACAAGTTTTTAACATACTAATTGTTAATAGACAAATCATCCACAAATCTCACCCAAAACCCACAAATAATCTGCTCGACTCTCCACAAAATCCCTATCCGAAATATCAATAATCTTCACATTGAGTTCGGTCTGATTTTTCAAAAACTCTAAATATCCAGAGTTAATTTTATCCAAATAGGCATTGTCAATCTTTTGTTCGTAATCACGTCCTCGTTTTTTGATGTTTTCTTGCAAACGTTCGGTGTTTTGATATAAATAAACGTACAATTCAGGTTTCGCGATGTCTTTATACATCAAATAGAATAGTTTTCTGTAAAGTCTAAACTCGTCTTCTGGCAAGGTGATTTTTGAGAAAATCAACGATTTATAAATGTCATAATCGCTCACCATAAAATCCTTGAACAAATCGAGCTGCGATAAATCATCACTGATTTGTTGGTATCGGTCTGCCAAAAAACTCATTTCGAGAGTAAAGGCATAGCGCTGCGGTTCTTCGTAAAACTTTGGCAAGAATGGGTTGTCTGCAAAACGTTCTAAAATCAATTTAGCATTAAAATCGTGGGCAATTTTGTTGGCTAAACTTGTTTTTCCAGCACCTATATTCCCTTCAATGGCAATATAATTGTAATCGGAAAAACTATACTGTTTGCTTGGGTTCTTTAACCATATATGAAAGGGTTCAACCTCACTGGTGTCGTCACAATCTGTCAACATTTCCAAAACAGTGGTGTTAAACTTTGGATGCAAGAATTTTGGAGCAATATCGTGTAACGGTTGTAATACAAATTTGCGCTTGTGCAGTTCTGGATGCGGAATCGTCAGCAACTTACTATTAATAATATCATCATCAAAAAACAATAAATCCAAATCGATAATGCGTGACTCGTATGCCTTGGAGTCACTTCTAGTTCTTCCCAATTCTGCTTCAATGGAAAGCAATTGGGCCATCACCTCATCAGCCGGAAAGTCACTCTCCATAAAAATACAGGTGTTTAAAAAATCATCACCTTCAAAACCAAACGCTGGTGTATTATAGACTCTCGAAATGATATTGATTTTTCCAATTCGATTAAAGATAAGATCAACAGCGTCCTGCAGATGTTTTAATCTGTCGCCTTTATTGCTTCCAAGAGATATGTAAACTTTGTGAGGTTGGTCCATAATTAATGCCAAAATAAAGAAAACAAAATCACTTTATCTTATATTTACAGTAAGTATTTATTCACAATTATGACATTAAAAGACAAACTTGCCGCACAAAAAATTTACTTGCTATTGGCTGCTTTGTTTATCACCTCTTTAGTAGTATCTAATCTTATTTTTCAGAAGTTTTTTTATTGGTATCCATTAGACGTTGAAATATTTGGAACAAAGCTTTTTGAAATTTCTGTCGGTATTTTGCCTTATCCAATCACGTTTTTAATCACTGATTTGATTAGTGAAATCTATGGTAAAAAAAGAGCGAATGATGTAGTTGTGGTAGGTATTTTTGCTTCACTGTTTTCGCTGGGCATTGTGCTTATTTCTAATGCTGCACCAGCTACATCATGGTCACCCGTTGGGAACCAATTATTTTCGACCGTTTTTGGAAACACTGCAATTGCTGTTACTGCAAGTATGATGGCGTATTTATTTGCGCAATTTATCGACATTCAAATCTATCATTTCTGGAAACGCATTACTAAAGGCAAACACCTATGGTTGCGCAATAACTTTTCGACGTTTTCATCACAATTTGTAGATACTTTTACCATCTTAATGTTGCTATGTTCTTTTGATGTTATTTCTTGGGATCGATTTAATGGTTTATTAATCAGTGGTTTTTTGTTTAAAGTTTTAATAGCAGTTTGTGATACACCACTTTTATATTTGGGTGTTTATATATTCAAAAAACGATTCAAACTAAAAACCAATGAAGAAATTGAGCTCCTCTAAAACTGCTAAAGTTTTATTAAACTTTAACAGTTCATCAACTTTTACGTCCAACTTTGCGTATATATAAATACCGAACTAAAACCAATTCACCTTTATGGAAACCACAAAAAAAAGAAAATTCTCATTAAAAAAAGCGTTAAAAATAACAGGAATCACCTTACTTATTATCATCCTATTGTTAATGGCTGTTCCTTTTGTGTTTCAATCTCAAATAAAGGCAATGGTCAAAACCTTTATTAACCAAAACGTCAATGCCAATGTTGAGTTTAGTGATGTGAGTTTGAGTTTGTTCAAAAGTTTTCCGCAGGCTTATGTAGAAGTGAACGATTTGGTGATCACCAATTTTGAACCTTTTAAGGACGAAACATTGGCAACTGCCAAAAATCTATCGTTTTCAATGTCTGTCAAAGAATTGTTCAAAAGTGCTGATGAAGGTGCTATAGTTGTCAACACCATTACGGTTGACGAAGCTTTATTAACGTTAAAAACAAATACGCTTGGCCAAGTAAATTATGATATTGTCAAAGAACGCCCAAATGCTAGCGAAGCTTCAAGTTTTTCATTTGATATTGACGATTACAGCATCAATAAAAGTGCCTTGACTTATATAGACGAAGAGTCAAAAATGATTGTTCACATCTCTAATTTAAATCATACAGGAAAAGCCAAAATAACAAGCGATATATCAGAATTGGATACCAAAAGTGAAGCCAATGTGAGCTTTACTATGGATAGCACCAAATATTTGAACAATAACCATGTGACGTTAGACGCGTTGATTGACATGGACCTGAATAATGACAAATACACTTTCAAAGAAAACAAAGCATTTATCAATCAGTTGCCACTGGAATTTAAAGGCTATGTCCAAATAATTGAAGAAGGGCAAGATATTGATATCACGTTTGAAAACCCAGGCTCATCATTCAAGGATTTTTTGGCTGTGATTCCTGAAAGCTATTCTAAAAACATTGAAGACGTAGAAACTACTGGAAACTTCAAAGTTAGTGGTATTATCAAAGGAAAATCTACAGAAACAACCATTCCCACTCTTGATATCAGTATCAAATCAGACAATGCGTCTTTCAAATATCCTAATTTACCAAAACGTGTGGAGAACATTGTCATCGATACCGAAATCAAAAATGACACAGGAAATTCTGACGATACCTATGTTGCCATTAACACCTTGAATTTTAAAATCGATAATGATGTCTTTAAATCGTCAGCAGTGATCAAAAACATTACAGGCAATATGTTGGTAAATGCCGATATCGATGGCGTTCTCAATCTTGCCAATTTAACCAAGGCATATCCTATTGAATTGGAAACAGCTTTAAGTGGTATTCTGAAAGCAAAATTGAATACAGCGTTCGATATGAATGCTATTGAAACCAATGCTTACGACAGAATTAAAGCTTCAGGAAACGCAAGTATTACAGATTTTGTGTTTTCTTCGGATGCTATGAACAATCCTATGCATATTTCAAAAGCAGATATGACGTTCAATCCATCGACAGTTACCTTGAATAGCTTTAATGCAAAAACTGGTAAAAGTGATGTATCAGCCACAGGAACCATCAACAATTTGATCGGTTTTATGTTGAGCAAAAAAGTAAACCTTAAAGGAAACTTCAACGTCACAGCAAACACTTTGGCTTTAAATGATTTTATGTCGGAAAGCACCAATACTTCATCTGGAACAGCATCAAAATCATCAGCAAGTGCTGAAGGGCTTAAAATCCCTGAATTTTTGGAATGTACCATCACAGCAAATGCCAACACTGTTATTTATGATAATTTGAATCTGAAAGACGTCAAAGGCGAATTGAGCATTAAAGACCAACAGGCCACTTTAAATGGTTTGACCTCAAAATTATTTGATGGATTATTGGGTGTTTCTGGAAATGTCAACACAAAAAGCACGACGCCTTCATTTAACTTGAATTTGAACATCAACAGTTTTGATATTGCCAAATCGTTTAATGGGATGGAAATCTTGCAAAGTTTGGCTCCAATTGCAAAAGTGCTACAGGGTAAACTGAATACCAACATCAATATTTCTGGGTTATTGGACAAGGATTTTTCACCACAAATGAATACAGTTTCTGGTAACGCTTCGGCTGAATTGTTGACCACAAACATTGACGAGAATCAAAGCGAACTGTTGAGTAAGCTGGATGGCGCTTTGAACTTTATCGATTTTGACAAATTAGATTTAAAGAACCTTAAAACCAATTTAGAGTTCGCCAATGGAAAAGTGAACATCAAACCATTCAATTTGGCTTATAAAGATATTGGTATTACGGTTTCTGGTTCGCATGGTTTTGATAAATCGTTGACTTATGATGCTGTATTTAATGTGCCTGCAAAATATTTAGGAAGTGAGGTCAATAGGCTCATTGGAAAAATTAACGATAACGAAGTCAATAAAATTTCGATTCCTGTGACTGCTAATATTACAGGGAGTTTTACAAACCCAAAAGTATCGACCGATTTGACAAGTGGAGTTACTAATCTGACCAAGCAACTCATCGAAATTGAAAAACAAAAACTTATTGGTCAAGGAAAAGATAAAATCAAAGATTTGCTTGGCGGACTTGCGGGTGGCAATACTAAAACAACGACTGATACAACCAAAGTAAAAACCGATTCTACCAAAACAAGCACCAATCCTAATAAGGAAAAAGTAAAAGAAGGTGTTAAGGATGTATTGGGCGGACTTTTGGGAGGAAAGAAAAAGAAGAAAGATTCGGTTAACTAAATCTATCCGTTTTTTTAAAACACAACAAAAACCTCAAAATTCTAACAAATTTTGAGGTTTTTTTGTCATTTATGTTAAAGATATGTGAGTTTCCTTGCTTTTCTCAATTAAAAGGTTATAATGATAGATGGTAATCATTTACATACTTAAAACATATATATGAGGCAATTAAAAATCACAAAGCAAGTTACTAACAGAGAATCTAAATCACTTGATAAGTACCTACAAGACATCAGCAAACTTCCACTCATCACAGCAGATGAAGAAGTGGAATTGGCACAACGAATCAAAAAAGGTGACCAAGTTGCTTTAGATAAACTCACAACAGCTAACTTACGTTTTGTTGTTTCGGTTGCAAAACAATATCAAAACCAAGGCTTGACCTTACCAGATTTGATCAACGAAGGTAACGCAGGACTGGTAAAAGCTGCAAAACGATTTGACGAAACTCGTGGGTTTAAATTTATCTCATATGCTGTTTGGTGGATTCGTCAAGCAATTCTTCAAGCTTTAGCCGAACAATCTCGAATAGTTAGACTACCTTTGAACAAAATTGGGTCGATTAATAAAATCAACAAAGCTTATTCCTTTTTAGAGCAATCACACCAACGCCCACCAAGCGCTGAAGAAATTGCCAATGAGTTGGAAATGACTTTGAGTGAAGTAAAGCAATCGATGAAAAATTCTGGACGACATCTGTCAATGGATGCTCCTTTAAAAGAAGGTGAAGATTACAGTCTATACGATGTTGTTTCTCATAAAGAATCACCGAAGCCAGACAATCAATTGATGTACGATTCGCTGCAATTGGAAATCAGCAGAGCATTGGAAACATTATCTAACAAAGAAGGTGATGTGATCAAATTGTATTATGGATTGGGAGGAGAGCTACCAATGAGCCTTGATGAAATCGGAGTCACATTCGATTTGTCTCGTGAACGTGTAAGGCAAATTAAAGAAAAAGGTATTAGACGTTTGCGTCATACCTCAAAAAGTAAAATATTAAAAACGTATTTAGGATAGTCCTCAATACAACCAATAACCATTTTAAAAACCATAGATGTTAAGAATCGAAATTAAAGAAGGAGAAAATATAGAACGTGCACTGAAACGTTACAAACGTAAACACAGAAATGTGAAAGTGATGCAGAATTTGAGAGAAAACCAGTTTTTCACTAAACCTTCTGTAAAACGCAGACGTGAAGTTCAAAAAGCAGAGTACATTCAAAATTTAAGAGACCAAGAAGATATTTAATCTTTCACTTTCTATAAAAAACAAAAAGACGCTTTTAATAAAAGCGTCTTTTTAATTCTCAATTGGATGGTCTTCATAAAACACATCAAAAGTTTTATCAGTCCTATAATTATCTTTCAATACCCTATAGACCATCACAACGACCATGAATTGCCCAAAACAAGTGAGCCAAAATACCCAACCAAAAGGCAAGTTCATCGATACCATAATAGTTAAAGTCACTAACAGTAATGTTGTAACAACCACATAAAGCATGACAGGAACTTTCATAATTTTTTATGATAAGTTACTCAAAATCTATCTATTAAGAAAATTTTAAATTCTAAAAAATCGTTAAACAATATCAATCTTCACCACATATCCTTCGCTACCTCTTACATTAAAAACCGTTTGGTCTTTAAATAATAAATATTGCCCTTTGATGCCCTTTAGCACACCTTTATAGATTGGTGTCTTATCGAGATTGAGACTATTTGGCTTTTCTGGATATTGAAGCACAGGAAACTCTAAATTGGTTTCTGTATTGGACTCTATAAAATAATCTTTTGCTTCATCAGGAACATATTGTTTCAAACGCTCTCGCCATTCGACCAAATTTTCATCAACAATATCATTTTTCAACATCGTTCGCCAATTGGTTTTATCACTTATATGCTCTTTTAGTGCCACTTCAGTAATGCCAGCAAGGTAACGATTGGGGACTTCAACAATTTCAATGGCCTCATGAGCACCTTGGTCAATCCAACGTGTTGGTATTTGGTTTTTGCGTGTCACACCTACTTTTACATTACTCGAATTGGCGAGGTAAACCACGTGTGGCTGTAATTGCACCTTCTTTTCATATTCTAAATCGCGATCTTCTTGGTCGAGATGTGCTGTGCTCAACTCTGGTCGCATGATCCAATCTGCTGCTTGTGGTATGTCAAAAAAACATGATTTACAGAAACCTTGTCTGTAAATTTGCTTGTCCAATCCGCAATTTAAACACTGATATTTAACAAATTGAATCGTTATGGTTTTATCCAGTAATTGGTTCATATTGAGGAAGTCATTTTCAAACACCAAATAATATTGGATGGGATGCGAAAATTCTGTTTCCATTTTTGTCAAAACACCTTCGTATGTCATCAAAAAAAGTATTATTTTTAGGTTTCTAAAGATACAGCAAATATGCCAATTCCCATAGTCAATTCGATTGCATCATGGTTTTTAAGAAAGCGATTCCATCAAATTGAATTGTTCTTAAAATATCCACATGACGTCCAGAATGAATTGTTGCTTCAATTGGTAACGATGGCAAAAGACACTGAAATAGGCAAGCAATACGATTTTGCATCCATCAAAGATTACAAAACATTTGCCGAAAGGCTCCCAATTTCAACTTACGAAGACAATCAAGCTAATATTGAGCGTTCCCGAAAGGGCGAAAACAATATTTTTTGGCCAACACCTATTAAATGGTTTGCCAAATCGAGTGGCACCACCAATGCCAAAAGCAAGTTTATTCCAGTGAGTTATGAGTCTTTGGAAGACTGTCACTATGCTGCCAGTAAAGATTTGCTGTGCATGTACCTTAACAACAATGAAAACTCGCAATTGTTTACAGGAAAAAGCCTCCGCCTTGGAGGCAGCAAAGAACTCTATAGGGAAAATGGAACTGTATTTGGTGATTTGTCTGCAATTTTGATAGACAATATGCCTTTTTGGGCCGAATTTAGCAGTACGCCAAGCAGCAAAGTCTCCTTAATGAGTGACTGGGAACATAAAATGCAAGCCATAGTTGATGAAACTGTAAATGAAAATGTGACCAGTTTGGCTGGTGTACCTTCATGGATGTTGGTATTGCTCAATAATGTTCTCGAAACCACTGGGAAGAACAACCTGTTTGATATTTGGCCAAACCTCGAAGTATATTTTCATGGAGGTGTGAGTTTTATGCCTTATATCGATCAATACAAAGCGATTTTACCTAGAAAAGATTTTAGGTATTATGAGATTTACAATGCATCGGAAGGCTTTTTTGCGATACAAGACCAAAACAGCTCTAGTGAATTGTTGTTAATGTTGGATTATGGTATTTTTTATGAGTTTATTCCTATGGATGCTTATGGCACTCCGCAACAAAAAATCATTCCATTGAGTGACGTTGAAAAAGGTGTCAACTATGCTGTTATCATAACTACCAATGCTGGTCTTTGGCGTTACAAAATTGGCGACACCATCCGATTTACCTCAACAAGTCCTTATAGAATTAAAGTCTCTGGCAGGACCAAACACCATATCAATGTTTTTGGCGAAGAGTTGATTATCGAAAATGCCGAAGATGCCCTGAAAAAAGTCTGTAAAAAAACCAAAGCCGAAATTGTTGATTATACAGCTGCGCCAATTTTTATGCAAGGCAAGGAAAAAGGAGCGCACGAATGGCTGATAGAGTTTAAGACACCTCCAAGCGATATCCATCTTTTTAATGAGCTTTTGGACAATGCCTTAAAATCGTTGAACTCTGATTATGAGGCTAAACGCTACAACAACATGACACTTAACAAGCCTAAAATACACATAGCTCGCCACCAACTATTTTATGATTGGTTAAAGCATCACAACAAATTAGGTGGTCAACACAAAGTGCCTCGGTTATCTAATACTCGGCAATATTTGGATGAGTTATTGCAGTTGAATGCTTGAAGTCTTCACAAATAATCTATTCACATTTTTTCAATCCTTTTTTAATCTTTTTATCGGAAAAAAGTGTAAACTTAAAACCGTTAACGAATAAAAATCATGCTTTAACTAAAAACAGGCATCGTAATTTTTATCTTACAATTATGATGCTATATTTACAAAGTAGAAATTGAAAAGATGGCCTTGTAGCGCATCTAATGATTAAGAAAATAAATCCCTTATAAAAATATTGTCTTTGCAATATTATTTAATTACATCCAAAAATAAAAAACCACTCCAAAAGAGTGGTTTCTATTTTTTATAAGTATTTGTACTTTTTATGAAACAGCTTTTAACTTTTTTAATGTTGTTTTGGTCAGCTTGTCTTCTGCATAGCTTTTAGTAACATTAAGTTTAGACTCTTTGGAACTTGGCATTTCGAACATAGCGTCAGTGAGAATCTCTTCACATAATGAACGAAGTCCACGAGCTCCCAATCGATACTCAATCGCTTTTTCAACAATATAGTCCAAAGCACCATCAGTAATTGAAAATTGAATGTCATCCATTTCAAACAGCTTTTTGTATTGTTTGATGATGGCATTTTTTGGTTCAGTTAATATGGCTCTCAATGTTTTAGCATCTAAAGGGTCCATGTAACTCAACACAGGCAAACGACCAATAATTTCTGGAATCAACCCAAAGTCTTTTAAATCTTTTGGAATGATGTATTGCAGCATATTTTCTGGATCAACCGATTCGTCATGAGCTGCTTTGTAACCAATAGCAGCCATATTCAAACGTTTGGAGATGATACGTTCGATACCATCAAACGCTCCACCTGCAATAAAGAGGATATGTTCTGTATTGACTTCAATGAATTTTTGGTCTGGATGCTTACGACCTCCTTTTGGTGGCACATTAACAACAGTTCCTTCCAATAATTTCAGCAATGCTTGTTGCACGCCTTCGCCAGAAACATCTCTTGTAATCGATGGATTATCACTTTTACGTGCAATTTTATCAATCTCATCAATAAAAACAATGCCTTTTTCAGCTTTTTCTAAGTTGTAATCGGCTGCTTGCAATAAACGCGTCAGGATACTTTCTACATCTTCACCTACATAACCAGCTTCAGTCAATACGGTTGCGTCAACAATGGCCAAAGGCACATTCAACATTTTGGCAATGGTTTTGGCCATTAAGGTCTTACCTGTACCTGTTTGACCAACCATTATGATGTTGCTCTTTTGTATTTCGATGTCATCATTAGTAACAGGTTGCAATAATCGTTTATAATGATTGTAAACTGCAACAGACATCACTTTTTTGGAGTACTCTTGACCTATAATGTATTCGTCAAGAAATCCTTTTATTTGCTGTGGTTTTTTTAGCATCAATTCAGATGATAATTCTGAATTACCACTTTGTTTTGATTCTTCTAAAACAATACCATGTGCTTGCTCAATGCAACGATCACAGATATGCGCATCAAGACCAGCAATCAATAAATTGGTTTCTGGCTTTTTCCTACCACAAAACGAGCATTCTAATTCTTCCTTTGCCATAATCTTTCTAAATGTTCAATTCTAAAACTCCAAAATTTGACCTTCATCGTTTTAGAAAAATTGAAATTTTACTTTTTACTTCCTGATAAAACCTCATCAATCATGCCATATTCTTTGGCTTTATCGGCTTTCATCCAATAGTCTCTATCACTATCGTTGTATATTTTGTCGTAATCTTGACCAGAATGTTTACTAATGATCTTGTATAATTCTTCTTTTAAGATTAAAATCTCTCTTGCAGTAATTTCGATATCACTCGCTTGTCCTTGTGCGCCACCAAGTGGTTGGTGAATCATCACGCGAGAATGTGTCAATCCGCTTCGCTTTCCTTTTTCGCCTGCACAAAGCAACACGGCTCCCATTGAGGCTGCCATACCTGTACAAATAGTTGCCACGTCTGGCTTTATCAACTGCATGGTGTCATAAATTCCAAGTCCTGCGTAAACACTTCCTCCCGGTGAGTTAATGTATATTTGAATGTCTTTAGATGCATCTGTGCTTTCCAAAAACAATAACTGTGCTTGTATGATATTAGCAATTTGATCGTTGATAGCTGTTCCCATAAAAATGATGCGATCCATCATTAAACGAGAAAACACATCCAATTGTGAAATGTTTAACTGACGCTCTTCAATTATGTAAGGTGTCATGCTTGTAGGATACATGCTACTCACTATTTGGTTGTAATATGTGCTGCTGATACCTTGATCTTTTATTGCAAATTTTTCAAATTCTTTTCCGTAATCCATTGGTATTATGATGTCTAAATAATGTTAAAAAAAAGCGTAAAACCTGACAGTTTTACGCTCTAAATATAAGGATTTAATTTATAACTATTAACTGTAAAATTCTTTTACAAAATCGTCATAAGTAATCTCTTTAACTTTAAGATTTGCTTCCTTTTTGTAAAGTTCCAATAATTTTTGACTCATTAATTGCTCTGACAAACGCTTAATCTCTTCTTTGTTTGATAAAATTCGTGCTGCAATATCATCCAATTCTTTATCAGAAGGATTCATTTGGCCAAATTGTGCCATTTGCACTTTGATCATTTGCTTTGCAAAATCTTTCAAATCGTCAAAAGTTACTTGAAGATTATGAGTTTCAATCAATTTCCCTTCAATCAATTGGTAACGCATACTTTTTTCTGACTTTTCGTACTCTTCTTTTGCTTGGTCAGCATCCATATGTTCTTCACCAGCGGTTTGCATCCAACGTTGTAAGAAGCTTGCTGGCAAGTCGAATTTTGTGTTTTCAACTAAATATTCAGTGATGTCATTCAATAGTTTTTGATCACCTTGTTGTGAAAATTGCTTTTCAGAATCTTCCTTTATTTTTTCTTTCAATTCGGTTACTGAAGTCACAATGCCTTTTCCGAATAATTTATCGAATAAGTCTTGGTCTAAATCTGCCAATTCTCGTTGGTTGATTTCATTGATGGTAAAATTGACTTCGATATCCAAACCATGTGCATCGTCGTGAGGCACTTTAAGGAAGTGCATCAAATCGTGATCATCTTCAAACAAGCCTTTTGTTTTAAGTGTCACCACATCGCCAACTTTAGCACCTACAAATTGTTTTTCTGTAGATTTTCCTTTGAACTTATCTAAAGTAAACGTGGCTTTGTTGTTGATGTTCCTTTCTTCGTTGACAAAAACTCCTGTGATTTCAGAATCTTTGCTCACTGTATCTTGAGAAATCAATTTACCATATTGCTTTCTGATATGCTCAACTTGATTGTCGATCATTTTTTTATCAGCAACAATATTGTAATGTGTGATTGCTTTTTTTGTTTTAAGGTCAACTTCAAATTCTGGAGCGAGACCTAATTCGAATTCAAAAGAAAATGAATCAGCATCCCAATCTAAATCATCTTGAGCTTTTGGAAGCGGATTTCCTAACACATCAAGCTTTTCTTCTGTTAAATATTTGTTCAACGCATCTTGTAACAATTTGTTGACTTCATCTACCAAAACTGCTTTTCCGTATTGTTTTTTGACCATAGTCATTGGCACATGTCCTTTTCTAAATCCAGGAATGTTGGCCGACTTACGATAATCGGTAAGGATTTTTTCAACTTTATCGCTATAATCTTCTTTAGCGATATCTACTTTCACCACGGCATTTAATGCATCAATGTTTTCTCTTGTGATATTCATTATTTAAAAATAAAAATTGGGATGCAAAAGTACATATTTTTTGCATCCCAACAAAGTTTTAACTTTTTGAATGTGAGACTATTTTTCGTCTTGGTCTAAAAGTGAATATAATATAGATTGAAGTATGGATAACAGGACACTAAATAGCATCGCTACCCAAAAACCTCCTGGCACATCAAAACCATCTAATAGTTTGTCTGCCAAAAGAATGATTGCCGCATTGATTACCAATAAAAACAAGCCTAAAGTGACAATTGTTATTGGCAGTGTTAATATGACTAAAATCGGTTTTAAGATGGCATTTAAAATGGCCAATACCACAGCGACGATAATTGCCGACAGGAAACTGGCAACCTCAACACCTGGTAAAAATTTAGCCAATACAATCACAGCAATAGCTGTGAGCAATAGTCTGATAATTAAATTCATGATTTTTTATTTTTATGAATATAAATATAGTGAAGCCATTTTAACTAACCTAAAAATTTACTGACCTCATCATAAAAATCTGTAGGGTTCTCGGCATGCAACCAGTGGCCAGCATTGCTAATGGTAACAATTTGTGCTTTTGGAAAATGAGATGTGATCAATGCTTCATCAGACAATGCTATGTATTCTGATCTGTCACCACGCAAAAACAAGGTGTCTTTATCAAATTTAGAATGTATCGGCAAAGCCTCACCAACTTCACTTACAGTGTCCTTGAGCACTTCGAGATTCAATCGCAAGGCCAATTCGTCTTTAGTTTTCCAATACAGGTTTTTTAGTAGAAATTGTCGCGTACCAAAATCAGAAACATAGCGTTTCAAAATGTCATCTGCCTCACCTCTACTTTTGATGGTTTTAAAATCTAATGCTGACAATCCATTTAAAATTGCATCATGATGGATTGGATAAAAACGAGGTGAAATATCGGCAACAATCAGTTTTGAGACCAGTTCTGGATATTCGACAGCAAACAACATTGCAGTTTTCCCTCCCATGGAATGGCCTAATAGTATGATATCTTTAAGTTGGTGCTCATCACAATAATGCTTAAGGTCTTCGACCATCACTTCATAATTAAATGCATCACTATGGAAACTACGACCATGATTGCGCTGGTCTAAAAGATGAACCTCGTAACCAACTTCACTGAATTTAGTACCCAAGGTTTTCCAATTGTCACTCATGCCCAAAAAACCATGAAGAAAAACAAAGGGCTGACCTTGACCTAGTATGTTTGAGTGAAGAATCATTATTTCAATCGATGCAAATACATGTTAATCACATTTTCAATCCCCAAATACAAACTTTCAGAAATGAGTGCGTGCCCAATAGATACCTCTAGTAAGTCAGGGACATTATTCTTAAAAAACTTAATGTTATCAAGCGACAAATCATGCCCAGCATTAATACCTAAACCAAGTGAGCTTGCTAAAACAGCACAATCGCTATAAGGTTTTACAGCCATTTCGTCACCCAAATTGTAATGGTGCGCAAACGACTCGGTATATAATTCTATTCTATCAGTCCCAGTGGCTTTGGCTCCTTCTATCTGTTTTAAAACCGGATCGACAAAAATAGAGGTCCTTATACCGTTCTGTTTAAACTCTACAATGACATCCTTTAAAAATTCTTTATGCTTAATCGTGTCCCAACCTGCATTAGAAGTCAATACATCTTCAGCATCTGGCACCAATGTTACTTGAGTGGGCTTTACTTCCAAAACCATATCAACAAATTGCTGAATTGGGTTGCCTTCAATATTATATTCAGTAGTCACTATAGGTTTTAAATCATATACATCCTGATACCTAATATGACGCTCATCTGGACGTGGATGAATCGTAATCCCTTGTGCTCCAAAATTCTGAACATCTTTAGCAAACTGAACCAAATTTGGTACATCACCTCCTCTAGCATTCCTTAAGGTTGCAATCTTATTAATATTTACACTTAACTTTGTCATCAACTTTCGCTTTGAGCAAACAAAAATACAAAGTAGATAACGCTTTTTGTAGTTATTTTTAATTATTTTGCATTAGATAAATAGAGAAGATGCCATTAAGTCAATACATACTAAACGATATAAAACCCCTCAACATTAATGACAAGGTCAGTGACCTTAAAATGATGTTCAATGAACTTACCTATTCACATGTGCCAATTGAAAATGGTGGTGTTTATATGGGTTGTATTTCTGAAAACGACGCTTATTGCTTTGAAGGCGACCGAACTATCGCAGATTGCAATTATGCTTTTGAAGGGTTTTATGTTCGGTCACATACCACTTGGTTGGATGTTTTGGAGGCATTTGCACAAAATTCGTGCAATATTATGCCTGTTTTGAATGAAAAAAACACCTATTTGGGTTATTATGAGTTAAACGACATTATCGGTTTGTTTAATGAAACTCCTTTTTTTGCAGAACCTGGAGGTATTTTGATTATAGAGAAAGGAATACAAGATTACTCATTCAGTGAAATCAGCCAAATTGTGGAATCAAATGAAGCAAAGCTTTTAGGTGCTTTTATCTCGAAAATGGAAAGTGACGTCATTCAAATAACCATAAAAATTGGCAATAGTGGATTGAATGATGTGATACAGACCTTTAGACGCTATAGTTACAACATTGTATCAGGACATGAAGAAGACTCCTATATAGAAAGTCTAAAAGAACGTTCAGAATATTTGAGAAAATACCTTGACATATAAACAATGAAGATAGCAATCTACGGTCAATTTTACCATATCAATACGCTATCTAGCATTGATACACTTCTTGTGGCACTTACCCATAAAAATATAGATGTCCACATAAAAAGGGATTATTACAACCTTATTTCTCAACAAGATAAAAAGTTTGCAAATTTTAAAACATTCGACCAATTAGATAACTCCTTTGATTTACTCATAAGCATTGGAGGTGATGGTACCATCTTAAGAGCCGTCACTTATGTCAGAGATTTAGGCATCCCTATTGTCGGAATCAATACAGGTCGACTTGGGTTTTTGGCTACCATACAGACTGATGATATTGATGATGCCATTAATCAGATACTCGAAAAACGTTATAAAATTTCTGAACGCACATTATTGAGCATTGAAACCAATCCAAAAAACAACGACATTGTCGAAACCAATTTTGCACTAAACGAAATTGCGGTCAGCAGAAAAAATACGACTTCGATGATTAAAGTCGAAACACATTTAAATGAAGAATATCTTACATCATATTGGGCTGACGGTTTGATTATTTCAACACCTACAGGCTCAACAGGCTATTCGTTAAGTTGTGGTGGACCCGTTATTTCACCAGATGCAGACAGTTTTGTGCTAACACCTATAGCGCCACATAATTTGAATGCTCGCCCATTGGTCATTCCAGACAGTACCGAAATACAACTAAAAGTGGATGGAAGAGAAGACCAATACTTAATATCTTTAGACTCCAGAATAGCCACTTTACATAACGACACCATCGTCACCATCAAAAAAGCACCCTTCAAAATAAAGATGGTCGAGCTCATAAGCGAAAGTTTTATCGATACCCTCCGCAAAAAATTACTTTGGGGAGAAGATAAGCGCAATTAAACAATAAAACCTTATAAATACTGTTTATCTGTAATACTATTTGTCTCAAATTATTATAGGCAATTCATATTTATTATATTTGCAAACTTTTAAAAATTTATGAGGTACATAATCGTATTTTTATTTAGTGTTCTATTTGTTCAAACTAGCCAAGCCCAAATCTATGAAATTGGTGTTTTTGCAGGTGGAAGTAATTTTATAGGAGATGTTGGCGATACCAAATATATTGCACCTAACAGCCCCGCTCTTGGAGCAATATTAAAATGGAACCGAAGTCCAAGACATTCGTGGAGAGTTTCTATTATATATGCCGACCTTGTAGGTGATGATAGCAAGTCTAGCGACCCAAGACGTATAGAGCGCGGTTATGAATTTGATAGTAATTTACTTGAAATTTCTGCTGGAATGGAATTTACTTTTTTTGATTTTAACCTGCATGGCAATGGCAATAAGTCGACGCCTTATTTATATACTGGAATTACAACAGCTAGGCACGAAAACTTTTATTTTGATCAAAACGGCGTACTGACTTCCGAAAATACAAATAGTTGGGCTTATGGCATACCTATGGTATTAGGATTCAAGACAACAGTTACCGATCATCTCATTTTAGCTGCCGAAATAGGTGTTCGCTATACCTTTTCTGATGAAATTGATGGCAGTGTGCCAGATGCACCTTATCGACAAGGATTTAGCTTCGGAAACCTGAACAGTAATGATTGGTACACGTTTACAGGACTAACATTAACCTATACTTTTGGTCAAAGACCATGTTATTGCAGTTATTAGATGAATAGTAAAAACCAAATACTACAAGGCAAATTGCCAAATCATTTAGCCATCATTATGGATGGTAATGGCCGTTGGGCAAAACAACAAGGTTTTATGCGAGTCATTGGTCATGAAAACGGAACCAAAGCTGTGAGAGAAGTTGTAGAAGCAAGTGCCGAAATTGGTATCAAACATTTAACACTCTATGCGTTTTCAACTGAAAACTGGAACCGACCAAAGCTAGAAGTTCAAACCTTAATGAAGCTTTTGGTAAAGTCACTCAAAAAAGAAATCAAAACTTTACAGGACAACAACATCAAACTTTCCGCCATTGGCAATCTTAATGATTTGCCAAAAAAAGCTAAAGCCGAACTTCTAGAAGTTATTGACAAAACAAAAACTAATGACCGAATGACTTTAACTCTCGCCCTAAGCTATGGCTCGCGCGAAGAGTTAATAACTGCCATGAAAGAGATAAGCCATAAAGTTAAAAATAATATAATTTCCGTCGAAACTATTGACGAATCCATTATAAATAAGCATCTTTACACGCACAATTTGCCTGACGTAGATTTACTAATCAGAACAAGTGGTGAACAACGAATAAGCAACTTCCTTTTATGGCAAATTGCTTATGCCGAATTATACTTTACACCTATACTTTGGCCAGATTTTAAAAAACAAGATTTATACGATGCTTTGATTAATTATCAAAACAGAGAACGACGATTTGGAAAAACAAGTGAACAACTTAGCTAACAAAATACCTTTGAAAACTTACATCAACACATTTTTCATTACCCTACTTTTTATTTTCACAAATTCAATAACTGCACAAGATATTGAATTCAATAATGGAAAAAAATATGTCATTGGCGATATTACAGTCACAGGAAATACAACCTTTAGCCCCCAAACTGTAGTTACCTATTCTGGTCTGCGCAAAGGTGAAGAAATAATGATTCCAGGTGAAACCATTAGTAACGCATTAAAAAAATTATGGAAATCTAATTTGTTTAGCAGTATTGAAATTTACCTTATAAAGACTGAAGATAATATTGCCTATTTAGAGATAAGTCTAGCTGATTTGCCAGAACTTAACGAAGTAGAAATAAAAGGTGTGAAAAAGTCCAAAAAGGAAGCTTTAATAAAAGACAACAAACTTAACAAAGGTGTAAAAGTTACCGAAAACCTGTTAACAACTACCAAAAACTATCTGACCAACAAATACAAAAAAGATGGTTTTTATAATACCAACGTAATCATCAATACTATCGAAGTTAAAGACTCTATTGAAAAAAGCAGAGTGAATATGATTATAAACATCGATAAAGGTGAAAAAATAAAAGTTCAAGATATTACCTTCAGTGGCAACGAAAAATTCAGCGATAAGAAGCTTCGTAAAGTCATGAAAAACACTAAACAAAAGAATCCTATTCGATTACTAAAGCGTTCTAAATATATCAAAGACAACTACAAAGAAGACCTGGTAAGCCTTATCGACAAGTACAAAGAAAATGGCTACAGAGACGCTCGAATCTTATCAGATTCAATAATCAATAATGGAGATAACACGATATCAATTAATATTAATGTTGAAGAAGGGGAGAAATACACGTTCGGAAAAATCACTTTTGTCGGAAACAGTGTCTATACAGACCAACAATTAAATAGTATTTTAAGGATAAAAGAAGGAGATACTTACAACGGTGTGGAGTTAAAAAAGAGAATTGCAGATGACTCAAAACCAGATGCTGAAGATATTACCAACCTTTACCAAAACACTGGATATTTATTCTCTAGTATTAACCCTGTCGAAGTCAGTGCTGATGGAAACGTAATTGACATGGAAATCAGAATATCGGAAGGTAAACCAGCTTATTTCAATAACGTAACCGTTGTAGGGAATGATAAAACCAATGACCATGTTATTTATAGAGAGTTGCGCACACGTCCTGGACAATTGTACAGCAAACTAGATGTTGTTCGTACTATTAGAGAACTAGGTCAGTTGGGTTATTTTGACGCCCAAGAATTAAGTCCAAACTTTAAAAACCCAAACCCAAATGATGGAACTTTAGATATGGAGTATTCTGTTGTTGAGCGTGGAGGGAGCCAAATAGAACTACAAGGTGGTTATGGTGGAGGTGGTTTCATTGGGACACTTGGTTTGTCTTTCAACAATTTTGCCATCAAGGATATTTTCAAAAAAGACGCTTACAAACCTGTCCCAGCTGGTGACGGTCAAAGTTTAGCCTTACGTTTACAGGCAAGTCGTTTTTACCAAACTTATAGTTTTTCATTCACCGAACCATGGTTAGGCGGAAAACGACCTGTTCAACTAACAACATCATTATCACATACCAAGCAATTTTTATATAATCCTATAACAAGAGATGCCGATAAAAGCAAACGATTCAATATTACTGGTATTTCAGTCGGTTTAGCTAAGCGTTTATCTGTTCCAGATGATTATTTTACATTATCGCAAGCTGTTAGTTTTCAACATTACGATTTAAAAAACTACAACACTGGGCTATTTACCTTTGGTAATGGTTATTCAAACAATTTAGCCTATACCATAGGCTTAAGTAGAAATAATACGTTTACCGATCCAATCTATCCAATGGGAGGTTCTAGTTTTTCTGTTACAGCAAAACTATCTGTCCCTTATTCATTGTTAAATAACGTAGACTATGACGCTCTTTCTAGGGAATATGACGAACAATTGGAAATTAGAGATAACGCAAGTAGTACAACAGATCCTATTTATATTGCAGCCAATGATAGAGTTGCAGAAATAGATCAAGAGCGTTACAAATGGTTAGAATTCTATAAAGTAAAATTCAAAGCAGACTGGTACACCAAAGTTGTTGACAAATTAGTTATCAAATCTGGTTTAGAATTTGGATTCCTTGGCGCCTATAACAACAATAGAGGGGTGATTCCTTTTGAACGTTTCTTTGTTGGAGGTGACGGTTTGGGCAACTATTCTTTAGACGGAAGAGAATCCATTGCTTTGCGTGGCTACCCTAACCAATCATTATCATCGCAAGATGGAGGGACAATCTACAATAAGTTTTCTTTAGAACTTCGTTATCCAATTACACTTGGTCAACAAGCAAAAATATATGCTCTAGGTTTTGTTGAAGGAGGTGCTTCATTCGACAACTTTAGAGACTATAACCCATTTAGCATCAATCGTTCTGCAGGTATGGGATTGCGTATTTTTATGCCAGCATTTGGATTGCTAGGTATCGATTTCGGTCATGGATTCGATGCCCTGCCTGGCCAAACAGTTAAGAATGGTTGGGAAACCCACTTTATTATTGGACAACAATT
Source organism: Flavobacteriaceae bacterium UBA5534 (assembly GCA_002426015.1). GTDB lineage: Bacteria > Bacteroidota > Bacteroidia > Flavobacteriales > Flavobacteriaceae > Aquaticitalea. Next base: position 39,674 of record DINS01000032.1, read on the forward strand.
TTAACTTTGGCACGATATTTTCTAATGTAACTTTAATGATTTAGCCCTAGTGTTAAAATTTTTTAGAATTTATTTCGTTAATTTGAAAAATAATAACAAGGCAGGATCACGAGTAACATCTGTCTGTCATTTTTTAGAATTGATAACAATACATCATAAAATTATAAACAGATGAAACATAAAGTTCTTTTTTTAATGGTAATGATAAGTCTAACTAGCTTTATATCTAATGCTCAACGAGGTGTTAGAATAGGCTATATAGATACCGAATATATTCTTCAAAACGTCCCAGAGTATCAAGATGCAACTGCTCAATTAGAAAAAAAGGTTCAAGACTGGAAAGCAGAAATTGAACAACGCCTAACAGCAATTGACACGAAGAAAAAACAACTTAATAGTGAAAGTGTCCTTTTGACAAAAGAACTATACGAAGAACGTTTAGAAGACATTGCGTTTGAAGAAGCAGAAATATTGGACTATCAACAAAAACGATTTGGCCCAAATGGTGATTTAATGATTCAAAAGAAACAATTGATTCAGCCTATCCAAGATCAGATTTTTGCAGCAGTACAAGAAATTGCAGGCAACAAACAATATGATTTTATATTTGACAAATCGGCCGATGTAGTGATGTTATATTCTGCTGAACGTTTTGATATCAGCGAATTGGTATTAAGAAGCATCACGCGTTCATCAAAACGTACACAAGCACAAACAAAAGCCGAAAGACGAGAAGCAGAAAAAGAAGATGTTGTCCCAGTAATCAATGAAGAGTTAGATGCAAGACAACAAGCAATTGAAGACAAAAAGGCTGAACGCGAAAAAGCAATTAAAGAACGTCAGGATGCTCAATTAAAAACGAGAGATTCGTTAAAAGCAGCAGCTGAAGCCAGACGACAAAAAATAATTGAAGATAGAGCAAAAGCTAAAGAAGAACGTGAACAAGCAAATAATCCTAATGATAGCACATCAGCAAAAAATGCGGTACCTAAAGCCGGATCAGAAGCAGGAAAAACAACAGAGCAAACAGCAGAAGATAAAAAGGCCAAAGCATTAAGTGACAGAGAACAACGAAAAAAAGAATTAGAAGAACGTAAAGCAAAAATTCTTGCTGCACGTAAAAAAGCGAAGGAAGAACGCGAAGGAAAAACTAAAGAAAACGATTCAGTACCAGATAATAACTAAATAATAACAAACAATAATTTATAACACGTAACACAATTTCGAAAATGAAACAATTTAAAACCCTTTTATTTGCAGCCTTACTTTTTGTTGGAGCAACTAGTTTCACCAATGCACAAAGTAAAATTGCACATATTAATACCAATGAATTGATTGAAGCAATGCCGCAAATGAAAACTGCAAAAGCAGAATTAGAAAAGCTTTCTAAAGCATATGAGGCTCAAATTCAAGAAATGGCAACAGAATATCAAAATAAGCTAAAACAATACCAAGCTGAAGTTGATACCAAAACTGAAGAAGAAAACTCAAAAAGAGCTCAAGAAGTGCAAACTATGGAGCAAAGTATTCGTCAATTTCAAGGACAGGCTCAACAAGACCTCCAAAAAAAGGAAAGCGAATTATTAAAGCCAATATTTGATAAAGCTAAAGAAGCTATTCAAAAAGTTGCCAAAGCACAAGGTTTTCAATATGTATTAGACTCTACACAAGGATCTGGCGTATTGTTGGCTGATGGTAAAGACCTTATGGTCGATGTTAAAAAAGAATTAGGATTCTAATTTATTTTTAAATAAAATTATACGAAGCCACTTTCTAACAAGTGGCTTTTTTTATTTTTGCAATATGAGTACACAACCTATTGGTATTTTTGATTCTGGTATTGGTGGCACATCAATTTTTAAAGAAATTCATGCGCTTTTGCCCAACGAGCATACTATATATCTTGCTGACAGTTTCAACGCTCCTTATGGTAATAAAACCAAAGAAGAAATCATCGCGTTAAGCAAAAAAAATACCGAATTGCTCATCAAAAAAGGATGCAAACTTATTGTTGTTGCATGCAATACAGCTACCACAAATGCCATAAAAATTTTAAGAGCCACCTATGATATTCCCTTTATAGGCATTGAACCAGCTATAAAACCTGCTGCTCTACAAACCAAAACTGGAGCCATTGGCATTTTGGCCACCAAAGGAACCCTCTCTAGCGAGCTGTTCCATCGCACAACAGATTTATACAGTAATGGAATCAATGTCATAGAACAGGTCGGTAAAGGCATTGTCGATTTAATTGAGGAAGGAAAATCGGATAGTGAAGAAATGAAATTATTATTGGAAACCTATCTTAAACCTATGATCGATGCCAACATCGATTATTTGGTCTTGGGCTGCACACATTACCCATATCTAATTCCCTTATTAATGGATATGCTCCCAAAACAAGTAAAAATCATTGACTCTGGCGAAGCTGTCGCCAAACAAACCAAAGCCATTTTAGAAAAACATCAGCTATTAAACACTAAAGTCACCAAACCAAAAAATCAATTTTTTACTAATGGTAATGTTTATGTTCTAGATGATATCTTAAATAAAAAATTTAAAGTAGAATACTTAAAATTTTAATTATTAGATTTTTTATACTTGAAAAATCTAGCTTATTTTTACTACTTTTTATTTAGAATGAATTTAAATATATAACACGTTACACGTATATTTTTGAATATCAGTGATTTATATTTTTTAGATTTGTTAAAATTGTTAAAATTTTAACAGAAAAATATTTTTTACTCTGACTAATTTTTGTATTGGATTATTATATACATTAGCTTAAATTTTAAATTAATCTATATGAAAAAAACTTTACTTTTAGTAACATTCATTTCTGGATGTTTTTTTGCTAATGCCCAATCATTACAATCAGAGAATTTTAATGCATTGACCATTGGCAACGTCGGAACCGACATCACAGGAGTAACTGCTGGTCAAGGCGGCTGGCTTACTTACACTGCAGTTGGTGCCAATTCCAATTTTCAAATTGTTAATGAAGTAAGCGGTCCTTATGTGAAAGTTTTACAAATTACGGGACCAGCAAACGCCACAGACACCAGATATGTTTGGAAAGATGGCTTAAATACTGCTTGGGCTGCAAGAACTTCAGGAAACAATATTTTGGATATTGAATATGATTTTTTTACAGGGCCTGCTACTACTAGTAAAAGTTCAACAGGGATGAGATTGTTTAATGCCGCAGGTCAAACTATGGCTGGCTTTCAGTTTATACATGAAACAAAAATCTTAACGGGTTTAGCTCGTTACAATAACAATGGGACCATTAATACTTACTCTTTTAATTTGGTAACTGGTGGATTGGTGCTTACTGCAAACACTTGGTATCGAATTGGGTTTTCATTCAACAAAACAACAGGACAGGTTATTTGGAAAGGAACAGGCTTTTATGGAGGTGTTATTGGTACCGAAATTGGCGTAGACCCATTAGAAGCCGACTTTATACTTGTTGGAGGCACAAATAACACTGTAGTTACCGTTGTTAAATTTGATGGATACACCGCAACCGCAACTGCTGTAGAGGCGTTGGGAGTTCCTGAAGTCTCATTAGCAAGTCCAACCGTTACAGTATATCCAAATCCTGTGAAACACATTTTAAATTTATCTGTGTCCAACAATTTAGATGTGTCTAAAGTAGATATTATGGACATCAACGGACGACTTGTTAAGACAGTCGCTCTCAACAATATTTCTAACAAACAAATTGATGTTTCTGAACTAAATGCAGGAATGTATTTGTTGAATATCTACTCAAATGAAGGGAAAATCACTAAAAAGATAATCAAAGAGTAATATTTCATTTTTTAGATTAATGGCAAAAAATCAAAAACAGGCTGTCAAAAATTGACAGCCTGTTTTTTTTGTATTTGATAACTATTATTATTTTTTGCGTTAGTGATTGAGCCTTTGTTGGAGCTCCTTGAAAAGAGCGACTGGCGAAAGCACGACCCTTTGCAGCTTATGCGAAAAAGGGTAACGCCCAAAAACTACTCTTTAAACCAACTTGAATATTTAACATAATTATTGGCTATTCTATCAATCTCACCAGAAATCAATTCTTTACTGATATCTTTTACTTTTTTGGCTGGAACTCCAGCGTAAATACTTCCTGCTTCTACTCTTGTGTTTTGAGTCACCACAGCTCCTGCTGCAATTATGCTATTACTCTCCACAACGCAGTCGTCCATTACAATGCTTCCCATACCAATAAGCACGTTGTCGTGAATTGTACAACCATGTACTATCGCATTATGCCCAATTGACACATTATTACCAATTGTTGTTGGTGATTTTTGATAGGTAGCATGTATCACTGCTCCATCTTGAACATTAACCTTATTACCCATTTTTATGTAGTGTACATCTCCTCGTATTACAGCATTAAACCAAACACTACATTGGTTACCCATTGTAACTTCGCCAACAATAGTAGCATTTTCTGCTATGTAGCAATCTTCTGGAATTTGTGGAGATTTTCCGTTTACTGGTTTTATAATTGGCATTTTTTATGATTTAAAATATGATAATAATTCTGATTTTTTTGAGGCAGAAACCATAATTTCTTTTCCGTTACTTAATACAACGCTTCCTCCTTTTCCTTTAACGTACTTCACTATTTCGTTGACATTAACTAAATACGATTTATGGACTCTTGCAAAGTTTGTATCGTTTAATGCATCTTCAAAATACTTTAATGTTTTGCTAACTAGTTTCTTTTTATTGGTGTTAAGATAAATTTCGGTATAGTTATCGTCTGCTTTGCAATATAAAATATCTGAAGTATTTATAACCTCAAAACCATCTTGTTGTGGTATTGTTATTTTACCATTAACATTATTGGTTTTTGGTATTAACACTTGGTCTTGCAATGCATCTTCTTTAGTTTTTATTTCGGTAACATAATCGACAGCCTTAATAAGTTCATCAATTGAAATTGGTTTCATTAAATAGTATGACGCATGCGCGTTTAATGCTTCTATTGCATAATGGTTATAAGCGGTAACAAAAATGGTTTCGAAATTAATATCGCCAACTTTATCAAGCAAATCGAAAGCATTTCCATAAGGCATTTCTACATCAAGAAACACGAGGTCTAAATCATTGTTTCGTATAAGTATTAACGCTTCATCTACATTAGAAGCTTCTCCCAAAACATTTACATTCGGGCAGTATTTTTTGAGATAATTTTTTAAAATTTCTCTACTAGTTTCTTCGTCTTCGACAATGATGGCATTTAATTTCATGTGTATTATTTATTGTTTTTATAAGGTCACATGTAACATCTATATAATCATATTTTTGTTTGACTTTATCATAGTCATAAATGTTTCATTTAATCTTTTTTAAGTGTCACAACAACTTTGGTTCCAGAATCTTCAGTGGCTTGAAAATCATCAACAAATACATCTACTTTATCTTTATACATTTCATTAAGAATTGCAACTCGCTTTTTAATATTACCCATTCCTTTGGAGTTTTGCTTTTTCTGGTTTTCTGTCTTCAAAGCTTTTGAACGCGCTCTTCCTATGCCATCATCTGCAATAGTGATAGTGATTTCATCTTCACTTTTTTTAGCAATGTTGATACTTAGTTGTCCTTTTTCAGTTTTATAGCGTAAGCCATGCCACACAGCATTCTCTATATATGGTTGTAATAGCATTGGCGGAATTTGAAACTCCTCAATATTAATTGATTTATCTACAGTAATATCGTAATCAAACTTATCTTTAAACCTGAAATGTTCTAACTTGGCATAGAGTTCTAGCAATTCAATTTCTTTACTTAATGGAATAAAATCTTCATCACTATTCTCTAAAACTGCTCTCATTAATTGCGAAAAATCGGATAGGTACTTATTTGCTGTTCGCTCATCATTTGATGCAATAAAACTGTTTACAGAGTTAAGTGCATTAAAAATAAAATGAGGATTCATTTGGCTTCGTAACGATTTTAAAGCTAACAAGTTATTGGCTAATCGTTGTTGTTTTATGTACTTGTACATGAAATAAGCGGTTACCAACAAGAGCAACAATCCTCCAATTAAGGAATAAATGATAAGTTGTTGACTCTTATTGCGCTCGGTTGTTAATTGATATTGGCTCTGCGACAGTTGTCTGTCATTTTCTAGACTTAAGATTCGGTTTTGCTTTTCGGCTATATTTCTATTAAATCGTGCAGCTTGAGATAACTCTTGCTCTTTTTTTATGTATAGTTGATCGACAACTTCGGTATATTCTTGATAAGCGAGCAATGCTTTTTGGTAGTCGCCAGCATCATAATAAACGTCAGACAACTTACGAGTTGCATCTTTTTGAACAATTAAATCCTCCTTTTTAGACGCTTCAGAGATACTTTTCTGCAAGTAAGGAATCGCATTGGCGTAGTCCTTTTGCATAAAATAGGCATTCCCAATTTTGTAATTTTGCTTTTGGGATGTTAATGCGCTTTCATTATCTATAACAGAATCTTTTTCAATGTCCTCAATATCTTTAAGAGCCTCTTTTCGTAATTCAATTTCATCAACATAACCCATATTTGTATTTTGAAAATCGGCAACAGTGATTTTCTCTTTTAACGCCCTGGTTTTGTTTTCTTTTGAAGCCAAATTGAGTGAGTTTTCAAAATAATTTTTTGCTTTATCAGTTTTACCAGATGCATTGTAAGCTTGTGCGATTTTGGAATTTAAGTCCGTAACCTTTGGGGCAATCAAATGTTTTTGAGCAACAGCTAGCCCTTTTTTATAGGTTTCGATGGCTAAATCATATTTTTTTATGGCAACATACGTATCTCCCAAACCTTCATGTAAACTGGTCAACTGCCAATTAGAAAGTTCTGAACTTTTGATTCCTTTATAAACATCAATGCTTTCTTGATAATTTTTATTGAGCTCGTAGGCTTTTGCCAATTTTAATTTTACTTCGTTTGAGCTATCATTTTGAAGACTGATTCTATAATTGGAAACTGCCAAATCATATTGTTTCCAATACATGTTGATATCAGCAAGCATTTCATAAGCTTCACCACTTTGTTTTACCGAAGTGCTTTGCGAAAGCGCATCTGTGACAAACTGAATACTTTTTTCAGCATCTTTTTTTAAATACACCGAAGCCGAATCTATCATTGAATTGAATGACTTTACACTTTTTTTGTATTTTGAGTCGGTTTGAATCGTCTCAACTACTGGTCTAACCTGAACGGTTATTCGCTGATCGTCTTTTATTGTATAGTAAACGGTTTCAAAATCTTTATGGCGTATAATGAGTTCATCGCCTGTTCTTACTTTGATCCTAAAATTACCATCCTCACCTGTTACTGCATATGCACCTCCATTGACCTCTATATTCACTTTAGAGATTGGCTTATAAGTGTCACTTTCTCTAATGGAGCCTCTCACTTCAAACAATGGGCTTTCAGCACGACGCTCAACGTTTTGTTGTTGTGCATTCAGCTGTTGAAGTGACACTACACATAAGAAGAAAATGATTAGATATTTAAAAAATTGCTTCATCAATCTGTTTTAGAAATCGCTATCGGAATTCATTAAAGCTAAACTACATACTTTAATTGAGTAAATAAAATGCTCATTTTCAATTTTTCATCTATTGTCAACAAAACAACAAGGCTTCACTCATTTTTTGTACTGTCTTACTCATTCATATTAATCATTCACTCATTCTGGTTTTTTATCTAAAAAAGTTGCTTCTAGATTTACTGCATTAATCAAAAAACAAATGAAAATGAAAAAACAAATCCTAACATTACTTCTACTATTTATTGCTCTTGATTTTTATTCGCAACACAAAGGCAATTATGATGATAACGATTTTCAAATTTCGAGGCAGAATATTTTAAGTAGTGGCAATGCTACTATTTACAACCCAGTAGTACAACAACGAATTAACAACCCATTAAACCCAAGTAACATTCTTTATATAGATGTAAAAGCGCTTCAAAATGTAAAAGCCACTACATATACAGCCATATTTAATGTGTCACAAATTGGCTCTACTGCAGATAGCACGAATATGATGATGAATACACGTATTAATAAAATTAAAAACAAGCTTAATACAATAGGCATTTTAAATAAAGATGTGGTAATAGATGTCATTTCCTTCGTTCCAAATTATGAGGTAGAAGTTCAAAAAAAACTATTCAGCAAAACTTACACAGAAGTCCCAAAAGGGTTTGAACTACAACAAAACATTCACATTCAGTTTACTAAAACTGATCAGTTTGAAGACATCCTAACGGCTTGTGCAGAAAGTGAAGTTTATAATTTGGTTAAGGTCGATTATTTTATAGAAAACATTGCGCAAGTATATAAAAACATACAAACCGAACTTTTAAAACTAATTGAAGACAAAAGAGCTTATTATAAAGCTCTAGGTTTCGATTTATCTAATTATAACATCTCTATGGCTGATGATAAGTATTGCTATTTCCCAAAAGATTTTTACCAAAGCTATCAAGCATTTAACAGCATCTCATTTGAAGCTTTTCAGAAAAAAAGAGGTGTGCTAACAGCAAAAAAACAAACCTCATATTACTACCAACCTTTAACCTACGAGAATTATGATATTGTTATCAATCCTTCCATTTTAGAACCAGTGACTCAAATTGGAATGAATATAAAAATACAACTAACACCAAAACCAAAAGAAGAAGTAAAAACCGTTACTAAAACCGAAACTACACACAAATATTATGTGGTTTCACCAAACGGAACCATTGATGTTAAAGAATTAAAAACAAATTAAAAATTAGAAATACTATGAAAACTATTTTAAAAACAACAGCATTAGGTTTATGCCTTTTTGGGTTATTATCCTGCAATGCTAACACAAAAAAAACAAACGAGAAAGATTTAGCAATAGCCGAAACTGCTATTCACGAACCAAGTAAGCAATTCATAAAAGTTGCGTTATTATTAGACACAAGCAACAGTATGGATGGTTTAATAGACCAAGCAAAAGCACAGCTCTGGGAAATTGTTAACGAGTTATCTTATGCAAAATGTGACGACAGTAAACCCAATTTACAAATCGCTTTGTATGAATATGGTAACGACAGATTAAATGGTGATGAAGGCTTTATTCGTCAGGTTTTAGCATTTAGCAGTGATTTAGATGAAATATCAAAACAGCTCTTTTCATTAACCACCAATGGAGGTAATGAATACTGCGGACATGTTATACAAACGTCATTAAACCAACTCAATTGGGGAAACAACCCAGACGACCTTAAACTTATTTTCATAGCAGGTAACGAGCCTTTTACTCAAGGTAATATTAGCTATAAAGAAGCAGCAAAATTAGCTCACAATAAAGACGTAACCGTTAATACTATTTTTTGTGGCGATTATAATCAAGGTATTTCAGGATATTGGAAAGATGGAGCAGATTTAGCACATGGTGATTATATGGCTATAAATCATAATCACACTACAACTTATGTAGCATCACCTTACGACGACCAAATTCTTCAGTTAAATAAAAAACTAAATAATACTTATGTTGCTTATGGTAGTGTAGGTCGTCAAAAAATGGCATTACAATCAGAGCAAGACGAAAACGCAAAGGGTTATAGTGAAGCCAATGCTGTTAGTCGAACTGTGAGTAAAAGCTCTCATTTATATAAAAACGACTCTTGGGATTTAGTAGATGCCGAAAAAAGTAAATCTTTCAAATATGAAGATTTAAAAGACAGTGAATTACCTGCTGAATTAAAAGGAAAATCAAAGGTTGAAATTAAAGCCTTCGTTGCTAAAAAAAGCGAAGAGCGAAATGCAATACAAGAAGAAATTCAAAAACTCAATGAAAAAAGAAGATTGTACATTCTTCAACAACAAAAAGACGATACTAATGGTTTAGAAAACGCAATGATAAACGCCATAAAAACACAAGCAAAGGCAAAAAAATATAGCTGGCAATAAATTTGGGCGTTACCACTTTTAGTTTGTCACAAAAAGCGGTCGTGTTTTTAGCTATATCTTTTATAGCAAAAAAAGCTATAAAAGGATGTCTCTTCAACCACTAACGCAAATAAAAAAGCCTCGTAAAAACGAGGCTTTTTTTATTAGTTAACTGCAGGACAATTACATTCGTATTTCTCTCGTCTACAATTAAAGTTATATCCAAGTGTTAGTTGGTGAAAACCACCATTATTAAACACTACAGAATTTGCTTGATATGAATATGTATACGCAAAAACAAAATTATTATAATCAACACCAACAAAAGGCGTAAAATATTGAAGCTTTTGACTACTAACACCAGATCCATCTAAAAATTCAGCACCATCTAAACTTCTTCTGTATGATAATCCTCCCCATAGTTTGCCAAAATCCATTTTCTTGTAAACTTTACCATTCACATCAATTGAAGATTCTTTAGTCCCATCCTTATACATAAACATGATGGAAGGCTCATAACTCCAATCGCTTCCAAACTTGCTAAACGTATTACCAGCAGAAAACAAGAAGGTTCTTAAATTATCAAATTTAAAGACTCCGTTTTCATTGGAGTTCACACCAGAATTGTTTAACACATTCTTTACCGTGGCATGTGCATAAAAATCATATAAATGGTAAGAGAATCCAAAATCAATATTAAACTCGCTTGCACTTTGCTCTATTCCCTGTATTAACGGATCAAAGCCTTCACTTAAAAAAGTGGTTTCATCTAACTTATACTGTACAACACCTGCGCTTAAACCAAAAGAGAGCATATTTAAATCAATCTCATTACGAGAAAACATCAAATGGTGCGCATAAGTCAAATAGGCACCTGTTTGCGAATGATATCCATTTTTATCATTATAAACTATTGCTCCAATTGCAGAAGGAGAATCTCCAATACGTCCATTGATACTCAATGTTTGCAATGCTGGTGCATCATCTTGACCAAACCATTGCTTACGAGCGGTCAATCTTACTTTCGCACAATTAGCAACTCCAGCCATCGATGGGTGGATCAAATAATAGTTATCTGTTAGATAATCAGAATATATTGGTAATCCTTCTTGAGCTACACTTAACTGTGTAATTAATCCTATTAATGCAATTAAACAAAACTTTTTTAAATTCATAATCGTTTATCTTTTCAAGGTAAAATGGG
>DINS01000007.1 GCA_002426015.1 Flavobacteriaceae bacterium UBA5534
TGAAGTATAATTTCGCAGTCTTTTCCTGCTGTCTCTTTTACCAATTGTACCACAGGCTCGCATACTGGACATCCTGCCGTAAATATTTCGATTTGTCGTTTCATCTTATTTTGAAGTTTAAATTATTAATACCACAAAGATGACGACAAGAGGTAGGGGGTCTCCAAACTTTTTTTAGACTTTTTTTTCGGAATAGTTTTTCAGTCTGCTTTCAATGGTTTGAATTTCTTTTAATTTGTCAGTCAAGTCAGACAACTCTAGGTTTGGAAATTCACTTTTTAAATATTCAATTTTATCTTCATTGCCGCAGTTTCCAGGGCAAGAGTCAACTGCCTTTACAATTCCAATGGCAAGTGCCTTACGGTATACTTCATCCAACAGCAGGTAATGTGCGTTTTGGATACCTTTGTCAATGGATTTGAATTGAATATTTATTTGTTCAGGGTCTTTTCCTTCATCAAGCATTTTTACAATGCCATTTATCTGGCCACTTAATGTTTTAAGTCTGGTTTTAATATCTGAAATCAAGTCAGAGGGCAATTTATGTGGTTTTGTTTTCATTTTTACAAGGTTTAAATTGTCACACCCTCATTTAGCAACAACTTTCTTTCTGCTGTATTGAAGGACATTTTACAGAACCAAAACTGCAATAGACACAACAATCGCCTTCGTTTGGTCGTAATACTGTTTTACAATTCTCACACTCGTAAAAGAATTGACAGGACTCCGTTGGCATTTCCTCTATTTTTTTATGTCCGCAGTTTGGACAAGTAATTTCTGATTTTAACTGGACTTCCATTAGTTTTCTTTTTTGTCGGTCACTTTATAACCTGTTGAGTTAATTGCTTTCTCGATATCCGTTTCGTTGGTTTTGGTTTTGTCAAATTCAATGATTGCATTTCCATTTTCGTAAGATGCCTTTGAACTTATAATACCATTAAGTTTATTTACTTCGTGGTTGACGTGTTCTTCACAGCTCGCACAAGTCATTCCGCTGATTTTGAATTCAGTTGTTTTAATGTCCGATTCGTCAACTACGATGATTTGCTTGTCTGTGTTTGGGTAAAAAATTCCTGAATAATATGGGAAAGCCAACATCACAATTGCAAATACAGTTACAATTCCCAAAAACTTTTTTGATTGAATAAATTTTGGTTTTTCGTCCGTGTCACATTCACAGTCAATTTCTTTTTGAGGTTTTAGTTTTTGATACCAAGCAAAAGCAAGAACTAATATTGTCAGTCCAATTAGATAAGGTCTAAAAGGTTCTATCCAAGAAAATGTTGAAGCAATTCCGCTTGTTCCTGCGATTAGAGCCAAAACTGGTGTCATACAGCATAATGAAGCCGTAATTGCAGTTAACAAACCTGCACCAATTAATTTGTTTTCACTTTTCATACTGTCTCTAAAATTTTGTTTTTGTCAAGTATCTCAAAAAATGGAATCAGCATTTTTTCGTATTCCGCTGTGAGTGAATAAAAAATTGTTTGAGCTTCTCTACCCGTTTTCAATAGATTTCGGTCTTTCATTTTTCTCAAATGTTGCGAAATAGCAGAAATATTCATTCCGAGAATATCGCTTAAATCACAAACGCAAAGCCTTTTTTCCTCAAAGAGTAGGTAAAGAATTTTTAGTCGAACACTATTTCCAACCAATGAAAGACCGTTAGCCAAATAGTCGAATGATTCGTTTAATTCCGAAACTGTTTCTTTACAACGGTTTATTTGTTCTAAATCGGCTTGTTGCCTTATACACGAATTATTTTCCATAACACAAAGGTAAATTTATTTCTTATTTAAGCAAATACTAAAATAATAAACTTTAAATTGTTAGGAAGATTTTAGCTCTTTAATGTTATTAAAGGGGATTGCTATTGACGAAAACTAAATATGTTGCTGGCTTATATCGTTACAATTGTTTTTTAAAACTACAGAACAAGAAATTTTGTGTGGTGTTGAATGGTGTCAAGTGGTCTTCCGTTACACACTGTATTTTATCAAATCCATTTTTCAATTCCATAGTTAATTCATCTTCGTCGTATTGCTTTATGTCAAGTCCACTACACTTTCTTGGTCCATTTGACGAAAAGGTTCCTATTATTAAATAACCGCTTACACATTTTGTCGCTATTTTAATATATTTTTTTTTCTGTTGGTCCGTAGTAAGAAAATGAAAAGTTGCCCTGTCGTGCCAAACATCAAAAGACGAATGAGGCTCAAATTCGGTAATGTCGCTTACAATCCAATTAACTTTGTTTGCTTTCTTTCCAAGTCTGTTTTTTGCTTTAGCAATTGCTCTTTCTGAAATGTCTAGTACAGTAATGTTATTAAATCCTTCTTCAAGTAAATGGTCAACAAGTTTACTATCGCCACCTCCAACATCGATGATTTTTGCATTTTTATTTAGCCCAAATGAATGAATAAACTCCAGCGAAGTTTTCGGTGTTTCTTGTGTCCAACTTACTTGGTCTGGATTTTTAGTTTCGTAAACTGATTCCCAATGTTTCTTTCTGTCTAATTTCATTTTAATGCCTTTATTCGGCTTTTAAATATATTGATATATAATTTTGATTATAAATTATCCTAATTAATAGCAGAGAAAACACTTTAAATCTCATCCAAAAATTTACGGTTTTTGTCAATTTTTCAAGTGTTAGTTCTTCGCTTAGATGTTGTTGTATATGGTCAATAACCTTATTAATTTAAAACTTATTTGAGAGCGTATTTTTTTTTCACTTGTCGCTAACTGTGTGCAAATGCTTCGTGCAGATTTATGACCGTCAATATACAAAGAAAACGGGTCTGAGAATAATACTAGGGTTTTTATAAAATTTAAATAATGATTAATTAATTAATTAGAGATTTTAGATTAGTCATATTTTACCAGCTCTTCTGCAAATTCTAAAACAACGTCCTTATCAGCTAGGTAGTCACCAATACTTTGGGAGATTTCATAATCTGGCTTTATAGCTTTACTAGCGTCAGTTTCTCTTACATCCGTAAAAAATATATTTTGACCAACTGTATATTTGATTTGAGTATTTGTAAGCTGAAATTGTTTTTGATTGGCAGTGCAGAACTGATTAGAACCCAAATCTTCGCCAACGAATATCACTCTTTTTTTGTCCTTATAAATAGATGCTAAGTGTCCAACACTTGAATTCCCAAATCCACTAGTTAGGAGAATTATTTTTCCATTAAAATTATTTTCAAAAGGTGTTTGAGTCTCTTTATTGCCGAAATCACTTCCATCATCAGCAAAATACTGAAATGGTTTTTGCATTGTGTGTTTTAATAAACGTATAGTGGCGTAAGCTGTTCCTCCAAAATTGCCTCTTACATCTATAATCAAGTTTTTATAGTTTTTTTGTTTTATGTCTTTAAATGCATTGTCTAAGAAATCAATGATTATTGGTGTTTTTTCACCATAATAGGCAAATGAACGTATAGTCAATAGAGCAGTTTTGTAATCAATTTCATTTAAGCAAAGTGTTTCTTGGCATGCAGATTTCGGACTAATCATTGGCGGGAACACTGGCTTTTCTTTCAATTTTGAAAGACTGAATTTGTCCTTATTTATCGTTACAGTATAGGTTTTTGGAAAATCAAGAACATAAGGAATGTAAGTTGTTGCATATGCATTAAACATTTCTTTGCGAGCAGTTTCAAAATAAGCTTGAGAATTAATATGTTTAAAAGCGGTTTTGATAATTTCTAGAACAGGAATATTATTGATTGCTGTAATTTCCTGTCCTTTTTCAATGTTATTGTTATTAATCATGGCGTCAATAACATATAGTTTATTCTCAATCCATCTTACTTGGAGAGGAAAATAATCTTCGACTGGCACCAAATCACTTTGCTGATTAAAAAACCCTAAAGATGTATGTGAACAACCAATAGAAGCAATTACTTCACTTAATTTCCAAATGAAATCTCGTTTTGTTGTGGTGTTGTTTATGTCACCTCTTAATCTTTCTGCAAGAGTATTAAAATCAGGTTGAGATATAAACTTGTAAACTGCTGGATGTGTTTCAGTCAATGTATTAACAAACTCATCAAAATCTGCTAGGTAACATTGGGTCTGTTCGGTTAAAGGTTCATTTTTAGCCTGCTCTCCTTTACACGAAGAGAAACTTAAAAACGCAAGAAATAAAATATTAAAAAATCGGTATCTCATTTTATTTTTTTTCAAATGTGCTGCTTCTTTAAATACTATCACTAAAAAGTAGCGCTTTTTATGTCCTGATTTATAAAAAAGAACTAAAAAATCAGACTTTATACTTTGCAGGTGTGACTCCAGTAAACTTTTTGAATGCTTTGTAAAAAGCAGATTTCGAGTTAAACCCAGACATATTTCCAATAGCTTCAAGAGTGTATTTAGAATTTGAAGTGATAAGGTGTTTTGCTTCTTCAACCCTATACTCATTTATAAAATCAGAAAAACTTTTGCCAATAACTTCATTTAACAATCTGGAAAATTCGTGTAACGAAATATCCAAATCGCTAGCAACTTCTATTGATTTTAAACTGGAATCTTTGTAAGGCTTTTCATCTTTCATTAATGAGGACAAAGACGCAACGAGCTCGTTGTTTTTATTTATATCGATACTTGTACCTTGATTTGATTTTTTAAATACCTGAAAAGCACTCTTCTTATTGAAAATAAAGTATAAGAAGAAACAGTAAAACAAAATTGAAAATACAATTGAGCCACTAATAAAGAAATCAAAACTTGCAAAGAAAAGTACACTCCATAAAATGAGCATGCTTAAAGTAATTAATACAAGCCATTTTATGAGCAGAGACATATTGTGGTAATTGCTTTTTGATGTTTTTAGAAAATAGGTAGATAAAAGGATATAACTAATCCATTGTAAGTTGACTAATGGCAGTAAAGTTGTTTTGTTCCATACTAAGTTACTACTAAAAGGAAAAACCAAAATAAGTACTACAACGATAAGCAGCCATATGATAACATGTAATTTCCAGTATTTTGCAATACCAATCTTAGGTTTAACTACATTAATAATATATGAGAAAAATAATGGTCCTATTAGTAAAAAGAAGGAAGGTCCTGATTGTAGAAAAAATATTGGTTCTTCAGTTGAGAAAGAATAAAATAAGGACTTCAAAACCCTTAAACTTAAAACCAATAAGAACAAACCAAATATTCTATTGGCTTTGCTATTGTAAGAATAGCTAATGAGGAAATAAGCACTTACTAAAAAGCTATTGAAAACACCAATAGCACCAAAAAAGAATAATATTTTTGAAACAAACTCCATTGTAAGGTTCAAATATAAAATCTCTAAGTTAAAAAGTTAGGAAAATAAAATCTTAAATCTCATCCAAAAATTTACGGTTTTTATCAATTGCCTTTTTAAACTGTGAAGGCGTCATCCCAGTTGTTTTTTTAAACTGATTGCTTAAATAGGCCACACTACTGTAATTCATTTTAAAGGCTATTTCACTCAAAGTTAATTCGTCGTAAACTAAAAGTTCTTTTATATGTTCAATTTTTTGGTTGATAATGTATTGCTCAAAGGTGATACTTTCAACCGATGAAAACAGTGAGCTTAAATATTTATAATCAAGATGAATATTTTCCCCTATATAATCTGCCCATTTAACGTCCAAATCTTCGGAAGAATGATGGATTTTATCCACCACTAAATTTTTCATTTGTTCAATAAGTTGACTTTTACGGTCGTCAATCAAACTAAATCCTGAACTTTGAAGCTTTTTTGACAACGATTCTTTTTCAGATTCATTGAGTATTGAAACCAACTCCACTTCGCCTAACTTAATGGCTTTGTATGTAATGTTCAATTCTTCCAAAATTTGGGAAACTGCCAATATACATCTTGGGCAGACCATATTTTTTATGTGAATTATAGAACTCATTTTTTTAAAACAACTTTAACCCAGCTTTTGAAAGGGAATAATAATATGCGGCAATAACAGCAATTATAAATATGATAATAATGGCCAGTATCCCTATAAGTTTATCTTTTCGGGAAATATCACTTTTAGTTCGATGCTTATTCCTTTCATTTTTTCGTTTTTTTCTTCTACTCTCACTCACTTTTTTTCTTTTTACTTATTTTTCTAATCGTTGGTGATGATGTATACCAAAGTAAAAATCCACTTAATACTGTTATTAAACCCAATAACGAAAATGCCCTTAAAACGGTGGTATTAAAATTATCTCGCCCTTCATAGTCCATTGTATGTGTCATCCACAAAAAATCGAACCAACGCCACGCCCTGTGCCTTACAGTTTGAAATTTTGCATCGGTTACTGAAACGTAGGCCTTTAGAGCCTCATCGGTATCATACGATATCACATAGGCAGGCAATAATTTTTCACGATATTCGTGATGGTCACCCACTTCGTTTATCTTTTGGATATTGGAAACTTTTAAATTCTCCTTCATCTGGTTTTTGGCTATGTACAAGGCTTCTTCTTCAGAAATTGTCTTTTTTGCTTCTCCAGTTCTCGCATTATATAATTGTTGATTGTTTATCCAATAATACGGCTCGTTATTGATATCCCTAATTTCGATATCACGAATGTCTTCATTATTTTTAATAAGTGAAGGGCTAATAAGGTTGTCAAATGCTTTTGGCACATAGTCCATATTACGGAATTGGTCGCCGTGAATGTCATCAATGTTTGTCCAACTAAAGTACATTCCGCTAATCGTCCACATTAGGAATTGAATACCTAAAAAGAGGCCCAAATAACGATGCGCTTTTCTTATTTTTAATGCTGTATGTCTATTGACCATCTTATTGGTTTAATTTGAAAGGAAAGCTAATCGTTACCTTTTCCCAAGCAAGAGAAATAGTACCTTCTGTTTCACTTAACTTATTTACTTTATATTCTAAATGCTCCGTAATTTCATCTGTAATAATTGGTGTCACTTTAAATCGTATTACATCATCTTTTTCATCGTAATCATCTTTTCCGTGTTGGTCCCAATTGGAATTGAAAATTATTGTCCATTCATTTTTTGATGGGATAGTAAAGAATCCATATTTCCCAGCAGGAAGTTCTTGACCATCAATTATTAAATCCTTGTCTGTCTCTATCCACGTTGCCATATGCGCACCTGTTTGCCAGACTTGGTCATATGCCAATAAACCACCAAAAATCATCCTGTCTCTTACTCCAGGTGATGAATAGTCAATATGGATGTGGGCATCCCCTATCATTGCCATCGTTGAAGTATGTGGACTCAACGGTTTTTTTGGTGACTCCGTTGTGGTGTCAGTTTTTAGGCTTTCAGGAGTTGTTTTGGTTTCTTTTATTTCTTGCTTACAGCTTGTAAAAAGAAGTGCACACAATAAAAGGCCAAAAGAAAAATATTGTCTCATTCTGTATTATTTTATATTTCTAGAAGATGAATGCGTTTTGATAATTTTCCAATCACCATCCACTTTCTTTAAGATAGATGTTGCCACTCCTTTTTTCTTTATTGTTCTTGTATTGCCTTTTTCATCTGCTTTAAGAACAATAGTATAAATATAAGTTTCGGTGGTAAAAGCATAAGGCGTATCTACCTTTACATCAATCTCATAATCTGAAAATTCAAATTTTTTGAAATGCCCCAATTCAGGTCCTAAATGATGTTCTATGTAATTCGCATAGGAACCCTCGACCCCTCCAGATTCAAATACTTCAGAATCTTTGGTAAACAATTTGAACGTACCTTCGGTGGTTAAGTTTTGCAGGGCATCCTTATAGGTTTTCATTACTTTAAGAACAGCAACCTTTTCTGTCTCTGCATTTACATTTTGGCCGAACATTTGGCCAGTGGCAAACATAAATAGCATTAGGATTGTTGTTAGTTTTAGTGTTTTCATAATTTTAGTTTTATAATGTTTATTTATTGACGTGTATTCTATTTATGTTGGCTATACCAAATACGAGAACTAAAAAGCTTAAGAAAACTTCCATCATCACTAAAAGTTTACCCGAAATAGTTAGTGGTACTACATCACCAAACCCAACCGATGAAAAAGTAATTAAGCTGAAATATATAAACTCGAAAAATTGTGGTATAAAGGAGCTATCGAGTGATATAGTGGATTTAAAGTTTTCCGAACTTAAAGTATATAATGCTTGGTAATCGGCTGAAAACGAAAGGACAATCAAAATAATTAATACTGCAAATAATGTAAGAACGTGCGTAAGCTGATGACTTTCGCCTATTATTTTACCTAACTGAATAAATGTGAGCCTGACTATAAAAATCGTTTTTATCAAGGCCATACCAACAATTAACAACTCTAACAAATAGCTATCAGAATCCAAATCTGCTAATAAAGTATAACTTAACGATAGTGCAATAACTATACTTGCGGTAAACAGTACTTTTTTGAAAAGTTGTTTATAAAAAGTAGTACTTTCAGATTTTTCTATTTTGTTTTCTTGAGCCATTTTAATTTATTCTCTTAACTGAATAATTGAAGTGCGAACGCACCACCAATTATTAGGGTAAGTATCGTATAAACTAGGTAATTAATCAATTTTTTAACAACCGATTTTTCAGTTGTATGTATGCAACCACCTTTGCAACAATCTTTCATTATTATTGATTTTATTTAAATAATCATAGACATTAACTAATAGTCCTATATTATCAACTTCTTTTCATACCTTTATAATAACAATACGTTCCAATTTTAGTATTTATATAACCTGTTTCCACTACGTCCATAAATCCTGATTTTTCCACATATGTAGGCAATTTACCATCCACGTTATCTTTTGTGGTAGCAAAACCATCAAGGATTTGGACGAAATAGAACATAATTCTCATCATTTTGGATCTAGGCTTTCCCCAGTCACCAATGATTAACACTCCATTCGGTTTAAGTATCCTGTGTATCTCATTCAACGAAGATTCTTTAGTTTTTGCATCGAGCTGATGAAATACAAGTGAACTAAAAACTTTATCAAATGCATTATTTTGATATGGAAACTTGCCTCCGTTATATATATCTAACCTAACATCGATACTATTCGCTTTAAATTTCTTCTCTGCAATCCGTTTTACTTTAGGGTCAATATCTAACCCTTTAAATTGTACATTGGAGTTTCGGTTTACACCTAAAATTAAATTCTCACCTGTTCCAAAACCAAATTCAAGTATCTTTTCTCCTTCTAATGGGTTAACATGGTCAATTAATTTAGTTCTAAACCTCTTTTCCGGCATCGTGATACTAATAGCCAAATCATAAAAATTGGTTAGCCAATTATATCCTAGAGCTGGTATATATGTTTTGCTTTTCATCTTTGAAATTATAGCTGTATTTAGTCTTTTTTATATATTTTTCTTTTCCAAAAACATTAAAATTACAATTCCTTTTTTTTAATATATACTTGGAAATGAGAGTTAACTCTACCATCAATCAAAAAATAGGTTTTCCTCTCATAGTCAAGTACTTTTTTCTATCCTTTTCTTTTTCAATTTTTAATACCTTTAAGGAAAGAGGTTCTTTTTACCAATCTTTCAAATCTTCTACCTCTTTCCCTATCGGCTGCTATTAATTAGGGAAATACCTTATTTTGTGCCTGACAAGGGAAGGAATTAACCACTAACCATCAATATTTTTTCCTTCCCGTGACAGGACTTAATGACTATTAATATTTCCTTAAGACAGGAACCATTCTGTTAACTAATAAACCAGAACGATTCCTAATCTTAAAGAAGGGATTATCTAATTAATAGTCTTTTTTACTTTTCCACACTTGAGCATCTTACTGCCATAATATGGGTTTCTCACTTGATCACTTGTACTCAACCAAGAACTACCACCATCATACATTGGGCAAAACTGCTCGTACAGAGTGCTTTTTGTACCTGTAATTGCTATCAAATCTGAAATATCCTTACTTAAGGTTTTAAAATGCTCTCTTTGATGACTCATTTCACTTTTTGCAATATGTTCGGCGTGCTCAGTGGCATCTTCAATAATATCAGCTAATTCTTTTTGTTCTTCTGCTGTATATTTTGAAGCATCAAATGCTTTTAGTGAGGCAGCCAATTTAGAGCCTTCCTGGGCTGCCTTTTTGGTGTCATCTGCTACTAAAGCATCTTTTAAGTTGAAGTAATCGTTTAATATTGCTTCTGCTTTTGCATCATTGTTCATACTCATCATTTTACTATGGTCCATTTTCATAGTTGAGTGATCGTGGTTCATTTTTTCTTTTTCCTGTGCGTTGGTGAAAGAAAGGGTTAACAATAGCATTGCTGCTATACTCATTTTTAAATTTTTCATTTTCTTATTTTTAATTATTATTGTTTATATACTATCTTTTAATCGTTCTACCCATTGGATTAGTTCCTGTTTTTCGGCTTCTGAAAAACTTGCCTCTCTGTGAATCAAAGTATAAGAATCCAAAGGCATTTCGTCATTTTCAATCTGTTTGATTATGGATCTTAACTTGCTCTTTTTTCTTCTGTTTGATAACGAATCCCACTCATTGAAATTCAATTCTGCTTTTCCTTCTTTGATATGGTCTTCCAAAAACCAAGCAATGGGTTGTACTTTATTGTACCAAGGATATTGAGTATTGTTACTGTGGCAATCATAGCAGGAAGTTTGCAACTTGCTCTTGATGTGGTCTGGCACAGAGTTGACCAACATAAAATCAGTTTTTGGAACGACATCGCTTTGGTTACGCTCCGTGGGAACAAACTGTATGCCCACAAACGCCACCAATAAAACCACTGCTATGATTTTTACAATTTTCATCTAATTGATTTCTTTTTGCACCTTACCACAGCTTAACATTTTACTTCCGTAATATGGGTTTTTGATATCTTCACTCATACTCAACCACGCACTTCCACCGTCATACATTGGGCAAAACTGTTGGTATAAGGTGTTTTCAGTTCCTGTTATGGCAATCATATCGGTAATATCCTTGCTCAATATTTTGAAATGTTCCCGTTGATGGTCCATAGCACTTTCGGCAATGTGTTCGGCGTGCTCAATGGCATCCTCAAAAATGTCGTTCAATTCACTTTGTTGTTCAGCCGTATATTTACTGCTGTCAAAAGCTTTTAAAGAAGCGACCAAGGTTTTTCCTGCTTCGGCTGCCTTTTTTGTATCATCGGAAACCAAGGCATTTTTCAATTCAAAATAATCTTTAATGATAACTTCTGCTTTGGCATCCTGATTGTTGTTTGACATCATTTTATCTGAATTGCCCATCTCATCATTGCCCATCATTTCATTGTGCTCCGTTTTATCGGTATCGTGGTGACCATCGGCATTGTTGTGTTCATTTTTGTTCTCTTTACAAGACACTGCCGTTAAGGTTATAAAAGCTATCGCAACTATACCTAATGTTAATTTTAATTGTTTCATCTTCTTTATTGTTTTTAATTGTTTTACTTGATTTATTTTCCTGTTTTTAATATTAAATTCTTACTTATTATAAAAATGACTAATGGTAATATTGTGAATTGAAGAACCGGTGAAACTCCTGCCTTTAATATTGGTGTTAAGGGCATAGATTCTGAATACAACCAATCACCTCTGTTAATGTGCCAGATTTCTACAAAAGTTGCGCTTATTCCTCCCACCAGCATTAACAATAGGGTGTTAAAAAAACTAAGTTGTTTAATCCAATACACATTTTTGAATACTAGGCTAAAAACAAAGAAGAGTAACAAAAGTGTCAACATATCAGTTATTGAAGAAAGAACACACAATGAGATGTGGCTTAAATCATATTTAAAGTCTTTATATAATGGTCCGTGAGCCAATTCCCAAATAAGGTTTAATACAAAACCTATTAAAGCTATGGTTAAAATCATCCGTTTGTAGTTTGACTTATCAGTAACTTTCGTATAAAAATAGATATATAGAATACCTACTATCACAAGTGAAAATATTGGGATAATTAATATACCTGGACTTAGTGCTAACATTTATTATATTTTTTTACTTTGCATTATATGTGATTACTAACATTCATCCTACATCAAAGTTTTTCAATAACGTTTTCAAGCATTGCCGTTATTTCATTGGCTACCTCATTCAACTTCTCATTCTCCACTGCCTGCATCGATGCCATTGGGTTTACGGCTGCCACTTCAATGGTTCCCGCTTTTATTTCCTGAACTATGACATTGCAGGGCAACATTGTTCCGATTTTGTCTTCTGCCTGCAAAGCTTTATGAGCATAGGGAGGATTGCAAGCCCCTAGTATTCTATACTTTTTAAAGTCTACGTCTAGTTTTTTCTTTAGGGTTTCTGTCACATCAATTTCCGTTAATATTCCAAATCCTTCTTCTTTCAATCTTTGCGTAACTTTATCGATAACATCTTCAAAAGTTCCATTGACTGTTTTATTAAAATAATATTTCATCTTTTATTTTTTGAATTAATAACTCGTTTACTTTCTTCATATTCTTCCTTGGTGATTTCACCATTGGCATACCGCCTGTCCAAAATCTCTTCCGGACTTTCTCTCTTGAGGATTTTACTTCCGTTTTTACTTGAATATAGAAGAATTCCCAAGACAATCACTCCTATTACAATAATCCATAAAAACATCATACCTTCAACTTTTTAATAATTAAAATCTTACCGAAAGCCCACCACCGCCACCAAAACGGTTGTCATAGCTGCCCATAAGAGATACGTTTCTCGATAAAAAATACTCTGCACCTGCACTCCAAACTGTTTCGGAAGTGAAATCCTTATTTATAGGCAGGTTGTTTACAAATCCTAAATCTATTTGGTACTCGTAATAGCCAAAAACGGAAAATCTTGGGAACAGCATAATGCTTCGCCCTAGACCAATTCTCGGGCGTAATTCATTATCAATTCTGGCATCGAGTGCAAATAAATAAGGTGTTAAATAGCGAACCCCAACCACTGCGGTTGTTTTAAATTGGTCAAGACTTTTACGGGTTTCATTTTCAATATTTACACCTCCAAAAACACGTAAATAATCGTGTAGGTAATATTCGTAGGTTGCCTCGGCCTCTAAATTTTTGTTCCAGCCATATTCAAACGATAGGTTAAATTGGTTCCTTATATTCGAACTTATAATATTGAGAGCTGTTGCATGCGAAGCAGCGTCAATCATTCCCCACGAGTACCATTTATCTGTCTCTTCAATAATTTTAGAAACTGGAAACTCATTCATTCTTGGGTCTCTTGGTGTATCATAAGACACTACTCTTGCCATACCGCCCATCATGTGATAAAGTATGTGACAGTGAAAAAACCAATCGCCATACTCGTCGCCATTATTACCATAAAACTCAATGGTTACCTTTTGCATTGGTGGTACATTTACCGTGTGCTTTAATGGTGAGTACTCTCCATTTTCATTAAGTACTCTAAAGAAATGCCCGTGCAGGTGCATGGGGTGATGCATCATGGTAAGGTTATTGAATGTAATCCGAGTTACCTCCTTGTTGTTTATCTTAATTTTATCTGCTTCTGAAAGTGGCACCCCGTTCATACTCCAGATATAACGGTTCATATTTCCGGTAAGATTCAACAATATTTCCTTAACGGGAACATCTTTGTCATAGGTGGTTTCCTTGGGTGACTTCAAATAATCGTAATTGTATTCTGCAAATAGATCCATTCCTTCCATTTTCATCCCAGCCATTGTCTCCATTTTTATGGTGTCTTTTTGCATATTCATTGCCATACCTTTCATTTTCGTATGGTCTATGGACGTTGTGTCTTTTGGTATTTCCATATTCATATCATCCATTTTCATATCTTTCATCATGTCTTGTTGTATGGAATCTTTCTTCATCTCTATGCCTTGCATTTTTGAATGATCCATATTTTTCATATCATCATCTTTCATTTCGGAATTACCCATGTCCATTCCTTGCATCTTATCCATCTGCATCCCATATTCTTCCTTCATTTTATAGCGTTCATCTTTTTTAGGGCGATATTTTAATGCATGTGCACCCATTTTCATGTCCATCTTTGCCATTTTCTGCATCATGCCAATCTTATCTGGCCTTGGAACAATCTCGGCAGGAAGCACGTCGCCAGTTCCAAGAAAGGCTGAAGCCGTACCAGAACCATCCTGTGCCGTAATTCTAAATTCAATTTTTCCTTTTTCTGGAATGGTTACAATAAAATCGTAGGTTTCTGCAATACCAATGAACGTTTTGTTCTTTTTAACAGGCACAACATCAAGACCATCAGCCGAAACTAAAAGTGGGTCTCCTCCTCCAAAAGTCATCCAAAAAGAGGTAGAAGCCCCTCCATCTATAATCCTTAATCTAACTTTCTCACCGGGTTTAAATTCAGGATACTCAATACTTTCTTCGCCGTTAATTAAAAAGGCAGGATAATACACATCGGCTATATCGGCACCTTCCATGCGCTGTCTCCAAAAATTTAATTGAGCTCCCAAGGCACCTCGTTTAATTACTCGGTTCAATGGGGTAGCCGTTCCTTTTCTAATGCCGTACCATTCATTGCCTCGTTTAAGATTGCGAAGTACATTCATTGGTTTTTCGTTGGTCCAATCAGACAACATTAAAACCAGTTCTTTGTCATACTCCAATATTTCTTCTTTTGGATGAATGACTATAGAACCATACACCCCACTTTGTTCTTGCAACATGGTGTGGGAATGGTACCAATAGGTTCCTGATTGTTTTATAGGAAATTCGTATTTCTGTGTATGCCCAGGTTCTATGGGTGGTGTTGTTAAATAGGGTACGCCATCATAAAAATTAGGTAATAACAAACCATGCCAATGCACAGAAGTTTCTTCGCTCATTTCATTTTTTACGTAAATAACCGCGTATTCTCCTTCCGTGAATTCTAAGGTTGGCCCTGGGATAGTTCCGTTAACGGTCATTCCCATAACATTTTTTCCTGCTTTGTTTACAGTAGCTTCACGCAAAGTAATAGTGTACTCTCTTGCTGGAAGATTATTTATATTGCCTTCTTTTACTTGCACTTCTTGTGCAAAAACTCCCGTATTTATTGCAACTAGAAATAATAATATTATTTTAGTTTTCATTTTAGTTTTTATTTTAATTCTTTTGAAACCTCTCCGCAAGTCAGCATCGATTTTCCGTAATACGGATTTCTCACTTCTTTTGTTGTACTCAGCCAATCGGCTCCCTTATTGTTGTTCGCCATTGGGCAGTGCATCACATATAACGATTTGTTATAAGGACTAAATGTCTTTTCCAAATCAATCATAGTGCTGGATACCTGTTGGAAAGGTTTTCGAATGTCTTCCAGCGTTTTGAAATGCTGAACATGTTGAAGCGTATTTTTTAAATCACTACTCAACCCCATCCAAACATTGTGCGATTCTCCAGTGAACAAGGACATGTTAACACCTTCCAAAGTCTTTAATATTTTTGCTCCTGCCGTTTTTGCGCCTTCAATATCATCTTTGGTTAGAGCCTCTTTCATATCAATGTAATTTGTAAAAAGAGGTTGAAGCGCATCTTTTGCATTCTGCCCAATTGTTATTTTTTTTAGAACTGATTTTTTAGACTCCACTTTAGAATTAGGAGTGTCACCCATATTCATACCCCCATGATTATGCCCCGTCATTGCCGGCCCTCCTTCTGGGTTCATCATACTAGGCTTACCCGCTAATTGTGCTGCGGCATCAATACTGAATGTTCCGTTAATGGCTATTTCGTCCCCCTCGTCCAAGCCTTTGTTTACCACGAAACCATCCCCCAAACCGGGTCCTAAAGTTACTTCGCGCATCATAAAATTCACACCTTTTGCAGATGTATTCTTAACATATACTACAGAACGCTGTCCTGTCCACATCACAGCAGTTTTGGGAACTACGATAGCATCTGATTTTATCGGTAATTTCGCTTCCACCGTGCCAGAAACGAACATTTCAGGTTTAAGTTTTAAACCCTTGTTATTGATTTCTACTCTGGCCTTTGCTACCCTTGTCATGGGATTGATTACTGGGTCAATATAAGAAATGCGACCTTTGAAGGTTTCCCCTGGTAAAGAAGGGATAGTGAAACTTACCTCATCACCCTTTTTTACCCAAGCCATATCCGATTCATAGACATCGAATAACACCCATACATTATAAAGATTTGCAATTTGATATAATGCTTTGCCCTTGTTGACATAGTCGCCAAGGTTTACCATTTTTTCGATTACATAGCCCGAAACATCGGCATGTATGGGTAGTTCTTCTTTAACAACACCAGATTCGAGGATTTGTGCGATTTGCTTATCAGATAGTTTCCAGTTTTTTAATTTTTCCTTTGCGGCATCAAAAAGCTGTGGCTGGGTCTCAACAATCTTTCTCGCTTCAAAAAGCTCTTCCTGGGCGTTTACCAAATCTGGGGAGTAAATGGAAGCAATCACCTGTCCTTGGCTTACATTCTCACCTGTAAAATTAACCATGAGCCTTTCTATACGACCAGGTATATGGGATGACTGGGAATATACAGATCGCTCATCGGCTTCAACCTTGCCGTTTAATTTAAGCAACTTTATGGGCTTGGTTTTACCCACTACGGCTGTTGAAACGTTGGCAAGCTGCATGGCTGTTGGCGACATGCTTATGGCCATGGGATCTAATTCTGAATCATTATCGTCTCCCAAAGGAATTAACTCCATCCCACAGATGGGGCAGTCACCTGGTTCATTTTGTCTTATCTGTGGGTGCATGGAACAGGTCCATATGTTTTCTCCTGCTATTTCTTCTTCCGAATGTTGATGCTCATCTTTTTTGTTGTTTTCTGAACCTCCAAACAATAACCACCCGAACAACAATCCCAAAATTAGGGTAGATGCGGCCACTTTTATGATTTTTTTTGTTTCTGTTTTCATCTGTATAAAATTTTTAATTTTTTGAAAATTAATGTCTTAAAAATTTTAAGACATTCAGTAATTCACAAAAATTTTATTCATCCCGATAGGTAAATCTGTCGATGAAAAAATTTATGCTCATTTCATTTGTTTATTTTTTTGCTGTGATATAATTCAATTTAGCCAGTGCAATTTTATATTGTTTCAATGCGGTTATTTTCAGTTTATCGTACGTTAGCAATTGTTGCTGCATTCTCAATACCTCTTCGAAGTCCTTTCCAGAATTCCCATAGGACGTAAACAACAGATTAAGTGCCTGTTCCGACTCTGTTATTTGTTCATCGAAAAGGGATACCAACGCGGTTTGTTGTTCAATATCAAAAAAAGCCATTTCGTAATTTGATATTAATGAATTCGTTATTTCTGTCTTTTGTAGCGTATAACTTTCCTGCATTAACTGTGCTTCCTTTACGGCCGCCTTGTATTTTTTTCTAAAAATGGGCAGGCTTACGGTTACCATTGGCATTATAGCATCCTTGCCATTGTCGGGAGGTGTAGCGACACCTGGGGCCAAATCATTACGTTTACCGACCATTATATAATCCACTCCAACCCCTAGTTTTGGAAAACCCTGCTTGATTGCGGCACGTTCGGACGCCTTTCCGGCCTTTACCTTCAATTCCAAAGAATTTAAGAGTGGATGATCTACTAAAAGGGAATCCTTAACATTATCATAGGACAGCATATCGATTTCAAGGGTTTCAGAAATAGTTACCGGTTCGAATTCATTGCGGTTTAGTAATTTATTGAAAGTTGCTAAAAGAGGGCTTTCCTTTTTTTTCAGGATTTCCAGATTTGTCTGTGATTCCTTTAAAAAAATATCTACTCTTAGGACATCCACCAAAGTTCCTACGCCATTTTTGAATTTTGAATTGGAAATGGTCTTATAGGATTCCAAAATAGCAATGTTTCTTTCTTCAATTTTTATCCATTCTTGGAGTTCATATAATGGGTAATAGGCCGCAGAAACCTCAAAGTACAGTTTGTTCCTGGCATCCAAAAACGATTGATACTTGGCTTCTGCCATAAGTGCTGCGGCATCGCCCTGTGTTTTTAAAGTTCCAAACCAAGGGAACATTTGGGATAACGAAAACCTAGCCTTTTGTGGCCCTACCCTTGTCTCCACCATTTGACCGAATGCACTAACAGAAAGTGAAGGATCTGGCAGAGTACTTACCTGCGGTACTTTTTGCAACGCCGCTTCAAACTCCTTATATTGTGAAAGTAATCCTGGGTTATTTTCTGCCGCAATCTTAAAGTATTCCTCTAAAGTCTGGCTATATGATCCAATACTTATAAAGACAAGTATCATTGTGAATACATTTTTCATTTTATTGTATTTTTTTCAATTTCTTATTTTGATTTTTAATCACCGTTTCCCTCCAATAGGCCTGAAGCACAGGAACCACAAACATGGTCATGATCTGTATGGTCATTCCTCCAAAGGTTGGTATGGCCATAGGAATCATTACATCTGCGCCTTTTCCTGTTGAGGTAAGCACAGGCAAAAGTGCAATAATGGCCACTGCTGCCGTCATCATTGCCGGACGGACTCTTTTCTTTCCAGCCTCCAGTACTGCCGCCCTTACATCTGGAATAGTTTGTGGGTTCTTTTCCTCAAAAACCTGATGGATATAGGTTCCCATAATCACACCATCATCTGTTGCGATGCCAAAAAGGGCAATAAATCCTACCCAAACAGCAACACTTAAATTGATGGTATGCATTTGAAACAGGTCGCGCATATTAACACCGGATATGGCGAAATTCATGAACCAATCCTGTCCATAAAGCCACAACATGATAAACCCTCCTGCAAAAGCAACAAATACACCCGAAAAGTGAATGGATGATGCTATTACTGTTTTAAATTGGAAGAACAGCAGCAGGAATATAACAATTAAACTGATTGGTATAACAATGGACAATCTTTTCACTGCCCTGATTTGGTTTTCATAACTACCAGAAAATTTGTAACTAATTCCCGCTGGTACGGTTAATTCCCCTGTATCAATTCTTTTTTGAATGGCTTCTTGCGCGTCGTTCACAACATCGACCTCGGCAAAGCCATCGCGTTTATCAAAAAGAACATAGCCCACCAAAAAGGTGTTTTCACTTTTGATGGCCTGTGGCCCTCTTACATATTCAAAATCAACTACTTGTGATAGTGGAATTTGAGCTCCTACTGGGGTGGGAATCAATATTTTACTTAAAGACTCTGGATCATCCCTTAATTCCCTTGGATAACGCACCCTTACAGGAAACCGTTCCCTACCTTCGACTGTAGAAGTAACTTTCATACCACCAATGGCGGTTTCAATGCTTTGCTGTACATCTTCAACATTTAAACCGTACCTCGATATCTCATCCCTGTTTATATTAAGGTGCAAATAGGGTTTTCCAACAATTCGGTCCGCAAATACGGCCTCTGCTTTTACCGAAGGAACTTCTTTTAAAATACCCTCCAATTGCATTCCAAATTCTTCTATTGTTTTTAAATCTGGCCCAAATACCTTTATCCCCATGGGAGCACGCATTCCTGTTTGCAACATGACCAACCGGGTCTCAATGGGCTGTAATTTGGGAGCCGATGTTATACCAGGAATTTTTGTGACCTTAACAATTTCGTCCCAAATTTCGTTCGGCGATTTAATCTGTGGCCTCCAGTTGCGGAAAAATTCGCCATTGTCGTCCTCTATCAAATCTTTTTTGGTAATTCCCTGTTTTAAGGCTTCTTCATTGGTCAGGGTGTCCTTTTGTTTGGTAATAAACCTATCTTCCTTATCCACTTTAAAATGGACCCTATGACCTTCTTCATCTAAAATAAATTCAGGCTTGTAATTGATGATGTTTTCAAACATGGAAATAGGTGCCGGATCGAGTGCCGATTCTACCCTACCTAACTTACCCACGACCAATTCTACTTCGGGGATATTTCCCAACAGCATATCCAGCTGTCCTGCTATATTCTTATTATATTCTACCCCAGAATGTGGCATTGAGGTAGGCATCAATAGGAACGACCCTTCGTTGAGGGATGGCATAAACTCCGACCCAATTCCTGGAAATCTATTTGAAGCTGCCTGCCAACCGGAGGTTTGCCGAACGCTTTTCCATCCTACGGATTCAAGGCCTTTGGCAACAATTCCGAAAGTACTGTCGAAGCCGATCCAGACCAAAACCCCGAAAAACAGCGTCACAAAAGGTATTAGCATAAATTTTCCTTTGTTCTGCAAACACCATCGTAATACCGGGGTATAGAAATGTACAATAGCCAATAACGCCGCCAAAATAATCCCGATCAAGAACAGCACAAAGAAGTAGTTGATAATAATGCCATTTTGAGGACCTAAAGGCATCCACTCCTCTGTAAGGAAAAAAGAAGCGATGAAAATCGTTAGTCCTAAATTGATATAATTGGGGTACAATTTATATTTCTCTGGCCATTTAGGCTCCAATAAATTATTCAATCCGATTAGTGTTATAACCAACGGCAGCCACATATGGGCATAAATAGCAAATACAATACCTGCAACAATCAATAATATAGACCAAAAACGGCGTACGCGTTTTTTGTCATAATTCACTCCCATTACAAAATGGGCCAGTGCTGGCAATACAATAATACCTAAAACAAACGCACTTAACAACGCAAAGGTCTTGGTAAACGCTAAAGGCCTGAATAATTTTCCTTCGGCCGATTGCATGGCAAAAACTGGCACGAAACTTACAACCGTAGTGGCCAATGCTGTTGTAATGGCTGAAGCTACTTCTACAGTTGCCTTATAAATTACTTGCATAAGCTCTTTCCCTTTAACGCCATGATTCTCTGGCATTTCCAAGTGCCTAATAATATTTTCAACAAATACGATTCCCACATCCACCATAACACCAATAGCAATGGCAATGCCTGATAGAGCAACGACATTGGCGTCGACACCGGCATATTGCATGACGATAAAGGTCATCAATACCCCAACGGGCAACAGGCTTGAAATAATAATGGAAGCCCTTAAATTGAGGACAAGTACCAATACAACAATGATACTGATTAAAATCTCATGGGATAAGGCATTTTCGAGCGTGCCAATGGTTTCATGTATAAGTTGAGTACGGTCATAAAATGGCACAACAGTCAATTGGCTTTCAACACCATTGGCCAAGGTCTTTTTAGGTAACCCAGGAGCAATTTCCTTGATTTTATTCTTGACATTGTTGATGACCGCCAAAGGATTGGAACCGTAACGAGCCACTACAACACCCCCAACAACTTCTGCACCCCCTTTATCAAGTACTCCCCTTCGTGTAGCGGGACCTAAACTGACCACTCCTATGTCTTTGATACGCACAGGAACGTTATCCTGTACGGCAACAACCGCTTTTTCTATATCTTCAGTTTTCTTGATGTACCCCAAGCCCCTTACCAAATATTCCGCCTGATTGACTTCTATGGTTTTTGCACCTACGTCCCTATTTGATTTTTGAACGGCTTGCATAACCTTATGCAAGGGAATGTTATAGGCTTTAAGGGCATCAGGATTTACATCTATTTGATATTCTTGTACATAACCACCTATGGAAGCCACTTCTGAAACCCCTTCAACGGCATTTAAACCGTATTTTACATAAAAGTCCTGTGCGGTACGAATTTCGTGCAGGTCCCAACCACCAGTGGGATTGCCATTTTTATCCCTACCTTCCAGCGTATACCAATATACTTGCCCTAATGCTGTGGCGTCAGGTCCTAATGTTGGGGTTACACCATCGGGCAACAGGCCTGCGGGGAGTGAATTCAATTTTTCCAAAATCCGGGATCGAGACCAGTAAAACTCGGTTTGCTCATCAAAAATAATATTGATCATGGAGAACCCGAATATGGAAGAACTACGAATGGTTTTTACTCCTGGTATTCCCAATAAATAGGTAGTCATTGGATAGGAAATCTGATCCTCGATATCCTGTGGAGAACGCCCAGGCCATTGTGTGAAAACGATTTGTTGGTTTTCTCCAATATCAGGAATGGCATCGACCGGTACGGGATCTTTTGGTAGAAAACCTGTGTTCCAATTAAAGGGAGAAGTAACAACTCCCCAAGTAATTAAAGTTATTAAAATGAGAACTGTAACTAGTTTGTTCTCTAAAAAGTATTTTATGAGTTTATTAAGCATATTATGAGATTATTGTGTTGGAAATATTATAATTGTTCCAAGGGCAATAAATACCTATTACCATGCTATATTATTAGCATGGTAATTAATCATAAATATGCTTTCAAATTAGGAAAGTTTGGTCTAAAACTTGAACATCCCTTATTAAAGGTGGTGGCGAATAGTCTTTAAATGACTTTATTTTCGCTTCGTTAGACTCAAATAAATATATGTAAGATTGAACTAATGCAACAACAAATAGCTGTTGTTCCTTTTCCAATTTATCGAAGGAAATCTTTAAGATGTCCTGACCTTGAACTAGCAATTGCTCATTACTACAACAATCTTTCTTTGTAATGTCACAATCTGTTGAAGAGGAAGTTTTCTGTACTTCCATACCACAGGTTTTGGCTGTTCCTAAGAATGAGGCATCAACTAAAATATCACCACAATAATGACTTTCGATTGTGAAAGATGTGCTTGATAATAGCACTAATAGTGCCATAAAAAAGGATGATATTTTATAAAAAATCTTCTTCATTAATTCTGCAAAGTTATAAAAAAATAAATAGAGTTGATTTATTTAACAAATAATTTAGACGACAATGGTGGTCTAATTTAAGGTTTATTTATAACTATTTTCTTTGTGTTAGTATAAAACATTATGAATAATCAAGTTAAAAAATATTATTAAGAATTATTCTAAATAACTTGGAAGATACAAAAGAGGATATTACATTTGCGCTCTATTTATAATCATTCTAAATAAAATTTCAAATGAAAATTCTATCCTTAACAGCAATCGCTTTGCTATTTTACATCACGGGATTGGCACAGACCAACCCACAACAAAAAGATTCAACTACACAACAAACCGAGCGACTTAATGAAGTCGTCGTTACGGGAAATGCATTATTGGGTAGTAAATTTGAGGCACGGAACAAAACGGGTTCTGCAACTTATATCTCAAATGAAGACTTAAAAAAGTTCTCTTACACCAATATCAATAGAGTTTTGCAGACTGTTCCAGGCATCAACATCTACGAAGAAGATGGATTTGGATTACGCCCAAATATTAGTCTACGGGGTACTTCGCCCGAGCGTAGCGCCAAAATTAATTTAATGGAAGATGGTGTGTTGATTGCGCCTGCCCCTTACAGTGCACCAGCTGCCTACTATTTTCCTACTATCGGCAGAATGGAAGCTATAGAGGTGTTAAAAGGAAGCAGCCAAATACAGTACGGCCCCAACACCACTGGTGGTGCCATAAATATGATATCCTCTCGTATACCGGAAAGATTTTCTGGGAAAGCATCG
The DNA here is from genome assembly GCA_002426015.1 of Flavobacteriaceae bacterium UBA5534. Taxonomy (GTDB): domain Bacteria; phylum Bacteroidota; class Bacteroidia; order Flavobacteriales; family Flavobacteriaceae; genus Aquaticitalea. Next base: position 23,354 of record DINS01000007.1, read on the forward strand.
ATTACCGCAGGAAATTATGATTCAAGAAACACCCAATTGGTATTAGGCAATAGTTTTAAGAATTTTGGGTTTGTGACGGATTATTTCAACTACAGTTCTGATGGTTTTAAGGATTTAGACGGTGGTGGCAACACGGGTTTCGATAAGACAGATTATATGGCTAAATTTAGAGTAAATACAAATTTGGATGC
>DINS01000023.1:0-164208 GCA_002426015.1 Flavobacteriaceae bacterium UBA5534
CTGCATTTGTGGGAGAGTAGGTCGTCGCCTTTTTTGAGAGCCCTTCATGAAAACATGGAGGGCTTTTTGTTTTTAATCACACTCCAAATTTTAAACATAAAAAAATCCAACAATATAATAATTGTTGGATTTTTTTTACTTTATTAAAACCGCCACTATTTTTTAAACATACTATCCATTATGATTTTTAAACCTCTAAAGGCAAAATAAATTGCCAATCCGCAAATGATGAGCCCTATAATCATAACAAGAATATAAGTCGATTTTTCTTGATTGCTAAATGCCATATAAAGTATGGTTGGTCCTAAAAACATAAATGCAAGGCTTATACCCATATTTTTTAGCCCTTTGACAAGAAGTTCTTTATTGGTTCTATTTGGCTCCATAAGTATAATTTTGAATTGCTGACCTCACATTCTTGTGAGTTTCCAAAAGCTTTTGCGCTTCTTCTTTTTTAATATTCAACTCTTTCATTAGCATTTTGATGCCTCTATCTACGAGTTTATTATTACTCAATTGCATATCGACCATTTTATTGCCTTTGATATGACCTAATTGAATCATAGAAGCAGTTGAAATCATATTTAAAACTAATTTTTGTGCTGTACCAGCTTTCATACGAGAACTACCAGTAACGAATTCAGGTCCTACTATAACTTCAATTGGGAATTGAGCTGTTTGTGATAATGGGCTATTGTGATTACAAGTTATACAGCCTGTTACAATATTGTTTTTATTACAATGTTGTAAAGCTGAAATTACATATGGCGTTGTCCCTGAAGCTGCAATACCTATAACAACATCATTTGGATTGATATTATATTTTTTTAAATCTTCCCAGCCTTGAGTTGTTGAGTCTTCGGCAAATTCAACAGCTTTTCGAATGGCTGAATCTCCACCAGCTATTAAACCAATAACCATATCATGTGACACTCCAAATGTTGGTGGGCACTCTGATGCATCTACAATGCCTAAACGACCACTTGTACCTGCTCCTATATAGAATAATCGCCCGCCAGATTTTAGTTTTGGTACTATTTGATTAACCAGAGTTTCTATTTGAGGTATTGCCTTTTCTACAGCAAATGGAACGGTTTTATCCTCTGTATTGATATTAGTAAGAAGTTCAGCGACATTCATTTGTTCTAAATGATTGTAGCTAGAATCTTGTTCGGTTGTTTTTGTAAATTGCATGATTCAAAAATACGAATTTTTGGTATGCGTTAGTGATGGTAGCGACATCCTTTTGCGCTTTTTTTACAAAAGATATAGCGAACAGCACGACACTTTGAACATTAAAGTGAAAAAGTGTAACGCCCAAATTATTGTACTGTATAAATTAATTCTGCTACTTCGGAAAGTCTAAAATAACCTAAAGGAAAATTATTGGGATTTGATTGATTGATACAGTTGCCTCGTATAGTAGCTGGCTGTGTTTCGAAAGGACCTCCTCCTTCTTCGCTGTTTTGCTGTAAAAGTATAAACATAAACTCATAAAAACGTTCAGAAACTCCATAATTACGAATAATTACTTGGTCTCCAGCTTCTAATTCTGCTTCAGTGTAAAATCCGAAAATTTGATTGCCGTTAGTGAATTCATCTTCATAAACTTCTAGAGTTGGAATAACTGGAATATCACTAATGAACTCAAAAAAATAATAGTTTTCCTCATCTTCTGGATCTGTATAATAAGCTTTGAGTTCGGTTTCAGTACCTGAAAAACCTCCATTATCATTTTGTTCTACAAAATCTATATTTACAACAGATTTTAAAGTTTCAGTGGCTGTGTATGTCTCTCCATTGTAAATTATTGTAAGGATATAGGTTTGATTAATTACAGGAACAAAAGTTGTATTTCTATAAACCCCTGAATTGCCTTCTTCGATAAAATTAAAAGTATTGCTATTACTATCTGAAACAGAAACAATTGCTCCATTTGCTGGAGGTACAGATGTGTTAAAATATGGAGCAGTTAGTGAGAGTTTAATTTGTTGCTCATTGCCAATAGTGCCTTTAAACCAATTGATAGATGCATCGATAACGAGTTTTGGTTCTGCTGTATTGAGATTGACATCTATTACATCTTCACATGAAGTTGTAAAAACTATTAGTAATATGTATAAAAAATAATTTTTCATGTCTTAAAATTTAAAATTATAAGAAACTGATGGTATGATTCCGAATATTGCTAACCGTAAAGCTTCATTATTACCAGTATTTCGGTTTTCTCTGAATGAAATAGATGCTGCATTACGTCTGTTATAAAGATTATAAATGCCAAATACCCATTCGCCTTTCCAACGTTTAGTGGTGTTTGGATTTGGATTATAATTAGCTGATATATCCAAGCGATGATAAGTTGGTAATCGACTTGAATTTCTGGCTTCATAATTAGGTATAGTTATGCCATTGTACTCATATTGTCCATTAGGATAAGTAGTAGGTTGACCAGTTTGAAACAAGAAATTACTATTAAAAGTCCATTTTTTGTTTAGTTGGTAACTTCCTGTTATTGAAATATCATGGGTTTTATCGTAAGGTGTACGATACCAATTACTATTATTTATTCCTGTTTCTATTGGAGTTCGTCCTTGTGTTTGCTGTTCTGATTTTGATAAAGTATATGCAATCCAACCTTTGAAATCACCTTCATTTTTTTTGAACAATATTTCTAATCCGTATGCTCTAGCTTTACCATTTAAAATAACTTGTTCGATAGCGTTATTAGCTATTAAATTAGCTCCATCAATGTAATCTATTCTATTTTTAATGGTTTTATAAAAACTTTCAACTTCTAAAGAATAGACATTATCATTAAAGGTCTTAAAATAGCCTATTGCAAATTGGTCGAGTAATTGAGGTTTTACATATTTTCCGCTAGGTGTCCAAACATCAAGTGGTGTAGGAGAACTTGTATTGGATAGTAAATGTAGGTATTGACTCATACGATTATAACTTGCTTTAATTGATGACTCATCATTAAGCTGATAAGCTAGAGAAAAACGAGGCTCAATATTTGAAAACGATTTTATAACATCACTACGTTTAAAAGTTTCAACACCTATTGGCTCTGCCTTTTCATAAATTTGAAGCTCTTCGTTAAATACTACAGGATTATCGTTTTGATATATGTTGAGTTCATCTTGTCCTAGTCTTAAAAAGGAACTGAAACGAACACCATAGCTTATTGCCAATTTTTTAGATAGTTGATGTTCTGCGTCGATATAAATAGCGTTTTCTAATGCGAATTTATCTATCAACTTAAATGGGTTTAGCCCAGAAGTAGGTGTAGATGGTTGAATATCACCAGGATTGAATTTGTAATAGATGCTATTTAAACCATATTCAAGCTTAAAATCTGTATTGATATAGTGTTTAAAATCGTATTTAAAATTGAAGTTTTGAATTCCAGAATCCCAATTAAACTCTACAAAATTTAATTTTAAACCATAATAATAATCTGAATAAATAAGAGAAGCATTTGAAAACAACTTATCAGAAAACAGATGATTCCATCTAAAATTCACTACAGTATTTCCGTAGGTGTTTTCAAAACTATCAGAAATTGAAAACACATCTCTTCCAAAATAGCCAGACAAGTAAATGTTGTTATTTTGATTGATTTTATAACTCAATTTTGTGTTTAAGTCATAGAAGTATGCAATGTTATCAATATCAAACAATGGTAAAAACAGATGTGCGTAACTGCTTCGTCCACCAAATAAAAAGGAACCTTTCTCTTTTTTAATTGGACCTTCAGCTAATAATCTGCTAGATACAATTCCTATCCCTCCATTCATGTGAAATTCATTACTATTTCCTTCTTTTTGATAAATATCTAATACAGAAGAAACACGTCCACCATATTTTGCAGGAATACCTCCTTTATACAATTTTAAATCTTTAATAGCATCTGGATTAAAAACAGAAAAGAAGCCAAATAAATGAGAGGAGTTAAATATTGTTGCTTCATCCAATAAGATTAAATTTTGATCAACTGCACCACCACGAACATTAAACCCAGATGATCCTTCTCCTGCGTTAGTAACTCCTGGTAAAAGAGTGAGCGATTTAATAACATCGACTTCACCTAAAACCACTGGAATTTGTTTTATGGTGGAAATGGTGAGCGAATTGACACTCATTTGAGGTTTTTTTATATTTAATTTTTCAACATCTTCTTTAATGATTATTTCATCTAATACTTCAGAGGATTCAGTTAACTTATAATTAATAGTTTTATTTTCTGTTAGAAGAATTGTTTCTGTAATGGTTGTGAACCCTAAATAACTAACTTGAATCTTATAAGTGCCTTGCGGAATTGTAATGGAATAAAAACCATATTCATTAGTAGTTGTTCCTGTTTGAAGCTCTGGGAAAATGATATTAACACCAATTAAAGTTTCGTTACTACTTTGATCAGTGATTGTTCCATTTATAGTGAATTTTTCTTGCCCAAATGTTTGCCAACTGAATGATGAAAGAAAGAGTAATAGAACAATTCTTGAAATGAGATTCATTTAATGCAATTATTTTTTATTAAAAAAGCTCCGTAAATATACGGAGCTTTATAATTATTTGTTTAATATTTAACAAAAACAATTAAACAATACTTATTATTTTCCTTTGTTTTCAAGCAAAGAATTTAATGTTTGACTTGGTCGCATTGCGTTACTTACTAATGTTTCGTTAGGTTCATAATAGCCGCCAATGTTTACAGGTTTACCTTGTACACTATTTAATTCGTTTACAATTTTGCTCTCATTGGCTTTTAAAACTTGGTGAAGTGTCATAAATTCAGCTTTAAGTTCAGCATCTAAATTTTGATTGGCTAATGCTTCAGCCCAATATAAAGCCAAATAAAAGTGACTTCCTCTGTTGTCTAATTCACCAGCTTTACGAGATGGAGATTTACCAGTATCAAGAAGTTTCCCAGTTGCATCATCTAAAGTATCAGCTAAAATTTGTGCTTTTGGATTTTTATTAGCTACTGCTAAATGCTCTAAAGACACTGCAAGTGCTAAAAATTCACCAAGTGAATCCCAACGTAAATGATTTTCTTCTACAAATTGTTCGACGTGTTTTGGTGCCGAACCACCTGCTCCAGTTTCAAATAATCCACCACCATTCATCAATGGTACTATAGATAACATTTTTGCACTTGTACCTAATTCTAGAATAGGGAATAGGTCTGTTAAATAATCACGTAATACGTTTCCTGTAACAGAAATTGTGTCTTTTCCTTCTTTAATACGTTCTAATGTAAAATGTGTAGCTTCAATTGGCGATAAAATTCTGATATCTAAACCAGATGTATCATGATTAGGTAAGTATGAATTTACTTTTTTAATTAATTCGGCATCATGAGCTCTATTTTTATCTAACCAAAAAACAGCAGGAGTTTGAGATGCTCTTGCTCTCGTTACTGCCAATTTTATCCAATCTTGAATTGGAGCATCTTTTACCTGACACATTCTCCAAATATCACCAGCTTCAACAGTATGCTCAATTAAAACATTGCCTGCAGCATCGATTACTTGAATTTTTCCATTTGATGAAATTTCAAAAGTTTTATCGTGAGATCCATATTCTTCAGCTTTTTGAGCCATTAGCCCAACATTAGGAACTGTTCCCATTGTTGTAGGGTCGAATGCGCCATGTTTTTTACAGAAATCGATAGTGGCAGTATAAACACCTGCATAACTACTATCTGGAATAACTGCTTTTGTATCTTGTTGTTTACCTTCAGTATTCCACATTTGGCCAGAAGTACGAATCATTGCTGGCATTGAAGCATCAATAATAACATCACTTGGTACATGTAAATTGGTAATTCCTTTATCAGAATTTACCATAGCTAAACTTGGACCATTTTTGAATGCTACATTGATATCAGCTTCTATTTCTTTACGTTTTGCTTCAGGTAATTCCTGAAGTTTAGAAACTAAATTTCCAAATCCGTTATTAACATCAACACCAATTTCTTCTAGTGTTTGTCCATGTTTTTTAAATACATCAGCAAAAAATATGCGCACAGCATGACCAAAAATAATTGGATCAGATACTTTCATCATTGTTGCTTTCATATGTAATGAAAACAAAACGCCAGTATCTTTTGCATCTTTAACTTGTTCTTCTAAAAAGCTTAATAATGCCTTTTTATTCATAACAGTTGCATCAATAATTTCACCAGCAAGTAATGCAATATTTTCTTTTAATACTGTAGAATTACCATTGTTGTCTGAATGAACTATCTTAACACTTGTAGGATTTGTAAGGGTAACTGATTTTTCGTTATGGCAAAAATCACCATGAGCCATAGTCGCTACGTGTGTTTTTGAATCTGATGACCATTTACCCATTGAATGTGGATGCTTTTTTGCATAATTTTTTACAGCCTTTGGTGCACGTCTGTCTGAATTTCCTTCACGTAAAACAGGATTTACAGCACTACCTTTAATTTTATCGTAACGCTGTCTTATGTCTTTTTCAGTGTCTGTTTTTGGTTCATCAGGGAAATTAGGAAGCTTAAAACCTTGAGATTGTAATTCGCTGATAGCTTCTTTTAGTTGAGGAACAGAAGCACTAATGTTTGGCAATTTTATAATATTAGCTTCAGGGCTTTTTGCTAAATCACCCAATTCAGCCAATGCGTCTGAAATTTTTTGGCTTTCTGATAGATAATCAGGAAAATTTGCTAAAATTCTTCCTGCTAACGATATGTCTCTAGTTTCGACATTGATTGCAGAAGATTTTGTGAATGATTGTATGATTGGTAACAGAGAATATGTTGCTAATGCTGGTGCTTCATCTGTTTTTGTATAAATAATAGTTGATGTTTTTGACATGTATAGTTTAATTTATAGGGATACTTAATTTTAAGGATTACAAATATACTAAATGAATTAAGGTTTAAAAAGTGGAATACGTATAAAAAACAAAAGCCATATCACGATAGTTAAACTATTCTGACATGGCTTTCTTCGAAATAGTTTTTACAGAACCTATTTAACATTGCTGCTAACTTCGGATGGCTGAATTTTCATTCCCACATCTTTTTCAGTTGTTGTAACACCTATTCCAATAAAACATCACATAACTTTCAAAATGTATTGACTTGTTACTGTAATGCTTCAGTTTAATTGTTTTTCTTGATGTTTTATAGACTATACGTCGCTTTCGCAATTTATATTCCCTAAAACATTGTTTCCTACTTTAGCTTTCACTTTCGTTGTGGCTACTTTTAGAAACTTTCAACTTTACCAGTTACGGCCTGTTAAACATGCGGCACTTTTTAAAGTATCATGATTTTTCAGTTTGCACGCATACACGTGACACTTAAAAAACCTCAAAAAACAATTTTATAAAGAACGTTACTTTATACGATTATTAGCTCAAATTCAATTTTCGACACTGAAACCAACCCAAGGGTTGTTGCTAAATCGTTTTACTAAAATACAAAACTTTTGTGTTATTTTAATTTTTTTTAAGCATTTAGTTTTCAACGCGTTATCAACCAAAGTTATTAACTTTTGTTCATAACAAAAAAAGCCTTGAATTTTCAAGGCTTTTATATAATATGAAACTATTGTGATTAGTCTCTTCTTTCTTTGATTCTTGCTTTTTTACCAGTAAGACCTCTAAAGTAGTAGATTCTTGCACGTCTAACTTTACCTTTTTTGTTCACTTCAATTTTTTGAAGTGCAGGTAAGTTAATTGGGAAGATACGCTCAACACCTACAGTACCAGACATTTTTCTGATAGTAAATGTTTCAGATGCACCTGAACCTTTACGTTGTAAAACCACACCTTTAAAAAACTGTGTACGTTTTTTGTCACCTTCTCTAATTTCGTAATACACTGTGATTGTATCACCAGCTCCAAATTCTGGAATGTCTTTTTTTTCTACAAATTCGTCTTGTACAAATTTTACTAAAGAATTCATCTCTTTTATGTTTTAAGGATTTTTTCAAATCAACATTCACGTATATCGCCAGAGGTTAACCCGAAATTGGATGCAAAAGTAATCAATAATTAATAATTAACAATTAATAATGAAGAAATTTTGTTTTGGTTTTAATAAGACTCAAGACTGAAGACTGACTACTGAATCACTCTTCCAACAAATCTGGTCGTCGTTCTTTGGTTCTTTGATAGGCTTGTTCTTCTCGCCATTGTTCGATTTTAGGGAAATTGCCACTAAACAAAACCTCTGGAACCTTCATCCCTTTATATTCTCTTGGCTTTGTATAAATAGGTGGCGCCAATAAATTATCTTGAAATGAATCTGTAAGTGCAGACGTTTCATTTCCTAAAACGCCAGGAATCAATCTAATTACTGCGTCACAAAGCACTGCAGCACCAAGTTCGCCGCCAGAGAGCACATAATCACCAATTGAGATTTCTTTGGTTACAAACATATCTCTGACACGCTGATCGACTCCTTTATAGTGTCCGCAAAGAATAATGATGTTTTCTTTTAAAGATATTTGGTTAGCCATGCTTTGGTTTAATGTCTTACCATCTGGAGTCATATAAATGATATCGTCATAGTGACGTTCTGACTGTAACTGTGTTATGCATTTATCGATGGGCTCAATCATCATGACCATTCCTGCGCCACCACCAAATTGCGTATCATCAACCGATTTATAATTATCTGTTGTGTAATCACGTAAATTGTGAAAATGTATTTCTACCAAATTGGCTTCAATGGCACGTTTTAAAATAGAAGCTTCAAATGGACTTTTGAGTAGCTCTGGTAAAACTGTGATTATGTCAATTCTCATGTTGCAAAGATGCGAAAAATAGTTTTTGTCGCCGTATTCTGTCAACGGTTTTATTTGAAGGTGAAGTAAGGCTACTTATCTTTTTTATTCTTTTTGTGTTTGTTGATTTCATCCAAAAGTTGGCGTCGTACAATTTGTTCTCTTTCAAGCGCATTGCGACGATGCTCTTCAAACTCTTCTTCGGTTTCAGCTAATGCTTGTTTTGCCTGCTTTGTTATGGCATTGCTATTTCTGAATTTATAAATAAAAACACTTAACAAAATGAGCAATAGTCCAATGGCTGACCACATTAGTAATTTGTACATCCCTTTGCTGATTGGCATCCCTAGAAGAAACATATTGTCCTTTTCTTCTTTGGTGGTTACCAATGTTGTTTTGGTATTTGCCAATCTGTTTTTTAAATCGGCTATTTCTATTGCCTGACTGTCAACAATTGCTTTTGTATCAGATAAATCTTTATGGACAGCCTTTAGCGAATCAATGGCATGTGCCTTAAGTGCATACATCCATGTTTTTTTGATGACCTTGAAGTCTTGATAACTGTTTGAGCGCTGAATGACATATTCGAACTGATTGTCGAGAGTGCCTTCATTTAATGAAAGCTTATCTTCCTCCTCTTGTTCAGGAGTTTCTTGAGCATAAGTAATAGTTGTAAAGAAGAGAGCTATGAGTGCAAATGTTAATGTTTTTATAGAGTACATTTAGGATTTGTTTTTTCAGATGTGGTTAATTGTCGAACAATATAAAAAATTATATAGATGTTTGCTAATATTTAAAGCAAATAGCCTTACAAATGCAAGGCTATTTTATATACGGTTGAATGAAATTTTTAGATGTTTTATCTTCTAATAATAAGTAAAACGTCTCACTTTAGCAATATATTTAGCCAAACGAATGACTTGATGGCTATAGCCATATTCGTTGTCATACCATACATATAGCACTACGTTTTTACCATCAGCCCTAACTATAGTTGCTTTGCTATCATATATGGCAGGAGCAGAGCAGCCTACAATGTCGCTAGACACTAATTCGTCACTCATTTCATATTTAATTTGCTCAACAAGATTGCCTTCTAAAGCATATTTTTTCATGATACTGTTCATGCCATCAATTGATGTTGGTTTTTCCAATTCTAAATTAAGAATAGCCAAAGAACCATTTGGCACAGGAACTCTAATAGCGTTTGAAGTTAATTTACCTTCAAATGATGGCAACGCTTTGGTAACAGCGCTTCCAGCACCAGTTTCGGTGATGACCATGTTTAAACCAGCTGCACGACCACGACGGTATTTGTCATGATAGTTATCGACTAAATTTTGGTCGTTGGTATAAGCGTGAATCGTTTCTAAATGTCCAAATTTAACACCTAACGTATCTTCTACAGCTTTTAAAACTGGAGTGATGGCGTTTGTTGTACAAGAAGCTGCAGAGAATATATCTATTTTATCTGGATCGTTTGCCAAATGGTTGACACCATGTACGATGTTTGGAACGCCTTTGCCTGGAGCAGTTAATAAAACTTTATTGACGCCTTTTGATTTTAAGTGTCTGCTCAAGGCCTCTTTATCTCTAAAAACACCTGTATTATCAATCACTAAAGCATCATTGATACCATATTGTGTGTAATCAATATCTTCAGGGTTATTTGCTGAAATGATATTAACTGTCGTTCCATTAATAATAAGAGCACTGTTCTTTAAATCGGCAACTACGGTTCCGGAAAAATCACCATGAACAGAATCATTGCGCAATAAAGAAGCTCTTTTTTCTAAAACGGTTTGGTCAATTTTCCCACGAGTTACAATAGCTCTCAATCGCAATTGGCTACCTTTTCCGGTTCTTGCCATTAGTTCTCTTGCCACTAATCGGCCAATACGTCCAAAACCATAAAGAATGACATCTTTTGGTTGGATGGCTTCAAACTTGCTAGCCTCCTTTAACTTATCAGCCACAAAACCAGTGGCATTACTATATTTTTGATCTTCTAGATGAAACTCATAGGTTAGCTTTCCAATATCTAATTTTGCTGGTGGAATATCCAAGTTTTTAATGGCTTGTGCAATTTCTACAGAGTCAAAAATTGAAATTGGTTTTTCGACAAAAGCACCTGCATATTCGTGTAAGTTTAGTATATCGCTTACATTTTTGTCAATTAATTGGTTTCTAAAGAGCACCAATTCGATTGATTTGTCATACCAAAGGTCACTGACAATTTTAATAAATTCTACTGTGGCACGACGTCTATCCGCTTGGAAGGCTAACTCGTTCTCGTAAGTTCCGTTTAAAAGCATTGTGTTAAGGTTTAGTGTGTTGTGTTAAATTTTTTGCAAAAGTAATACATTTCAAACGTTTTCGTAACTTTTTTTAAAATAAAAAAACCCTTCAAATAAGATATCATCTGAAGGGGTATTTTTCTAGATTAGAAATTATTATCTAAAAATAAAACTCTCTTTTTGCCCATTATTGTTAATGATGCTAATCTTGCTTATTTTGTCTCCATATTTTTGTTTCACTTTAGCAATATCATCAACATTATTAATGGTTTGGTCATTAATGTTGGTAATGATGTAATTTGGTCTTATACCCAGTTTACTATAGAGTGCATAGTTTTCATTCTTTATAACGAGTACGCCATTTTCTATATTATGTTCTTTTTTGATCTTTTTTGGAATGTTGCGAAGTTGCATGTCCAAATAGTCAACAATTTCCATTTTTGTCAACGTTACTGGGATGGTTTTTTCTGAACCGTTTCTAATTAAACTTACTTTCACTACATCATTAGGGCGTTTGGTACTCAAATAGCCACTTAAGTCTGAAAATTTTGAGATTTTGATATCATCAATTTTTTTGATCACATCACCACTTTTGATACCTGCTTTTTCGGCACCAGAGTTTTCTTCAACTCCACTGACATAAAAGCCTTCTGTATCATTGACCTCAAATTGTTCAGCGGCCTTACTGTTTAGACTTCCTCCAGTGACGCCCAAAATACCATTTTGGACATTGCCAAATTCCATAATGTCTTCAACCACTTTTCTGGCAATATTACTTGGAACTGCAAATGAGTACCCAATATAGGAGCCTGTTTGAGAAGATATTGCTGTGTTGATGCCAATTAGATCTCCATTAGTATTTACCAAAGCACCACCTGAATTTCCTGGATTGACCGCTGCATCAGTCTGTAAAAATGATTGTGAGTTTACACCTGATAAATCTCTTGATTTTGCACTGATAATCCCTGCAGTTACTGTTGATGTTAGATTGAATGGATTACCAACTGCCAAGACCCATTCACCAACTTTCACTTGGTCAGAATCGCCAAAGGTTGCATAAGGTAAATTTTCGTCTGCATCGATTTTTAGTAGAGCGATATCAGTTTTTTCATCAGACCCAATTAACTCGGCTGTGTATGTTTTGTTGTCATTTAGTGTAATCGAAATGTTTTGAGCACCATTGATAACATGATTGTTGGTAATAATATAACCATCTGGTGAAATGATAACACCACTACCTGTCCCAACTTGAGGACGTTGGCTGCTTCGGCCCAAAAATAAATCTTGTAATGTCATAGGCGCACTCATCATTGTGGTGTTCATGACGTGTACCACTGCGTGCACTGTATTTTCGGCTGCAACCGTAAAATCTGGAGTGGCAGCATTGTAAACTCCAGTATTTGAAACATTGGTTGTTGGAAAAAATACTGGTTTTGAAGTAGTTGACGTAACAGGAAACAGGCTGTCTTTTTCAAAAACTAATTTATAGGCAGATAAGGTTATGATTCCACCTAATACAGATACTAATAATAAGGTTAAAATCTTTTTCATTTGTTTTATTGTTTTGTTCTATTGTTTAAGTTTATGTAACGACTAAAATTATATATTTATTGATTTCATTTCTCATCTTTAACGATTTTTAACGCTCACTTTAACGCTTGCTTAACACTCAAAAAACTGATAAAAATTACGTAGTTTTGCTTTCAACTTATGAAAATAGAATTTTTTAAATATCAAGGAACTGGAAACGATTTTGTGATGATTGATAATCGTCAGGAAACATTCGACAAAAATGATACCAAACGCATTGCTTTTTTATGTGATAGACGTTTTGGCATAGGAGCTGATGGTCTTATTTTACTTGAAAGCCACCCTAAAACAGATTTCAAAATGGTGTATTATAATGCAGATGGAAACCAAAGTACTATGTGTGGCAATGGTGGACGTTGCATCACTGCATTTGCAAACCATTTGGGTATTATTGATAAAAAAGCAACGTTCGAAGCTATTGATGGTTTGCATCATGCCATCATTGAAGGAGATTTAGTGAAACTGCAAATGCAAGATGTCAAAACTATTGAAAAGCACGACCATCATTTGTTTTTGAACACAGGTTCGCCACATCATGTACAGATGGAGTTTGATTTGGAAATCTTGGATGTCAAAACTGAAGGAAGCCGTATTCGCTATGCTGCACCATATTTTAAAGAAGGCAGTAATGTCAATTTTGTTAAAAAGTTGAATGATGACACATTTTTGGTCCGCACTTATGAGCGAGGTGTCGAAGATGAGACCTTGTCTTGCGGAACAGGTGTAACAGCAGTGGCTTTAGCAATGAATTATATTGGAGAAACCGAAAAAAACTTGGTAACACTCAATACTCAAGGAGGTATTTTGAAAGTGTCTTTTGAGAAGAAGAATGATCAGTTTACCAATATTTGGTTAATTGGGCCAGCCGAACAAGTGTTTAAAGGTGTACTATAATGATTACCCTCAAAGGAAAACATATCTATTTGCGAGCGCTCGAACCTGAAGATTTAGAGTTCATTCACAACATCGAAAACGACGAAGATGTTTGGGAAATTAGCAATACGATAACACCTTATTCTAAATTTTTAATTAGGCAGTATTTAAAACAATCTCATAAAGATATTTTTGAAGTTAAACAATTACGATTGGTCATTTCTAGTTTTGATGATAAAGCACTTGGTATGATTGATTTGTTTGATTTCGACTTTAAAAACAGCAGGGCAGGCATTGGAATATTAGTAAAAGATTCCGTCAACCGAAAACAAGGCTTTGGAAAGGAAGCCCTTCAGTTATTGATAAATTATAGTTTTAAACAATTGAACCTACATCAATTATATTGTAATATTTCTGAAGACAATAAAGCCAGTATCAAATTGTTTACCAATCAAGGCTTTGAAAACATTGGACTCAAAAAAGACTGGATTTTGGTCAATGGTGTCTATAAAAACGAATATGTATTTCAACTTATAAATAATTAAATGTATATCAAAAAAATCCTTATTGCCATTGTACTTATTGGCCTTGTTGTAGCAGCCATCGTTTCATATAATATCTATTCGATTATGTTCGATTCNNAGATGTTAGAGAACAACTAGAGCCTTTGTTGAAGGATATTGAGAGTTTTGATGTGCTTGCAAAACAGAAAAAATATACAACCAATATCAAAGCTGGTCGTTATATCATTAAAAAAAGAATGAATAACAACGACATCATCAATTCCATCAGAAGCAATAATGTACCAGTAAAACTCTCTTTCAACAATCAGGAAACGTTAGAGGATCTTGCTGGACGCATCTCGTCTCAAATTGAAGCAGATAGTATATCATTGGTAAAAGCGATGAAGGACACTGCTTTTTTAAAAGAAAATGGATTTACAAACGCCACCGCTTTAGGAATGTACATCCCTAACAGTTATGAGTTTTTTTGGAATACATCCGCAGAGCAGTTTAGAGAACGAATGCTTAAGGAATATAAACGTTTTTGGACTGATGCTCGATTGGCAAAAGCCAAAGCAATCAATATGACACCAGAACAAGTGATTGTGATGGCAAGTATTGTCCAAAAAGAAACCGCAAAAAATGACGAACGTGCTCGTGTTGCTGGTGTATATATGAACCGCTACAAAATAGGCATGCTACTCCAAGCCGATCCAACGGTTATTTATGCCATAAAAAAAAGCACAGGAGATTTTGACCAAGTTATCAAACGTGTGCTTTATAAGGATTTGGAACTAGATTCGCCATACAACACCTATAAATATGTTGGTTTGCCTCCAGGATTGATTGCCATGCCAGACATTACATCAATTGATGCTGTACTCAATTATGAAAAGCACGATTATTACTATTTTGTAGCTGATGTTACTAATTTTGGCTACCATAAATTTGCCAAAACGCTATCACAACACAATGCAAATAGGCAAGAGTATGTAAAATGGATTAACCAGCAAGGCGTCAACAGGTAAAACGAATGAGTCGCATAAAACTTACTTTTTTTGTACTTTTTATTGTTGTTTCTGCATTTTCACAATCAAAAATCGATTCTTTTTTAACTCCAAGCGACACTTTAAATATTCAAAGGAGAAATGCAGTCATCATTACAGAAAGCTCACTTGTGGGCTTATCATTATTGGGTTTGAACCAATTATGGTATGCCGATTATCCACGTTCAAAATTTCATACCATTGATGATACTGATGAGTGGTTACAAATGGACAAGCTGGGCCATGTGTTTTCTTCTTACCAAATTGGTAGAGCAGGAGCCAATATTCTTAATTGGAGTGGTGTCAGTGAAAAAAATCAGCTTATTTATGGTTCGACATTAGGTTTTGCCTTTTTGACTTCTGTTGAAGTTTTAGACGGATTTAGTGAAGAATGGGGATTTTCTTGGGCAGATATGGCAGCCAATGCAGCAGGAACAGGTTTATACATAGGACAAGAAATGCTTTGGAATGAACAACGTATAGTTTTAAAGTATTCGTTTCATCAGACCAAGTTTGCTTCACAAAGACCAGATAAATTGGGCGAGGGACTATTGGAAGAGGCCTTGAAAGATTATAATGGTCAAACGTATTGGTTGAGTGCTAATTTGCACTCATTTTTTAAAGAGAGTAGCATTCCAAAATGGATAAATGTGGCTGTTGGTTATGGAGCTGATGGGATGCTCACAGGTCGAACGGAATCTGTTAATAACTTGATTATAAGTCAAGAACGCCGACGTCAATTCTATTTGAGTTTTGATGTAGATTTGACAAGGATTGAAACAAAATCACATCTATTGAAATCTATATTTGACGTTTTGAACGTAATTAAGGTACCATTTCCAACGCTGGAAATAGATGATAGAGGAGCCTTAAAGCTGCATTCTATCTACTTTTAACAATTGTTAACAGTCTAATTTTCAATAAGTAAATAAAAGTCGTATATTTGCACGCTGAAAATTAAGAGTATTTTTTATAAAAGTAAAGGCTTAAAAAAATTAGCATTATGATTAAAAAAATCACTAGTTATTTCGTTATTCCAATGGTCATTTGTATTGGTATTGTTTTAGGATTGAATCCAGAACAAGCTGTTGACATGACCAACTACTCAACAAAAGGCTTGACATTGAATTATACGGTTAGTAAAGATGTTGCCATGTTGGACAACTCAAAAGAAGAGCCGCTTCAAGAGTATGTACACACTAATTTTATTCCTGTTTTAGGTAAAGCCTATCTTGGTTTTAAAGAAGCAGTTGCTTTTAAAGAATCTAGAGGTAATTATCGAGCAGTCAACGATTTTGGATATCTTGGTAAATACCAATTTGGTGTTGAAACCTTAAAAACGTTGGGTATTCACAATCCAGATTATTTTCTGAACACACCAGAGCTTCAAGAAAAAGCATTTTTGGCCAATGCAGAACGCAACAAATGGATTTTGCGTAAAGATATCAGCCGTTTTGTTGGAAAAACCATCAATGGTGTTCAAATTACCGAATCTGGTATTTTGGCAGCAGCACATCTTGCTGGTGCTGGCAGCGTAAAGAAATTTTTAAGGAGCTATGGTTCTGAACGCTTTTCTGATGCATTTGGCTCTTCTATAACATATTACATGAAGAAGTTTTCAGGCTATGATACGTCATATATTTCTGCCAATAAAAATGCAAAAGTAAGAGCGTAGTCTTAACTATTTTTGAATTGATAATAAACAACCGAAGCATTGTCTTCGGTTTTTTTATGTCTATGATTTCAACATTTGAACCCTCAAGTACTTCCAAAGCATAATTGCTCCAGCAATTAAGTTAAAGCCTAAAAATAGTGTTCCGAACATTAGTAGTTTTTTATAATCTTCATTTGCCTCGGTAAATTCTGATAATTCAGAAATTAAAGCAAGAATCATATAAAAGCTCAATAAAATCAATAGAGATGCAATTATCAATCCAGTAACAATTGTTTTATAAATAACTTGATAAATTAAAATCAACAAAAGTATAATAGCAACAGGGTTAAATGTGCTAGCGGTTAAGGTCCAGTAGTATATAGTAGCACCTATTAAATAAATTTCGGGCCCTAAAAAAATGAGGTCTTTTCTTTTTATCGTCATTATCTTTTTCTGCTGCTTGTTAAAACAAATATAGTTTCAACTCTAAAGTATAGATCATATCAATCCCTATGAATGATAAAAATAGCCGGTCGCTTATGCAAGTCTATTTTTACATGTTTCCAGTTGTCAATTGTCATTGTTTTAATGTATTCAGTCTCTAATGTGATATCACATGCTATACATACTCGTGTTTGTGGATGTAAAGTGGAGCACAGATCTTCCAATATTTTATTGTTTCGATAAGGTGTTTCTATAAAAAGTTGTGACTGATTTTGCTCGAGAGATAACTTTTCTAACCGTTTAAGCTCCGCCTTTCTTTCGTTTTTATCAATCGGCAAATAACCGTTAAAGGCAAAATTTTGACCATTCATTCCAGAGCTCATTAAGGCCAGAATGATACTTGAGGGCCCAACCAGTGGCACAACTTGTATGTTATGCTGATGTGCTAATTTAACGACATCTGCTCCTGGGTCAGCAATGCCAGGGCAACCGGCTTCAGACAACAATCCCATTGATTTACCTTGCTTACAAGCATCGAGGAACGAATTCAATTCGTCTTGTTGTGTGTGTTTATTGAGTATTTGAAGACGCAAAGAAGGTTGCGATTTTTCAGGACTTACAGTTTTAATAAACCGTCTTGCTGTTTTTTCGTTTTCAACAATAAAATCGTCAACAGAATCGATGATTTTTTTAATAGAGATTGGTAACACTTCCAAAGGAGGATGGTCGCCTAAACCTGTAGGAATTAAATAGAGTTTACTTTGTTTATATGACATTAACTTTTTATAAGTTTCTTTATTTTTTTATGGCCTTTAACATTAATGACTTCAACCAAATAAAGGCCGCTTGCCAAATACTTTGTTGGGATTGCAATAGTTTGATCTTCAAATGAAGAAATAGTTGTAACTAATTGCCCATGTATGTTGAATATGTTTACTGCTTTAATTGCAATGTTTGATTCCATGAGGTCCAATGTGAATCCTTCATTCGTTGGATTCGGATAGATGCTTATTTCAAATATTTCATGGTCATCGACACCTAAATTAGCATCAATAATTCGATACACAGTTCCAGAAGATAAGCCACAGATATAAAGTTCTCCATTGACATCTTCACCAAAAGCAGACCAATTATTACCATTAAATTGCTGGCTCAACACCATGTTCCAATTTGGACCAGGTCCTTCTAAAGTACCAATCTCATTACTGCAGTAATCTGCAAAAAAATACAATCCAATCAAATTTGGCTGTGCAGTACCTCTGTAGCGATAACCTCCAGTTACCGAACACTTAAATTGTCCACTGTTAAAATGGGTATATTGTGCCACAGGAAATGTAAGTGTATTTGTAGCTGGACAATTTCCATTTAAGTTATAAGCATTGTTCCCTTCATAACAACGCCAACCATAATTAATGTTGCTCGAATTTGGAGCCACCATATTGATTTCTTCAATATTGTCCTGTCCAACATCTGCAATCCATAGGTCATTGGTGGCCTTGTCAAATGAAAACTTCCATGGGTTTCGTAGCCCAACCGACCAAATTTCTTGTGAAGCTCCTGGATTGCTTTCAAAATAATTTCCACTTGTCGGGATACCATAATTATTACCATTGCTAGGGTTGTCAACATCAATCCGTAGCATTTTTCCTAAAAGCGTATTTATGTTCTGCGCTCTATCTCCAGGATCACCTCCAGAACCTCCATCTCCAAGAGCTATATATAAATAGCCATCAGGCCCAAAAGCTAGATCACCACCATTATGATTGCCATAAGGTTGTACTATAGTCATTAAAATGAATTCGCTTGTGTTGTCAGCTATATTAGAATCGGAAGCACTTCTTGAAAATCTAGAAATGACTGTATCACCACTATTATTGATATAATTAAGGTAAAAATAACCATTAGCTACATAATTAGGATGAAATGCCAGGCCAAGAAGACCGCTTTCGCCACCTCCATCAATGACTCTAGTGTTAATGTCTAAAAAAGGAACTGGGTTGACAGATTCATCACTATTGATGATTTTTATTCTTCCAGGTTGCTCTACTACAAAAAGACGAGCATCTCCTGCGTGCTTAATGTTTACCGGACTGGAAAACCCAGAAGCAACAGACTCAATACCTATATTTTGCGAATGAAGATTCAAGCAGAATATTCCAATTATAATGAAGGTTAACGTTCTCATTTTATTAATTATTAGGGAGTTGTTATAGCCTAAATTACAAAAAAAGTACAAATAGTCTTCTAATTTTGTTTTTGAAGTTGTTTTGCAATGTTTTCACATGCATCATGGAGCAGATTAAAAACATATTCGAAATCCTCTTGATTTCCCCAATAAGGATCAGGAACATCTGTCGAGGAAGCAGCTTCAACTTTGTGTAAAATGAGTTTCACCTTAGAAATGTCATCTTGGTGCCTTGCAATTTTTAGGACATCTTTGTAGTTGGATTCATCCATGACATAAATGATGTCAAAAGCATCAAAATCTGAAACGCCAAACTGACGGCAGCGTTGTTTTGAAATATCAATTCCGTTAGATTTGGCAACTTCAATGGATCGTTTGTCTGGAGCTGAACCTATATGATAATTACCGGTTCCTGCCGAATCGATAAAAAACGAATGTGAAGGTAGTTTAGATTGAAGAATGCCATGAGCTAATGGCGAACGGCAAATATTACCCAAACACACCATTAGTACTCTTGTCATTATAAGAACTTAAATTGATAGTTTTTTGGAAAGATCTTCAACGTATTTTTTAAACTGCTTGTCAGTCGAAGATAGATTATCAACAGTTTTACAAGCATGCAATACTGTAGCATGATCGCGTTTTCCTATTTGAGAGCCTATACTTGCCAGTGACGCTTTGGTATATTTTTTAGCAAAAAACATGGCCAATTGTCTTGCTTGAACGATATGGCGTTTTCTTGTTTTTGATTGTAATGTACTCACATCCATTTGGAAATAGTCAGAAACAACTTTCTGGATATAATCGATGGAGACTTCACGTTTTGTATTTTTTACAAATTTCTCAACAATTTCTTTTGCAAGATTGATGGTAATCTCTTTTTTGTTGAAAGATGATTGGGCTATCAAAGATATGATGGCGCCTTCAAGTTCACGAACATTCGATTTGATGTGTTTTGCAACATACTCAATGATTTCATCAGGCATCTCAACACCATCACGATAGAGTTTGTTTTTTAAGATCAATACTCGGGTTTCAAAATCTGGACTTTGCAATTCCGCAGATAATCCCCATTTGAAACGGGACAACAATCGTTGTTCAATATCTTGCATATCGACAGGAGCTTTGTCACTTGTTAAAATGACTTGCTTTCCGTTTTGGTGTAAATGATTGAAAATATGGAAGAATACATCTTGAGTACCAGACTTACCAGATAGGAATTGAACATCGTCAATAATCAAAATATCGATGATTTGATAAAAATGAATAAAATCGTTTCTATTGTTCTTTTTGACGGAGTCTATATACTGCTGTGTAAACTTTTCTGCTGAAATATATAAAACCGTTTTTTCAGGATATTTATCTTTGATATCAATGCCAATAGCGTGTGCCAAATGCGTTTTTCCCAAACCAACACCACCAAATATAAGCAATGGATTGAATGAAGTGCCTCCTGGCTTGTTTGCTACTGCTAAACCTGCATTTCTAGCCAAACGGTTAGAGTCACCTTCAAGAAAATTTTCAAAATTATAATTTGGATTCAGTTGTGATTCGATTTTTACATTTCGAATACCAGGAATGACAAATGGATTTTTGAGTTCAGGGTTTTTATTGTTTAAGGGCACATCGACATCTTGCGATTTCATAGCACCTCTATTTGAGCTCGGAATTTTTTCTGTAAAAGGCTGCTTGTTGCCATAAGTATTTTCCATTTTGATCACATAGACCAATTTGGCATTAGGGCCAAGTTCCTTCGTTAAAGCAACTTTTAGGATTTTTACATAATGCTCTTCTAACCATTCATAAAAAAATTTGCTAGGCACTTGAATGCTTAAAGCATTGTCGGTAAACTTTACAGCTACAATAGGTTCGAACCAAGTTTTGTAGGCTTGGGGTTGAATATTGTCCTTTATAAAAGACAGACAATTATTCCAAACCGATTGCGCAGTTACCTCCATTATTAGATTTACTTTTTTGTTGTTAGTTAGATTAGCAAAAAAAAGAGAAATTCGTGTTTCTCTTGAATAATTTTACAGTGACAAATATGTGAACAAATTTCTTAAAAAAAAAATGAAATTCTATTGAATTTTAAGAATTTTTTCCCCATGTTTAAATCTTGATGAAAGTACAAAAAAAAATTCAGAAACTATGACAGAATCTCTAAAACACGATGAAACAGTAATAAGAGTTCGTTATGGTGAAACTGATCAAATGGGTGTTGTTTATCATGGTAATTATGCGCAATACTTTGAGGTTGGGAGAGTTGAGTGGCTCCGGAAAATGGGAGTCTCTTATAAACAGATGGAAATGGAAGGAATTATGCTTCCGGTAATATCATTGTGCGTAAAATACAAAAAGTCAGCACGTTATGATGATATAATTAAAGTAAAAACACAATTGGTAAAATTGCCTTCTGCAACGATAGAATTTGATTATAAAATAACAAATGAAAACGACGAAATTCTCGCTACAGGAAATACCTCGTTGGTGTTTATTGATATTAACAGGAATCGACCTACACGATGTCCAAAATATCTTTTAGATAAACTGCAAAATTAATCGTTCAAAATCATTGTGTCAATTTCGTAGAGCCCTTCAAAAAGTTCATATATGGCATCAGCATCGCTCAATCTAACCGAAATTATAATCTGACAATTCAATTCTAATGTCTGATTTACGATTTTCAAATTCTTTTCTTTAATGATACGCATCACTCGGTTCATGTTTTTATAGTCAAAAGTGAGCCTCATTTTTTGATTGATGGTCTTGGTAACAACCTTTGATGCTTCCAATGCCATCTGTGCCGCTGTTTTATATGCATTTATCAAACCGCTTACACCTAATTTTACACCACCAAAATAACGAACAACGACAATGAGTATGTTTGTGACTTCAAACGATTGGATTTGTCCATAAATGGGCATTCCTGCACTATTGTTGGGTTCGCCGTCATCATTTGCTCTATAGTTAAGTTCCTGCTCTTGTGTGCCTAACTGGTAAGCATAGCACCAATGGCGAGCCGAGTGATGCTGTTTTTTTAAGGTTTCTAAATGTGCTTTGACTTCATCTTCGTTTTTAACCGGAAACGCATACCCAAAAAATTTACTGTTTTTGTCTTTAAATAAGACTTCTTCAGAAAGCTTTGTTATGGTTTTGTAAGTGTCTTTCATTTAGGCCAAAGTTACCAACAATATCGAAATTATAGCAAGTAAAATTCCTATCCAGTTTTTTCTAGAAATGTGTTCTCTGAAGAAAAACAATCCCATAAGTGTTGAAAGCATCACGATGGCCACGTTGTTAATTGTAAAAATAGTCGAACTCTCCGATCCTTCAAAATGGAGTGCCTTCAACAGAAAGTAAATAGAACCATAATTGACAATGCCCAGAAAAAAGCCTCCTACGATACTTTTATAATCAAACGTGAATTGATTGATACTGTTTTTGTAGGTTAAAACAATAACTCCTATAATGGCAGCAAAGCAGAAGATTGTTGCCGAAAAAATCGGAATTCCGTTTTCTGTTACATAAGTGGTTTCAAGATATTTAATGGATGTGTCAATTATACCAGACCCTAAAAACAAAAGTGATGGGAACAGGAGGTTTTTCTTGAAGTTTACAGTGGTTTTAGATTTAACAGATGCCAGATACACGGCAAAAAGAGCTAAAATGATACCAAATATTTTTTGGGTTCCTGTGCTTTCATTATACATGATTATTCCAAAACCTATAGGAATGACAACACTCATTTTTGAAGCAACTGAAGCAACCGACAGGCCGTTTTTTTGCGCTGTTATTGCCATGATGTTAAAAATAGAAATGAACAAAAACCCTAGGGCTATTGCTCCATAAAACCATTTAGAGTTGGCAATTTCAGATATACTGATATTCGATTCATAACTTAAAACACCACAACAACAGGCAGTCACATAATTAAAAACAATAGCCTGAAGCGTGTTTACCTGAAATTTGCCAAACAATTTAAAAATTAGGAAAATACAGGTCGAAGCTATTATGCTCAATAATAGATAAATCAAAACAAATCGCTTTTAGTGGTAAATAAAGTAGTGATGTCTTCGGTTTTTTCGTCAATGTTCCAAGTGTGCATTCCTAATTTTGAAGCGCTTTGGGTATTTGCTTCAACATCATCTATAAATAGGGTTTCACTCGATTTGAGGTTATTCTTTTTTAAGACAAACTCATAAATGGCAGCATTTGGTTTACGCAAATTAATTTCATGTGAGAGATAAAATGCATCAAAACAATTTCTGAAATCGTCATAAAAAGGAATGTTTTCTTTAACCCATTTAATGTGTAATTCGTTGGTATTGCTCAATAAAATTAGTTTGTAGTTCTTGTCAGAAGCCAGCTTTTGAATGAATTCTAAACGATGTATTGGGAAATCTAAAAGAATGCAATTCCATGCGGCAATAATGTCTTTATCAGATAACTTCGGAAAATTCTCTTGATAGAAATCTATAAATTCTTCAGTAGAAATCAATCCTTCTTCATATAAGCAATTAATGGCTATAAGTTCTTCAGGAAAAGTATCCAGTTCAAATAGTTGAAGGGCATTTTTCATGGCACCTTCGCTATCTAAATTAATAAATATGTTGCCAAAGTCGAATATAATGGTTTTAATCATTGCTATAAATTTTAAGAATATCAGCTTGAATACAACTCTCAGAAACCATTTTGCCTGTAAATTTCGGAGCTTTCACACCTTTACCAAAATTGATGTTTCCTGTAAAAATACGAGCTTCATCCCAAAGGTTTTCATCAATAAAGGATTGTAGCGTTTTTGTTCCACCTTCAATTATTACCGAATTGATGTCATTTTGAAAAAGAACATCACAGATTTGTTTGGCAATTGGTTGTTCAAAATTGATATTTTCTTTTGAAATCACAATGGTTTTAGCATCATCACTAAAAACTTGAAAGTCTTTGGAAAGCTTCAAGTCTCTATCAATAACAATTCTAACAGGATTCTTTCCTGTCCAATCCCTAACGGTTAAACTTGGGTTGTCTTGTTTCACTGTATTGGTTCCAACTAAAATTGCCATTTCTTCGGTTCGCCATTTATGAACCAATTGTCTGGATAGTTTGTTGGTAACCCAAACAGGTTGTTGTAGGTCTTTCGTTTTTGGAGCAATGAAGCCATCTGCAGTTTTTGCCCATTTTAGTATAATATAAGGACGCTTTTTGTTGTGAAACGTAAAAAAACGTTTGTTATGTTGTTTGCACTCGTCTTCCAAAACACCAACAATAACCTTACATCCAGCCGCTTTTAGTTTTTCTATGCCTTTGCCAGCAACTTTGCTGTGTGTGTCGATAGTTCCAATGACAACGTTAGGAATTTGATATTTGACAATTGCATCAGCACAAGGCGGTGTTTTTCCAAAATGGGAACAAGGTTCTAGTGTTACATATAGCGTTGCTTCTTTTAAAAGAGATGTATCTGCAACAGAATTAATAGCGTTCACTTCCGCATGATTGCCACCAAAGGGACTTGTAAATCCTTCGCCTATAATTTTGTTGTCGTTTACAATAACGCAACCAACCATTGGGTTTGGTGCAGTTGTTCCCAGTCCGTTTTTGGCAATTTCAATACAGCGTTTTATGTAATTTTCATGTATCTTCACAGCCACAAAAATAAGATTTAAAAGTGAGTAAAGATAATATCGTCATAAGAGAAATTCGTAAGGAAGACAATGAGCAAATTGCAAAAGTCATACGTTCGGTGTTGATCGATTTTGGAGTGCCTAAAGTTGGTACAGCGTATGCAGATACTTCGTTAGATTGTATGACTGAAACCTATAGCAAAGACAAATCTGCCTATTTTGTGGTAGATGATAACGGAAAAATCATTGGTGGTTGTGGTGTTGCCCAACTCGATAATTTTGATGGCAATGTTTGTGAGCTCCAAAAAATGTATTTTTTACCGGAAGCAAGAGGTAAAGGTTTGGGAACTGCGATGATGGATATGTGTTTAAACAAAGCCAAATCTTTCGGTTTTGAGAAATGTTATCTCGAAACGATGCCTTATATGACTGATGCCAAAAAGCTTTATGCTAAAGTTGGTTTTGAATCTTTAGGTGGACCACTTGGTGACACTGGACATTATTCTTGCAATGTTTGGATGATTAAAACGTTATGATTTTAAAAGAAATCAATACTATTTTTCACAACGAATTGGATGCTATGTATGGCGTTAATGAGGTGGATAGTTTTTTCAATATCCTGATCGATTTTTATCTAAAGTTGAATCGAATCACCTTAGTACTGCAGCCAAATTATGAAATAACCAAAGAAGAAGAGCAACCATTGTTTGAAGCATTGAGTCGATTGAAATTGAATGAACCCATTCAATACATTATTGGCGAAACTGAATTTTTTCGGTTGCCTCTTAAAGTAAACAAGCACACCTTAATTCCGAGACCTGAAACAGAAGAATTAGTACAATTTATTATTGACACTGTCACTTCGAGCGAAGTCGAGAAACCAATAAAGATTTTGGATATAGGTACAGGAAGTGGTTGTATTGCTATTTCGCTTGCAAAACATCTACCAAATGCGAGAGTGTCTGCTTTTGATATTTCAAAGGAAGCGATTAATGTTGCTAAAGAAAATGCAGAGTTAAACAAAGTAGAAGTTGACTTTTTTGAGGTAGATATTTTAAACCAAGACCGTTGGGATAATAAATTTGACATCATAGTGTCCAATCCGCCTTATGTGAGACAGCTCGAAAAATCTGAAATGAAGGCTAACGTTCTCAACCACGAACCAGAATTGGCCTTGTTTGTTGAGGACGATAACCCACTTGTTTTTTATAAAGCCATTACAAAATTCGCGATGCAACATTTAGAGAAAGATGGCCAGCTCTATTTTGAAATCAATCAATATTTAGGTAACGATATGATACAATTGATGGAAGAACACAGTTTTAGCAACATCAAATTAAATAAGGATTTGTTTGGAAATGACAGGATGATAAAAGGGATTAGGCCTTAAAATTTCCATCTACAAACATATTCAACGTTTTTATATTCAAGTCGTCAATGTTACCGGCTTCCGTTTTAAACTCAATCTTCACAGGTTGATTTGGCATCAAATCGAAAAAGTTGTCGCTAAAATGACCTTTGGCATCTGTAAATAGAAACACATCTTTTTGAAGCGTATTACTTTTTAATTCAATAGTAAAACCTTCTTTTGTTTTCATAATTTCTTTCGTTATAGAACCCGTTTCCAAAGCTAAATCTTTTGGTTTTACTA
Source organism: Flavobacteriaceae bacterium UBA5534 (assembly GCA_002426015.1). Taxonomy (GTDB): domain Bacteria; phylum Bacteroidota; class Bacteroidia; order Flavobacteriales; family Flavobacteriaceae; genus Aquaticitalea. The sequence goes on from DINS01000023.1 coordinate 26,630, forward strand.
AATAGAAATAGCTTATTTCATCTTCAAACTGTGAGACGACAACAATATCTTTTCGGTTGATTTTGATGCTTTTCAAATCCAAATCGTGATAAACAGCACTGCTATTTTTGGCGACTTCGATCGTTTTTGAATGTGACCATAGTGTGTTGCCTTTAAAATCTTTTAATTGTATTGATAAAACACCCTTTTTTTGTTGCCATTCGTCATTGACGATGTACGTTTTTAAAGTATCATTTTCGATTCTTGGAGATATAAGTACATTCTCAAATGAACGCTTCGATTTATAGTGCAAAGCTTTCCAATTGCCAAAAAAGTCAATACTCGACCACGAAATCACAGGCCAACAATCGTTGAGTTGCCAATAGAGGGTTCCCATATTGTAAGGTTTGGCTCGTCGTTGGGCTTCTAAACCTTTTGTAATTCCGTAAGCTTGTAGCAACTGACTCATATATACATAATCTTCATTTTCTGTCGGAATTGGAAAATCGCGCTTCATGTACGTGCCAATCAATTCAAATCCTCTTGCGTGTTTTTGATGCGTTTTAAAATCATCAGAAAAAATATCCAGACTATCACTTTGAAGACTATATTTTATCGCCTCATAACTCGGAAAGGACTGAAACCCAAATTCGCTCATAAAACGCGGTACATTATCTTCCAAATGTTCAAAAGGGTAGGCGTCGTGCCAAATAAACCAATCGTGCGCATCACCTTCGGTCTTATGTAGTGGATTTCCACGACCATAACGAGGCGAGCTTTCCCAATAGGAGATATTGTCAGTCATTTCTTCAACCACTTTTGGTAAGATATAATCAAAAACCTTGAGGTAATTGGCCCAGATTTCTTCCTTTTGAGATTGGGTTTTATCGAGTTGCCAACCCCATCGATCCCAGCCTTCGGCATTTTCATTATTGCCACACCACAAGGCAATCGAGGCATGATTGCGTAAGCGTTTGACATTGTCAACGGCTTCTTGGGTAATATTGTCCAAAAAAGCTTGGTCGCCAGGATACATTGCACAGGCGAACATAAAGTCTTGCCAAACCATGATCCCTTTTTCATCACATAGATCATAGAAGATGTCAGTCTCATAAATACCACCTCCCCAAACACGAATCATATTCATATTGGCATCTTTGACATCATTTAAAATACGTTCATAATGAGCATCTGTGACCAAATTCTGCATACTATGTTGAGGTATGTAGTTGGCGCCTTTCATATAAACAGGGACTCCGTTGACCTCAAAGAAAAAGGTTTCGCCAATCTCATCTTTTTCAGTAACGAGTTTGACGGTTCGCAGTCCTTTTTTTAAGCTATAATTAGCTAACACCTGATTATCTTGTTTGATAACGAATTCTAAATCATATTGATACGGATTGCCTAAATTGTGAGGCCACCAACGTTTTGGACTTTTTATTTCGAAATGGATTTTATAATCGGTATAGGACGTGTCATTTTTAATTTGAATGGAATGATTAAATTCATTATTTACAAGAACTTCTATCGAAAAAGGGCCTCTAATCGAATTTTGAATTTCTAAATCGGCAGATAGTTTTGCGATATCATCATTAAGGTCTAATTGCTTGATAAAAACATCGTCAATTTTGGTTTCATTCCAAAAATTAAGCGTGATGGGTTTCCAAATACCTGCTGTATTGAGCTTAATTCCCCAATCCCAACCATACTGAAACTGTGCTTTTCTGGTAAACACACGATTACCTTCTGGCAAGGTGTAGGAAAGTTTTTCCTTTTCTGGGATTTCGTAGGTTGAGGGTTTTGAAAATTCAATCCGCAAGTTGTTTTCAGCTTTCAATAACGACTTGACATCTATAGTCCAAGTTCTAAAGGCATTGTTGGCATCCAAAATAAGGCTGTCGTTCAAAAATACTTTGGCGTACGTATCCAAACCTTCAAAGTTAAGAGTGCTATGTTGGTATAGAAGTGTGGATTCCAACAGATTGAAAGTGGTTTTATAAACCCAATCGGTTTCAGAAATCCATTGTAAGCTATCCTCATTGTTTTTGATGAAAGGATGTTCAATAAGATTATTGTCCAACAAATCAGAATGCACATTGCCAGGAACAGTCGCTTTAGACCACACCGAATCATTTGCCTTTGAAAACGTCCAATTTGTATGTAGTGTCAAGGTTTTTGGAGTCATAGTTTGCTTTTTTTCGCAATTGAATAAGGTACTTAACAACAAAAGGCATATCAATTTATTTCTCATCCTTTAGCTTATTAAGTATGTTTTTGATGGTTTCATAATCAGATTCTATGCCAATTGTTTCATTGAAAAATTTTGGACTGTTCATTGAGATTATTGGTTCTATGTTGGTATTGGTGATTTTTGAGGCAGATGTATGAATTTCTGTAAATCCTGAATCTTTAAAAATAGCGACATTATTTGTATTTACGCCACTTCCTGGAAGTATTGTAATTCTGTTGTTTGCTTTTTTATGAAGTTCATTCAATAGTTTCAGACCTTTTTCTGCAGTAGGCTCTTGACCTGAAGTTAAAATTCTATCTACTTTTAATTGAATAAGAGTTTCCATAGCTTCCAAAGGATTTGGTGTCCAATCGAAGGCACGATGAAAGGTAAATGCTAAAGGTTTTGAAAACTCTACGAGTTCTTTGGTGCGTTGCGCGTCAATTGTATAATCTGGATTTAAAACACCAGACACAATTCCAGAGCAACCCAAATCTTTATAAAGTTGAATGTCACGCTTCATGACCTCAAACTCGTCATTAGTGTAAGTAAAGTTGCCACTACGAGGTCTAATCAATACAAATACAGGAATTTTTAAATCGTTCATCACTTGTCGAACCAGCCCATAACTTGGCGTCAATCCACCAACAGCCAATTCGCAGCACAATTCAATGCGATGCGCTCCAGCATTTTGAGCGTTGATAGCCGATTGGTAATTAGGCGCACAGATTTCTAACAGCATATTAGTTGATTATAATTTCATCGATGAATGTCCATGCTTTATGACCTGCACCTTGGTTGCCTTCTGGAATGGTTCCATAGTTTGGGATTTTTATTATAATGTATCTTGTTTTAGTGATTTCGTCGAATACTTTAGCATTGTTTAGCTTGACATACCGCAAATTTTTATCAACGTAACCAGAAGTTTCAACCTTCTGTTTTTCTCGAGTGTCATATTTAATAGTTAGATAATTTGGAACATAAATCCATTGCCCAGGAGCATGATAAAAACGTGTTTCAATGGAGTAAACATCCATTTCTTCTCCCAAATCAATAGTAATTTTTAAATCATCTCCCCAAAACCCAAGCCATTCTTTGTCGCCATATCTCGTATCGCTTCCAGAAATACCGTTGACCAAACCTTCAATTCCACTTCCAGAATAGGCTTTGTTTGGCTCCACATTGATGGTTATTTTTTTGCCAACTGCTTTGTGGTAATTAATTGTCTGTGTAAACGTTGCACCTAATTGCCTTTCTGAATTAAAAACAGCTGCTTTTATCGAAGTGTTTTTAGTTATTGGAATTGGTTTTGAATATACGTCTGATGTCAATATTGGTTCAGAACCATCTAATGTAAATCGAATCGTTTTGTCTTTAGTTAAGGTTTTTAATTCGTAACCTTCTGCTATTAAATTGCCTTCAATTTTGAATAAATGGTTAGCATAATTGATATCCAAACCGTCCAATCGTTTATGAAAGTTCTCTAATCGAGATACAAAATCAGCGTAGTTTTTGTGTTCTGGTTTTGACCATACGACTTCGCTCATCGCAATTATACGAGGAAACACCATATATTCCACTTGTTTTTCGTTTGGGATATATTCTGTCCAAAGATTGCCTTGTGCACCCAAAATGTATTGAGATTCTTCTTTCGTCAATCCATCAGGAATTGGATTAAAACCATACACTTTTTCCAAAGGTAAATAGCCTCCAATGGCCAATGGTTCGTTATCATTAACAGATTGGTAATAGTCAAAATAGCTATGAGACGTAGGTGTCATAATTACATTATGTTGTTGTTTTGCGGCTTCCACAGCGCCTTCGGTGCCTCGCCAAGACATAACCGTTGCGTTTGGAGCCAAACCACCTTCGAGAATTTCGTCCCAACCAATAATCTGTTTGCCTTTGGAGTTGAGGTATGTTTCTATGCGAGTGATAAAGTAATTCTGAAGCTCGTGTTCGTCTTTTAAACCTTCCGTTTTCATTCTTTCTTGACACACCTTACAAGCTTTCCAATGCGTTTTTGGCGCTTCATCACCACCAATATGAATGTACTCGCTTGGAAAAAGAGCCACAACTTCATCCAATACACCTTCTAAAAACTGAAAGGTTTCTTCTTTCGTACAAAAAACATCTTCAAAAACACCCCATTTTGTGGCAACTTCAATATCATTTCCTGTACAACCCAATTCTGGATAGGCAGCAATAGCAGCTTGCGCATGTCCAGGCATTTCTATTTCTGGGATGATAGTGACGTGACGGGTTTTTGCGTAAGCAACTACCTCTTTAATTTGTTCTTGCGTGTAAAAGCCACCATAAGGTGTTTTGTCAAACTCTTGCGGCGTTGAGTTGTAGTGTCCTATTAATGTTTCCTTACGAAATGCAGCAATCTCTTGAAGTTTTGGATATTTTTTAATTTCGATGCGCCACCCTTGGTCGTCGGTCAAATGCCAATGAAACGTATTCATTTTTAATAGTGCCAATGCATCGATATAACTCTTGATAAAGTCAATAGAAAAAAAATGGCGAGCGACATCCAAATGCATACCTCTATACTTAAATTGTGGTGCGTCTTCAATCGATGCGCAAGGAATTCTCAAAGTATCTTCAGTAAATGTTCCATTTTCGAATGTAGAAGGCAATAGTTGTCTTAGAGATTGAACAGCATAAAAAGCACCTTGGTCTGTTTTGGCTTTAATTTCGATGCGATTTGGTAGAATATTCAGCGTATAACCTTCAGGATTTGTAATGGATTCATCTTTAATAAATGAAATGGTATTATTGTTTTGAAGTCGAATATTGCTTCCTTTTTCAATGAATGATTTCAAGAATTCGGCCGAAATTTTAAATTCAGGATCATAAGTAATGCCTGTTGAATTGCTTAAAGTAAAACCACCTTTGTTAAATTGATGCTTCGAAGGCTCTGGGATGATTTGAGTCTTTGTATAAGGAATTTGAACCTGTTGACAAGTGTATAAAAAACTGATAAAAACAAAAAGGCACGCTATGTTCTTGAATGGCATTTTAGTATATTAGAAGCCTTAAATATAAGCTAAAAAGATAACTTTCACAGTACTAAATTAATGGACGTTAAACAACAGATACTTACGCTTCGAGACGAATTGAGACAGCACAATTATAGCTATTATGTGCAAGATATGCCAACTATAAGTGACTACGAATTCGATCTAAAATTGAAGCAGCTTCAAGAGTTGGAAGAACAACATCCCGAATTCTTTGATGCCAATTCGCCAACACAACGAGTAGGAGGTCAGGTCACTAAAAACTTTGAGACTGTTGCGCACGAATATCGTATGTATTCTTTGGACAATTCCTACTCAAAAGAAGATTTGTTGGATTGGGAAACACGTATCAAAAAAATGGTTGATGGAAAAGTCGAGTATGTATGTGAATTGAAATATGATGGTGCTTCCATAAGTTTGACCTATGTGAACGGGAATTTGATAAAAGCAGTGACCCGAGGCGATGGCATGCAAGGTGATAATGTGACCACAAATGTAAAGACCATAAAATCGGTTCCGTTGCAATTGCAAGGTGATTTTCCTCCAAAGTTTGATATTCGAGGTGAAATTGTGTTGCCTTTTGAAGGTTTTAATAAAATGAATGAAGAACGCATCGAAATAGGTGAGGAACCTTATCGAAATCCGAGAAATACAGCTTCTGGAAGTTTAAAATTGCAAGATAGTGCTGAGGTCGCAAAGCGGCCTTTGGAATGTTTACTTTATAATATCACAGGAAGTAATTTGGAAATTTCGACACAATTCGAAAGTTTGGAAAAAGCCAGACAATGGGGTTTCAAAGTGCCAACTGCGGCAAAATTGGTGAATTCAATTGATGAGGTTTTAGAGTATATAGATTATTGGAATGTGCATCGACATGATTTGCCATACGAGACAGATGGTGTTGTCATAAAGGTGAACGATTTGCAACAACAAGAAGAATTGGGATATACAGCCAAAGCACCACGTTGGGCAATGGCCTATAAGTTTAAGGCCGAACAAGTATCGACGCGATTGAATGAAATTACCTATCAGGTTGGGAGAACTGGAGCCATTACACCTGTAGCTAATTTAGAACCTGTTGAGTTGGCAGGAACAACAGTAAAGCGAGCTTCACTGCACAATGCAGACCAAATAGAAAAACTGGACATTAGAGAAGGCGATGAAGTATATGTTGAAAAAGGAGGTGAAATCATACCTAAAATTATTGCAGTCGATTTAAGCAAACGACCAACCGATTCTCGACCAACACAATATATCACTCATTGTCCAGAATGTCAGACCCAATTGGTAAGAACAGAAGGAGAAGCCCAACATTATTGCCCAAACTATAATGGGTGCCAGCCACAGATTATTGGGCGCATCCAACATTTTATTTCACGTAAAGCGATGGATATTGAAGGGTTGGGAGGAGAAACAGTGGCACTTTTGGTCAATGCTGGTTTAATTAAAGATTACTCCGATTTATATGAGTTGACCAAAGAGCAAGTCATTCCTTTAGAGCGAATGGCTGAAAAAAGTGCTGAAAATTTAATCAATGGTATTGAGGCTTCTAAACAAATCCCTTTTGAACGTGTATTGTACGCCTTGGGAATTAGGTATGTAGGTGAAACGGTCGCTAAAAAATTAGCCAAGCATTATAAATCGATTGATCACCTTTCTCAAGCAACGATTATTGATTTGGTCACTGTTGACGAAATAGGCATACGAATTGCAGAAAGTGTCGTCGAATTTTTCTCTTCTGAAAAAAATCAAAATATTATTCAACGTTTGAAGGATTTTGGGGTTCAATTGGAAATATCTGCAGAAAAATTAGCCAATCAAACTGATATACTTCAAGGCCAAGCATTCGTCGTTTCTGGAGTTTTTGAAACACTTTCGAGAGATGAACTCAAGAAACTGATAGAAGACAACGGAGGCAAAGTATCAAGTTCTATTTCATCAAAAACGAGCTATGTGATTGCTGGAGATAATATGGGACCAAGCAAGAGAAACAAGGCAGAGCAACTCAATATTCCTATAATCAGCGAGTTAGATTTTATGCAAATGATTCAGTAAAAACTTACAAAAAAGATAATTTCATCGATTAAATGCATTTTTATTCGTTTAATTGTAAATATTATTTATATTTGTCTCTTTAATTGATAATTGCCCCATGCAAATCAAAAGAGTACTAATTATAGTTTTGATCCTATTGAGTGTTGTGTTTATAGGACTACAATTTACCCAACATGAAGCACAAGCTGATGGTGTAGAGGCACTGTTGTTCGTTTTTTTAACAAGCTTGTATTGCTATAAGGTAAAACAACGACAAGTTTTTTTCTTTTTGTTTTTGCTGTTCTTCACTTTAGCTCAAGTTTTAAATTTTGCATCCTACTATATAAATTATAAGTTTGATGCTGAAGGTTTCTATTCTTATTATCTTATCAATAGTGTCTATATATTGGCTTATTTATTTCTTATCATCAGAATTTTGAGCAATATGAATCTAAAGGAAGTGATTATGAAATTTCCTTTTCATATTGTTGTGCTTTTAATTTTGGATGTTTTTTGTGTTACAATTATTACAGGAACAACAGAAAATCTATTGACAAAAAGCGAATATTCTATGGAATATGTTTACAACACTATCATCATGATTTTGCTTACAGTTGCTTTAATGAACTACATAAGTAAGGATGATAAAAAGTCGATGAATCTCCTGCTTGGCTCTATTTTTATTGTGTTTTCTGAAATCATTCAGTTAGCATATTTCTATATTTCTGACATTAACTCATTGAATGTATTATGTTCATTGTTTTTGATCATTGCTTTTGTGTTTTTCTATCTCCAGTCCAGAATACCATTCGATAACAAAAAGGAATTAATAACTACCTAATTTATTGCCAATTATCGGGATATCTTTTCTGTAATAATAAAGAATCATTGACGATAGACAAATCGTTACCAATGCTGTAACAAACAAAATACCTCCATCATTATTGATTTCTATCCCTAAAGACGTTAAGTGCATTATAATGGCACCTCCAATAATCATATTGGTCAATATGGCACCAGCCCAAACGGTTTTTGGTATTAAAATTAAAACACAGCAATTAGTTCTAAAACACCAATGATAATCCTTCCATTGGGTTCTAAACCTGTTTTTGTAAAAATGTAAACACTGTCTGGATGTGCTGTAAATTTAAAGCGTAAGGTTTGAATAAGGATGATTGCCACCACAATTCGCAATATCAATGGAAGATGTTTTTTCATGGTTGAACGAATAATAACACACATTTAGACGTAAAAAAATGATTCACTCTACAGATTATCGCGATTTTCACCCAGTTTTCGACTAACTGACTGTTTCTCACGACGACGATAATTCATTTTAATCTACATTTGTAATACCCTTTTTATACAATCTACTATGAGACAATGGCAGGACATAAAGCCAAACAGTATATTGGTTTATATACTTTTGATCATTTTTGCATTAAACAGCGTAGCTGCTTATGATTCAGGTCTTTACAGGTTTGAAGATGCTGATATTATGATTCCCAAGTTAACTCAATTGATTTCTATTGTTTTATTGTTGACTTTCTATTTTGTCCAAAAAAGCAATATGGCGACTGTCTTTGTTACAACATTTTTATTGTTGTTTATTGGTGATGCCATATCGGTTTTTCAAATGGGAGAGATATCACTAAAGCTCACCAAAGTGGCTTATGTTTGTGCCTATTTGTTGATTGTCTATGTGTTATATGGACAATTAAAGCGTTTAAAATTTGATGGTATAATATCTGTTTACCTCATTTTGGTATTGATGCTCAATACTTATTTCTTATATGGACTGTACACAGAAGTGAAAGAAAATTTCATCGATGATTTTAATGTATTAATATATATTCTTCATGGGGTTATCTTACTGCTTATGTGCTTTTTTGCTTTTGCAGTTTATCTTAATAAAGAAACGTCGCAATCAATTACTTGTCTATTGATGGTTTTTGCTTTTGCGTTTTCTGACATTCTAGGTTATATATGTGATCTATATGTGTATTATTGGATGTTTGAGCTGTTGGAGAGAATGTTGCATTTGGCTGCGTTATACTTATTGTTCAAATATGTTTATGAACACCATACAGCCTCACACAAAGAGGAGAAAATAACTTTAAAAGAGTATTTTATACCTACTACTGCAGCGCTTAAAGAAATAAAAGTGTACTTATAGCCTATACAATTATAGAAGTTCCGTTTGCAGACTTGTTTTTGTCGGTATCAAAATAAAAATCAATTTTCCCAAGATTAATGCCATAACATCCTACTTGGTTGACCAACATATTTTTGCCAACACTGTTTTTTACAACAGTTGGTTTGTCTAAAAAGGTATGTGTATGCCCACCAATGATCAAATCAATATCTTTTGTGACTTTAGCAAGGCTAATATCACTTACTTTATCAGCAATGTCTTTGTAATAGTAGCCTAAATGTGATAAGCAAATAATCAAATCACAGTGCTCATTGTCTTTTAAGATTCTCGACATGTCTTGAGCAATTTCAATAGGATTCAAATAGTTGGTTTCTTTGTACATGTTTTTATCCACTAATCCAGCTAGTTCGATTCCTAACCCAAAAACGCCGATTTTGATACCGTCTTTTACAAATGTTTTGTAAGGTTTTACATGCGTATCCATTACGGTATTTTTAAAGTCATAATTGGCAGAAATAAAATCAAACTTTGCATGAGGCAGTTGTGCATATAAACCATCTATTCCATTATCAAAATCATGGTTTCCAATTGTAGCCACATCGTATTTGAGCATGCTCATAAGCTTAAACTCCAATTCACCACCATAATAATTGAAATAAGGAGTGCCTTGGAAAATATCACCAGCATCCAATAACAATGTATTCGGATTTTCTTTTCTAATCGATTCTACCAAGCTGGCACGTCGAGCCACACCGCCTTTATTGGCATTTCTGCCATCATCTGGCCCAAAAGGGTCGATGTGGCTGTGTACATCATTAGTATGAAGAATCGTTATTTTTTTTGTTGTTGAAGAAAATGACTGCAAGCCAATTCCACCAAGTCCCACTAAAGCTGATGCTGCGGCTGTTTGTTGTATAAATTCTCTTCTTTTCATAAATTAATACTTTTTCATTTCACCAATTCCAATAATTATCAGTTAGGAATTCTATTTCTTTAACTGAATAAATCGATCGTCAATAACCGGTTGTATAGTGTCGATTTTGTGCAAATAATCAATTAGCGCATTTCGTATTTTATAATCTAAAACATAGACATTATCACTTTTTTTAAAAAAATCCATTCGATCACCTCCATTGTATAAATAATCATTTGTTGCTACGTAGTATGTCTTGTCGATGTCAAATGGTAGGCCTTTGATGGCTGCAGATGCAATTTCAGCATCTTTATCCAAAACCAATTTTAGTTTTGAAATAGGATGTGCGCGCTTTTCTGCCGCTAAATAATCAAATAACTCCTTGACATAGATGCCTTTTAGTTCTGCAACGACAATGGCGTTTTCAAAAGGCATTACTTCAAATGCAGTTCGTGTGGTGACATTTCCTTTTGAAATGATTGCCCGAATGCCTCCATGATTGATAAGAACAAAATCGATATCTTTTCCAGTTCTTTTCTTAAAAATAGGGTTGGATTGTTCGTAAACCATATCAGCCAAAAAGTTGCCAATGGCTGTATTGAGTTCGCCATCACTTTTTGAGTAAGTGTTTACAGAATAGGCAATAACACTGTCTAAATTTTTATTTACATGCTCCCTGTAAGGTTGTATGTAGGCTTCAATAGAGCCATCAGCTTGCAAACTATCAGAAATTGTAATTCGATCACCTTCAATTTTATATAGATATGATTTACTCTTGCAGGATAAGAACACTATTAGCAAAACAAATAAAAAAATAGATTTAAAATTCATATAATAACTTATAATATGTTAACAGAAATATGTAGACTGTTTTACTACCTTTGCATAAAGCAAAAGTAAATGATTTTAAAAGCATTTAAGGAAAAATCGAATCAAAAATACATCAACAGTGTGTTAAATTCGAGGCAAGTTGCTGTAACCAACAAGAGAATAGAGTCGGTTGGCGTTATCTTAAGTCTTAAAGAATTTGGTGATTTTGATGCTTTTAGAAATTTTCTAATTGATCTCCATATTTTATCTCCAAAGATCAACATCATTGCTTTTGTTGATGATGATAAAAACATAGAAAAACTCTGGGACACCTACTTTAATCCAAAAGATTTTGGTTGGAATGGAGCCATTAAGAACATTGAATTGCAATCGTTTATCGATAAAAACTTTGATGCCTTGATATGTTTTTACAAACAAAACACGTTAGAATTGGATTTAGTAACGGCATTGTCAAAAGCGAACTTTAAAATTGGATTATCCAACAAAGACCATCGCTTATTCGATTTAATACTAGATATTGAGCCTAGGCAATTTGAGCTATTTAAAACAGAATTAAAAAAATATTTAACCGTCTTAAACAAAATATAATGATAAATTTTTTTGGAACAGGAGTTGCTTTAGTTACACCTTTCAAATCCGATTTAAGTGTGGACCACAAAGCGCTTGCTAAAATCGTGAATTACAACATCGAAAATGGTACAGATTATTTGGTCATAAGTGGAACCACAGGAGAAAGTGTGACCATTACAAAAAAAGAGAAAAAAGAAATAATTACAACCATACACAAAGCCAATAATAGCAGAGTGCCTATGGTTTTGGGTATTGGAGGCAATAATACATCAGAAGTAGTTGAAGAAATACAAACTACCGATTTGAGTTATATTGATGCCATTTTATCGGTGTCACCATACTATAGTAAGCCAACTCAAGAGGGTATTTATCAGCATTTTAAGGCCGTTGCGGAAATTTCACCAATACCAGTCATTCTTTATAATGTACCAGGACGTACAGCATCAAATATGTTGCCAACAACAACCTTGCGTTTGGCCAAAGACTTTAAAAACATCATAGCTGTCAAAGAAGCTGGTAATAATGTTGGTCAATATTTGCAGTTGTTAAAAAACAAGCCCAAAGACTTTTTGGTGATTTCTGGTGATGACGATTTGGCCCTGGGTGTTGTTTTGGCTGGTGGAGCAGGAGTGATTTCTGTAATTGGGCAAGCCTTCCCTAAAGAGTTTTCTAAAATGATAAAATTAGGATTGGAAGGCAAAGCTAAAGAGGCTTATAAGCTGCATTTCAAATTAATGGATGCCACTAGTGCTATTTTTGAAGAGAATAATCCTGCTGGTATTAAAGGGGTTCTGGAAGCTTTAAAACTATGTAAAGATACAGTCAGATTGCCATTGGTTCCTGCTTCAAAAGAGTTAAAAACAAAGATAAAAGCTATTGTAAAAGAGCTAAATTGAGAATTTAAAAGTTAAAAATTACTTAAACCTAACAATAGCCTATTTTCAACCTGTATTTTAGCATCGATTATTATTTCATAATTCGTTATAAATACTTACTTTTGCAATCTGTTTTTTTAATATGAAGAATTTTTTAGTTACATTTTTAATCATCATCACCTTAAGCTCTTGTAGTGAATTTCAAAAAGCATTAAAATCGGAAGAAGTTTCGGTTAAATTTGCCAAAGGAACAGAGCTCTATGACGCTGGTAAATACAACAAAGCCAACCGTTTATTTGCGCAGATTGTACCAGGCTACAGAGGAAAACCCCAAGCAGAAAAGCTGATGTACATGTATTCTAACACATTCTATCAAGCTAAAGATTATTATTTGGCAGCGTACCAGTTTGAGCGTTTTGAATCTGGATATCCTCAAAGCGAAAAAGCTGAAGAGGCCTTGTTTCTATCAGCCAAAAGCTACTATATGTTGTCGCCAAGATATAGTAAAGACCAGACAGAAACTGTCCAAGCAATTGAAAAATTACAATTGTTCATTAACAAATATCCAGAATCGCAGTATTTGGCTGAAGCCAATACACTAGTAAAGGAATTGGATTATAAATTAGAGAAAAAAGCTTTCGAAATAGCAAAACAATACAATAAGATTGCCTATTTTGATTCTTCTGACTATGAAGCAGCAATTAAGTCGTTTGATTTGTTTTTAGTACAATACCCAGGTTCGGTTTTTAGAGAAGACGCTATGTTTTATCGTTTGGACTCTGCTTATAAATTAGCAATCAACAGTATTAAAGATAAAAAGGCGGCTCGACTTAATACCGCAATTTCGTTTTACAATTCATTTAAAAAAGCATACCCAAATTCACAACACATTGAAGCAGCTGATAAGATGAACACAGAATTGAGTGCGCAGCTTACACAGTTCAGCAGTTAAAACCATAAAAAGTTAATTTTATATATAATGACAGATTTAAAAAAGACCAATGCTCCAATAAGTTCTATAACTTATGATAGGAATGAGATTGATGCTCCAACAGGCAACATCTATGAGGCAATTTCTGTAATTTCAAGAAGAGCAGAGCAAATCAATACTGATATTCGTAGAGAGTTAGTTGACAAGTTAGAAGAATTTGCAACCTACAATGACAGTCTTGAGGAAATCTTTGAAAACAAAGAGCAGATTGAGGTGTCTAAATTTTATGAAAAATTGCCAAAACCTCACGCACTTGCCGTTCAAGAATGGTTGACCGACAAGATTTATTACAGAAACACTGAAGACGACGTTCAAGAATAAAAAATAAGATGTCAATTTTAAGCGGCAAAAACATACTACTTGGCATTACTGCTGGGATTGCTGCTTATAAGACAGCCAACCTCGTCAGGTTATTTATAAAAGCAGGCGCTAACGTAAAGGTCGTTATGACGCCTGCTTCAAAAGACTTCATTACTCCTTTAACACTATCAACATTATCTAAAAACCCAGTGCATTCGTCATTTGTCAACGACGACGACGATGATGCTGTTTGGAACAATCATGTTGAGCTTGGGCTTTGGGCTGATTTATTCATTATTGCACCAGCAACGGCAAACACGTTGTCTAAAATGGCAAATGGTGTGTGCGACAATCTATTGATGGCAACTTATTTATCAGCAAAATGTCCTGTCTATTTTGCACCAGCAATGGATTTGGATATGTACAAACACCCAACAACCCTCCGTTCATTTCAAATTTTAAAAAGCTTTGGCAATATCATGATTCCTGCCACAAGTGGTGAGTTGGCAAGCGGTTTAATTGGCGAAGGCCGTATGGCAGAACCTGAAGATATCGTTGCTTTTATTGAGGATGACGTCATCGGTAAATTGCCATTAAAAGGAAAAAAAGTACTTATAACTGCTGGTCCAACCTATGAAGCTATTGATCCTGTTCGTTTTATAGGCAATCATTCCAGTGGAAAAATGGGCTTTGAAATAGCCAAAGCAGCAGCCAATTTAGGAGCTGAAGTCCACTTAATTTCTGGCCCAACAAGCGAAACGGTTTCTCATAGCTTGATTCACCTCACTAATGTTGTAAGCGCTTCTCAAATGTATGACGCTGTTCATAAATACTACAAAACAGTTGATGTTGCCATTCTTTCGGCAGCTGTTGCTGATTATAAGCCTAAAAATGTCTCTGAAGTTAAAATAAAAAAGAAAGAAAACTCGTTTACTATTGAGTTAGAAAAAACCAAAGATATATTAGCCTCATTGGGTGAAAGCAAAGTGCATCAATTTTTGGTAGGTTTTGCTTTAGAGACCAATAACGAGTTGGAGCATGCAAAAGGAAAGCTAAAAGCTAAAAATTTAAATTTAATTGTCTTAAATTCGTTAAATGACAAAGGAGCAGGTTTTGGAGGTTCCACAAATAAAGTTACATTTATAACAGATTCTGATGAGGTTATTCAAAACGAATTAAAATCAAAAGCGGAAGTTGCTCAAGATGTCATGAATCAAATTTTAAAACAAATCCATGCGTAACACTATCCTTTTTATCCTGCTTTTAGTTGCATCACACACGTTTGCGCAAGAGCTTAACTGCAATGTTGTTGTCAATGCACAGCTAACAGGTAACGAAAACGTTCAAGTTTTTAAAACGTTAGAACGACAATTGCGAGAATTCATCAACAATACCCAATGGACCAATAAGACCTTTAAATCGCAAGAGCGGATAGATTGTAGTATGGTCATCAATGTACAGGATTATAATAGTGATACATTTAAAGCGACCATTCAAGTACAATCATCACGTCCTGTATTTAACTCTTCTTACGCAACCCCAGTTTATAATTTTAATGACAAAAATTTTGATTTTCAATATTTAGAATTTCAGAATTTGGTTTATAATCCAATCCAGTTTGAATCTAACTTGGTGTCAGTATTGACGTTTCACGTGTTCATGATTTTAGGAATTGACGCAGACACATTTGCTCCAAATGGAGGAGATGACTACTTTAAGCAAGCACAAAATATTACAAATTATTCTCAACAAGGCAATTTTAAAGGATGGAAATTGGAAGATGGCCAACAAACCCGTTTTACGCTTATCGACAACATGATGTCTCCGACATTTAAAGAATTTAGAAGTGTCATGTATGATTATCATAGGACAGGGTTGGATATGATGGCTGACAACCCAAAAGATGGAAAGGCAAAGATTGCATCAGCAATTGCCGATTTGAAAACCATGAACCAAAGAAGGCCAAATTCTTTTTTATTGCGAGTCTTTTTTGATTCAAAAGCTGATGAGATTGAGCAAATTTTTAGTTCTGGTCCAAGTGTTAATATTACCGATGTGATAGATGCTCTCAATAAGTTAGCACCTACACATGCAGCAAAATGGAGAAATATTAATTTTTGATTAAGAGTTAAGAATTAGGAAGATTGTTAATCACTGACGACTGCAAACTATTTACTAAATGCTGACATCTCTTACGATAAAAAATTATGCACTTATCGACCAACTTCAGGTCAATTTCACCAATGGTTTAACCATTATTACTGGAGAAACAGGAGCAGGAAAGTCAATACTTTTAGGAGGGTTGTCGCTTATTCTTGGCAAGAGAGCTGATTTAAGCAGTGTAAAAGACCCTTCTGAAAAATGCATTATAGAGGCTACTTTTGATATTGCCAACTACAATTTAAAGTCGCTTTTTAAGACGGAAGATTTAGATTATGAACCTTTGACGATTATTCGTCGCGAAATTTTGTCTTCTGGAAAATCACGCGCATTTATCAATGACACACCAGTAAACCTCGATAGTTTACAGATTTTGGGAGAGCGTTTGTTGGATATACACTCACAGCACCAAACCTTGCAATTGACCAATGACGATTTTCAGTTTCAGGTAATAGACGCGTTGGCAGAAAACGGTGAGCTTTTGCAAACATTTTCTAATGATTTATCACTTTTCAAATCACTTCAATCAGAGTTAAAATCGCTTCAAAAACAAAAGGCAGAAGCTATTAAAGAACAAGATTATAATAGCTTTCTTTTGAATGAATTGGAAGGAGCCAAATTGGTGGTTGGTGAACTTGAAGCATTGGAAGAAGAATACGAGACACTCAATAACATCGAAGACATCAAAGAAAAATTGACACATTCGCATCAGTTATTGAGTAATGATGAGGTAGGAGTCTTGACAAATCTGACAGAAATAAAGAATCAGCTTTCTAAATTGTCCAATTATACACAAGCCTACAAAGACATTTATGATCGGCTTAACAGCAGTCTGATAGAGTTGAACGATATTTTTGTTGACCTCGAAAATTTACAAGAGCAGCTTGAGGCTGACCCAAACCGATTGGAGGTTGTGAATACAAAATTGCAAGTACTGCATAATCTCATGTTAAAACATTCTGTAAATGACGAAGCTGAATTAATTGCCATTCGTGAAGAGTTATCAAAAAAAGTTTCAGATTCTGAATTGTTAGATGATCAAATTTCAAAAATAGAGATCGAAATCAATGCCAAAGAGCAGCAATTGAACACCAACTCTAAAGCAATACACGATAACAGAGTAAGGGTCATTCCAAATCTTATAGAGCAATTGGAAGAGCTTTTGACAATTTTGGGAATGCCAAATGCCAAATTTCGAGTAGAGCTCACTTTTGGAAATGCATTCTATTCTAACGGAAAGGATGAATTGGCTTTTTTGTTTTCAGCAAATAAGGGAGGTAATTTTAATGAACTCAAAAAAGCAGCTTCTGGAGGCGAACTATCTAGAATTATGTTAGCCATCAAATCTATTCTGTCAAAATATATTCAATTGCCTACAATTATGTTTGACGAGATCGACACAGGGGTTTCAGGAGAAATTTCTAATAAAATGGCAAATATCATGCAGCAAATGAGCAAAAGCATGCAGGTATTTACAATTACCCATTTGCCGCAGATTGCAGCCAAGGGCGATACCCATTACAAAGTCTTTAAAGAAGATATTGATGAGGTGACACAAACACAGCTCAAAAAGCTGAACCCAGAAGAACGCATTGTAGAAATCGCACAAATGCTTGGAGGTGTTGATATGTCAACTTCAGCTATAGCACATGCCAAACAATTATTGAATTAAGAATTAAAAATTTCTTAACTTTGAAACACAGCTTAAAAACGCCTAAATAACGAACAACTAAACAAAAAACTATGTCATACAACTTACTAAAAGGAAAAAGAGGAATCATTTTTGGAGCATTAGATGCTAATTCAATTGCTTGGAAAACAGCAGAACGTGTTCATGAAGAAGGCGGGACGTTTGTATTGACCAATGCACCAATTGCAATGCGCATGGGACAAATTAATGAGCTTGCCGAAAAAACCGGATCTCAAATCATACCAGCAGATGCAACATCAATGGAAGATTTAGAAAATTTAGTAACTCAATCTATGGAGATTTTAGGTGGTAAAATTGATTTTGTTCTGCATTCTATTGGAATGTCCATCAATGTTAGAAAAGGAAGGCATTATACAGACCAAAATTATGAATGGACCCAAAAAGGAACTGATGTATCTGCCATGTCTTTTCATAAAGTGATGCAGACCTTGTACAAAACTGATGCCATGAATGAATGGGGAAGCATTGTTGCATTGACCTATATGGCAGCACAACGAGTGTTTCCAGATTATAATGATATGGCTGATAATAAGGCCTATTTAGAAAGCATTGCACGTAGCTTTGGATATTTCTTCGGTAGAGATAAAAAAGTGCGCGTCAACACCATCTCACAGTCGCCTACCCCTACAACAGCTGGGCAAGGTGTTAAAGGTTTTGATGGTTTCATTGCTTATGCCGATAGAATGTCACCATTAGGTAACGCAACGGCTTTAGATTGTGCCAATTATACAGTGACCTTGTTTAGTGACCTGACAAAAAGAGTGACGCTTCAAAATTTATTTAATGATGGAGGGTTTAGCAATATGGGGGTCAGTGATTCTGTCATGGCTGAATTTGTAAAAGAATAATTTTTTATTAATAAATATTGTAAAAACCTTGCTCAATATTGAGCAAGGTTTTTTTGTTTTAACAAATTTATTTGTATTGAAATATTACAACCATTCAAGTTTTTTGATTAATTTGTTCAACAAATAAATTAATCCACATGAACAAGTATTACATTTTTTTAATGCTATGTTTGGCTACTTTTTTTGAAATCAATTCCCAGATTTATTTTCAGGATAACTCAGCATCGATAGGTTTGAATTTTTCTACTGGAACAACGTATTTGGGTAATGGTGTTTCCTTTTGTGATTTTGACAATGATGGTTGGGATGATGTTACTCTAGCTACAGGGACTAATGTGCCAGTTCTGTTTTTTAAAAATATTAATGGGACTTTTGTGCAACAATCATTTATTTTAAATGACCCTCAATACGAAACCAAACAGGTTAATTGGGTAGATTATGATAATGATGGAGATAAAGATTTATTTGTAACAAGCAACTCAAACAGAAATATACTTTATAATAATGATGGTAATTTTGCTTTTACAGACGTAACATTTGAAGCAGGCTTTCCTTTAACCAGCCTAAAAAGTTATGGAGCTAGTTGGGGTGATTACAATAATGATGGATATTTAGATGTATTTATAAGCAATAGGGACGAAAATTTTATTCAGCCAAATTACCTATATAAAAATAATGGGGACGGCACTTTTTCAGATGTAAGCGCTCAAGCAGGAATCCATAATACCAGTAAACTTTCTTTTTGTGCTGCTTTTTTTGATTTTAATAATGATGGCTGGCAGGATATCTATGTTTCAAATGACAAAGTTGTCAATAAGAATGTACTGTATAAAAACAAAGGTGACGGTACATTTATTGATGTAAGCCAATCTTCAGGAACTAATATTGGGATTGATGCCATGACCGTTACAATTGATGATTTTAATAGTGATGGATTTTTTGATATCTATGTTACCAACGATCCAGCAGGAAATGTATTTTTAAAAAATAATGGCAATGGGACATTTACAAATATTGCAGCATCTTCCGGTACATTATTCAATAGCATTGGTTGGGGAGCGGTTTTTTTAGATGCAGATAATGATAATGATTTAGATTTATATGTCAGTGGTTCGCTTGATGGGTCCAATCCAAATTACAGATCAGCGGCATTCTATCAAAATATGGGTAATGAAATGTTTGTTATCCCTACAACTGCAGGATTTGTTAATGATAACCGATCAAGCTATTCTAATGCCATTGGTGATTACAATAACGATGGATATCCAGAAATTGTAGTTAACAATACAAACAATCAACACCTTTCTTTTTGGGAAAACCAAACAAGCTCAACCAATAACTGGTTGAAAATAAAGTTGCAGGGCACGACGAGTAATAGAGATGGAATTGGTTCTGTAATAGAAATTTCCATTAATGGAAATAAACAATACAGATATACTCTATGTGGGGAAGGCTATTTATCTCAAAACACCAATAGCGAACTATTTGGGTTAGGTGCACATACAACCGTCGATTATGTCAAAGTAACTTGGCTAAGTGGAGCTGTAGATGTAATTTATAACGTATCTAATAATCAGTCACTTACCATAGTTGAAGGTGATTATCCTTTGTCAATAAATTCAGAAGTGTTCGAAAACTTTACTTTTTACCCAAACCCAGTTAAGAACAAATTATACTTCAATTCGTCTCAAGTAGTCACTAAAGTGACAATAATCAATATGCTAGGACAAGAAATCAGTTCAGTTGATTTCAATTATTCTGATAATAGTATCAGTTTATCTTCATTAATGGCTGGGATTTATTTTGCTAAAGTTGAAATTAATGGAATCATTAAGTCTTTTCGGTTTATAAAAGCAGATAATTAAGCTCTCTTTTCATCATTTAATTATGATTATTTTAGGTTTTTCTGTAAGATAAATATTTCATTTCTATTCTTTTATATTATTTCAACGTTATTTTTAACTCATAATCGATTTGTTAATATCTTGCATATTTGAACTAAATTTTAACGCTATTAATTGAGATAAATTAGCTTTTTAATTAATTCAACAACTTAAAACTAATCAAAAATGAAAAAAATTACATTATTTATAATTATCCTCATGTCATGTGTGTGGGGAAATTATGCACAAGTAAACGGCTATAATTTTAGCCAAAACCCGGGTACATTTATACCTATTACTGGAGGAACCGTTTTGGCCTCTCCAGCAGGTGATGATGTGATTTACCCTGTAACTTTACCATCAGCTTTTGTGTTTAATGGCGTGACTTACACAGCAATGAATGTGTCATCAAATGGTTTTGTGACTTTTGGGGCGACGGCACCTTCAACAACAAATTACAGCCCAATAAGTGGTACAGCTGGTTATGCTGGAGCCATAGCTGCTGTTGGCAGGGACTTAAACAGTCTTGGGGCTTCTTCAGAAATCAGATGGGAACAAATTGGAGATGAGATCATTGTTCAGTGGTTGGACGTTAGGCGTTATAATATTGCTAGTGAGCAGTTAAATTTCCAAATAAGATTGAATGTAGTGAGTAAGAGTGTGCAAATTGTTTATGGAACTTGTGTTGCAGGTTCAAGCTCAACTTACCCTCAAGTGGGATTGAGAGGGGCTACAAATTCAGATTATAACAACAGGACTATTGCTGCAGCTGGTGGCGCTTGGGTCAATAGTACAGCTGGCACATCTAATAGCAGCACAATGTATTTTAACTCTACAAACGCTAGTACAGCACCAGCTTCTGGATTGACTTATACTTGGACATTACCATCGACAGCAACTCTTACTTACTATAATCTACAGTGGCCTCCAAATGGAAACATTACAGTTGGGGACGCACACAATGTATATGCTCAAGCTTATGAGCCTGGTGTAACAGATGCTCCTGGTCAAGGTGCTGGCATACAAGTTTGGATAGGTTACAGTAGCACAGATACAAACCCAAATAGCCCAACAGGATGGACATGGTTTCCAGCTGTTTACGGTAGTGACCAAAACAACGGCAGTAATGATGAATATATTTATAACATAGCAAATGGCAGAACTCCTGGGACTTATTATTATGCAAGTCGTTTTAAATATAATGGAGGGCCTTATACTTATGGAGGCATACAAGCTAATGGTGCTTATGGTGGAACTTGGGGGAATGACAATAATATTTCTGGAATTCTAGTTGTAAATGCACCACCAGCACCAGTTAACGATTTGTGTTCAGGGGCAATAACGGTTTCTTGTGGTAATACTTATACTGGAAGTACATTATATGCTACACCTGAAAGTCCAGATCCAGGTACTTGTGGGACTACGGCTGGTACAACAGGAGGTGCTGTATGGTATAAGTTTATTGGTGCAAACTCAAGCAACGGAAGTGCGGCTGTTGGATCACCAGGAGATACAGTCACTTTAGATTTGAGCCTTTCGTCTTTTGACACCAAAATAAGAGTGTTCAGTGGTGCTTGCGGAGCATTGACTTGTGTTGGTGGTGATGATGATGGAGGTGCAGGAACTACATCTCTTTACAGTTTCCCATCTATAGTTGGTACAGAATACTATGTATTGGTTCATGGATATAATGCTAATGCAGGTAATTACAGTCTTGCAATGACTTGTGTGGCTCCACCTTCATGTGTACCAGCAACATTTACGCTTTCTAATGGGTCAAATAATTGCCCAGGAAATGATTTTTATATTAATGTAAACATTACAGCAATTGGTTCTGCAGCAAGTTTAAAAATCACTAACGATGGAGGTGCTCCTGCTATTACGGGGGCGACTGTTGCAGGTTCTCCTTATCAAGTTGGCCCATTCCCTTCAGGTGCTGTTGTTGGTATTACTGTTGAAGATGAAGCTGACAGTAGCTGCTTTGCAACAAGTACAGTCACAACGTCGGTTTGCCCTCCGCCTAATAATTTATTGGCTGGTGCCATACCATTAACTGTGGGCGATACCGTTTGTGAAGCTCAAATAACCGGAACAAATATTGGAGCAACTGATTCTGGTGAATTGCCAAGCCCAACATGTGCTAACTATTTGGGAGGTGATATTTGGTACAAAGTCCAGGTTCCTTCAACGGGCGAACTGATAATTGAAACTTCAGCTGCTGATACTAATTCAATTACGGATACAGGAATGTCTGTATACTCTGGAACCTCTGGAAGTTTAGTTGAGCTTGACTGCGATGATGATAATGGTCCAGGTCTGTTTTCTCAAGTAGTGTTGGCAGGTTTAAATCCTGGTGATTTCTTATTTGTTAGAGTTTGGGAGTATGAAAATAATTTAAAGGGGGACTTTAAAATTTGCGCCTGGTCTCCAGCTTCTTTAGGAGTTACTGATTCTGCCTTTGAAGGATTCGGTTTTTATCCAAACCCTGTTAAAGACATTTTGACGTTAAGTTCTCAAAAAAATATTGAAAACGTGACGATATTCAATGTGCTTGGCCAGCAAGTTTTAAAAATGGATAGTCAATCAACAATTCAGAACATTAACATGATGTCGTTCCAATCAGGCACTTATATAATTAAGGTGATGATAGATAATCAGACTAAAATAATGAAAGTGATAAAAGAATAAAACCAACATAACCATTAGGTTAATTTTAAAACCCATCTCAATAAGAGATGGGTTTTTTTTATGTATAATTTTATGAATTCCTAATCATTTAAAAATCTGCATTTTAACGGCAATAATCGTATTTCATCGATTTGGAAACATATTAACTTATTTGTTGATAGATTATCAATATTTTAGTGCTCATAACTAATTTATTAACTATTTTAAATCAATTTAATATGAAAAAAATTACTATTTTAATTTTTGTGCTTTTTGTTTTTTCTTGGCAAAGTAATGCACAATTTACACAAGGATTTGAAACAGGTATTCCAGCGACTTGGACCGTGATTAATGGAGGTGATGCGAATACTTGGACGGCTACAACTCCAGGTACTGGTACAGCTCATACTGGAACCAATGTTGCTAAACTTGTTTTTGGCGCCACAGCACATGATGATTATTTGATTACAGAACAATTTACAGTTACGGCTGGTGTTTCTGATCGACTTTCACTATGGCACAAACAACGCTCTAATACGTTTCCAGAGCCTTTCGATGTTTTGCTTTCTACTGGAGGTAATACAGCTCCAGATTTTACTATTACTATTGCTGCTGCTGTTGCTTCGAATACCACATGGCAACAAAAAACATATGATTTAACAGCTTATATCGGAGGAACAGTGTATATAGCTTTTAGGTCTACAACAACGGATCAATGGGAATTATACTTGGATGATATTGTTGTAGATGGTATACCATCATGTCCAGCTCCAACTGCATTAACTGCAACAAATATAACGACAACTGCGGCTGATTTAGGTTGGACTGATACATCTGGTAATTGGGATATAGAATGGGGAGCAAGTGGTTTTACACCAACAGGTATCCCAAATATTAATGATACAGCAAATAATCCTTATAATTTAGGTGGATTAAATTCAGCAACACCTTATTCTTTTTATGTAAGGGCTGATTGTGGTATGGATAATATAGATGTCAGTACGTGGGCTGGTCCTTTTAATTTTACAACCTTAGCAACTCCTCCAGCAAATGATGACTGTGCTAATGCAGTAGCTTTAACAGTCAATGCAGATTTTGCTTGTGGTTCAGTAACAGCGGGTACTACAGCAGGAGCAACAGCTTCATCACAACCAGATGATGTTGTTGGGACACCAAATAATGATGTTTGGTTCAGTTTTATTGCAACTAGTACTGCTCATAGGGTAGCACTTACAAATGTTGTTGCAGTTATTGGAACTTCGACTGATATGGCTATTGGAGTTTATAACGGGACAGGCGGATGTGCAGGACTTGTTTTTCAGGCAGATAGTGACCCAAACACTTTAAACTTAACTGGCTTAACAGCTGGGGTTACTTATTATGTTAGAGTTTATGGCTTTGCTTCAGGAGCAACTACAGCACAAGCTAATTTTAATATTTGTATAGGCACGCCACCAGCGCCACCGGCAAATGACGACTGTGCTAACGCTGTAGCTTTAACAGTCAATGCAGATTTTGCTTGTGCTGCTGTAACAGCAGGAACAACAGTTTCTGCTACTGCTTCATCTCAACCAGATGATGTAGTAGGCACACCAGATAATGATGTTTGGTTTAGTTTTGTTGCAACTGGAACAGATCACAGAGTAGCACTTACAAATGTTGTTGCGGTTGTTGGAACCTCGACTGATATGGCTATTGGAGTTTATAACGGGACAGGTGGATGTGCAGGACTTGTTTTTCAGGCTGATAGTGACCCAAACACTTTAAATTTAACTGGTCTTACAGCTGGGGTTACTTATTATGTAAGAGTTTATGGCTTTGCTTCAGGTGCAACTACAGCTCAAACAAACTTTAATGTTTGTGTTGGAACACCGCCACCACCACCAGCAAATGATAATTTTGCTAATGCAATACCTTTAACTTGTGGTCAAAATGTTACTGGCAGTACTGCGGCAGCTACATTAGATGAAGACAATGCACCTGATGGTTTTGGAGCTGATCTAGACGCACCTAATGTTTGGTTTACTTATACAGGTTCTGGAACTTCCGAACTCATTACTATTGATTTATGCCAATCAGCATATGACACTTCCTTTTTAGTTTATACTGGCACCTCTGGTAATTTAACTCTTGTGGGTGGTAATGACGACGGTGGCGCTTCAGGATGTCCGGGTAATACTCTTGCTTCATTTGGTTCTTTTGTATCAGATGGTACTACAACCTATTATATAACAGTTGAAGGATGGAATTTTTCCAATACAGGTACTTTTGACTTAACTTTGACCTGTGCGCCTAACTGTACTGCTGCACAAGCAAACCAAGATTGCGCAAGCGCAGTGGGCATTAATGTAGATGGTAATGCAACAACAGTTGACAATACCTGTGCTACAATTAACCCTACACAAAATTGTGATTCATTTAATTCAATAGCAGATGTATGGTATTCATTTACCGCACCAGTTAGTGGCACTGTAAATGTGACTGCTGCTTTAGGTACTGCAACTGCTGTACATATGGCGGTATATAGTGGTACCTGTGGTGCATTGGTTAGTGAAGGCTGTAGTACAGCTGACCCAACAGCATCATTGACATTGACCTCGCTTGTAGGTGGAAACACTTATTATTTACAATTATGGAATAATGGTACAGAAGAGGGAACTTTTGATGTAACATTGACTGACCCTTCATTATCAGTTGGCTCTTTTGAAAATAACGAGTTCACCTATTTCCCTAATCCAGTAAAAAACACATTATCATTGAGAGCTCAAAAAGAGATTCAAAATGTGTCTATTTACAACATGATTGGTCAAGAGGTTTTAAGATCAACTCCTAATACTCTTACTGATGAAGTAGATATGTCTTCATTGCAAACTGGAGCTTACTTTGTTAAAGTAACAATTGATAACAGTACAGAAGTTATTAGAATAGTTAAACAATAAAGTTCTAAACTTTAAATTTTTAAAAACCTTGTCATTAAATTGGCAAGGTTTTTTTATTTGATTGCATTAGCATTTGACAAAATGTAGGCAAAATCTTCACTTAACGTGTTTTTCATCACTTAATCGAATTAACAAGTAATTGATTTTCAAATTGATGTATTATTGGTACTTTTAATGATTATAATAAATATTAAAACCTAGATCTTATGAAAAAAATTACATTTTTACTTTTTATTTTTATTTCAACTTTTTCTTTTGCACAGATAGTTATTGGTAATGGTACAAATGAAACTCAAGGAACTCCATTTGACCCATATTTTGGACACACTTACTCTCAAAGTATTTATCCTGCCTCAAGCATTAATGCAACTGCAGGTAACATTACAGGTTTGCAATGGTATTACAGTGGAACAACGACAGGAGTTTTGAGTACTGATCTGGTTATCTATATTGCTCATACTTCAAAATCTACATTTTCATCAACTACTGATTGGGAACCAGTTGGTAACTTGACTCAAGTTTATTCAGGAAGTATTTCGGTCACTGGAACGGGTTATGTGACAATTACTTTTGATACATCATTCCCTTATAATGGAACTGATAATTTAATGATAGCGGTTGATGAAAACGATCCAACTTTTGGTGTTTCTGCGGATGATTTTTATAACACCGCCGCACCTTCTAATAGCAGTATAGTTAGAAAAAGTGACCCGACAAATATCGATCCATCTAGCCCTGGGACTGGTACACTATCAGGATATGTTCCTAATGTTATTTTAAATGGACTTGTTTCAAGTTTACCGCCGAATTGTACGACGCTTACTCAAAGCACACTTATTAATCCAATTGGAAATATTTCTTGGGTTCCATCTTCTGGTGCTTCAGGGTATAATCTTTCAATTGGGTCAACATCTGGGGCTTCAGATATATTACCAGTTACTGATGTGTTGAATGTAACAACTTACAGCTTAAGTGGTTTAGGATTGACTAATTCAACAACTTATTATGTAACTTTAGTTCCTTATAACGGAGCAGGACCTGTAATTGGATGTGCCGTTTTACCTTTTACAACTCGACCTGTAGCTGTTGCTAATGATTTATGTAGTGGAGCAATTGCTATTACTCATGAAACAGAAGTTCCTAATGCAGCTGCCGCAACCCCAACTGCGGGAACGGTTATAAATGCATTTGACACCAATACTCCAGCAACAGTTTGTAATGCATTTACAGGAAATGCAAATGATGATGTTTGGTATTCTTTTGTAGCATCAGCTTCTGATGTTACAATTACTTATGAACTAAATTTTGATGGTGTAGCAACATTGTATTCTGGTTCTTGTGGATCATTGGTATATGTTCAATGTGCTGATTTAACAGTTACTACTGCACCAATTGTAGAAGAAATAACAGTTACTGGTTTAACTGTAGGAGATACTTACTATACAAGAGTTTATCACTACCAATCTGCTCAACCTGCAAATGGTAATTTTAACGTGAAAGTTTGGACACCAAATATGTCAACTTTAGGTGTTGATGATGTTACTGCTGATGAAAATAGTTTTACTTATTTTCCTAATCCTGTAAAAAATACATTGACATTAAAAGCACATAACAATATCCAAAACGTATCTGTTTATAACATGCTTGGTCAGGAAGTGTTAAGAACTGCACCTAACACAATTGAAAATGAAGTTAATATGTCTTCATTGCAAACAGGCGCATATATTGTTAAGGTGACTATTAATGATAACACTAAAACAATTAGAGTTATTAAACAATAATTTATATAAAAATATAGTTTTCAAAAGCCACCTAATTGGTGGCTTTTGTATTTTGTTTATTTACCTTTGTGTCTATGGTTGCACTTCATTTCTCCTTTATTATACCTGTGTACAACAGACCAGATGAGATCAAAGAATTGTTGGACAGTTTTTTGATTCAAGATGGAGATATTGCCTATGAAATTATTATCGTAGAAGATGGGTCGCAGATTTCTTCAAAGGAAGTCGTGGATAGATACTCTTCACAATTGAATATCACTTACTGTTTTAAGCCAAATTCTGGCCCTGGAGATTCGAGAAACTTTGGGATGAAAATGGCTAAAGGTAACTATTTCATTATTTTAGATTCCGATTGTTTGCTGCCAAAACACTATATACAAACGGTTGCCAATAATTTAAAAGACAACTATGTTGATTGCTTTGGTGGTCCAGATGCAGCACATTCATCATTTACATCACTTCAAAAAGCGATTAATTTTGCGATGACCTCATTTATCACCACTGGTGGCATTAGAGGAGGTAAAGCATCTAACGAAAAATTTCAACCAAGAAGTTTTAACATGGGAATCTCTAAAGAAGCATTTGAGTCTTCTGGTGGCTTTGGGGTCATTCACCCTGGCGAAGATCCAGATTTGTCCATTCGTTTGATATCACTTGGTTTTAAAACTAAATTATTCTCTGAAGCGTTTGTCTATCATAAAAGAAGAATATCTTGGTCTAAATTTTATAATCAGGTTCATAAATTTGGTTTGGTAAGGCCAATACTTAACCATTGGCACCCACATACCAATCGTTTGGTGTTTTGGCTGCCAACCCTGTTTTGCCTTGGGTTTATAATTGCTATAGTTTTTGCTGGTTTCGGGTACCTTTTGCCTATTATTGGCTATGGTTTGTATTTTTTTGTAGCTTTTATTATTGCAATCTTAACAACCAAACATCTTGGGGTAGCACTGCAGTCCATGCTTGCTATTGCCATTCAGTTTTTTGGTTATGGTTACGGATTTTTAAAATCGACATTGGCAATAAAGCTGTTTAACAAAGTACCCGAGCAACATTTTCCTAACTTATTCTTTAAGCATGCTGACTAAATTAAAAAACAAACTTTTAAAATCCATCAAAAGCCGAAAGCTTAATGTATTTGGATTGTTTTTTTTGTTGGCATTTATATTCTTGATTGTTACTAAATTGTCTAAAACTTATACCGAAACCATTCCTTTGAAGATTTCATACGTCAATCTTCCAGAAGAACATTCATTAATTACAACAAAAGACTCTGTAGTAAAAGTGGTTGTTAAGTCCTATGGCTTTAATTTATTGCCTTATGTATTGTTCAGCCAATCGTTAAAGATTGACTTTAAGAACGATGTTAGTCTAAAAAATAATCAATATGTATGGCAATCAAAGCAAAATATCCAGACTATAAATAAGCAGTTTAAAAATTCTGTAGAGATTTTATCAGTGAGGCCAGATTCTTTGGTGTTTCCATTTCAAACTTTAACTGTCAAAATGGTTCCGGTGAGACTCAATAGCAAGATAGATTTTGCATTGGGCTATGACGTAGTTGATAACATAAAAATAAAACCTGATTCAGTAAAAGTGATTGGCCCAAAAAACCTGGTGTCGAAAGTTGATTATGTCAATACAAAAACGCTGACGCTTAAAAATGTGAATACAAGTTTTGAAAAGGTATTGACGATTAATTTTAGACCAAAAGACGAAAATGTATATCTTTCAGAGAAAAGTATAAAGGTGTCAGGTGAGGTTGGTAAATTTACTGAAGGTCTTTTGGAGATTCCGGTATCTATTACTAATTTACCTGCAAACACCAATATTAATTTTTTTCCTAAAACGGTTACTGTAATTTACTATGTGAGCCTAGATAATTACAGTAAGATCAAAGCAACCGATTTTAAAGTTGAATGTGACTTTGCAGAGATAAACAATTCTAACAGAACATTTTTAACACCAAAGTTGGTTAAAACACCAATCCAAATAAAAAGCGCAAGATTAAAACAAGACAAGGTCGAATTTATATTGATGCAATGAAAATTATAGGACTTACTGGCGGAATAGGAAGTGGCAAAACAACAGTTGCCAATATGTTTGCTGACTTGGGTGTGCCTATTTACATTGCCGATTCTGAAGCCAAGCAGCTTATGAATACCTCTAAAGTTATCAGGCGTAAACTTATTGCTCTGTTTGGTGAAATGGCCTATTCCCAACAAGGTCTTAATAAGGATTATATTGCATCAAAGATATTTAATGACAAAACCTATTTATCAAAAATGAATGCCATTGTGCACCCTAAAGTTGGTCAGCATTTTAAACGCTGGCTCAAAAAACAAGACGCACCTTATGTCATTAAAGAAGCTGCCATTATTTTTGAGCACAATATGCAATCGCAATATGATTATATTATAACCGTTACTTCTACTGTGGAAGACAAGATCGACCGTGTTTTAAAGAGAGATCAGACGTCTAAAGAAAAAATAGTGGCTATTATGAATAACCAAATGGCCGACGAAGAAAAAATTGCTAAGTCAGATTATGTAATAGTTAATGACCGATTGGAAGACACCAAAGCACAGGTAGAAAAACTTCACAAAGACCTATTGCAGCGTGTAAAAGTATCTTGATTTTTTTAACATATTTGTTAATGTAAGGTTAAAGACAGCAAGTTGTAAATGTTAAAATGTTAAATTTGAATGATGGGTAAAAAGCTATTCGTTATGTTGGTGATTTTGATGAGTCTATCACTCATAGGAATCATTTTCGTACAGGTTTATTTTATCAATAATAGTTTACAAAACGAAAAAAGACAGTTTACACTTAATGTAAAGAGGTCTTTAAGCTTTGTTTCTAGTGCTATCGAAGATCGCGAATTCCAAAATTATGCAACCAAAATGCATGAGCTTATTGCAAGTGGAGTTGTTGCAGATTCTATTAATCTCAAAGAGTTGATTGTTAGAACCCAAGATGATGCAGCTAATCAAACTATTGTTTATAAAAGTGCCATATTAGAAGAAAGTTATAAAGTACCATCACTGTTCTTTGACATAGGTTTAGATAGTATCAGTATCAGTCGTCTTACCAATCAGCGAGAAACTGTAGTGTATGACAATAATGCTTTGGATGGGAATTTGAGAATCTCACCTGTAAAGACAATTCGTGAGTTTAGTACGTTGTCAGAGCTAGAAAAAAAGCTTTATGAGCTACAGTATAGAGAGCAATATAAGAATTACCCAATATACAAACGTATTTCTACCAATGATGTAGAACGCCTGTTATTAAAGCAATTAAAAGACGATGGCATTGAAACCAATTTCGAATTTGCCATTTATGATAAAGATTTAGCGACCAAAGTACAATCCAGTAATTTTGAGCTTGATAAAGCATCGACTTATGGTGTTCCTATTTTTTTGGACAATCATAATGAAAGCAATTATAAACTGTATGTAGATTTTCCTAACAGAAACAAATATCTATTTAACACAATTATAGGAATGACATTGCTTTCCATATTGTTTACAATGATTATCATTTTTGCATTTGCAAGTGCCATTTATCAAATTATAAAGCAACGTCAGATATCGCAAATTAAAACAGATTTTATCAACAATATGACTCATGAGTTCAAAACACCAATTGCAACCATTAACTTGGCTTTGGACTCAATTAGAAACCCAAAAATAATAGGAGATCAAGAAAAAGTACTGCGCTATTTGAAAATGATAAAAGATGAGAACAAGCGAATGCACGCGCAGGTTGAAAACGTATTGAGAATATCTAAACTAGAAAGAAATGAACTAAACATTAGTAAGGATAGAGTATCATTGCACGACTTAATAGAAGATGCCATCACTCACGTAGAGTTGATAGTTGAAGATAGACAAGGTTATGTAAAAACCCATTTTGAAGCTGACAAGGCATCAGTATTGGCAAATGAAACCCACTTTACCAATGTTATAGTAAACATGTTGGACAATGCCATTAAATATTCAGACGATGCTCCAAAAATAGATGTATATACTGAAAATGTAGGTAACCATATATTGCTGAAAGTATCAGACCAAGGAAATGGAATGTCTAAACAGGTACAAAAACGAATATTTGAAAAATTTTATAGAGAGCACACAGGAAATGTGCATAACGTCAAAGGTCATGGATTAGGTTTGGCCTACGTAAAACAAATTGTAGAAGACCATCAAGGTCATATATCAGTAGAAAGTGAAAAAGGAAAAGGTAGTACATTTATCATAAGGCTACCATTAATAACATAAATATTATGGAAGAGCAAAACAAGAAAATATTATTAGTAGAAGACGATCCAAATTTTGGAACTGTATTAAAAGACTATTTAAACATGAATGACTATGATGTCGTACATGCCAAAAATGGTATGGAAGGGTTTGAAAAATTTAAAAAGGATGATTATGACTTATGTATATTGGATGTCATGATGCCCTATAAAGATGGATTTACTTTAGCTAAAGAAATTCGCGAGAAAAATGCCGATGTGCCAATTATTTTCTTGACAGCAAAGGCGATGAAAGAAGACGTCCTTAAAGGATATAAAGTAGGAGCAGACGACTATCTTAATAAACCCTTTGATAGTGAAGTGTTGTTGATGAAAATAAAAGCCATCATGCAGCGAAAAGCAACAGATACTGTTGCAGACAGCAAACAATTTGAGTTTAAAATTGGAGGCTTTGAATTGAACTCTAAATTGAGATTCCTCAAGTATAAAGATGGTGAAGCTGTAAAACTGTCACCAAAAGAAAACGAACTGTTACGTCTGTTGGCATTGCACGAAAACGACTTGATGCCAAGAGAGTTGGCATTGACCAAAATATGGAGAGACGATAATTATTTTACATCTCGTAGTATGGACGTGTATATCGCAAAACTGCGTAAATATTTAAAACTAGATGAGAATGTCGAAATTTTAAATATACACGGAGAAGGATTCAGGTTGGTGGTTAACCAAAACGCATAATCGCTAGAAATTATAGTATAAAAAAAGCCTATCTCAATGATAGGCTTTATCTTTTTCTAAAAAGTTTAAGCGGAAGTATTAGATAACTTTTACGTTTACTGCGTTCAATCCTTTTTTACCTTCTGTTAATTCGAATTCTACTTCATCACCTTCACGAATCTCATCGATTAAACCAGAAATGTGCACAAAATGTTCTTTGTTGTTTCCTTCTTCAGTAATGAAACCAAAACCTTTAGCATCATTGAAGAATTTTACTGTACCTTTATTCATAATAAATATTAAAAAATTAATTAGCGACAAATGTAATGTTAATTAATTGAAATTGAGGTTTTTTTTTAATTTTTTCAATTATTCCTTCTTGATCAATGAGTAAATCTACTATTGAACACACACAAATTATGCTATTCTGGAATTTATTTTACTGATAATATCTTTTTCATTAGCTTTATAATCAAACCAAATAATGTCTTCATTTTTTTTGAACCAAGTAAGCTGTCGTTTTGCAAATCGTCGGGAGTTTTTCTTTATTTCTGAAATGGCAAACTCAAGGGTCCATTCACCATTCAAAAAGTTGAAAAGTTCTTTGTAGCCAACTGTATTCAATGCATTCAAATGTTGTTGAGGCATCAATTTTTTGACTTCTTCAATCAACCCTTGCTCTATCATCATATCGACACGACGATTGATGCGGTCATAAATAACGGCTCTTTCGGCAGTCAATCCGATGGTTATGGTCTTGAATGGTCGCTTTTGTTTTTCTTTGTTCAAGTAAGAGGCATACGGTTTACCGGTTCCAATACAGATTTCTAAAGCTCTAATGATACGATGTGGATTATCGATAGCAATGGTTTTAAACGAAACTGGATCTAATTGTTTTAATCGTTCTTGAAGATATTGCAATCCATTTGTCGCCAATTGCTGGTTTAAGTCATCTCTTATTTTTGAATCAACTTCTGGGAAATCGTCCAATCCTTTTGTTACTGAATCGACATACAGACCAGAGCCTCCAACCATAATGACTACATTATGTTTTATAAACAATTTGTCTAGTAATGCCATGGCATCTTTTTCAAAAGCACCAACGTTGTAATCATCTTTTACTGATTTGTGGTGTATAAAATGATGAGTGGCTGACTCTAATTCGGTTGGAGTAGGAGCTGCAGTGCCAATTTGCATTTCTTTAAAAAACTGGCGAGAATCGGCCGAGATTATTTCGGTTTTAAAATAATTGGCCAATTGTATGCTCAAAGCTGTTTTACCTATAGCTGTCGGACCAACAATGCTTATGAGATGCTTATTATTCATTCAAATTATATCCACATTTACTACAAAATTTTGCATTGTGGCTATGATTGTCAAACAAACAATTAGGACAGGAGTCTATTTCGTTTGTTGTATGCTGATCATTTTTAGCCATTTGAGCCGACACAATCCCAGTTGGTATTGCTATGATTCCGTAACCTAATATCATTATGGCTGAAGCTATTAGTTGACCTAATGGTGTTGCTGGTGAGATATCTCCATATCCAACAGTGGTTAAAGTAACAATAGCCCAGTACACACTTATTGGAATACTTGTAAATCCGCTTTCTGGAGATTCTACCAGATACATTACGGTGCCCAAAATGATACAGATGATTACAACAAATGATAAAAAAACAGCAATTTTTGCTCGACTCTCTTTTAGAGCAATTACAAAATTGGTAGATTCTCCTATATAGCGAGTTAACTTTAAAATCCTAAAAACACGTAATAACCTCAAAGCTCTCAAGGCAACCAAAGAGTGAGTGCCCACTATAAAAAATGACAAATACATTGGAATGGTAGATAAAAAATCTATGATGCCATAAAAACTAAAAACATACCTCCTTGGGTTTTTAATCGTTATGATTCGTGCAATATATTCTATTGTAAAAAGGATGGTTATAATCCACTCTAAAATTTTAAATAACAGGTGAAATTTGGCATCTAATTCTTGTACGCTTTCAAGCATTACCAATAAAATACTGGCAATTATGACATAGAATAAAACTAAATCGAATAATTTACCTAAACGCGTATCTGCACCAAATATAATCTCGTGCAATTTATTTTGCCATGGCTTTAACTTGCGTTTTTTTAAAAATAAAATATCTATAAACTTCAGAAAATTTATTTTTATTCTTAATAAGAACCATTTGATTCTTTTTGAAAGGGTAATATTTGATTTGTTTTTGCCCATTAACCCAAATGTACTAAAAGATTAGCTATTTTCTGATTTCTTGTTTAACTGAACGATTCTAATGTTTTTATTTCGTCTTAAATAATTTTGAATGATATGTTGTGTGTCCCTGTTGTTTTCCATTGGAGTGATCAAATTCTGTAACACCTCAAGATTGGTTATTTGATAATTCAAATTAAAAAAGCCAAGACCTTTAAATACGCCATTTTCAATCAATAGTACACTTCGCTCATCAACATCACGACCTCTGTCTATAATGGCCATGTGCTGATTTTCATAGCTATTTTTTTCAATCAATCGAAGTACACGCTCGTTATATGATTCTGGGGTTTCTTCTTTGATACAGGCACCATGACATTCTTTGATATCATATTTAAAACAACTGGTTTTTGTATTGTATAATCCTGCTAGTTTTTGGCATAATTGGAAGCTATCAACAGCATTAAACATAAAACTTTTGCTACTTTGTCGGTTAGAAAACGTGGTGATTGCTTTTTTTCTGCCGTCGGCTTTATCAATTTTTAAGTTGATATATCCATAATCATCAACAAAACTATATAGAGCATGCGTAAACAAAGTTCGTCGCAAGGCTCTATTATGAATGGGTTTATTACGTTTAATTTCTTCGCTTTCCTTTAAAAGCGCCACGAGTTCACTGCCTGTGGCTTCATAAGTTACAGCTGCTACTTGTAATTGGATTTTTTTTGATTTGTTATTGGTGTTTGTAAAATGCTGATTGACTCTACTCTTAATGTTCTTGCTTTTGCCTATATAGATAATGTTTCCGTAACTATCGTGCATATAATAGACACCAGTTAGGGCAGGAAGTTCTTCAACAATGGTTTTTAAGTTTGGAGCCATTTGGTATTTAGGCTCTGATTTGATGGCATCTTGTACAATGGTTTTGTTTAAGTCTTTGTCGAGCAACATTTTAAACAACTTAACGGTCGCCATGGCATCACCAGAAGCCCTGTGTCGGTCACTTACCGGAATACCGAGGGCACGTGTCAATTTCCCCAAACTATAAGAGTCTTGTCCAGGAAGAAGCTCTTTGGCCAAATCAACAGTACACAATGTTTTTCGCTTAAAGTCAAAGCCAAGACGCTTAAATTCGGTACGAAGTATTCTGTAATCAAATTGTGAGTTGTGTGCAACCACAATACAATCATCGGTAATTTCTACGATACGTTTTGCCACTTCATAAAACTTTGGAGCATTGTGAAGCATGTTGCTGTTGATACCTGTAAGGTTCACTACAAATGGCTGTATTTCACGTTCTGGGTTTACAAGGCTGATGAATTGATCCACCACTTTATGTCCGTCATATTTGTAGATGGCTATTTCGGTAATGCCTTCTTCATTGTATTTTCCACCAGTGGTTTCTATGTCGAGTATTGCGTAAATAGTTCTTTAATTAAATATTAAAAATGAATAATTAAAAGTGTTGAGACATAATTCAGAAAAAAAATAACTTTCATTATTCATTATTCATTATTCATTATTCATTATTCATTATTCATTGATAATTCCGTTCGCCAAAAATACTGCTTCCAATTCGTACCATCGTGCTTCCACATTCAATGGCCAGTTGATAATCTCCACTCATCCCCATACTTACTGTTTGCAATTTGCAGTTTGGAGTTTGTAGTCTTGATAGGTTGTCAAAATTAGTTTTTAAAAATGAAAACTCGTTTTTGATTTGAGCTTCATTTTCTGTAAAAGTAGCCATTCCCATGACACCTGTAACACAAACGTTTTTCAATTCTGAAAATTCTTTTGATTGTAAAATCTTTGAGGCTTGGTCCGATGACATTCCAAATTTAGAATCTTCTTCGGCAATTTTTATTTGAAGCAGACAATCAATGACTCGATCATGTTTTTTTGCCTGTTTATTTATTTCTTTCAATAATTTGAAACTATCAACGCCATGAATCAAACTTACAAAATGAGCCATGTATTTTATCTTGTTGGTCTGTACGTGGCCAATCATGTGCCACTCAATATCTTTTGGCATGACCTCATATTTCTCTACCATTTCTTGGATTTTGTTTTCTCCAAAAATGCGATGCCCTGCATTATAGGCTTCCATAATATCTGCCACAGATTTTGTTTTGGTGACTGCAACCAGTGTAACGTGTTGAGGCAAAGTTGATTTTATATTGTGTAGATTTTGCTGTATAAACATTTTAGAATTCATAAATAGTAACGCCACTTCGTAATTTTGGCTCAATAAAGGTGCTTTTCGGTGGCATTTTGAGCCCATCATCGGCAATCTGTTTCATTTCTTCAATATTCACAGGAACCATGCCAAAACCGACTGCATAATCACCAGAGTCAACGGCACTTTTAATGTTGACAATATCTTTTTTTCCATTGATATAAGAAATACGGTCACCATTGCGTAAATCTACAATGCCTAAAATGGGTTGCAAAACGGTTTTATACAAAATTTGGGCATCAAGACCGTCGAGAGATGTTTCAATGTCATAACTTGTCTTGCGAAGGTATAAAGAATAAAATTCGCCATCGAGATACATGCTGAAATGATGTTTTTTGGACGGTTTGTATGGAATCTTACCTCTATTTTCTATTCTATATAAAGCATCAAGCTGAATTAGGAATTCTTCTTTGGTCAAGCCATTCAAATCTTTAATGACGCGATTAAATTCATGGATTCTCAAGTCTGATTCAGGAATCAAATAACTCATGAAAAAATTATAAAACTCATCACCTTGATGATCTGGGTTGGCATCGCGTAGATCTTTATAGAGTAAATAGGAGGAAGCCGAACGATGATGTCCATCAGCAATATAGATGGTTTTCATTTGTTCAAATTCTTTCGCAATCATTTCAATTGTTGTTCTGTCTTCCACTTTCCATAGGTAATGTGTGTCTCTATAGGTTGTGGTAAATTCAAACTCGGCTCTGTCTTCTTGTGTTTTTTCTATGATTTTGGCTATTACAGCATTGTCTGGATAGGTAAGAAGTACTGGTTCTGCATTGAATCCGACGGTTTTTAGATATTCCTTAAATATGATTTCTCGATATTCAATGGTATCTTCGTGCTTTTTGATATTGTCTTTTTCATAATCTGCGGCACTAGCAGCTGCAACTATGCCATTGAATTCTTGCTGATCTCTATCGACAATTTTATAAACATAGTAACATGGTGTTTCATCCTGGACAAAAATAGCCTCTTCCTTAAACTCCAAATACCGATTGCGGACCAAATTATAACGTGCCTCTCCAGAAAGGGTTTTGTCATATTTGTAACCAGGATTCAAAATCTGTAAAAATGAAAAGGGATTATCCCTTAAACGAGATTCTAACTGTTGCTGGGTATAACTTTGATATGAGCGTGCTGCCACAAGACTCACTTTATCTCGTGTAGGTCGAACAGCTTTGAATGGGATGATTTTTGCCATGGTTCATCAGTTATCAGTCATCAGCTTTCAGTAGCATTTAACTGCTTACTGGATACCGCAACTGCAAACTATAAAAATTGTTTCGATATTTTTTCAGCTTTTTTGCTTTCAGAATAGTCATAAAAGCCTTCGCCAGATTTTATACCTAGTTTTCCAGCTCTTACCATATTGACCAGTAGAGGACATGGTGCATATTTTGGGTTTTTGAAGCCATCGTACATCACATTCAATATAGAAAGGCAAATGTCCAAACCAATAAAATCAGCTAATTGTAGAGGTCCCATTGGATGTGCCATTCCTAGCTTCATAACAGTGTCAATCTCTTCAACACCTGCAACACCATTGTAAAGTGTTTCTATGGCTTCATTGAGCATTGGCATCAAAATACGATTGGCGACAAACCCAGGATAATCATTTACTTCTGTCGGAATTTTTCCAAGCTTTTTGCTCAACTCCATGATGGTCTTGGTGACTTCGTCACTTGTATTGTAACCACGAATGATTTCCACCAGTTTCATAATTGGTACTGGATTCATAAAGTGCATGCCAATTACCATTTCTGGCCTAGAAGTGACTGCAGCAATTTGCGTAATTGATATTGAAGATGTATTGGTTGCTAGAATGGTATCATCTGAACAATCTTTGTCTAATTGCTTGAAAATTTTGAGTTTCAAGTCGATATTTTCAGTCGCAGCTTCTACAACCAAGCTTGCATATTCAACACCTTCTGTAACATCAGTAAATGTGGTAATATTTGCTAAAGTTTCTTGTTTTTGAGTTTCAGTGATGGCTTCTTTAGCGACCATTCTATCCAGGTTTTTGGTAATGGTTTCCATTCCTTTTTTAAGGGACGCTTCACTAATGTCAATTAGTTGTACTTTAAATCCGCTTTGGGCAAAGGTGTGAGCAATGCCATTTCCCATAGTTCCAGCTCCTATTACTGCGACGTTTTTCATTTTTAAATTTTATTTTCTTTCCCTCGAAGGAGGGAATCTTGTTTTGTTATTTATTTAATTAGTTCTCAACTGCACTTGAACGGAAAACCGTGTTTAAAACTGATCTATAATCATGGTTGCGACTCGCAATGCTTCAGTACCATCATGAAGCGTTACGATTGGTTTTGTATTGTTGTTGATGGCATCTGCAAAAGTTTCCAGTTCATCCAGAATGGCATTGTTATTGGCAATTTCTGGGTTGTCAAAATAGATCTGTTTTTTGACACCTTCTGCATTTTGGAGAATCATGTCGAAATCTCCTGGATTTTTAGGTGCATCTTTCATTTTGACGACTTCACATTTCTTTTCAAGAAAATCGACAGATATATAGGCATCTTTCTGAAAGAAACGTGTTTTGCGCATATTTTTTAATGAAATGCGGCTTGCCGTTAAGTTGGCAACACAACCATTTACAAATTCAATACGAGCATTGGCTATATCTGGTGTGTCACTGATAACCGAGACACCACTGGCAGACACATGTTTTACTTTGCTATTGACTACGCTTAAAATAATGTCGATATCATGAATCATTAAATCCAACACTACAGGAACATCAGTGCCGCGAGGGTTAAATTCGGCCAAACGATGGGTTTCAATAAACATTGGGTTTTGAATTTGATCTTTCACTGCTTTAAATGCAGGGTTAAACCGTTCTACATGACCCACTTGTCCTTTTACACTGTGTTCAGCCACCAAAGCCCTGATGGTTTCAGCTTCCTCAACAGTATTGGTTATAGGTTTCTCTATAAAGATGTGCTTTCCTTTTGAAATCGCTTGTTTGGCACATTCATAATGCGAAAGTGTAGGTGTCACTATGTCAACAACATCTACAGCATCAATCAACGATTCTACGGTGTTGAAATATTTATAACCAAATTCTGCCTCAACCTTTTTAGCATTATTTTCATCTGCATCATAAAACCCTATAAGATTATATTTATCGGATTGATTGAGCAATCTCAAATGAATTTTTCCAAGATGACCTGCACCTAGAACACCAGCTTTTAGCATATAATGACGTTTTGAACAAAAATAGAGTTTTTGAAGCAAATGATTAAATAAAATCCCAATTTTAAAGCACCAAACCTCAATTTTATAATTCCTTTGATAAATTATTCTTAATTCATTGACTTTGGGATTTGAAATTTGTGAATTGGGGATTTTTAAATTAGTTTAGCATCAAACTTCCCAACCATTGAAAGATACGTTTAAGCATAAAGGATTGCGTCAGCAACTTGTTGAAGTTGTGAGAGATAAAGGCATTAAAAACGAACAGGTTTTAAAAGCGATAGGTAAAATTCCTCGTCATTTATTTATGGACTCTGGATTTTTAGATCATGCCTATCAAGACAAAGCATTTCCTATTGCTGCTGACCAAACCATTTCGCAACCTTATACTGTGGCTTTTCAAACCGAATTGTTAGATGTGAAAGAGGGAGATAAAGTGCTCGAGATAGGTACAGGAAGTGGATATCAAACCGCTGTCTTGTGTGAGCTTGGTGCTAAAGTGTATAGCATTGAACGCCAATTGGAATTGTTTAAAACAACCAGTAAGTTTCTTCCAAAATTAGGTTATAGAGCAAAGAAACTCATTTTTGGTGATGGTTATAAGGGTTTGAAAGACGAAGCACCTTTTGATGGTATTATCGTTACAGCTGGAGCACCTTTTGTGCCAAAGGCTTTGTTGAGTCAGCTCAACCTTGGTGGAAGATTAGTCATACCTGTTGGTGAGGACATCCAGGTAATGACGCTTTTTATCAGGAAAGGTCCAAAAGATTTTGAGAAACATGAGTTTGGTGAATTCCGATTTGTACCTTTATTGGAAGATAAAAATTAGTATTCAGTAAATAGTTAGAGGCAAGCAGTTGCGCACTTTGATTTAACAACGATCACTATGAAAAAAATTACATTATTAATTTTTGTATTAGGTTTTGGGTTCACATTTTCACAAAACTATACCGAATATATTACAGGTAGCTCAACTGATGTGACGACCAACCATCAATCTGGAATTTGTTTAATGGGAGGCGCATCCGAATATGACCAAGCAATGATCTGGTTTTTGAACAAAGCCGATGGTGGCGATGTGGTTGTATTGAGAGCCTCTGGAAGCAATGGGTATAATAATTATTTTTATTCACAACTTGGTGTGACCATCAATTCGGTACGAACACTTGTGATCAACAATGTAGCTGGAGCTATTGATCCTTATGTGCTGCAAAGCGTTGCTAATGCTGAAGCCATTTGGTTTGCTGGTGGTGACCAATATGACTATGTTAGCCTTTTTAAGGACAATGCTTTGGAAGATGCACTCAACAATTTTATTAATGTAAAACAAGGTGTCATTGGAGGCACTAGTGCAGGAATGGCCATTCTTGGCAATTACTATTTTACAGCACAAAATGGAACGGTAACAAACGCACAAGCTTTAAGTAATCCATATCATAACAGGATGACTTTGGGTTATAACGACTTTTTGCAGATACCATACTTGGGAAGCGTAGTTACAGATTCTCATTATGACGATCCTGACCGAAGAGGACGACACACTGTATTTATGGCACGTTTTGCCCAAGATTATGGGTTGAGACCTTTTGGGATTGCCTGCAACGAATACACTGCAGTATGTGTTGAGCCTAATGGTGAAGCTCACGTATATGGTGATTATCCAAATTATGAGGAGCATGCCTTTTTTCTTCAAGCTAATTGTGTGGCCAGTTATGCTCCAGAAACCTGTGAGTCTGGAACACCTTTAACATGGAACAGAAATGCGGAAGCAGTCAAAGTATATAAAGTGCCAGGAACAAACGATGGCACCAATTATTTTAATATTGCCGATTGGCAAACAGGAAGTGGAGGCACATGGCAAAGTTGGTATGTCAATAATGGAGTGTTCTCGACCATTACAGATACCAATCCTAATTGTTCATTATCGGTTGAAGATTTTGAGATGGGAAAAGTAGAAGTGTTCCCAAATCCATTTGAGGATGTTATATCGATTCAAACGGATGCCATTGATTTTGAGTTACAGTTGTTTGATGCCTTTGGAAAGCAATTGACCATCAACAAAATATCAAGAACGTCTATCGATACGTCATCAATGTCCTCTGGAATTTACTTTTTGAAACTTTCTACAGAAAACTCTCAAAAAACATTCAAGTTGATTAAAAGTTAAAGGAACTCAAAAATCAGAAAAATTTCAAACCAAACATAATGGCATCGCTTTGATATCCACTTTGATAAGAACGCACATAATCTAAACGCAGAAATCTAAATTTTCCCCAGCCAATATTATCAATCCCGACTGTGTATTCTTGATATGGTTTATTATCAGGAGTTGCCAATGCATGAGCTCCAACTATCAAATTAAAATTAAGCTTGTTTAGCAATGGAATTTTACCCATGATAAATCCGTTGAAATCATGTTCCAGATGTAGTTCCATATAAGATTTGTTGGTACTCAACGAATAATAAGGTAAGTTATTGAACACATCTAAATAAGAGCCTTGGCCTATATGCGTTTGGTTACCATTAAAATGGTGGTAATCCATAAAAGCGATGTCATCAGCATTAAAAAACCAGCCAGCTTTTAAGTTGTATTGAAAACGTCCTTTATCTGCCATATTAAAACCTTGTGTAAGACGTCCTTTAATTTGATCAAAATCATAATCAGAAATTGATGATGAGAACCCTTTTTCATAACCCAAAAGCAGGGTAGGATATTTGCTGTTTGATATATTTACCTTACTATCTGGATAACTCATATAGCGCTGTCCGAAGTTGATGCGAGCATTAACATCGAGTTTTAAAATATGATGTGTTTCAAAAGGTGCAGTGCCATAAGCAGTTGCATCCAAAGGATTATTGCTTGTATAGTCTCTATCTGATTGAGGGTACCATGCTTGGTCAGTCGTGTTGAATAATGCTTTGCGACGTTGGTAGCTTAAGCTTGAATACAATCGGAAGCCATTAAACAATTCTTCTGAATAGGCGATTTCCACAAAACTTTTATCATAAATTTTTAAATAGTTTTTTTCAGCAAACAACGAGAACTGTGAATTTAAGGTAGTAGAAATAGGTTCGCTCGCATTGAATTGTTGTGCTTTGACACCAGCTGAAACAGTCAAAAATGGTCTGCTGATATTATTGAATTTGTAAGTTGCAGACAAAGAACCTCTTAAACGCTCATCGCTAAAACCATAGTTAATAGTTGAGTTTAGCGATAAGTAGCGCTTATATTCATCATAGTTTTTACGATAGTAAAGGCCAATATTTCCATTCCAACCTTGTACAGTATTGAATGTTAAAGTAGAAAGAGGAGAAGTGATGCCAGCATTCCAGTTTTTATAGGTGTTGCTATAGTTATATCCAGAGAGTAAGTCTCCAAATTTGAATTTATTGTTTTTGGCATCAATGGAATCTTTATAGGTTTTAGAATCGCGAACCACTTGAATACTGTCCTTCTTAATATAATCTGTAATCTCTTCATCTGTCAAAGGTACTGGCCTGATGGTTTTCCAAAAGATTGAATCTTTTTTATTGGCCTCATCTGCAAAGGCAACAATTTCTTTTCCAAAAGATTTTTTTGGAATGTCTGGATTGAACACATAGTCACTGTAAACAGCTGTAAATCGCCCATCGCCTTTAATACCAAAAATCCCGTATTTAAAATCGATGTGCTGTGATATTTTAGCCCAGATATCATCAGTTTCAGAATATGAAAAATTCTGTTTGATGGTGATGACATCTGCAGCAGGAATACGAGCTTGTGTACCAGTAATATCCAATTCCAAAGCATAAATTGTCCATTGGTCTTCAACAATGTAGATAGAACCTGCAAAAATCGGATCGTTTTCGCGTTTTGGTATCACTGTGACTTTATTGATGAGATGCCCTTTATCATCATAAAAAACACCTTCCAATTTATAGCGATAATAACCAAACGCATTATTGGCAATTGGTGAAATGATTTGATTGCCTAGCTCAATGGTGTTTTCATAAAAATTATAATCAACATCAATGGCAGTGTTAAAGCTAAACCCATTGTCGTCACCACTCACTTTAGAGGCTGTAATTTTCTCTTTGAGTTTATCGGGTTGTAAAAATTCGATTTTAGAGACGGTTTCAGAAAGATATATGATGCCACTTCTTGTAGAATCCAA
The DNA here is from genome assembly GCA_002426015.1 of Flavobacteriaceae bacterium UBA5534. Lineage (GTDB taxonomy): Bacteria > Bacteroidota > Bacteroidia > Flavobacteriales > Flavobacteriaceae > Aquaticitalea. Next base: position 71,322 of record DINS01000023.1, read on the forward strand.
TCCACCTCCAAGGTCGCCAATTTCTTGGCCTAATATTTTTTCTGGGGCGTTTTTTATTCTGATAAGACCTCTCGAATAGAAATCGGCTTTGTATGATTTTACTTTTTCGAGATTAGCTGTTCTAAATTCAATGGCTTTTCTGATGATTTTATCTGCCGGATTTTCATTAGAATTGATAACGACTTCATTGAGTGAGATTTCTTCTTCTGATAATGACGCATCCAACACAAAAGGGAAGGAGTTGATATCCACGTTTTTTTTGACAGTTTTATAACCTAAAAATTGAAAAATGACTGTATAATTACCTGTTTTTGTGACGTTCAATTCATAATTACCTTCATCGTTACTCGTTGTACCAATGAATGTGTTTTCAATATAAATGTTAACGAATGAAAGCGGTTTCCCTTTAGCGTCAGAAGTGTTTCCTTTTATTTGCGCAAAGGTTTGAAAGCCTATAAAACAGGAAATAAGCAGAAATAAATGTTTAGTCATAGTTAGATGGTTATAAAGGTATAGACGTATATTATTAGAAAAAGGTTGCCTAGTGGTTTTCAAACATAACCATAAAAAGGATGTGAGCTTGTTATAACAATCTTAAAATTAGTTGTATATTTTTTTGATGCGATCGAGATTGCGTTTGTTGTCTCTATCTTTGATAGTGTCTCGCTTATCGTAGAGTTTCTTACCTTTTGCCAATGCTATCTCGAGTTTGGCGTAGCCTTTTTCATTGATAAAAAGGCGTAGTGGAATAATGGCCAATCCTTTTTGCTGCACATCTTTATGGAGTGATTTTAACTCTCGTTTATTGAGCAATAGTTTTCGTTCAGCTTTTGGTCTGTGATTGTAATAATTGCCAAAAGCGTATTCCTCAATGGTCATGTTTATTACAAACAACTCACCTTTGTCATTGAATTCACAAAAACTTTCGGCAATCGATGCTTTGCTGCTTCGTATCGATTTTATTTCGGTTCCTGTGAGCACAATGCCAGCTGTGTACTTGTCCAATATTTCATAGGCAAAACGCGCTTTCTTATTGAGTATGTTGATGTTTTTTTGCATGGGAGGTCAAAGGTAAATAATTTAAGACAACTTTTTAAATGGAAACGAAAAGTAATTGATAGTTTTACGACTGTAATACACAAATATAGATTATGAGATATCTTTTAGCACTTTTATTAAGTTTTGCATTGTTTGGTTGTAACAATAAGCAAAATAAAAAAGTTGATGCCCATGAGATAATTAAAAAGTCAATTGAAGTTTCTGGAGGCAAAAGGATAGGAGCATCGATAATAGAATTCAATTTTAGAGACATTCACTATAAAGCCGTTCGTAATAAAGGCATTTTTTTGCTATCTCGAGTTATTCCAAAAGATGGTGATTCAATAATTGATGTTTTAGGTAATGATGGTTTTAAACGATTCATTAATGATAGCTTGGTAAGTATTCCAGATTCGATGGCTGTAAACTATACTGCTTCGGTAAATTCGGTACATTATTTTGCGGTTTTGCCCTATGGTTTGGATGGAAAGGCAGTCAATAAAACTTATATGGATAAGGTTGATTTAAAGGGTGACTCTTACCATAAAATAAAGATCACCTTTAATGAAGAAGGAGGAGGTGAAGATTTTGAAGATGTTTTTATTTATTGGGTCAATACCAAATCAAATAAAGTTGACTATTTAGCTTATTCCTATAATGAAGATGATGGTAAAGGTCTTCGATTTAGGGAAGCTTATAATGAACGATACATCGAAGGCATTAGGTTTGTCGATTATAACAATTATAAACCAATTGACGTTAAGGCTAAACCGGAAGATTTAGACAAACTATATATTGATAATAAGCTCGAGTTAGTATCAAAAATCGAACTTAAAAACGTGACTGTCAATTGATGGTCAGTACAGTATCTGTAACTTTCCTGTCTATAATAGTCACTATGTAGAGGTTGCCATTGTTGTCATCATCAATGTTTTCATGTTTTTTTTCACCAAGAATGGCGTTGACAAAAGCTGGAGTTGTATTGCTATGGCCTACCACTAGAACCGTTTTTCCCTTTGTTTCCATTAAAAAGGCTTCTGTATCATCAATAACCCTTGGGTCATAAATAATGATATCAAGATTGTTTTTGGTAGCTGTTGGTTGTGCTGTTTCTTTTGTACGATGATAATCGGTAGAATAGACAGCATCAAATTTTAGATTGCCCAAAACCACACTCCATTTTTCAGCACGCTCTAGTCCTTTGTCCATTAAATGCGGATTGCGTTCTGTAGGATTGCTTCTGTCTTTTTCGGCATGACGAATGAAATAGTAAGTAGTGATCTCGGTAGTTGCTTTTTCTTGTGCGAATGTAGAAAGTGTAAAAAAAGTTATGAATATTAAAGAAATAAAATATCTCATGATAAGTATTTTTAATTAATTATGTATTAAGCCAACTCCAAAGCAATCTCAATCATTTCTTTAAAAGTGGTTTCTCGTTCTTTTGAAGAAGTGCGTTCACCTGTAACTAAAGAATCAGAAATGGTCAGAATACTCAAGGCATTGACATTGTGTTTTGCTGCTACAGTATAGAGTCCAGCAGTTTCCATTTCTACACAAAGCACTCCAAACTTGCTCCATTTTTTATAGGATTCAAAATCATCGGCATAAAACTCATCTGAAGTAAAGACGTTTCCGGCTTTTAAAGGAATTTTTTTGGCTTTTGCGGTTTCGACCGCTTTTTGAAACAGTCCAAAATCGGCAGTTGGCGCATAATCAGCACCACCAAAGCGAAGTTCATTAACTCCAGAATTAGACGATGCAGCCATTGCCAATACAATATCTCTGATTTCTACATGCTTTTGATAAGATCCAGCACTCCCAACCCTTATAAGGTTTTTGACACCATATTCATTGATAAGCTCGTGTGTGTAAATTGAAATACTTGGCACTCCCATTCCTGTTCCCATGGCAGAAATACGCTTGCCTTTATAGGTTCCAGTATATCCAAGCATGCCTCTAACTTTGTTAAAGCAAACTGGGTTTTCAAAAAATGTTTCTGCTATCCATTTGGCTCTCAAAGGGTCGCCAGGAAGTAATATGGTTTCGGCAATGTCGCCTTTTTTTGCTTCTATGTGTACACTCATGTGATGAAATTAATTCATCATAAAGATATAAATTAATATTTAGCTGTGGACGTTTTATTTAACATCATGGCTACGCCAGACGAAGTTCCAATTCTATCAACTCCAGCATCGATATATTTAAGAGCTGTTTCTAAATCTCTTATGCCTCCAGAAGCTTTGATTTTAGCGCGATCTCTTACGGTTTTTTTGATGATTTTAACTGCAGTTAGTGTAGCTCCACTTTTAGAAAATCCGGTTGAGGTTTTTATAAAATCGGCTTTTGCATCCATACAGATTTCGCAAGCTTTTATGATTTCATTTTTAGAAAGCTCGCTGATTTCCAATATCACTTTTAAAGGTGTTTTGCCAATGGCCATTTTAACATCAGAAATATCCTTGAATACAGCGACATAATTTTTGCTTTTCATAAAGCCAATATTGATGACCATATCTATTTCGTCAGCACCATCATGAACTGCTTTTTGAGCCTCAAACACTTTAGATTCTGTTGCCATTGCTCCAAGTGGAAACCCGACAACCGAACAGATTTTTACTGAAGATTTTGCCAATAATTGTTTTGCTAACGGAATGTAGGAACTATTGATACATACGGAATAAAATTGATGTGTTTTTGCTTCGTTACAAAGGTCGATGATATCTCTTTCAGATGTTGTAGGTTTTAGGACAGTATGGTCTATATATTGATTAATCTTCATAATTAAATAGGTTAAGATGTAGTAAAATTACGATAAACGGTTATTCTACTCAAATGTTTTTTTGTTTTTTAGACGAACGGTCGATGTTAAAATTTCTCACAAATTTTAATTTGCTTTAAGTGAGTATCTTAACAATCTAAATTCAAAATGAAAAAACCGGGCTTTTATTATACTTACGTTTTATTTTTATAAAAAGATTAACAAAAGTGTGAAATAGTTGGAGTTTTATGATTATTTAACATCTTACAAAAAAAACAGCACGCATCTCAAGTGTGAATTGTGCTGTTTCCTAACTAACCAACCATTATGATGTTCTTTTATTTGGCTACTAGATTGTCTTGATTTCTGAATACTAATCCATCATCAAATGAATCCAATAAGATAATGCTATCTGTTTTTATTCTTCCAGATAAAAGTTCTTTGCTCAAGGCGTTTAAGACCTCTTTTTGTATCACTCTCTTTACTGGTCGAGCTCCATATTCTGGGTGATATCCTTTAATGGCTAAATATGCAATGGCTTCATCAGTGGCATCAAACGTAATACCTTGTTTCAATAACATTTTTGTCAAGCCCTTTAATTGCAGTCCAACAATGTCTTTTATATTGGCTTTCGACAAAGGAGTGAACATGATAGTATCGTCAATTCGGTTTAAGAATTCTGGACGTACACTTTGTTTGAGCAATGCCAGGACATCCACTTTTGCTGCTTCAATGGCAGTCTCAACGTCTTTGGTAGCTTCAAAGCGTTCTTGAATGATGTCACTTCCAATGTTGGAGGTCATGATGATGATCGTATTTTTAAAATCTGCTACACGACCTTTATTGTCTGTCAATCGTCCTTCATCTAATACTTGTAATAAAATATTGAAGGTATCTGGATGTGCTTTTTCAATTTCATCGAGCAACACCACTGAATATGGTTTTCTTCTTACGGCTTCGGTTAACTGGCCACCTTCGTCATAACCAATATATCCTGGAGGTGCTCCAACCAATCGGCTTACGGCATGTCGCTCCTGATATTCGCTCATATCAATACGTGTCATCGCATTCTCATCATTAAATAAGTATTCTGCCAAGGCTTTTGCCAATTCAGTTTTACCAACTCCAGTAGTTCCTAAAAATAAAAATGTACCAATCGGTTTTTGCGGATTTTGTAAACCTGCACGACTTCTTCTAACGGCATCACTTACAGCTTCAATGGCTTCATCTTGTCCAATGACACGTTTGTGCAATTGATCTTCTAATTTCAAGAGTTTTTCTCGGTCGCTTTGCAACATCTTGGTGACAGGAATACCTGTCCATTTGGCAACCACTTCAGCAATGTCTTCATAAGTGACCTCTTCTTTAATTAATGAACTGCCAGATTGGTTTTTTTGCAGTTCTAATTGGAGTTTTTCAAGTTCTTCTTGAGCTTCCTTGATTTTTCCGTAACGAATTTCTGCTACTTTTCCATAGTCACCATCACGTTCGGCACGTTCGGCTTCTAATTTAAAGTCTTCAATATCCGATTTTATGGTTTGAATGTTGTCAACAACTTCTTTTTCACTTTTCCATTTGGCATTGATGTCGTTGCGTTCTTCTTTAAGATTTGCCAATTCTGAACGTAATGTTTTTAGTTTTGCTTCGTCCTTCTCACGTTTGATAGCTTCAATTTCTATTTCCAATTGCATGATTTTTCTATCTAATACATCCAATTCTTCTGGTTTGCTGTTGATTTCCATACGTAATTTGGAAGCAGCTTCATCCATAAGGTCAATGGCCTTATCTGGAAGGAATCGATTGGTTATATAGCGTTCGGAAAGTTCTACTGCTCCTATAATAGCTTCGTCTTTGATACGGACTTTATGGTGTGTTTCGTATTTTTCCTTGATACCACGTAAAATGGAAATGGCACTTTCGGTATCAGGTTCATCGACCATTACTTTTTGGAAACGACGCTCCAATGCTTTGTCTTTCTCAAAATATTTTTGGTACTCGTCGAGCGTTGTAGCTCCAATGGCACGCAATTCGCCACGAGCCAGTGCTGGTTTTAAAATATTAGCTGCATCCATGGCGCCTTGTCCACCACCTGCACCAACAAGTGTATGAATCTCGTCAATGAAAAGGACGATGTCGCCTTCACTTGATGTGACTTCCTTAATGACCGCTTTGAGGCGTTCTTCAAATTCGCCTTTATATTTGGCTCCTGCAATCAATGCTCCCATATCGAGGGCAAATATTTGTTTTTCTTTTAGATTTTCGGGGACGTCACCATCTACAATACGATGTGCTAGCCCTTCTGCAATAGCGGTTTTACCTGTACCTGGTTCACCAACCAAAATGGGGTTGTTCTTGGTACGACGCGACAGAATTTGAAGAATACGACGTATCTCTTCATCGCGACCAATCACAGGATCTAACTTACCGTCTTTGGCTAACTGGTTAAGGTTTTTGGCAAATTTGTTCAATGAATTATATGTATCCTCTTGGCTTTGAGAAGTTACCCTATCACCTTGACGTAATTCGTTGATGCCAGCTGCTAGCGCTTTTTCGGTAACACCTTGGTCTTTTAGCATTTGAGCTATTTTACTATTGGATTTGAAAATGGCGAGGATTAAATGTTCGATAGACACATAATCATCTTTCATTTTTTTTGCAATTATTGAGGCTTCATTGAGGCTTTTATTAGTCTCGCGAGATAACATAATATCGCCTCCAGTCACTTTAGCAAAACTTTCTAGTTGTTTATCTAAAGTCTGCTGTAATAAAACAACATTGACATTCAATTTTTTGAGCAGGAATGGCAATACGTTTTCATCAACTTCAAAAATGGCTTTAAAAATGTGCTCATTCTCGATTTGTTGATGGCCAAAGCCTTGAGCAATTTGTTGTGCTTGCTGTATGGCTTCTTGTGATTTTATGGTATAATTATTAAAATTCATATCGTTATAAGTGTTTAATTCTTTATTTTACAAAAGATATAAGTCAAGAATCTTACCAATCGGTTTTGCAGGACAAAATGTCTTAATAAAGTCAATAATAGCATGACGTTTCGTCAGGTTAATGGGTTTGTTATTTGAATCGATTTATAGTGTTAATGAACTTAATTATGGGACTATTTGATAAATTATTTGGAGGCTCGTCTGAGCCTAAAGAAGAAAAGGCACTGCCTTGGATAGCTTTGACTACTATAGCTCAATTGGATGAAATTGAGAAGTTGTCGGCAACTAAGACACAGGTGATATTTAAACATTCTACAACCTGTGGGATTAGTAGAATGGTAATGCGTCAGTTTATTGAAGTGTTTGATGTCGATGCCAATTTAGATCTGTACTACCTGGATTTGCATAGTTACAGGGACGTATCTAACGAAACAGGGTATAAGTTTCAGGTGATACATGAGTCACCCCAACTTTTGGTTGTCAAAAATGGCATTGTGGTGGCGCATGCAAGCCATGGTGCGATTAATGATTTGGAGTTGAGCAGGTTTGTATAGCTTAACTTTGTAATGAAATAAATAGGACACCATTTTATTAAAAGCAAAAAACTCCCAAGTTGCCTTGAGAGTTTTGGTTTTTTTAAAGAAGAGAGGTTATTTACCCATGATTCTGAACATTCCTGTTCCGCAAGTTGGACACTTACCTTTCATTGCTTTTCTACCGTTTTTCATAGTAGTTTCAGCAGCGTCTTTCATTTCTTTTTTTGACTTACATTTTACACAATATGCTTCCATTTTTTAGATTTTAAATTAATTGTATTGTTAAAAGTAAGTTTTATGTTAGTAACACACAAATTACTTTGAGTGTTTTTATCATTTTTTATGCTCTTACGCGATATGAACTGATAATCTGTTTGAGTTTCAGTTTTAAATCCTCTCCTGTATCATAGACCATATCGGCATCAGAAGGAAAATGTACACTACGGTTACGCAACAAGTCTAAATCTTTCCTATCTAGTGCACGTTCGTCGCCTCGCACGATTGCATAACGGTTTTCGAACACAAACTCACTGTCGATAGGAAAGGCATCCAGCGTTTGGTTATTTTTTAGATCGGTGTAAACGACCTTGCCAATGACCTGCGTTGATTTAAATTGACTGAATTCAAAATAGCGTGCTCTTACATTGATAATGTTATCAATCTTTACATCGTTACCCAGACTGTCTTTTACAACATTTCCTGCTTCATCCAATTGGTATTTCCAGCCATCGACGATTTGTTTTTCTTTTAATAGTTGCTTTTCATGCAATTCGTCTGCAGAAATGTTGATTTGCTTAAGTTGTAATGTCATGGCAAAGTCATAATCGATAGTGTTATCTAGATTGGCATGATAGACTGTCCAAAATTGATCCAATCCATAGGTGTCAAAGTTGAGCAAGTCGTCTTCCAAGCGTCGTGGAATGATTTGATTGGTTTTGTTTTCAATCGAAACAAAGACGTAATCTGTCCCACGTTGGTGTGCTTCTTGCATCAAATCTCTTGTATTCTCATAGTTTGGATTGATACGTTCTATGTATTTAAACACATCGTATGCTTTTCTAATGGTCTGTTTGTTTTCTGATTCTAACATTGTCAATCCTTTATCATACATATGATCAGAAACATTATTGCGAGAAGCAATGATTTCATCAGTATAGTCATTGAAGGTCAATTGGAGCGTTTTGCCTCCTATTTGTAATGGTAATACTGGTTTGATGGCTTCTTGTCGAGCGTTTAAATCTAAATATCTTTCATAAATAGCTTTGTAATGTTCTGGGTTGCCATCTTTTTTAAGGTGGTTGATGTCGTTCAAATCTCTTTCAACAGCTTTGTAATAGGCATCTTCGAGCATCACCACGTAATCTTGCTTACGTTTTTTGTCTTTGTTGTTGTCGAGTTTTCGCAGGGCATCTTCAATGGCTTGATCGTAGTTACCAGAATGTAATGCTTTCTCGATTTGTTTTCGTCCACTACAAGAAACAAGCAGTGAAAGAAGTACGGATAAGAGTAGTAATTTTTTCATGATTCTGGATTTTATTGGTTTATATGTAATAAGGAATCCAAATTGTATGCCAAAATAGAAAAGCACCCAAAACAGGATGCTTTTCAACCTTCTAACTAATTAATAACCTAAACTAAAAACCAGACAATTAAAGTAACGGTAGAATAGAAGCATGTTAAAAACAACTCTAGTTTATATTTTTCGATTTTATCTATCATGATCACTCTTTTATTATTTTTTTTGTAAGAACACCTCTTTCGGTTTTGATGTTCACAAAATATAGGCCTGAAGCAATTTCATCTATTCGATAGGTTTCCAAGTTACCGTCCAATGATTTTATTTCTTTGCCTTGAATGTCATATATAATAACGTTTTTAATGTTTTGGTTGGTTTTAATTGTAAAGCTGTTTGTAGTAGGATTTGGGTATAGTGAAATACTATATTCTAATTCTAAATTGTTAACCGAAAGTGAAGGGTCAACATATTTCCAAAGCTCTATTCCGGTTGTACCATCATTGGCCGAAAAAAACAATATGTTATTTGCAACAGTTAAACCTTGCGGGTTGCTATCACCACTTGGATTGATGTTGTTAACTAAAACAGTTCCTACATCAGTACCATCGGTTTTCCATAATTCCCTACCATTTACACCATCATCTGCGACAAAAAAGAGTTCTCCTAAATATTCGGTAAAATAACTAGGGTTGCTGTCTGGAGAAGATGGAGAGGTGTTTATGTCTTTTAGCATAAATGTATTTAAAGCTCTATCAATAATTGCTCCATTATAAGTTACCCAAACCTCAAAACCATTAGAGCCATTATCAGCTGAATAATATAACCTATCATTGTATATTGTTAAGTTGGATGGGTTACTGCCTGTTGGACCTGGATTTATATCAAGTACCAAAGAAATGTTTTCGCTAGTATCCATTTTAAATAACTCAATACCTGTAGTTCCATTATCTGCTTTAAAATAAAGCTCATTATCAAATACAATAAAGTTGGAAGGGTTACTTGAATCTGTTCCAGTATTTAGGTCACCTACCAAAAGTGTTCCGGAAGTTGTGCCATCTGACACCCATAATTCTCTACCATTGCTATTTGTTTCAGCAGAGAAGTAAAGTTTATCATTAAAAGTGATAAAATTATTAGGGTTACTTGAGTTAGAAGGACTGCCAGGATTGATGTCTTTAAGCAATAGCGTTCCAGCTAATGTTCCATCACTGACATATAATTCGATGCCAACACCTTCAAAGGCTCTAAAATATAGCTTATCATTATAATGATGTGGTTTAAAGTCTTGTACAGGTAAACTAATATTAGAATTGTTAACTGCAACAGTACCAGAAACTGTTCCATCAGATTTATATAAAATTTGATTGCTACTGTTATATGTAGCCCCAAAGTACACTTCTGAATTAAACTCCTCAAAATTTGTTATGAAAGCGAGATTATTAGACAGTTTAACTGTTCCAGACGTAGTACCATCTGTACTCCAAATTCGACTGCCTCCCGGATTTGTTGGATAGGACTTAAAGAATATCAAATCAAGGGCGTTTGAATAAAAGAAATCACCAGGTTTCTCAAATGGATTGCCTAAATCTTTAATTGAGATAGTGCCTGTTTCTGTTCCGTCACTGATCCATAATGAAAAATTGTTCTGATCAGGACCTGCAGAAAATAATAAATTTCCGTTATAAGCGATTAATTGATTTGGGTCAATACCTTGATAGGCGAAATTTCCTATATCCTTTACCAAACTCACTTGGGCTTGAGAAAAGAAAGCTGAAATTAAAAATGCAAAAAGTAGAAATTTTTTCATAATAAATAGGTTTTAAAGTTATTATGTAAAAATAGGAGTGAAGGTAAATAGCTGTGCTACCCAAAAGGGTAGAATTGTGCAACTTTATTAGGAACGGTTGAATTTTTAAAGTAAATTTTCCTTGTTAGCCTTTTGTACGGCTTCAATATTAGAGTTCACTTGAAGTTTGATATAGATATTTTTTAAGTGAAATTTAATAGTGTTTTTGCTAATGAACAGTTTGTCTGCAATACTGTCGTAACTGTTGCCTTCAGAGAGTTGTATGAGAACTTCTTTTTCACGTTTTGAAAGTTCTATCTTACTTGGTTTTTTCTGAAATGAATTGACTACCATTTTAGCAATTTTAATACTCATTGGTGCACCACCAGCGATTGTTTCTTTTAAAGCATCTATGAGCTCGTCGGGCTTTAGGTTTTTTGTTAAATACCCAGTAGCTCCAGCACATAAGGCATCAAATACGATGTCGGAGTTTTCATAAACCGTTACCATGATGATATTGGCTTTTGGAAGGGCTTTCTTAATATACTTTGTGCCTTCCACACCATTGATACCAGGTAACTCGATGTCCATAAGATAGACATCAGGATTGTCGTATGTAAGGTTATCGATTGCATCTTCGCAGTTGGAATACCTGTTCACCACTTCAAAATCATCAGTATGATTGATAATTTCAGCAAATCCTTCGCTCAATGGAATATTATCTTCTATAATAACGACTTTGTGCTTCATGGTTTTGTAAAAGTATCAGTTTTGCGCATTTGTAATACTACCTTTTTAGGCGGTTTTCCCATTAAAAATGATTGAAGTTCCTGAACTTTTTATTGTTTTGACAATTAATTCACCTCCAATTTTTTCAGCGCGTTGCCTCATGTTCTGTAGCCCATTGTTTGATGCCATCTCTACCTTTTCCATACCACTACCATTATCATTGCATTCAATGGTAACTTGGTTGTTTTGGGTTGTGAATTTTAAGGTTACTTCAGTACACTTTGAATGTTTTAGGGCATTGGTCATCGCCTCCTTAAAAATATAAATTAGCTGTTTACTCCAATAATATGGTAATTTTTTATTGACTTCGATTTTTTTGTCAACTTTAAATTTGATAGACGTTGTACTGTAATAGTCTTCACCAAAATCTGAAATATATGTGACCAATTCTTCAATATAATCGCTACTTTCTTTTAATGAAAATATAAAGTCGCGCGTACCTCTGTAAAGGCTATTGGAATCTTCGGTAATCTGTTTTATTTTTGATGATATTTTAGAGTTTTTATCTGCCATATCTTTTTCTACCATCGTAGAAAACAATGAAATTCTTGCTAGTTTATTACCCAAATCATCATGAAAATCTTGAGCAATATGCTCTCTTACACTGGTAAGTTCTTTTTCTAAAGCTGTTTGAGCATTTATTGCATCTTGTAAAGCCTTATTGGTTAATTTTGCTTTTCGCAACTGCGCCATTTTAGCAATAAATAAAATGGCTAAAATAATCAAAGATGCAACTATAATGCCCAATGTCAATTTCCTTATTTTTGCATCTTTTAGTTCGGTCTGATATTTTGTTTCCAGTTCGTTTATTTTTTCAACTCGCTCTAAATTCAGGATACTATCTTTTATTTTACTGTATGTTCTAAAGCTTTCGTAAGCCTTGCTTAATTGACCTGCATTTTCATAAATCTCTGAAGCTTCTTTGTACATCATCATATTTGCTGCAGAACCTTTAGGCTTGTCATAATATAAAGCGGTGTCCATCCAAATAACGGCCTCATTTAGTTCGCCCAAATCTAAATGGTCCCAGGATTTTGCAAGATAAAATGACGCTAGATTTTTTTCGCCTTTTATTTTCTTGCCATAATATATGGCTGAATCGATATATTTTAAAGCATTTTGCAACTCACCCTTATGGTATGATGTAGCTTCCAGAACACGATAAAATAGGGCAATTTCATCATTCATATTATATTTAAATGCTTCTTTCCTTGCTTTTTTTATAAAGAGTAAAGATGAATCGATTAATGTTTTGCGTCCTGTTTGTGTGTATTTGGTTTCATATTCGAAAGCCAGCCATCTGTAATGTTGAACATTTTGTTGGTTGATATTTTGTCCTGTAATTAGTTTTTCAGCTCTTTTGACATAAGGCCAATTTTTATGGGTTTCTCTCATTCTTGTGAATAGATTAACAACCTCTTTTATTGCTGTAATTTCCTTCTCACTATCATTTAATCGCTCGGCTTCTCTTAACGCTTTAAATGCGAAATCTGATAATTTTTCTAAATCGTTGGTCGATCGGTAGTATTGTGCTTTGTTGAGGTAAATTTGAAAAACGTACTTTTTTTCACAGTCAATTCTAGCCAGCAAGTCTTCTTGTAGATTGAGAATTTTAAGGGTTTTATCAAATTTCAATTGTGTCAAATAATATTTGAATTCTAAATCTAATGCTTCAAATAGACAGGCTTTTTCATTTGAGGTTTTAAGTTTGTTTACAACATTGAAAACCATTAAGGAGTCCCTATGATTTTGTAAATCTTTGTCAATGTTATTGCAATTACAATCTCCTTGAGCAAATGAACTAAAGTTTGTATTGCATAGTGTAAATAGTAAACATACCTTAAATAGTAGCTTCATTATTTGGTAAATAGTTAAGCATTAAAAGTACAAAAACCTATAAAACAAAAAACCTACCCAAAAGGGTAGGTTTCTCTTTAATGATAAGTTTAATCTATTTCTTTTTTTTCGGATTGTAAATCGGCAACAGTTGTGTAGATACTTCTCCAAAACCAATGCGAGTTCCATCTTTCTCACAATGGCCTCTCATAATCACTGTATCATAATCGTTAATAAACTTACGTTCTGTGCCATCTTTCATCTTAATAGGCTTTTCACCTCTCCAAGTTAATTCTAGCATTGACCCATATGAATCTGGAGTTGGCCCAGAAATAGTACCACTCCCCATCATATCACCAGAATTTACCGGACATCCATTAACTGTATGATGAGCCAATTGTTGAGACATATTCCAATACATATATTTGAAATTTGATTTGCTCACTATGGTCTCTTTTGCATCTTTAGGTCTTATGGCAACTTCTAAATTAATGTCATAGCTCTTTTTTCCTTTAGATTGTAAATAAGGCAGTACAGGTTTTATTGGTTTTGGGCTTTCAACCTTAAAAGGTTCCAGTGCATCTAAAGTCACAATCCATGGAGACATTGATGACGCAAAGTTTTTAGCTAAAAAGGGTCCCAAAGGCACATATTCCCATTTTTGGATATCTCGTGCAGACCAATCGTTGAACAGTACCAATCCAAAAATATATTCTTCAGCCTCTGCAACCGGAATAGGTTCACCTAAATCGTTAGCATCAGTCGTAATAAAAGCCATTTCTAGTTCAAAATCAACCAATTTTGAAGGTCCAAAGATTGGTTCTTCTGCACCATCAGGAAACGTTTGTCCTTGTGGGCGATGTACAGGAATTCCAGAAGGAATGATTGACGAACTACGACCATGATAACCAACAGGAATGTGTAGCCAGTTTGGCATCAACGCATTGTCTTTTCCTCTAAACATGGTTCCAACATTGGTTGCATGCTCTAAACTGGAGTAAAAATCAGTATAATCGCCAATTTGTACAGGTAATTGCATTTCAATTTCGTCCAATCTAAAACATACAATCTCTTTATGTTTAGGATTGTTTTTTAGAACAGTGTTGTTACTGTCAAATATTTGGGCAATTCTATTGCGAACCAATCGCCATGTTTTGCGGCCATCAGCTATAAAATCGTTTAATGTATCTTGAAGAAAAATATCATCTGTCAACGGGATTCCATCAAAATAACCAAGTTGGTGCAGAGCGCCAAGGTCTATGGCTGTATCTCCAATTCGTGTACCAATGGTAATGATGTCATCACGAGTTAAAAACACACCAAAAGGAATGTTTTGAATAGGAAAATCCGAATTTTTTCCAACGTGAAGCCACGAAGTTCTGTCTGGATTATTTGCTGATAAAGGCATATCTTTCTATTTGATTAGTTATTTTTAATTCTATTCAAACCTACATAATATTTTTAATTTAAACCTAAAAAAATACTTAAAATTAGTACAATTTGAAATGCAATGAATGTTAATGAATTATCAACATTTTTGGTTGATTACGTTATGGTTTTATTATTTTTGAGAAAATTTTAATTTAATACCGACTTATGCAACGCGACCAACAAATATTTGAGCTTATCGAAGCTGAAAAAGAAAGACAATTACACGGATTAGAACTTATAGCATCAGAAAATTTTGTAAGCAATCAAGTGATGGAAGCTGCAGGTTCTGTATTGACCAATAAATATGCTGAAGGCTATCCAGGGAAACGTTATTATGGAGGTTGCGAAGTGGTTGATGAAGTAGAGCAAATTGCAATTGATAGAGCAAAAGCCTTGTTTGGCGCAGTGTATGTCAACGTCCAGCCACATTCTGGGAGCCAGGCCAACACTGCTGTTTATTCAATGTGTTTAAAACCTGGAGATAAAATTCTTGGTTTTGATTTATCACATGGAGGCCATTTAACCCATGGATCGCCAGTTAATTTTTCAGGCAAATTATATAATCCGTCCTTTTATGGTGTTGATAAAGCAACTGGTCGAATCGATTATGATCATTTAGAAACTACTGCAAAGAAAGAGCAGCCAAAATTGATCATTGCTGGAGCATCTGCGTATTCACGCGATATGGATTTTAAAAAATTCAGGGAGGTTGCCGATAGCGTTGGAGCCATTTTAATGGCTGATATTTCGCATCCTGCAGGATTGATTGCCAAAGGTATTTTGAATGATCCTATGCCACATTGCCATATCGTTACCACGACTACACACAAAACTTTGCGTGGGCCAAGAGGTGGTATGATTATGATGGGGCAAGATTTTGAAAACCCTTTCGGACTTAAAACGCCAAAAGGAGAACCGCGAATGATGTCTTCGTTATTAGATTCTGGAGTATTTCCTGGAAATCAAGGAGGCCCATTGGAACATATTATCGCTGCCAAAGCTATTGCTTTTGGCGAAGCGTTGACAGACGATTTTATGCATTATATGTTGCAAGTGAAACACAACGCGGCTGCTATGGCAAAAGCCTTTGTAAATAGAGGCTATAACATCATTTCTGATGGAACTGATAACCATATGATGTTGATTGACTTAAGAAATAAAAATATTACTGGTAAAGACGCCGAACAAGCACTGGTAAAAGCCGAAATCACAGTCAATAAAAATATGGTGCCTTTTGATGACAAGTCGCCATTTGTGACTTCTGGAATTAGAGTTGGAACACCAGCCATCACTACAAGAGGATTGAAAGAAAACGATATGGAAACCATCGTTGGATTGATTGATGAAGTTATCATGAATTACCAAGATGAAAGTAAACTGGAAGCCATTGGTGATAAAGTCAATGAAATGATGAAAGGTAAACCGCTTTTTTCTTAAAACAAATCATCTGTTGTAAACAAAAAAGACTATCCGTTTGGTTAGTCTTTTTTGTTTACATTCAATTAGTATTTAACAAAACGGATTCATGTTGAACAATCCTAATAGCCCTATAATCAAAGCGGCATCACCAATGATGACCTTAAAAGGCATCAACCAATTGGATGCTTTTAACAATGAACTTCCAATACCTGGAACATTGGTCAGCTGTTGAGGTAACAGGAGTAGGCCACAGGCAATACCTATAGCTCCAAAAATGATGCATTCAATTTTCAAGAGGTAAATAACGCCTATAATAAGCGTGGCAAAACCAATAACAGTATTAAAGGGTTTTAGTTTTGCCGCGATGTTATTGAAAAAGTTGCTTTTACCGTCAAGTCGGTCCAATGCTGTGATAGCGAGTAGAATTCCAGCGCAAATACACGCAATTTCAAATATCAGGTTGATCATATTGATTTTGATTTGTTAGAATATAAAAATAACTATTTTTTAATTAGATGATTAATCTTCAAATGTAATATGTTGATAGGCACCCAAATCTGGAGAAGCAGTTCTGCTCACATTCAAAATGTCAAAAGGCACTTGAGAAGCAAAACTTGAATTTCCTTGCCCATTTGCGGCCGAATCATCACCAATCATCAACTTGTTTTTTGAGGTATCCAAAAAGTCTGGGTCTTGATTGAAGATACACAATTCGTATAAGTTAGTATCACTAAAATTATAATTGGGTCCAGTGAAATTGTTATTGGTATTTTGAAAACGGATCAAACAATTAGTGAACTTAAAGTTAAAGGTTGCTCCAGTTTTTTCGTCTAAAATAACTTCAGGATTGTCATTGCCATAAATAATGCAATTATTGAAATTGGCTTCAGCTAAATCATTAGGAAACACCATTTGATTTTCATCTTCAATGTAGTTATTTAACAAAACAGCAGGAAATTGTCTGAAACTATTGTTCCAATAATTGGCAAGCGTACAATGAGTAAAATTGTATTTACCACCATAAGTTCCAGCAAAAACAGATTGTCCAGCATTATTGAACACCACATTTTCGGCAGTGATAGATGTGGCACGAGCTAAAATTCCGAAGTTACTACAGTTGTAAACCTTTGAGTCGCTTATCGTCAGCTTATCTAAAGGTGCATTCTGATTGTTCTCGGCAAGAATACCAACCGTTGCATTTTTTATGGTAGCAAAGTTGATTTGATTATCCACACTTCCGCTAAATAGCCAAATGGTTCCCCATTGACCTGGAATATTTTCAAACAAAGGCTCTAGTCTGTCACCTTCAAAAATGACCTCATTTTCTAAAATATCTTGGTCTGTACTCAATTGGCCATTCACTTTTAAAGAGGCATTATTGGTAATCAACAAACCAGAATTGGCATGAAAATGCACTCTTGCTCCAGCATTCACGGTTAAGGTTTTGCCTTCATCAACAGCGGCATATCCATAAATGACATATGGTTTTTCGTTGGTAAATGTGAGTTCACTATCTGTTAAAAACCGTCCTTGTATGTTTGTTTCGTCGTCTGTACCATCACCATCAACATCAAAAGTCAAAGTTTCTATAACGCCTTCACTATCTCTATTTGGATAGATGAATACAGCATCTTTTACCAAGGTCACCAATTCTACTTTTTGGAGATTGGAGCCACTATCAAACTCAATGGCATCAGTATATAAAAATTGATTATTTGCTGCGACAACAGTTTGAATATCGAATGTGGTTTCTATAAAAATATACATACTATCTTTAGCAAGAAGCTCTATATTTTGAAACTCTTTTCCTGGCATTCCATCAACGTTTAACCGATAATTAGAGGCTTGACCTTGGGCCAAGCGTACTGTTGGAATGACTATATCTGTATCACTGCGGTTATAAACTTTTAGATTATAGGTACTAGAGCCAATATTGGTAAATACAGTATCGAGATAAACAGTGTCTTTGGAAAACTCTAATTGTCCAGTGCTTGGAGAAAATTCAAAATCTTGACGACACGAACTCCATAACACTAATACGGTTAAGGTAAATAGTAAGTATAAACTTCTTCTCATGTGGAATTAATAAAGCAATTATTGGTTAAAAATATAACTTTTGAATCAATGAATTAGTATATGTTGCCTAATTTAATTGAACAATTCGGCAATTTCTTGGGTAATACGTGTAGGGCGTTTTGTTTCTTTTGAGATTAAGCACCAGGTTGCTTCGGAGGTAACGAGTAGTTTGTTGGTATGTTTGTTGTAAATGTCCACATTTCTGATAGAAGTGACACCATCAGCCTTTGTAACATAAGTGACGAGTTTTAAAACATCTCCAAGAATGGCTTCACTTTTGTATTCGATAGTGTGTTTTAACAAGACCCAAAAATAAGTATCATCGATATGCTTCGATACTTTGGCGTTCCAATGTTCTGCAGCAATATCTTGTATCCACTGTACATAACGAACATTGTTGACATGGTTGAGGTTGTCTATGTCTTGTTGGGCAACGATAATGTACTTTTCGAAGGTTTGCATTATTACATTATTATTGCTTAAAAGTATAGTTTAATCTTTAGTTTTAAAAATGTTTGTCAGTTTATATAAGAATTTGCCTGTTGCAGTACGTTCTATACTGCCATTTTTTATTTGTTGCCTTTTGATTTTTCTCGCTTCTTTTTCTTCTTTATCTTTTCGATTGTAAAATGCTAATCTATTTTCATTTCGTTCTTTATTGATTCTTTTGGTTTCAATTTGTTCTGGTGTAAGTTCATAACTAGAATAGGAATAATTTACATAACCAGCAACAACAACTATTTCACCTGAAATATCTTCGTCAAGACTTAATTTAAGATTGTAATTTACCAAATTGGAGATTTTCACTTCTTGTGTTATGCATCCAAAATAGCTTATTACTAGAATGTCTTCAGGCTTAACTTTAATTTTAAAATTCCCATCAAAATCAGCTTGAGTTCCAATTTTTGTACCTTTAATAATGACATTTGCTCCTGGCAATGGTAGACCATCTGAATCGCTTGTAATGGTTCCATTAATTAATCGTTCATCAGATTGTTTGAGTTGACTAACATTCCCAATATTTGGTGCTATGAGCGCTCCCATAATAAGTTCTTTAGGTTCGTTTGCTGTAGCTGGCAATGCAGTAATAGTAATTTCATATTTATTAGCCTCCCAAGTGACCAATTGTGTGGTTTGATAACCCAAAGCTTTGAATACAAGGGTGTCTCCATTTTTAATTTTTATAGAAAAATTTCCTTGTGAATCGGCAGTCACACTTTTGTCAGTACCCAAAACAGAAACGATGGCGTATGGAACTCTGTTTTCAAAGTTCTGGTACACAGTTCCACTAATAACGCGCTCTTGTAGAATAGAAGTTGCTATTTTTCCTTTTATGGAATTTAATGCAGTGGAATCCGTTTGAACAACTCTTGGTTCGCCTTGCGCTTTTGTACTTTGTGTGCCTATGCTTAAGAAAGCAAATAAGCTTGAAGCCACCAAACTCAAATAATTGTTTTTGTCTTTTCTGGCCAATACGATCTCACGATTGAGTTGTGATGATTTAAAACGTCCACATAATTTGCCTTCTTGTTCAAAAGTCGTGATGATTTGTTCGTCCGTTTTTTTGGTGAAATCGATAACAGTTTTATCGCAAACGGCACAATGACGACCTTTTTCTTGAGGTGTCATTAGATTCCAGTCTTCATGGCAAGGCTCTGGAATGTTGATGTTGATTACTTTTCTCATAGTGTAAATAACCATCAGAAAAGTGAAATTTAAAACAAAGAATGAGTGAACGTGTCTTTTGTATGAGTGAACGCTACTTTACAAAAACCTCTACCTCAAACAATTTGTCCCAATCTTTGCCTGTCACAAAAATAGTGTTGGTTTCTGGGTTGTAAGCGATGCCATTAAGAACGTCCAAATTAGGATGTTGCGTCACTTTGTCTTTTAAGGATGAAAAATCAATAACACCTTCCACAGCACCATTGATTGGATTGATGATAGCCACACCATTCTTTTGATAACGGTTGGCGTAGATTTTCCCATTGATCCATTCGAGTTCATTCAATTCGATGACTTTGCCACGGTTATGATACACTTGGATGTTATCCATTTCAACTAAAGTATCAGGATTTAATGTCCAGATATATTCTGTGCCATCTGATTTGTACAAGGTTTTTCCGTCATTACAAAGTCCCCAACCTTCCTTGCTTTTGCCATATCTGAAGCTGCTGGTTTTTTCCAAAGTAGCAGCATCATAAACAAAACCAGTGCTTTCACGCCAAGTCAACTGGTACACTTTTCCATTCAAAACTGTTAGACCTTCTGCAAAATACTGATTACCAAGATTTACATTTTTGATAACTTCACCAGTTTTATAATTTACTTTTCGAAGCTTGGATTCTTTGTACTGACCTGTACTTTCGTATAAGTCACCATTATAAAATTCAAGTCCTTGGGTATAGGATGTGATGTCGTGAGGATATTCGTTAATGATTTTGAAATCGTAAATTTTTGGCGATTCGTTATTAAGAATGGTAATTTTTGTTGAGACTTCTTCAGAAGTATCATCATAATTAATCTTGGCAACAATAGATTGTTCGCCCAACTTGACATTATCTACCTTAAAATTCTCTGAAATGGTTTTTCCGTTGATGGAATAAGTGACAGAATTAATAGTCAATTTTTTTGGATTATTGACTGTCAACTGTAGCGTTTCGCCTAATGCCACGGTATTGTTTTTAGCATTTGTGCCGATTGAAAATTTATTTTTCCCATCAGATGAACCACCACAAGTCCAAAATAAAAGGGATAACAATGTGATTGCGAAAAGTTTAAATGTTGACATGGTAAACGTAATTTTTTGAGCAAGTTATTTAATTAAATTCAGTTTAAAAAATCATTGCACAACTATTAAAAGATTGTATCTTTGCACTCGGCAAGTCCTACACAACCAGCTCCTGTTGAATCCTCCAGGTCGGGAACGAAGCAAAGGTAAATGGTCGTAGCGGTGTGATGTAGGTAGCTTGCCTTTTTTTGTGCCCAATACTTTCCTATTATTATTGTATTTTTATCTCATAAAATTTTTAATTATTTATGTCTAAAGTTGTATTAATTACAGGTGGATCTTCTGGAATTGGAAAATCAATAGGTGAATTTTTAACTAACAAAGGATTTACTGTTTACGGAACTAGCAGAACACCAGAAAAATATACTGATAGTAAATTTAAATTAGTGCAATTAGATGTTTCTGATACCACATCAATACAAAATGCAATTCAAGCTATTATTAAAGAAACAGGTCGATTAGATGTTGTTGTGAATAATGCAGGAGCAGGTATAACAGGACCAATTGAGGAAATTCCTGAAGTAGAAATAAAACGCAATTTTGAAACCAATTTTTTTGGACCAATAAACGTCATTAAAGCTGTTTTGCCACAAATGCGAGTTCAAAATTCTGGGCTTATTATTAATATTACATCTATAGCTGGTTATATGGGATTGCCTTATAGAGGCATTTATAGTGCGAGTAAAGGTGCTTTAGAGTTAGTAACTGAAGCCTTTAGATTGGAGATTAAAGATTTTAATATACAAATGACCAATGTGGCTCCTGGTGATTTTGCAACCAATATTGCTGCAGGTCGTTATCATGCACCAGTAAAAGACGATTCGCCTTATAAAACACCTTACGGAAGCACTTTAAGAATGATGGATGCGCATGTTGATGCTGGTAAAGACCCTCAACTAATGGCTAAAGCAATTTTTAATGTTATTAATACACCAAACCCCAAAATTCATTATAAAGTAGGCGAGTTTATGCAGAAATTTTCTATTGTTTTAAAACGAATACTACCAGATAAAGTGTATGAAAAAATGCTGATGAAGCATTATAAGTTGTAGTGTTTAAAACTGCATAACTTGTTAATATGTTTTAACCAAAATACAACTTTAAAGTTTTTGATTAATTGTAAATTTGCAAAACTTTATAACACAACAAATAAATTAAATAGATGAAATTTTTTATTGATACTGCAAATTTAGCTCAAATTAAAGAAGCCCAAGACATGGGAATTCTTGATGGTGTAACAACCAACCCTTCATTGATGGCTAAAGAAGGCATCACAGGAACCAATAATATTTTGAAGCATTATGTCGATATCTGTAACTTGGTAGATGGAGACGTGAGTGCAGAAGTGATAGCGACCGATTTTGAAGGCATGGTGAGAGAAGGCGAAGCTCTAGCTGATTTGCACGAGCAAATTGTGGTTAAATTACCAATGATAAAAGATGGCGTTAAGGCATGTAAATACTTTTCTGATAAAGGTATTAAAACCAATATGACTTTGGTGTTTTCGCCAGGTCAAGCATTGTTGGCCGCTAAAGCAGGCGCAACGTATGTATCACCTTTTATTGGTCGTTTAGATGATATCTCTACAGATGGTTTAAACCTTATTTCTGAAATAAGATTGATCTATGACAACTATGGTTTTGACACTGAAATATTGGCTGCATCTGTACGTCACACGATGCATGTGATTGATTGTGCCAAACTTGGAGCCGATGTAATGACTGGACCTTTGAGTTCAATCACTGGATTATTAAACCATCCATTGACAGATATTGGACTAGCAAAGTTTTTAGAAGATTATAAGAAAGGAAACTAAAACTAGTTTCAAAATATAAAGTGGAGGCAAATCTTACTGGTTTGCCTCTTTTTTATTGTTTTTTATGAGATAAACGTTCTAGTTGTTCTTCAAATTCAGAACTGAACAGCAGTGCATTTGGGTTGATAATTTTGGAGTCTTTATTGACTAAAATTGATTTATTGACCGAATTGATGGCCAATGCATTCATTGCATCATTAGGCTCTTTAAACTGGTACTCATTGGTAACAGGAAGTTTATTTAAAGTCAATGTGCTTTTCCAATGTGAGTTGTCATCATCATTGATATTGATGCCAATAAAATCGAATTGTGGATATTTGGTCTTTAGTGCATTGACCTTATAATGACTGTTTCTCATGTGCACTGGCAAATTTGATGACCAAAAATAAATAACCGTTGCTCTTTTTACCAAGGTGTCTATAAGAACAATATTGTCATTATAATCAAGAAGCTCTAATGAGGGCAATCTTTTCCCGCGTTTTAGATTTTTTATTGAATGAACAAGTTCATTAATGTATTTTTTGTCCTTATCACTTGTGGTTCTTTTAAGAAATGAGCCCAATACCTCTTGTATTTCTGAACTGTCTTGGCTCACCAAAATAAAATCTCTGGTTGTGTTTTTCAGCAAACTATTTTTGATACGTCGATTGCTGACCAAGCTATCCATTAAATTAAGCTTTTCTAGGTTGTAATTAACCGATTTATTATCAAAAACAACATTATGTGTGGCGTTTTTGTAATATTTTGCCAAAGCAAGATTGTTGAAATGTGAATATAAAAATTTGTTATAGGTGTAAAAATCACTTAATGCTTCATTGTTGTAATCGATTTCCTTTCTGTAATCATAAAAATTTGGCGGCAAATCTTTAAAGTGGATAAGATTACTATAGCCAAAATATCCAAAAGGATAGATCTCTTTATTGGCGTAATAGTTGTAGTTAATGCTTGTTGTCGCTATTTCCTGAAATAATTTGGAATAGCTATTTTGTTTTATAAAATCGTTTAAATCATTTAGCTTTTTATCTTTAATGGAGTCTAGTACTTTTTCAAAGGCTGCAGGTTCCATCTGGCATAAGTGCATAAACTTTTGATTGTCATCTTCGTTTTCCAAAAAAGTTTTAATCAAGTAATTGTTTTTACGAGCGCCATCTCCAGTAAAAACCAATGATTCATCAAAGTCAATGGTATTCAATCTAATCAGAAGGCTATCTTTGGGTTCTAGTAAAAGCCATTGGTATTCGCCACCATGAAAAAAGGTATAAAGACCAGATTTAAAGTTGGATATTTTCTTTAGGAATCGATTGTTCTCATCCATATAAAGTGTGTCAACATCATCTTCAGAATTGTAAAGCAGCACATAATCGTTGGTAGGATTAATGATTTCACCTCCAAAATAGACATAATTGTCTTCCTCTTGAGTGTCGTTTTTGCAACCCAATAGTGTTGACAGTGTCAATAATAGAAAGATATATTGCTTCATTTGAATAACTTGAGTAGGCTGGTTCTCATTATATGAACAAAAATAAAGGATGTAAGTGTACACAGTTGTTAATGCGCTGTTAAATATTATTTTGTGATTTTATATGTTTTATGGTCTGACTGATTTTGACTACTTTTGCAAAAAATTTAAAGACAACTTATGTTATCAGTTTCTAATCTTTCAGTTCAATTTGGTAAACGTATCCTTTTTGATGAAGTCAGCACAACATTCAATCAAGGTAATTGTTATGGTATTATTGGTGCCAATGGAGCCGGAAAATCGACGTTTCTAAAGATTCTTGCTCGAAAAATGGATCCCACTTCTGGACATGTGCATTTGGAGCCTGGGAAACGTATGTCGGTTTTAGAACAAAACCACAATCTTTATGACGAGCATACCGTTTTGGAAACCATCATTATGGGTAACAAACCCTTATTTGATTTAAAAACCCAAATAGATGCTCTGTATGCTGATTATACTGATGCTAATGCAGAAAAAATTGGCGAACTCCAAGTACAATTTGAAGAAATGAATGGTTGGAATGCAGACAGCGATGCCGCTGCAATGCTATCTAATTTAGGTATTAAAGAAGAGTTTCATTACACCTTGATGAAAGATTTGGATGGAAAACAAAAAGTGCGTGTGTTATTGGCACAGGCCTTATTTGGTAATCCGGATGTATTGATTATGGATGAGCCTACCAACGATTTGGATTATGAAACCATTTCTTGGTTAGAAAACTTCTTGGCCAATTACGATAATTGCGTCATTGTTGTATCTCACGATAGGCACTTTTTAGATGCCGTCTGTACACATATTTCCGATATCGATTTTGGAAAAATCAACCACTATTCTGGTAATTACACCTTTTGGTATGAGTCTTCACAACTAGCAGCAAGACAGCGTGCACAACAAAACAAAAAAGCTGAAGAAAAGAAAAAGGAACTTGAGGAATTTATCAGACGATTTTCAGCCAACGTTGCGAAGTCTAAACAAGCTACCAGTAGAAAGAAGATGATTGAAAAGCTGAACATTTCAGATATCAAACCTTCAAGCAGACGCTATCCAGCGATTATTTTTGAGCGCGATAGAGAGGCAGGCGATCAAATTTTGCATGTTCAAGGGTTGGCAGCTTCAACCGATGGTGAAGTGCTATTCCAAAATATTGACATCAATTTAGCTAAAGGAGATAAAGTAGTTGTGTACTCTAGAGATTCGAGAGCTACAACCGCATTTTACCAAATTATAAATGGCAATGAAAAAGCTGATGCAGGAAGCTACAATTGGGGAATCACTACAACCCAATCTTATTTGCCTCTAGATAATAGCAGTTTTTTCAATAACAAATTAACTTTGGTAGATTGGTTGCGTCAATGGGCTACAACAGAAGAGGAACGAGAGGAAGTGTACATAAGAGGATTTTTGGGAAAAATGATTTTTAGTGGAGAAGAAGCCCTGAAAACGTCCGATGTACTTTCTGGAGGTGAAAAAGTACGCTGTATGTTAAGTCGTATGATGATGATGAGAGCTAACGTATTGATGCTAGATGAACCAACTAACCATTTAGATCTTGAGAGTATTACTGCATTTAATAATTCGCTAAAGAATTTTAAAGGCACTGTGATGTTTACTACACATGACCACGAATTTGCTCAAACTGTTGCCAATAGAGTTATAGAATTGACTCCTAATGGCGTTATTGATAGATATATGACTTTTGATGAGTATATGGATGATAAGAAAATAAAAGAGCAGCGTGATAAAATGTATGCTGTTACAGCATAATAAAAAAGGTCTTGAGAAATCAAGACCTTTTTTTTATGCTTCTAATTCTTCTTTAACAGATTCTATAATAGGAATAGCATAATCTAGCTCATCCTTGTTTACATATAGCTCTTGAAATCCAGCTGTTGTCGAAGCAAATCCAGCTAATCTACCAGATTCTGTCTCATCTTTTACAATTCCATTAATTCCAGCACTTTCCAATCGGTCAACTACCAATTGCACAATGATAAAACTTCCAGAAAACACTTTTATATAATTACTGTCCATCATAAACTATAAGTTAAATTACTTCAATAAGATACAAAAAAAATAGATGATGAAAATGCTTTATTCGAGTTAATTGTGTGTTAAAAAAGCATTTGATAAAACCTTAAATAAGGTAATGTCGTAGATAGGGCATAAAATATTATTTATCTAAACTTAAAAAATTATGAAATTGACAAAATTATTCAGTATTGCTTTTTTAGTAGGTTCGATGTTTATCGGACAAAATCTTTTTTCACAAGATAAAATGATGAAAGAAGATACAAAAATGGTAGGAGGAGCTGCGATGTATCCTTCAAAGAACATAGTAGAAAATGCCGTAAACTCAAAAGATCACACCACTTTGGTTGCAGCGGTAAAAGCAGCAGATTTAGTGGATGTCCTCATGAGTGAAGGGCCATTTACTGTTTTTGCCCCAACAAATGCTGCGTTTGACAAATTACCAATGGGTACAGTTGAAACATTAGTTAAGCCAGAAAATAAAGAAAAACTGCAAACCATTTTAAAATATCATGTGGTTTCTGGAAAATGGAATGCAAAGGATATTGCTAAATTAATTAAAGAAGGTAATGGAAAAGCAGTTATTGCAACTGTGTCAGGCGGAACATTGACCGCTTGGGCTAAAGGCAAAGATGTTTATGTTACAGATGAAAATGGTAATTCGGCCAAAGTAACCATTGCTGATGTCAATCAATCCAATGGAGTCATTCATGTTATTGACACAGTGTTATTGCCAAAACCATAAAGATATATTGAATTAGTTTTTTGATTGGTTGGTAAAAACCTCTTTGCCCAATTTATTTGGTGTTTAAGAGGTTTTTTTAATTCAATAAGTTTTGTCAATTATCATATTATTTATAAAGATTAGATTTCTGTGAATGTTTGAATTGTAATTTTTAACTTTATAGAATAATGAACCTAAAAAATAATTTATAATGGAAAGCAATAATCATTCTGGTCATTCTGACAATGGCAACGTATGGGAAATAAATGATTCAAGAGCCAATAAATGCCCTTTTTCTAGCGGAGCTATCAAGCAAACAGCTGGAGGAGGAACTTCTAATAGAGATTGGTGGCCTAATCAATTAAATTTGAATATACTTCGCCAACATTCTTCTCTGGTAAACCCTATGGATCCAGATTTTAATTATGCTAAAGCTTTTAAAACTTTAGATTTAAAAGCAGTTAAAAAAGACCTTTACGATTTAATGACAGATTCACAAGATTGGTGGCCTGCTGATTATGGTCATTATGGTCCATTTTTTATACGTATGGCGTGGCACAGTGCAGGTACATATCGTATAGCAGATGGCAGAGGAGGTAGTGGTTCTGGAAGCCAGCGTTTTGCACCTCTTAATAGTTGGCCTGATAACGGAAATCTAGATAAAGCACGTTTGTTGTTATGGACTATTAAGCAAAAATATGGCAATAAATTATCTTGGGCTGATTTATTGATTCTTGCAGGAAATTGTGCCATTGAATCTATGGGACTAAAAACTTTTGGCTTCGCTGGTGGTCGTGAAGATATCTGGCAACCAGAAGAAGATATTTATTGGGGAAGTGAGACAGAATGGTTGGGAGATAAGCGTTATACCGGAAATAGAGAATTGGAAAACCCATTAGGAGCCGTACAAATGGGACTAATTTATGTAAATCCAGAAGGACCAAATGGAAACCCAGACCCACTAAAATCTGCTATCGATATTAGAGAAACGTTTGCTCGTATGGCAATGAATGATTATGAAACTGTAGCGCTTGTTGCTGGTGGCCATACATTTGGTAAAGCTCATGGCGCAGCAGATCCAAATAAATATGTTGGAAGAGAACCTGCAGGAGCACCAATTGAAGAAATGAGTATGGGTTGGAAAAATACTTATAAATCTGGTGTTTTAGACGATGCCATTACTAGTGGTATTGAAGGTGCTTGGACACCAAATCCAACTCAATGGGATAATGATTATTTTAATGTATTGTTAGGATATGAGTGGGAATTAACTAAAAGCCCAGCAGGAGCTCACCAATGGACGCCTACTGCAGCTTCTAATGCCAAAAAAGCACCAGCAGCTGGTGACGCTTCAAAAACACAAGCATTAATGATGACAACTGCAGATATGGCACTAAAAATGGATCCTATTTATGCTCCAATTTCTAAACGTTTTCATGAAAACCCAGAAGAATTTGCTGACGCTTTTGCTAGAGCTTGGTTTAAATTAACGCATCGTGATATGGGACCAACAGCTCTTTATTTAGGTCCTGAAGTGCCAAAAGAAGAATTGATTTGGCAAGACCCAATTCCGAAAGTCACCCACGAACTTATAGATGACAAAGACATATCAGATTTAAAGACTAAAATTCTAAATTCTGGATTAACTGTCTCTGAATTAGTATCTACTGCCTGGGCTTCAGCTTCAACATTTAGAGGTTCTGATAAAAGAGGTGGAGCCAATGGAGGACGCATTCGATTAACACCACAAAAATATTGGGAAGTAAACAACCCTACTCAATTGGCAAAAGTATTAGAAGTGTTTGAAACGATTCAGAAAGAGTTTAATTCTAATTCTGTAACTAAAAAAGTTTCTATAGCAGATTTAATTGTTTTAGGAGGAAGTGCTGCTATAGAAAAAGCTGCAAAAAATGCAGGACATAATATCACTGTACCTTTTGCACCCGGAAGAGCAGATGCATCTTTAGAGCAAACAGATGTAGATTCGTTTGCGGCATTAGAACCAAAAGCAGATGGTTTTAGAAATTATTATGGTCCTAAACATACTGCATCAGCTGAAGAAATGTTGGTTGATAGAGCTCAATTATTAACACTTACTGCGCCAGAAATGACTGTATTAGTTGGTGGAATGAGAGTACTTGGTGCTAATTATGACCATTCAAAACATGGTGTGTTTACCAAACAAGAACAAACATTAACAAACGATTTTTTTGTTAATGTACTTGATTTGAGTACTACTTGGAAAGCAACTTCAGATTCGCAAAATGTTTTTGTTGGTAGCGATCGAAAAACAGGTAATGTAAAGTGGACAGGCACTCGTGTGGATTTAATTTTTGGTTCAAACTCTGAACTTCGTGCGTTAGCTGAAGTATATGCGTGTAAAGATTCTAAAGAGAAATTTGTAAAAGATTTTATTGCTGCTTGGACTAAAGTGATGAATCTTGATAGATTTGATTTGGCGTAATAAATTTTATCATTAAAAAAGCCACTTCAATTGAAGTGGCTTTTTTGTTTTATTAGTAGTATACTTTATTTATCAATAGCTCCAAGTACTCGAGACATAAATGCATTTAATGCTTCTTTTTTTGGAGTTCCTTCTTTAATCATTTTGTTGACTTCCAAAGCGCCATACATATTAGAGATTAGTTCTCCAATAACATCTAGCTCTTCGTCTTTTAATGAAGGTACTTCAGTAAGATTCTCTAAAGTTTCAATAGTTTCAACTACAAAATCTTCATCGTTTTCTTCAATAAATTGAGTTAAATGCTTAATTACTGGTAACTTCATCAATCAAATCTTTTAAAGCTTCAAACTTATTTGTTTGAACTTGATTTACAAAAACACCATTTTTAAAAACAGCAAATGTAGGAAGGTTGTCAACTGTAGCTAATTTTCTTGATTCAGGAAACTTTTCAGCATCAGCCATTACAAAAGTCATGCTTTCATTTTCAGTGGCAAGCTTTTTAAATTTAGGCTTCATGATTCTACAATTACCACACCAGCTAGCAGAATACTGAACTACAACAGTATCATTTTCAGATACTAATTGTGTTAAGTTGTCCTGTTCTAATTCCTTAATCATATTATTTAGTTTAAGTGTGCTTTTAAATACTCTGCTGTACCTTTAGCGTTAGCCTGCATTGCATCTTTACCTTCTTCCCAGTTTGCAGGACATACTTCACCTTTTTGTTGTACGTGAGTGTATGCATCAATTAAACGTAAAAATTCGTTTACGTTTCTTCCTAATGGCATGTGGTTAATACTTTCATGAACAACAGTACCTTCTTCATCTATAATGTAAGTAGCTCTGTAAGTTACATTGTCACCTTCAACAGTTACAACGCCAGTTTCTTCATTATAAGTTTCATTTGTGATATCTAAAATACCTAGAGTAGAAGCAAGGTTTCTGTTAGAGTCTGCTAAAATTGGGTAAGTAACACCTTCAATTCCTCCATTATTTTTTGGAGTATTTAACCATGCAAAATGAACTTCGGCTGTGTCGCATGATGCTCCAATAACCATTGTGTTTCTTTTTTCAAATTCAGCTAAAGCTGATTGAAATGCATGTAATTCTGTTGGACATACAAAAGTGAAATCTTTTGGGTACCAAAATAAAAGTACTTTTTTGTTATTGTTTTTTGCTTCTTCAAGAACGTTTAGTTTGAATGTGTCTCCCATTTCGTTCATTGCGTTTACGCTTAAATCTGGAAATTTTTTTCCTACAAATGCCATGTGTTATTTATTTTATGATTATTAATTTTTATTAGAACAAATTTACATTTCATTTAAAGTGTTTCAAATAGAAATTAATTATATAAAACAATGCTAAAATAGTATTGGTAAATGGCTTCAAACAAAGGTGTTTAATTTTATTAATCCTTTAAATATTAAGATTTAAAATTGCGTGTATAATAAAATAAAGCTAAAAATCTTGAGGAATTAATTATTTGAAAGATGCCAATTGTCGGATTTTAATTTGAAAAGCAGCAAAAAGTAAGGTCATAAATGGACTCAACCAATTAAAAATAGCATATCCAGCATAATTAAGCGTATCAACGCCCAGAACACCAGATTGATATGCGCCACAAGTATTCCAAGGTACCAAAACAGAAGTCACTGTTCCTGAATCCTCTAGAGTTCTTGATAGATTCTCTGGAGCTAAACCTTTATCTTTAAATGCTTTAGAGTACATTTTGCCAGGAACTACAATTGCTAAATATTGGTCACTTGCAGTAATGTTTAAAGTTAGACAACTAGCAACAGTACTAGCGAATAAGCCAAAGGTGGTATGGAATAATTTCAGTAGAGATTTACTAATGGTGGTCAATGCACCAATACCATCCATAATGCCTCCAAAAACCATAGCACATAATATAAGCCAGATGGTTCCAAGCATTTTACTCATACCTCCCGCTTTGAATAATCCTTCAAGCGCTTTGTTATCAGTTGGAATAGCTGTGTCCACTGTAATTGCGTTCATGATTCCTTTATAGCCTGAAGTTAAATCCAGAGATGTTCCTCCTCCAATACCAGCAACAATACTTGGTTGAAATATCAAAGCGGCAATACCACCCAATAACGTACCAATAAGCAAAGCAATTAATGGAGGTGTTTTTTTAACAATCAATACAATAACAATAACAGGAACTAAAAAGAGCCATGGACTAACATTGATGGCAGATTTTATATCCTGTAAAATTAAATGGGTGTCAGCAACACCTTTAGGCTCTAGATTGAACCCTAAAATTATAAATATAATTAAAGTAACAATAATTGTTGGGACTGTGGTATAGAGCATATATCTTATGTGTGTGAACAAGTCTGTTCCTGCCATTGCAGGTGCAAGATTAGTTGTGTCACTCATAGGTGAAATCTTATCGCCAAAATAAGCACCAGAAAGCACAGCTCCTGCAGTCATTCCTAAAGGAACCCCTAAAGCTTCAGCTATTCCAATCAGTGCAATACCAACTGTTGCCGAAGTGGTCCAACTACTTCCAGTAGCTACTGAAATGATAGCACAAATAATGACACATGCAGGCAAAAATATCGTAGGATTTAAAATCTGTAGGCCATAATAAATCATCGTTGGAATAATACCACTAATGAGCCAAGTTCCAGCAAGTGCACCAACCATAAGAAGAATAAGAATAGCTCCCGAAGTAGATTTCACATTCTCTGCTACTTCTTCCATCATTTGATTAAAAGTCACTTTGTTGAAAAAGCCAACTATAGCTGCAACAGCAGCTCCTAACAATAAAATGAATTGATTGGAACCAGATAGAGCTTCATCTCCATAAGTATAAACATTATAAGCAAGCAAGGCAACCAAAACAAAAACAGGTATTAGAGCTTCCCAGATGTTTAGTTCTCTGTTTTCAACAATATGTTCGTCTTGCGGCACTCTAGGTTTGATATTTTGACTTTCCATTTAG
Source organism: Flavobacteriaceae bacterium UBA5534 (assembly GCA_002426015.1). Lineage (GTDB taxonomy): Bacteria > Bacteroidota > Bacteroidia > Flavobacteriales > Flavobacteriaceae > Aquaticitalea. The sequence goes on from DINS01000023.1 coordinate 103,741, forward strand.
TATAGTTGGTTAGTTAGTTTTTTGATGTGTAATGTTACGATTTTTGAGTAAGCTTTGCAAATGGGCAAAAAAAAGTCAAAACCTAGGTTTTGACTTTAATTAGTATAATTGATTGAGAGTTAATTTTATGCAGTTTCCAAAGTGTCGTTTAAAATGTTTAACTCTTCCATACAAGCTCTCATCATTTCATAGGTGCGTTGTATATCTGCATCTAATCCTATTGAAAAACGAATCAACCCATCACTTAAGCCCATTTCTTTTTGTTCTTCTTCTGGTATCTCTGAAGATGTTGAACTTCCTGGAGCGCTAAATAATGTTTTATAAAAGCCCAAACTTACAGCTAGATAACCTAAATTTCGTTTTTGCATTAACTCCATTAGCTCATTAGCTTTTTCTAAAGAACCAACATCAATAGTTAACATGCCACCAAATCCATATTGCGGATTCATCATACTTTTAAATAATTCATGAGAAGGATGTGATTCTAAACCTGGATAGACAGTTCTCAAACCATCGGCTTCAAATTTTTTAGCCAAGTAAAGACCATTCTTACTGTGTTGTTGCATTCTTATATGTAGTGTTCTTAAATTTTTGAGCACTGATGCAGCACGCAAACTATCCATTGTAGCTCCCAAAAGCATACAAGCACCATCATTCACGTTTCGTAAATCATTAATAAAATTTTGAGAACCACAAACAACGCCTCCAACTGTATCACTGCTTCCGTTGATGAATTTTGTCAAACTATGAATGACAATATCAGCACCTAACTGAATGGGTGAGATGCTTAATGGAGAAAAGGTATTATCGACCACTAGTTTTAGATCGTATTTTCTTGCCAGTTGAGCTAATCCCTTAAGATCTGCGACCTCAAGTAAAGGGTTGCTCACTGATTCACAGAAAATAATTTTTGTTTGTTTTGTAATGGAAGCTTCAACGATATCTAATTTTGTAATGTCAACAAAAGATGTGTTGATTCCCATTCTTGGTGTAAAATTTTTCAAAAAGGCATAAGTGCCTCCATAAATCGTCCTGCTACTCACAACATGATCTCCAGAACCACACAATTGCAAAATGACAGGAGTAATAGCTCCCATTCCAGAAGCTGTGACGTTGGCTGTTTCTGTTCCTTCCATTGCAGCTAATGCTTCCCCTAAATATAAATTGGAAGGAGACGAATGACGAGAATACAAATAGCAACCATCTGCATTGCCTTCAAAAGTATCAAACATGGTTTTTGCTGATAAGAAGGTATAGGTTGATGAATCTGAAATAGAAGGATTAACACCTCCAAATTCACCAAAGTACTGTAAATCTTGAATGTTATTAGCTGGTTTAAATGCCATTATTTTTGAATTTTATTAAGTTATATTTATTCAAAAGTCCAATTTATTAGATTAATAATCAATATATCATACACTATTTAGATTTTAAATCTATTAAATCATATATTTAAAGATTAATAATTGGTTCAACTGGCATTTTGTTTAGTTTTGCCGAAAAATTTTCAATGTATGACCTTTGATAAAATCGATAAAAAACTGCTGACGCTTCTTCAGCAAGACAGTAAAGTCACTAATAAGGAGCTTTCAAACAAACTCAATCTATCTGTTACAGCTGTATATGAACGTATCAAGAAACTTGAAAAAGAGGGTGTCATTTCAAAATACGTAGCACTTTTAAAAAAAGAAAAAATTGACAAAACTTTTGTTGCTTTCTGTCACATTAAATTAGTGCAACACACTCAAGATTACGTCATTAAATTTGAAAAAGAAGTCACGAGCCTTGCAGAAGTCTTAGAATGTTACCATATTAGTGGTGATTATGACTATTTGCTCAAAGTCATTGTTAAAGATATGGAGGCTTTTAGGGAATTTATGGTCAAAAAACTTACTTCGATTAGTCATATCGGTAGTACGCACAGTATGTTTGTGATTAATGAAGTAAAGCATACAACCTCGATAAATATGTCATGAAGATGCAATCGGTTAGATATAAATTAGTGGAGTTTTTCCTGATTTTCATAATCTTACCCATTAGTTTTACCATAGATTACCCTTTTTTAATAAAGGTTGCTGTTACAGCCATCGGTTTTGGATATGTAATTTATGTATTGCTTAAAATAGAGGGCAATCAATTTAAAATTGCACCCAACCTAAAATGGAAATCATTTTTTAAACATATTTTTATAAAGCTCACCATAATTGCATTTTTTACCATTCTATATATCTGGTTTACCAACAAGGCCGATTTATTCCATGTACTTTATCAAAAACCAAAACTTTGGGTGGTTATCTTATTTTTGTATGCTACATTTTCGGTGTATCCACAAGAGCTCATATACAGAACGCTCTACTTCCAAAGGTATGAAATGTTGTTTAAAAGCAAATCACTCTTCATATTTGTCAATGCCATTCTGTTTTCGCTGGCACATTTATTTTATAAAAACCCACTCGTATTATTGATTACATTTTTGGGAGGCATTTTATTCGCATTAACCTATGACAAAACCAAGTCAACATTACTGGTGTCAATAGAACACACTATCTATGGTTGTTGGTTATTTACTGTAGGTATGGGAAATATGCTTGGATTTCCTTCATGATTATTTAATTTAAAAATTAGAGGTCGCATTCGTAATTCATAATTCAAAATCGTACTTTTGTACTCGTTTTTAATACACAATAAAAAAATATTTTTATGAATTCATACGATGTAGCCATTATTGGTTCTGGCCCAGGAGGATATGTAGCAGCAATCCGTTGTGCACAATTAGGCATGAAAACTGCAATTATAGAAAAATATTCTGTTTTAGGCGGAACTTGTTTAAACGTTGGATGTATTCCAAGTAAAGCACTTCTAGATTCTTCTCATCATTATGAAGATGCAGTTAAGCATTTTGAAGAACACGGAATTGAAATACCTGGAGATATCAAGGTGAATTTAAAGCAAATGATAACTCGCAAACAGTCTGTTGTAGATCAAACCACTGGAGGAATTGACTTTTTAATGAAAAAAAACAAGATAGATGTATATGAAGGTCTTGGGTCTTTTAAAGATGCAACTCATATTACTATCAAAGGAAAAGAGACTACAGAAATTGAAGCAAAAAACATAATTATTGCAACTGGAAGCAAGCCTTCAAGTTTACCTTTTATCAAATTAGATAAAGAACGTGTGATTACGTCTACGGAAGCATTAAAGCTGACAGAAGTGCCAAAACACTTAATTGTTATTGGTGGAGGTGTTATTGGTTTAGAGCTTGGACAAGTTTACAAGCGATTAGGAGCCGAAGTTTCAGTGATTGAATATATGGACAGAATCATTCCAACGATGGACTCTGGTTTGTCTAAAGAATTGAATAAAGTATTAAAGAAACAAAAATTCTCAATTAATACTTCTCACAAAGTAAAATCTGTTGAACGTAAAGGCAACGAAGTAATTGTAAAAGCAGACGACAAAAAAGGGAATGAAGTAGAGTTTAAAGGAGATTATTGCTTGGTGTCTGTTGGTCGTCGTCCATATACAGATGGTTTAAATGCTGAAGCAGCAGGAGTAAAGTTAACTGAAAGAGGACAAGTTGAGGTCAATGACCATCTTCAAACCAACATAAAAAACATTTATGCCATTGGTGATGTTGTAAAAGGCGCTATGTTGGCTCACAAAGCATCAGAAGAAGGTGCATTGGTCGCAGAAATTCTCGCAGGACAAAAACCACATATCGATTATAACTTAATTCCAGGTGTTGTTTATACTTGGCCAGAAGTAGCTTCGGTTGGTAAAACAGAAGAGCAATTGATAGAAGAAAAAGTAGAATACAAAACAGGACAATTTCCAATGCGTGCTTTAGGTAGAAGTCGCGCTAGTATGGATTTAGACGGATTTGTAAAAATTCTTGCAGATAAAAAAACAGACGAAATTCTCGGTGTACATATGATAGGCGCTCGCGCAGCAGACATGATTGCTGAAGCGGTTGTTGCAATGGAATTTAGAGCCTCTGCTGAAGACATTTCTCGTATGAGTCATGCGCATCCAACATTTGCGGAAGCAACTAAAGAAGCTGCTTTAGCTGCTACTGAAGATAGAGCATTACACATTTAATAACTTAATCTTATTTGTTATATATAAAAAGCAACCAATTAGGTTGCTTTTTTGTTGATAACTCAAAATAAATGCAATTTGAATTGCTTGATTTTAATAGTATTAAAAAGTATTTTCGTTTCTAATAAAGAATCACTTGTTTATGCTAAATTCTATTGACTTGTTTTCAGGATGTGGAGGAATGACTCTTGGCTTCAATTGGGCTGGATTTAATTCTGTTTTAGCATCTGATGTTGATGAAAATTGCCAAAAAACATTTGCTACTAACTTTCCTGAAATTCCATTTCTTTGTGGTGATCTGTCCAAATTCAAAAAAGATGATTTCGATACAGTTATCAAAGATAAAAATATCGATGTTATTATTGGAGGCCCTCCTTGTCAAGGGTTTAGTTTAGCTAATAAAAGAAGACGAAATGATTCCAACGATCCAAGAAATCAATTGTTTTATGAATTTATAAAAACTATAGAATGGTATAATCCAAAAGCTTTTGTCATGGAAAATGTCAAAGGCTTATTGTCCATGCAATCTGGAAAGGTGATTGAGCAGATACAATACGAATTTGAACAAGCAGGTCAATTTGGATATGAAGTAAAAATACAAGTTTTAAAGGCGTCAGATTATGGCGTGCCTCAATCAAGAGAACGCGTTATTATTATTGGTGTTAGAAAAGATTTAGGTTTGTCTCCAGAGTTTCCGGCGAAGAAATACCAAACCGAAATTACAGTCGAGCAAGCTATTTCAGATTTACCAAAAATCAGTGCAGGAGAAGGCGAAGAGCCTATGAAATATGCTACAGATGCTAAAAATGAGTATCAAGAGTTTATGAGAAAGAACTCCAGAAAGGTTTTTAACCATATTGCGATGAAACATACAGCTCGAGTGATTGAGCGTTTTAAAGCCATAAAACCCGGTAAAAATCTTTTGGATGTTTGGGACACACATGGCGCAGTACAACGTGGTAATCCGAATGAAAAATCGACCATTAAATTCAGTCAGAATAATTTGCGATTGCATGCTAACAAACCAGCACCAACCATTGCTGCATCGTTTCAGAGTAACTTTATTCATCCTTTTTTAGATCGAAATTTTACAGCTCGTGAAGGAGCTCGCTTGCAATCATTTCCTGATGATTTTATTTTTGAAGGTATGCGAACCAAAATGAGTTGGGAAAAAGGCTTAAGTCAATATCAGCAAATAGGGAATGCTGTGCCACCATTAATGGCTTATGAGATTGCAAGAACGTTAAAAAGAGTTTTAGAAAATGGAAACACAAAACAATCTATTGAAGAGTTTCAAAAAGCTACTTTTAGTGAGCTTATGACTTTGTAGGTTTTATTACTTCGATTATTAATTAACAAATTTTTAGTTATGTTCAAAAAATGTTTACTCCTAATTTTTTTCGTTTCTCTATCAAGCTATTCTCAAGTTCAGACAGTATTTTTTGTAGAAGATGTTGATACAATCGAAGTTATTACGGTCAATTTTTGTGTTAATGATGAAGCTAAAATTAGTGAGGTTAATATAATTCCTGAAAAATCGACTTATAAAAACGAAATTGAAATAAAAAAATTAATAAACTATTTAAAAGGAATTCAATATTATCCTGATAGTAAATTGAGGAACAACTGTTATGATTCCACTTTCGATTTTGTCAATAAAAAATATGAAACCGCTAAACTTGGGGTGTCTGATTATTCAAAATGCAGAAATTTTAGAACAGGGAATTATCTTTATGATGATTTTCGTTTTAGTGACACTAAAATAAAACGAGGTAAGAAGATCCAAAAAGAAACAAGTAAAAATTTTAATGAAAAATATATAATTTCTTGGCCAAATCCTTGTAGATATGAATTAGAATATGCTACTGTAAATGATAAAAAAAATGAACACTTAATAGGGAAGTCAATAATTGTTGAAATAATAGCCATTTTAGAAAATGGCTATGTTTACAAGTCAAAATTAATGAGTTACCCTGAAAAAATCGGTATAATCGTTAAAACAGATTAATTATTTTTTATTCCGTTTGTTATAATTCTTGTCGCCTCGTGTTTTAGGTTTTTTATATTTAGCAGCAATCTTAAATTTGTATGAACCTCCTTGATTTTCCTTTTTGTTTTTGTCTTTCTTTTCATGAAAAGCAGGACCAGGAGCATCTTCATCTTTTCGTTTTATAGGGTTATTACGCTCTTTAATTTGAGGGCGTTCTTCTTCCAATAAGTTTTTAGAAATCTCAACAGCTTCTGGAAGCTTAACTAATGGAATTTCCATTTGCATTAAATCCTCAATCGTTTTAATATAATCTTGTTCTGCCTGTGTAGAGAATAACAAGGAGTGTCCTTTACGCTCTGCACGACCTGTTCTACCAATTCGATGCATATAGTTTTCAGGATAGTGAGGCGTGTCAAAATTGATAACATGGCTCACATTATCGATGTCCAAACCACGAGCCATCACATCAGTCGCGACCAGAATACGGTTATCACCATTTCTGAATTGCTCAATACTTCGCAAGCGATAGTTTTGTGTTTTATTGGAGTGAATGACACACAATTCTTCCTTAAATTGTTCCTCTAGTTTTTCAAATAAAGTATCAGCCATTTTCTTGAAAGCCACAAAAATCAACACTTTGTTGAATGTTTCTTTGTCTTGTAGCAAATGATTCAACAAATTCACTTTCGTATAAAAATTCTCAACATCATAACGTTGTTGGCTAATATTTTCTAAAGGTGTTCCAGATACTGCAATGGTCACTTTAACAGGAGTTTTAAAGAAACCTGTGATCAATTCATCCACATCATCAGTCATTGTTGCCGAAAACATAATATTCTGACGACGTTCAGGTAAAATATCAAAAATATTGAGCAGTTGATGTCTAAATCCCAAATCGAGCATCACATCGACTTCATCAATCACCAACTTTTGAATGGATTTTAATTGTAACACGTGGCTCATCGCCAAATCGAACAAACGTCCAGGAGTTGCCACGATGATATCTAAACCTGCAGCAACATCACGTTTTTGTTGGTTGATGTTGACACCTCCATAAACTCCCAAAACACGAGTGTTGATGTATTTGGTTAGTTTCTCTATTTCATCTACAACCTGAACGACCAATTCTCTTGTTGGTACCAAAACCAATACTCTTGGATGCTCTTGTTTGGAAAACTTAAGGTCTCTCAAAATAGGAAGCATATAGGCAAAGGTCTTACCAGTTCCTGTTTGGGCAATTCCAACCACATCGCGTCCAGACGCAACAACATTAAATGCTTCCGCTTGTATAGGCGTAGGCGTTGTAAAACCTAGGTCGTCTAAAGCGTTGTATAATGGTGTGTTTAAATTTAAATCTCGAAAAGTCACTGTGTCTATTTTGATGCTGCAAAGCTACCACTAATATTTTTGTTAGACGAGATGATGTTTATGTATTTCAATAGAGTAGGTAGCTTCAAAGGATTTTTTAATGCCCAAAGTAATAATACCCTCTTTGGTGATTAGTTCTTTATTGGTCTCTTCGTTATCAGCAATGCCAAGCCAAGGCTCAATACACACATAATCTGCCTTTGGCTTTGCCCAAATGCCCAAGTATGTGAAATCATCAAAATGAACCGTTAAGATATCTCCTTTGTTTTTGCTGTTTAAAGTCACTTTTCTGGATTTTAAATCTTTAAAAATCAACGCGTCATAGTTAAATAAATCGTAGTGTAAATCGATGGTTTTAGGCGAATTGAATACAGGTTTCGTTTCTGAAGTGACTAACCCGCTTTTTAAATTCAGAAGAAAAGTTTCTGATGTTTCTTCAGTTTCAAAAACCAATTGATAATCAGTGTATTTCTCATTCTCATAGACAGGGCATTTGAAAGCTGGATGACCACCAACCGAAAAATAAATGGGCTGTGAATCTATATTGATGATTTTGTAAGTGACGTTTAATTTATTTTGAATCAAACGATAGACGACGTAATATTCAAACTTAAATGGATAGACTTTTAGTGTTTCTGAATTGTAACTTAACTTGAAAGTAACACTTTCATTTGTTTCTTCAACAATCTGAATGTTAGGGTTATTGCGAACAAATCCGTGTTTTGGCAATTGATAAGTTTTGTTGTCAAAAAGAAACCTTTCATCTTTCAACATTCCGATAATTGGAAAAAGGTTGGGTGCAAAATTTCCCCAAATGTCAGGATTGGCATTCCACATAAATTGGGTGTTGTGTTTTGTTGAAGACATTTCGCAGAGTTCAGCGCCAGTTTTTTTAATGCTGATTTTTAGGCTGTCGTTTTGTAAGTGAATCATCCAAGATAAATTTAAACTAATGTACGAAACTTTTAAAGTATTGAGTATTCTCATTAACTTTACGCATAATTTATTTTGTTGAGAACAAAACAGCGTCATACAATCACATCTATTGCCAATTTTAAAAATCAAATATTGGCTTGGAGCCAGCAATTTGAGGATGTTATTTGGCTCGATTCTAACGACTATAGCCAAACCCACGAAACCTACGACGCTATTTTGGCTGTAGATGCGTTTACAAGCATTAAAACAGATTCTTATCAGGCTTTTGATAAACTAAAAGAATATCAAACCATTACTAACGATTGGATTTTTGGATATCTAACTTATGATTTGAAGAATGACTTGGAACAGTTGAAATCTGAAAATTTTGATGGATTGCAGTTTCCTGATTTGTATTTTTTTCAACCTAAAAAAGTGTTTTTATTTAAAGATAGTACAGTTGAAACGCTTTATTTGAAAATGGTTGATGATGAAGTGGAAGATGATTTGAAGTCAATTCAAGCATTTGAAAATTTAAAAAAGAAAGCAAAACGCAACGATGTCAAAATCAAGCTTCGTATTCATAAGGACGAGTATTTTGAGAAGATACATTCGATGCTGTCACATATTCATAGAGGTGATATTTATGAAGCCAATTTTTGCCAAGAGTTTTATGCTGAAGATACGACGATTCAACCATTGGAAACTTATCAAAAGTTAAATCACATATCAAAGCCGCCTTTTGCTACGTTTTTGAAGTGTTATGACCACTATTTATTATCAGCTTCGCCAGAGCGTTATCTCAAAAAAATAGGCAATACCATCATTTCGCAACCAATCAAAGGCACAGCAAAACGTTCTAAAAACAAAGTAGAAGATGAGCGATTAAAACATAATCTTGAGAGTAACGAAAAGGAGCGTAGTGAAAATATTATGATTGTTGATTTGGTACGCAACGATTTGTCACATACAGCGATTAAAGGTAGTGTTGCTGTTGAAGAATTGTGCAAAGTATATTCGTTTGAGCAAGTGCATCAGATGATTTCGACCATCACCTCAAAAATTGATAGTAAAACCCATCCTATTGATGTCATAAAAACGACGTTCCCAATGGGAAGTATGACAGGTGCTCCAAAAATTTCGGCAATGAAAATCATTGAAGAGCTCGAAGAAACCAAGCGCGGTTTGTATTCAGGAACGGTCGGCTATTTTTCGCCAGAAGGCGATTTTGATTTTAATGTCATTATACGCAGTATTCTCTATAACGAATCAAAAAAATATGTGTCTTATTCAGTTGGTGGTGCTATTACTTCAAAAAGCAATCCAACTGATGAATATGAGGAATGTTTGATAAAAGCCAAAGCCTTGAGGCAAGTACTTGAAGGATGATGATAAAATCTCTAATGATTAGTTTTTAATATTTTTCCTGAAGTGTTTTTGTATGATGCTCAATATGATGTGCTGTCCACATAATGATTTCGCGAACAGGCATTTTTCCCATTAAAGGATGTGGTAAAATGAGCGTGTCTAAATTTTTATCAGACATTTTTCTGGTTTTATATTGTAGCTTTTTGTTTTCAACCTGAAGTCTTGTTAGAATATATGTTTTTTCTTTTAAGCTTGGTACTTTCATATTCTGTGATCCTCTAAAAGTTAGTCCTTGAGCTTCTTTTAATCTATCTTGATATCGCTGTACTACAGTTTCATAATCACGAACCTCACGATTGGCTTTGCCAAATTTATAGCGAAGCAGAAATTTAGGCATACTTAAAGCATCATTCACTGGTTTGATGCTCTGCAATAAATGTAGGGCGTGTTGTCCTGTTGTCCATTTGCCTTCAGGGCCTTTTTGCCATAGTTCTGGCTCTTGTTGTTCTAACCAAGTAAGAAGTTTTTGGTTTCTATCTTCAAGTAAATCCGCAATCGACTGTTTATCCATAGTTATAATGAATTTCTATGGAAAAGATATGAAAATTCAGTTAACAATTAGCAATTGACAATTAATTTCACTAATCACTAATCACTAATCACTAATCACTAATCACTAATCACTAATCACTAATCACTAATCGATTCTTCGGTCTTCACTTTTTTATCCTTTTTGTAAATTGGGATGAGATACGATACGCTATAGCCAAAACCTACCCCAAATCGTCCGCTGTCATAGGTCTTGTTAAAACCTGGAACATATAAATTCTCAAAATTGGTTGGCTCGTCTTGACTTACCATTCCTTTGAGCTGTGCATTGAGGCCAACATACACATTATTGAGAACTTCTGCTTTTATGCCTATAATCAATTCTGCCCATATAGCCGATAAGCCATTGAACTCCCGTGATTGGGTTTGGGTGTAAGGATCATTCCAGTACTGATCAGTGTTATAAACCGTGTAACTGTTAAGGGTATGGCTAAATGAACTTACGCCAACTCTAAAACCACTATAAATCATGTTTTCCATGTCTAGCCAGTTTTTGTACAGATTGATGTCAATTCCTGCTTTAAAATAGCTTCCCGAAGTGGTTGTGTTGAGATAATCTGTAATGATGTTGCGTTCTTCTATACCAAGTTCACCTGCGATATATATTTTTTTTGTCAACCTATAATCGCCATTGACCTCAAAGCCTTTATAATCTTTATCGACAAATGACCGAATCAATTTACTGGCATCGCCACCAAGTCGCAAACCGTAATTTTCTTTTAAAGCCAATGTGTCGATTTTGGTTTCTTCTTGCGAAAATGATGCAGTTGACCACATCAGAAACATAAAGAGACTAATGATATAATATAATCTGTGCTGCATTTTCATTATCAATTGTTGAATTTAAAATTGCTCTGTTGATGATCCATTTATTGCCATCATCGACAACATTGAGATCGGTAGAGTTAAAAATACTTTTATAGCCACAGGCTCTTGATACATAAATAAACTGTGGTGTGTAAGTGATGTCTATAGTATCAGAATTAGAAACTGTATTGATGTCAGTATCATCATCATAATCAGAATCCTTTTTTAGAATAAAACGTGTGGTTGTTATTTCATTTTCATCTTGAAAACGCAATGGAAGCAAAATGGAATCAGTTGAGGTAAAGGAATCGTATAACTCATCATCTTCATTCAAAATGGTAAGTTGACGTACCACTTTAGTAGCATCAGTATTGCTTGCATCGTGAAAACGAATAACCAAATGAGGTGTTGTAGGTGTTGCTTCTGCACATATATCATCACGCTCACAACTAATGGTGGTGAACACAATTAGCACAAAAGGAATTAAAAGGAATCTGAAATATTTCATTTTAAATTTTTATCGACGTTCTAAAAGTACAACATTTTCTACATGATGTGTTTGCGGAAACATATCTACTGGTTGCACTTTGGTTACTTTATACATGGCGTCCATTAATTGTAAATCTCTGGCTTGTGTGGCACTGTTACAACTTACATAAACCACTTTATTTGGAGCGATATTAAGTATTTGTTGTACCACATCTTTATGCATGCCATCGCGAGGTGGATCGGTTATGATAACATCTGGATGACCATGTTGTTTTATAAATTGGTCATTAAAAATGTTTTTCATATCACCAACATAAAACTCAACGTTTGTAATACCATTTAATTGTGCATTTTCTTTTGCAGCGATAATAGCATCTGGTACAGCTTCCACACCAACAACACGTTTTGCCTGCTTGGCTACAAACTGTGCAATGGTTCCTGTCCCTGTATATAAATCGTACACTAACTCATCACCTTTTAAATCTGCAAAATCACGAGTCACTTTATAAAGTTCATAAGCTTGTTGCGAATTGGTTTGATAAAAAGATTTGGCATTAATTTTAAACTTCAAACCTTCCATATCTTCAAAAATATGATCTTGGCCTTTGTAGCAAATGACATCTTGATCGTAAATGGTATCGTTCGCTTTTCCGTTAATAACATACTGTAAAGAGGTTATTTGCGGAAAACTTTCAGCAAGAAAATCTAATAATGATTCACGATTAGCTTTATCTTCTTTAAAAAACTGAATCATTACCATAATATCTCCAGTTGAAGAAGTACGGATCATCATTGTTCTTAAAAAACCTGTTTGATTACGTGTATTAAAAAATTCAAGGTTTTTGTCAATTGCGAATTTTTTAACTGCATTTCTTATATCATTTGATGGGTCTTCTTGAAGCCAACATTTTTTTACATCCAGAATTTTGTCCCACATACCTGGAATATGAAACCCTAAAGCATTCTTATCTCCTAAATCTCTATCAGATTGAATTTCTTCTAACGTAAGCCATCTGCTATCGCTAAATGAGAACTCCATTTTGTTTCTGTAAAAATACTGCTCTGCAGAGCCCATAATAGGAGCAATAGCTGGTAACTCTAAATGCCCAATTCGTTTTAAGTTGTTTACAACTTCATTTTGCTTGTATTCTAATTGGTATTTGTAGTCCATGTCTTGCCATTTGCAACCACCACAAGTGCCAAAATGTTGACATTTAGGCTCTGTACGTTTTTCAGAATATTTATGAAATGCAATGGCTTTACCTTCAAAATAGGCTTTTCGCTTTTTTAGAGTCTGTACATCTACTATATCACCAGGAACAGCGTTAGATAAAAAAATCACTCTACCATCTGGTGCTTTTGCAATGGTTTTGCCTTTTGCTCCAGCATCAATCACTTCAATCTTCTCAAAGACTTGCTTAATCGTTTTTCTTCCCATGGCGCAAAAATAATAATAGCAGTAAATATACTCATCGCTAAATTGAATTATCTTTAAAAAGATTTACTTTTTTAAAATTAAATGAACCTTTTCTTTTTTTCGACGTCTATTAAACAGAAACCAATCAATTAAATGAGCAGAAACCATTCTGATAGTGACGAAAATTTAGTGTTGCAGATACAATCTGGCAATTATAAGGCACTTCCAGAATTAGTGAAACGTTGGCATAAAGAGTTCTGTAATAAAGCGTATTGGTTGACAAAGGACACTGAATTGTCTAAAGATATCGCTCAAGATTCTTGGAAAACTATCATCGCTAAAGTGAATGATTTAAAAGACCCTAAAAGTTTTAAAAGTTGGGCTTTACGGATTGTGTACTCCAAATCTTTGGATGCTTTAAGGGCCAATCAACGAAAACAAAACGAATTGCAATCGTATGCCAATAGTCAAATAGATGTTGATGAAGAAATAATTGATAATTCAGATTTAAAAAAGAAACTTATCAAAGCAATCAATGGACTACCAGAGCAACAACAAATGGTCATAAAGTTGTTTTATGTAGAAAACTATTCACTAAAGCAGATTGGTAAACTTTTAAACATATCTGTAGGTACAGCTAAATCGAGACTGTTTCACGCAAGAGAAAATTTGAAATTAAACATTAAAAAATAACATTATGAAAAATCAAACAGAAGACATCGACAAATTAATCAAAGAAACCTTAACCCAAGAAGAAGCAAAATTTTACGACTCTTTAGATGAGCAAAATTGGTTTGGAATGATTAGCGGGCTTTATAAAGGAAAAAATTCGTGGCTTCTTATTATCATGAACATTATAAACATTGCTGCTTTTGGATTGCTTATTTATTGCCTTATGCAAACCTTTGAGGTACAAGATACCAACGAACTAATGCTGTGGATCGCAGGTGTGTTTTTTTGCTTTATGATTATTGGAATGTTAAAAATATTCGCTTGGATGCAAATACATAAAAATGCGTTACAAAGAGAAATAAAGCGTTTGGAATTACAGGTGTCGTCCCTATCAGGAAAAATGTCACCATAAGATTTTAACAATCAACTAATATTTGTTAATTTGCAGGCTTCAGGGATGATTTCTCTCCCACGCTGCTTTTTCGAGGCTTCGAAAGAATAAAGGTACAGAAGGAATGGTTATTTTATTAATTTAAATCAAAATTAAAATGGCTGTTTTAGACCAATTAACTTCGCAACAAGCGATCAATTTAGAAAACAAGTATGGTGCCCACAATTACCATCCTTTACCAGTTGTATTAAGTAGAGGAGAAGGTGTACATGTTTGGGATGTAGAAGGTAAACAATATTATGATTTTTTGTCTGCCTATTCTGCTGTCAATCAAGGGCATTGTCATCCGAAAATCGTTAATGCACTTGTTGAGCAATCAAAAACTTTGGCATTGACCTCAAGAGCATTTCATAATGATATACTGGGCAAATATGAAAAATTTGCCTGTGAGTATTTTGGATTTGATAAACTATTGCCAATGAATACAGGTGCAGAAGCAGTTGAAACTGCTTTGAAAATTTGTAGAAAATGGGCCTACGAAGTCAAAGGTATTGAGAATAAAGAAGCAGAAATAATTGTTTGTAAAAATAACTTTCATGGACGTACGACGACTATTATTTCGTTTTCCAACGATCCAGTAGCTCGCAAACATTTTGGTCCTTTCACTGACGGATTTATAAAAATCGACTATAATGATTTAGAAGAGTTAGAAATCGCATTAAAAAATAATCCAAATGTTGCTGGGTTTTTAGTAGAACCAATTCAAGGAGAAGCTGGTGTTTATGTGCCTAGTGAAGGGTATTTGGCAAAGGCAAAAGCATTATGTGAAAAGTATAATGTATTATTTATTGCTGATGAAGTGCAAACCGGTATTGCTAGAACAGGGAAACTATTAGCTGTTGATCACGAACATGTGAAACCAGATGTTTTAATCCTTGGTAAAGCATTAAGTGGTGGTGCTTATCCAGTAAGTGCCGTATTAGCTAATGATAATATTATGAAAGTAATACAACCAGGCAACCATGGTAGTACCTTTGGAGGCAACCCTGTTGCAGCTGCAGTTGCTATTGCTGCACTAGAAGTAGTTAGAGATGAAAAGTTGGCTGAAAATGCTGAAGTATTGGGTCAACTATTTAGAAGTGATTTACAAAAGTATATCAATACAAGTTCAATAGCTAGTTTGGTAAGAGGTAAAGGCTTACTTAATGCTATTGTTATCAATGATACCGAAGATAGTGACACTGCTTGGAATATTTGTTTGGCTTTAAGAGACAATGGTTTGTTGGCAAAACCTACTCATGGTAATATCATTCGATTTGCACCACCATTAGTGATGACCAAAGACCAATTATTAGACTGTGCAGGCATTATCATTAAGACCCTAAAACAATTTGAAAACTAAACTTTATTAAACTTTATGGAAGAAAAATCAGTATTTGAAACGTTTGAGCTCAACTTTTCAAACCAAATTACAGGCTATTTAAAAGAAATATCTACGTGGAGCTACTTTTTATCAATAATTGGATTTATAGGTATTGGTTTCATGGTGCTTTTTGGCGCCTTATTTGGAACTATATTGGGCGATATGCCTAATGACCCTTATGAAGCTATTGGCTTGAATATGGGTTATTTTGGACTTATTTATATTGTTATTGCTCTTGTGTATTTTTTCCCTGTACTGTATTTATTCAATTTTTCAAGAAAAATGAAAAGTGCCTTGGCGACTAAAAACAATGATGATTTAAGTTCAGCCTTTGGTAACTTAAAATCTCATTATAAGTTTTTGGGCATTTTTACCATCGTCATTATCAGTTTGTACCTTCTTATGTTTGTTGCTGCATTTATTGGTTCAATGGTATAATGCTTAATAGAAATCAGAAAAAAGGCTGTCATTTATGTTTTGACAGCCTTTTTTATATTAATGATGGTTTTTTATTGATTCCCCATGCTCTTCATCCATTCTTCTTGCATTTGACGAGATTGCTCCATGATTTCATCCCATCCTACAGTATAAATTCTGTAAAGAGTCATTGCGAAATAAGCTAAATTGATAATTAACACAATAAGCGCAATGGTTTTGGCGGTTTTCATCGCTGGAATGTTGTCATATTCTTCAGGATTCTGTTCGGCCTGCTTCATTTTGCTATGTGCAATGTAAAAGGCAATTCCTGCAAGAATGAAACCTAAACCGCCAAAGCAGCAGCATAAGAATCCTAAAATAGCCAGGATATAGACGATTGTTGGGTTGAGTCTTTGTTTTTCCATAAAGTGTGTATTAGTTGATTAGTTTTATAATATAACTGATGATAATAACGCTGATACTTAAAATAAACAATGCTATTTTTAATTTTTCATCATGTCTAAATTTGATGAACAGATTAAAGATAATAAAAATTGTCAATAAAATAAGAGGATAGATGGCAGGATACATTTTAAAAGCTGCACCAAATTCGCCTTGAAAGAGTAAACCCAAAGCACGCTGTGAGCCACAGCCAAAACAATCAATACCAAAGATTTTTTTGTTTAAGCACGGCAACATATATTCTTCAGGGAAGGACATAAAATATTGGTTTTACACAAATGTATAAAACTTCAACTTCAAAAACCTTTTACAGATAAAATTTCGCTTCAAATCATAAATTTTATCATTATAAAACTTTAATTTCGAAAAATTATATCTCAAAGTTTAATAAATATGACTATTTCTCGCATTCTTAACTTTCTTCTTATTATAATTGGCGGATTTGTAGCGCTTTATGCCCAAGCTCAAGAGCAGCAAAACCAATATATCCTGATTGGAGGCATCTTTATCTTGATGCTAGGTATCTATCGTATTTCACGAAATATCCCAAGTAAGAATGATACTGAAGATGATTATAAAAACAATGATGAGTTTTAAGATTGGCGATACCGTTTTAGTAATGGACGAAGCTATTTCTGGCATAGTCACAGAGATAAGCGGTAGCAAGGTCTCAATTGAAACTGAAGATGGTTTTGTACTTGAATTTAGTCCTGATGAGCTCCTTAAAACCAATCCTAAAGACTCTTTGACGTCTCAAATTTTCTCTGAACATTCTTTTAGTGCTGTCATTTCAGAAAAAGAACAGCCCAAACGAGCCAACATCCCTAAAGTAAAACCTAAAGATCGCAACCAACCAGCTATGGAAGTCGATTTGCATATTCATCAATTGACAAATGCCTCAAAACGAATGACTAATTATGATATGTTGACGTTACAATTAGATACCGCTAAGCGTCAGTTGGATTTTGCGATTGCTAAACGGATTCAAAAAGTGGTGTTTATTCACGGAAAAGGGGAAGGTGTTCTAAAAACAGAGCTGGAATACTTGTTTGGTCGCTATGAAAATGTCAAATTCTACGACGCCGATTACCAAAAATATGGAACTGGCGCTACCGAAGTTTATATTTTTCAAAATATCAAGCCCTAATTAAAATTTGGAGTTACAGTACGATCAGTGTTCACTGTTTCTGTACCAAAATACAATATTTGTTGCGTAATGTTTGGCAATTGTACATTGTTCAAATCAATTCTTACCTCAAAAACTTGTTTTATCACATGTGCTCTATACGCTGTTGCAGGAACATTTGTGCTAACTAATGGGTTTAAAAAATCAGCTCCTGCACCAATAGTTGTAACATCGTTTGTTGGGTTTTGGTCTTGAGAAATATTCTCCTCATTACGTGTTAAGACTCCATCATTATCATCGTCGGTGTCTAAATAATCAGGAATACCGTCACCATCTGTATCTCTCGGATTGGTAAATGGGTTGTTGTCCTCATCATCATTATCGTCTTCATTTTTTGTAAGCACATTATCACCATCATCATCTGCATCAAGATAGTTAGGCAATCCATCACCATCAGTATCTGTCGGATTGGTAGCTGGATCATCGTCCCCATCCAAATTATCATCCTCATCTTCTGCTGGTATCCCATCATTGTCATCTTCGGTAAGTGTAGTCGTAATAAATGCACTGCCAGAAGTTGCAGCCGAATCCCTAGTAATGTTTAAATCTGCTGGAGGGACATCATTACAAAAAGGTGACGTAGGTAAACTACTGTAGGTTCTGTAATTAAAGGTATTGCTTGTATTGATAAAAATTTCGGGTATTGAAGGGTTGACCAAGGTCACCAATAAAGGATTGGCAGTAACTGTGTTTGTCTCAATTATCTCTTCAAATGTATAACCAGTTACTTTTAAAGAGAGTGATTCCGCTGGCTCATCTTTTGATTTGTAAAATACCAATTCGCCACAATGTTGCAACTCGTCTTCAAAGTCAAAATTTACGGTAATGATATCACCATCATTACAAGCGGTAACTAATAAACCAAGGAAAAATATATAAAGTGATTTTCTCATTTCATTCAATTTGAGAACAAAAATAAAGGATTTGTAAATTTATAACGTTGCTATTAACAAATAATTTTAATTGACCTATTTTTGTGTTTTAATTCAAACATGAGTAGAACCGTATATTTTGATAATGCAGCGACCACACCTTTGCGTAGTGAAGTGATTGAGCGTATGACCGAAGTGATGAAAACGAACTTCGGAAATGCATCGTCATCACATAGTTTTGGCCGTTCTTCCAAAGCATTGATCGAGCAATCTCGTAAAACCATTGCTTTTTTTTTGAATTGTTCGGCATCCGAAATTGTGTTTACTTCTGGTGGTACAGAAGCTGATAATTTGGTGCTTCGAAGTGCAGTAAAAGATTTGAAAGTTGAAGAAATCATTACTTCAAAAATTGAACATCATGCCATTTTACATACTGTTGAAGCACTTGCCAACGAATTTGGAATTATAGTCACTTACGTCGATTTACAGCCAAATGGCCATATCAATTATGGGCATTTGGAAGCTTTATTGCAATCTTCAAAAAAACAATTGGTCACTTTGATGCATATCAATAACGAAATTGGTAACAAACTCGATATCGAACGTGTTGCAGAGTTGTGTAAAACTAACGATGCCTTATTTCATAGTGATACTGTGCAATCTGTTGGGCATTACATATTGGATTTACAAGCAATCCCTATTGATTTTATAGCTGCAAGCGCACACAAATTTCACGGACCAAAGGGTATTGGATTTGCCTTTATCAGAAAAAATTCCGGATTGAAAGCGTCTATTTTTGGAGGAGAGCAGGAGCGTGGCTATAGAGCGGGAACCGAATCTATTCACAATATCGTAGGTATGGAAGAGGCTTTGAAAATATCTTATCAAAATTTAGAAAAAGAACGTGATTATATAGGTGATTTGAAGCAATATTTTATCGATTCACTACAAAAAGCTTTTCCAAAAGTTGAATTTAATGGAGATTGTTCAGACAACACTGACAGTACTTATACATTGATAAACACTTGCTTGCCAATTGCTCCAGAAAAGGCTGCAATGCTTCAGTTTCAGTTAGATTTAAAAGGGATTGCTTGTTCTAAAGGGAGTGCCTGCCAAAGTGGAAGCAATCAAAATTCACATGTACTGTCAGCTATTTTGAATGAAGAACAACTCAAACAGCCTTCCGTTCGATTTTCATTCAGTGCTTTCAATACTAAAGATGAGGTCGATTATGTGATAGAGGTGTTGAAAAACTTCGTTCAATAACCCCTAAAACTTCATCGACAACCTCACATTAAAAACTCTTGGAGTCAAATAGTTTGGAATGGCGTACTGACGTTTGCTATAAACATCTCTTACCCAAGTATTGGTAATCGAGTTTTGTATATCGAACATATTGTAAAGCTCAAAACCAATGCTTAAATCCTTAAAATGGCTTTTCCAGCCTTTATCGAAAGTTTTGTCTTTACTGACAAATACATAAGAAACACCAATATCTGCACGTTTGTAATCTCTTAAACGCGTTTGATAATCATAAGGGTCGGCATAACTTGGAGAACCTCCAGGAACTCCTGTATTGTAAACAACATTTAAGTACATTTTAAAATCTGGAAGGTTCTTTATATAATCTTGGAATAAAATTCCAAATTTCAAACGTTGGTCAGTTGGACGCGCAATATAACCTTGATTTTCGATATTTTCTTCGGTTTTCAAATATCCAAAACTAAACCAAGATTCTGTGCCAGCGACAAACTCGCCATTCAAACGTAAATCAAAACCATAAGCATAGGCTTTTGCATTGTTGTTGGCTCTATATCGAATCCTAACATTTTCAACCGAATACGGATTCACATCAGAAAGACCTTTGTAGTAAGCTTCAGTGACCAATTTAAATGGTCTATCCCACATTTTAAAACTGTATTCGTTACCAAGTACTAAATGAAACGACTTTTGTGCTTTGACATTCGGCCTTACTGTACCTGATGAATCTCTTAATTCTCTATAAAAAGGTGGCTGATAGTACAAACCTCCTGCAATTCGGAATAACACATCTTTATCCCAGTTGGGTTTGATGGCAAATTGAGCCCTCGGACTAAAAACAGTTTGTGTTGCACTCTCGATGCCATCACCATTCACTGTCCAGTTGTGAGCTCTAACGCCAGCATTATAAAACACTTCGTTATCGCCAATCATCGAGCGTTTGCTCCATTGTAGATAAGCCTGTAAGCGGTCTATTTGAACTCTATTGGTTGCTCTTACATTTTGAAATGCCACCAATGGTCCTTGGTCAGGTTCGTAAGGTTGCTCATTGAAAAAATCTAAATTTGGAGGATTGATAGAAAATCCAGCCGAATCGATTACTTCCCATTCTACCAAACGGTCTCTGATATCTTCATTGGTGTATTTTACAGACCATTCAAAAATATTATCATTCTTCTTAAAGTCGCCTTTGTGCTCAATGGTTGTAATGAGCGCATCCAAGTCATTTCGTCCATGTGTCAATTGTGAACCAATCCCTTCTGTAAATTCGACCTCTCCAAGGTTTTCATCGCCAATGTTACTGTTAACTTCTCCCAAACGGTATTGCGCCAAGATGTCAAAATACTCCTGTTCAGTGGTATGATACGTCGAGGCAATTAATTTTAAAGTAACATCATCATTCAAAAAGTAATTGGCTTTAAAAGCACCAAAATAGGTTTGATATTTATCCTTTTCCTGACCGTCATAAAATACGACCAATGCCAATGGATTTTCTAAAGTTCCAAAATTGGTTTGTCTGTTTTGAGGTTGAAAATTATACTTGTTGATAGAAATGTTCCCGAGAAAATTAAGATGGAATTTATCTGAAAACTTATATGTCAAATAGGTTTGCGCATCTGCAAAGACAGGTTTTACAATTCCTTCAGTCTCTAATAAATTTAACAATAAACTATTGTCTCGATAACGCAGTCCTATAATTCCAGATAGTTTTGAATCTTTTGATATCGCTTCAGCCGCAAGGCTTGCACCTGTTAAGCTTAAATCGGCACTTATGCCAAAACGAATCGGGTTTCTATAGTCAATATCAAGAACAGACGATAATTTATCGCCATATTTTGCTTGAAATCCTCCAGCAGAGAAATCGACATTTTGCACCAAATCGGTATTCACAAAACTCAAACCTTCTTGTTGTCCTGAACGTACCAAAAACGGACGATAGACTTCAATCTCATTCACATAGACCAAATTCTCATCAAAATTTCCACCTCGAACAGAATATTGTGTGCTCAATTCATTAGATATATTGACACCAGGAAGTGTTTTTAAGATGTTTTCAACACCTGGTTGTGCGCCTTTGATTGTTCTCAAGACTTCTGGGGCAATGGTGGTAACGCCTTCAACCGATTGTCGTGTATTGGTATTGATGACAACCGTTGCAATTTGCTCAATATTCAAATTCATCACAGGATTGTACTCTAATTCCTGTCCGTTTTTCAGTTTGAATTTTGACACCACACGTTTAAAAGAAATATGGGTAAACTCAACAGTCACTTCGACATTTGCAGGGATTTTTAGTTCATAAAATCCGTTTTCGTTGGTGGTTGTGCCACTTTCACCAGCCTTAATGCTTACGTTTGGAATTGGCATGTTGGCGTCGTCTAAGATAACGCCTTTAAGAGTTCCTGTTTGTGAAAACCCTATAAATGGAATGCAAATAAAGATTAGAATTCGTAGAAAAAATGCTGCTTTCAATAGTATTGGTTTTATTTTCTGAAAAATGTCGCTTCAAATGTAGAACTATTTCCAACATTATCGGTCACAATCACTTTCAATTCATTTTTGGTGTCGGTTATCACATGGTCATTGAAATCAAAGGTAAGCGTTCCTTTTTTATATTCATACTCCATTAATATCCATTTTCCGTTGATGGTCGCTCTATAATTTCCAATTCCTGATAAATCATCACTGATTTTTAGTGTCAAATAACGATAATTGCTCAACCATTTACCATCCTGAAAATTAACGGGTTCAATTTTTGGGCTTTTGGTGTCCAAAACCAAGGCGTATGTCCCCAAAGCATTTGACGATGCTGTGACAATGTTGTCTTTTCGCTTGGTTGACAGATAGCTTGGATATTTTTTGTAGCCCAATAATTCAGCAATATAAACCTTGTCTTTTTCAGAGTCCTTATAATTACTGATGTCATATTGAATCGATACATTTTTTTGTAACGGAATCACGTCTTTGTCAAGATAAATGGTGTCGTTACTCACTTTAAAATCGATAAAGGTATCTTCATAAAAGCTGTTTGCTGGGAAATAGACAGACACATTCTTGTCTTTAAGATTGGTTATTTGGTCAGCAAATACATAGTAATTTTTTTTACTTTCAGGCTTTTCTTTTACGATTGTTGGTATTTTGCCTTTTATGGGAATGGTTATAAAACTTTCATTGCCTTTAAAATCTTTAATTTGAACTTTGTAAATGGAAGACGAATTGTTTTCAACTAACACATAACCATTGTCATCCAGATCTTTATACATGCTCAATGGATTGCCCTTTTCGACAAACAGTTTTTGAATCCGTGATTTTTTGGTTTTGAAATACTCATAATCCAAAAATCGGTTGATGTGTCTGCTCTCATCAAATGAAAAACGATAAAAATCCATTTCAAACTTTTTATTTCCATTATAAAACGTTTGAAGATTATCAATACCATTGTAATTGGATGCCAAATCTTGCTGGTCGTATGTGACGATTCCAAAGCCAATATGACCTATCGCTTCGATGGGCTCAACTTTGTATTCGTTTGTTTTTGTTGGGATAAGCCGTAACTCGGTTCGGTCATTGTTGCCATTAATAAATGAATTTTCATCCATAGGATATGCAAAAACTCCAACCACAAAAGGAGGTTTAGAGTCCTTTACTGGGATTCCAAAGAGTAAAGGGTTTATGGTTCGTTCCTGATTGTCACGAATTTCAAAATGCAAATGAGGACCGCCAGAACCACCTGTATTCCCAGAATAAGCTATAATTTCGTCTGTAGCAACCATCAACTCTGAAGCAGTAGGAAACAACTCAATTTCATAACTTTCCTTTTCATATTGTTTTGCTTTTACATAGGCTTCAATTCTTGGAGAAAAACTTTGTAGATGGCCATAAACAGTCGTGTAACCATTGGGATGGGTGACATACAGTGCTTTGCCATAACCATAATGTTGTATTTTAATTCGGCTAACGTAACCTTCGGCTGCTGTATATACATTTTTGCCTTCCTTTTGCTGTGTTTTGATGTCCAAACCTGAATGAAAATGGTTGGTTCGTAGCTCTGCAAACGAGCCAGATAATATGATGGTAATGTCGAGTGGGCTTCTAAAATAGTCTTTAGGATATTCTACTTGGGCAAATGTAATTTGAGTAAGTAAAAAAAATAAAAGCAGTTTTTTCATAGTTAGGTTTAGAAAGTCTAAAAATATTAAAAAAGTTATAAGTGCGCTAAAGTTTTTAATTTAATATATAACAAAAACTGTGGACAATTTAAAGTGTTAAAGGCACTCTCAACTTATGACTTATGTTGTAAAATGAAATATTTTAAAATTTATTGTAAAAGAATTGTGATTTTTAATTTTGGTATGTTAACTTTGTTTCATCAGTATTGAAATTTGTAAATGAGTAAAATTGAAGATATTGTTGATTCTTTAGAGAATAAAATCAGCAAAGTTTTGCATAAACAAGAGGTTTTGAAACAAACCAATGCGAAGCTTTCGGAAGAATTGGCCAATCATCAGCAAAAAATAATTCAGCAACAGGAAGATATTAGTTCTTGGATTGAAAAATACGAAGCACTCAAAATTGCAAATTCAATGTTGGGCAGTGATGAAAATAAACGAGAAACAAAGCTCAAAATAAACGCATTAATAAAAGATATTGACCATTGTATAGCTCAATTATCTGAATAATGTAAATAAAGATCATAATGTCAGAGCAGCTAAAAATTAAGCTTTCCATAGCCAACAGAGTGTATCCGTTGACTATTGCACCTAGTCAGGAAGAAGGATTGCGAAAAGCTGCAAAGAAAATTGAAAATATGATTGGTCAATTTGAGCAAAATTATTCTGTGAGAGATAAACAAGATGTATTGGCTATGTGTGCTTTGCAATTTGCATCTCAAGTAGAACAAAAATCGATAGATAAAGAGTATGTCAATGAAGATATCCAAAACAGATTATCTGCTTTGGATGAGTTGCTTCAATCACATTTAAGCTCTTAACGTTCTTTAAAATAAAATAGGTTACTGCCTACATTAGTTATTTTTTTTGATAAACTCAACGTTAATTCTTTAAAAAGGGTGAGTTTAAACTGTAAAATCGAGCCGTCTTTGAGCGGATTTTTGATCAGTTTGTTAGCCCTAAACTTGTTTTTAAGGAGTTTATACCAAAATTCGAAACTGATGTAGGCTTTTTTTTTATAATTAAACTAAACTAAACATGGATACGAATACAATTTTAATGATTGTTGGAGGCATAGTATTGGGTGCAATACTAGGATATATTATTGCAAAAACATTAGAAAAATCGAATGCATCAAAATTGATTAAAAATGCACATGCAGAAGCAAAATCAATTTTAAAGCAAGCAAATGCAGAAGGTGAATCGATAAAAAAAGATAAATTACTTCAAGCAAAGGAAAAATTCATTGAGCTTAAGGCAGAACACGAAACCGTTATTTTATCACGAGATAAAAAAATGGCAGAAGCCGAAAAACGCACTCGTGACAAGGAATCACAGATATCCAATGAGTTGGCAAAAAATAAAAAGCTATCTCAAGAATTGGAAGACAAGTTGAAAGACTACGATTTTAAACTCGAATTTCTTGAAAAGAAAAAAGAGGAAGTTGAAAAAGCTCACAAAAGCCAAATAAAACAACTAGAGGTCATTTCTGCATTGTCGGCAGAAGAGGCAAAATCGCAATTGGTGGAGTCGCTTAAAAATGAAGCAAAGGCAGATGCAATGGCTTTTGTGCAAGGAGCCGTTGAGGAAGCAAAACTGACAGCCCAACAAGAAGCTAAAAAAATCATTATAAACACCATTCAACGTATTGGTACTGAAGAAGCAATAGATAACTGTGTCTCTGTATTTAATATAGAATCAGATGACGTTAAAGGTCGAATCATTGGTCGTGAAGGTCGAAACATTAGAGCGATTGAAGCAGCAACAGGAGTTGAAATTATTGTAGATGACACACCAGAAGCGATTATTTTATCTTGTTTTGATTCAGTACGTCGCGAGGTAGCTCGTTTGTCATTGCACAAATTAGTAACCGATGGAAGAATTCATCCAGCAAAAATTGAAGAAGTTGTCGAAAAAACCAAAAAGCAAATAGAACAGGAAATCATTGAAGTAGGTAAGCGTACTGTCATTGATCTTGGAATTCACGGTTTGCATCCAGAATTGATTAAACTGGTTGGACGTATGAAATACCGTTCGTCTTATGGACAGAATCTATTGCAACATTCACGTGAAGTCGCCAAGCTTTGTGGTGTGATGGCTGCCGAATTAGGCCTGAATCCAAAATTAGCAAAACGTGCTGGATTGTTACACGATATAGGAAAAGTGCCAGACTCTGAAGCTGATATGGAAACTCCACACGCTATACTTGGTATGCAATGGGCAGAAAAATATGGTGAAAAGCCAGAAATATGCAATGCTATTGGTGCTCACCATGACGAAATTGAAATGACAACATTGTTGTCACCTATTATTCAAGTGTGTGATGCCATTTCTGGCGCAAGACCAGGAGCAAGACGTCAAGTTTTGGATTCTTACATACAACGTTTAAAAGATTTAGAAGATGTTGCTTTTGGATTCAATGGTGTCAACAAAGCTTATGCTATCCAAGCTGGACGAGAGTTAAGGGTTATGGTAGAGAGCGAACGTGTTTCAGATGAACAAGCGGCTAATTTATCGTTTGAGATTTCACAAAAAATACAAACTGACATGACCTATCCTGGACAGGTAAAAGTGACTGTGATTAGAGAAACTAGGGCAGTTAATATTGCTAAATAATTACAATATATATATGAAAACCCATCTGTTTTAATAGATGGGTTTTTTGTTGAGAATTGTTAATGGTTATATATCTACGATTGATTTTTTTTCTTCTTACATATGTGTTTATAGACACGAATACACGAAGTTGTTTTTAATTTTCACTTACCAAACCCTGAAGACTGCCAACTGAAAACTGATAAACTACTTCCTAGGATGGTATTTATTAAGTACTTCTTTTAAATGTGTTCTATCTACATGCATATAAATTTCAGTGGTAGTAATGCTTTCATGGCCAAGCATCAATTGTATAGCACGCAAATCGGCACCATTTTCCAACAAATGCGTAGCAAATGAATGACGAAAGGTATGAGGCGAGATGGTTTTGTTCAGATTGATTTTTTCTGCAAGTCGTTTAATGATTGTAAAAATCATGGCTCTGGTCAACTGCTTGCCACGATGGTTTAAAAATAAGGTGTCCTTATATTCCTTTTCCACATTGATTTGGGTTCTAACCTCTTTAATATATCTATTGATGATTTTTTGTGTAGAATTGCCAATAGGGACAAAACGTTGCTTATCACCTTTACCTGTGACTTTGATGAAGCCTTCTTCAAAGAATAAATCAGAAATTTTTAAGTTGGTCAGCTCACTCACTCGAAGTCCACAACTGTATAAGGTCTCAAGGATAGTTCGGTCACGTTCACCAATTCTAACACCATTATATTCGTAAGTCAATTCAACAGCATTTATAAGCCTATCAATATCTTCAATACTTAAGGTGTCAGGAAGCTTTCTGCCTATTTTGGGTGACTCTATCAAATCTAAAGGATTGGTGTCTCTATAATCTTCAAAAACCAAATAGCTAAAAAAACTTCTTAAAC
Organism: Flavobacteriaceae bacterium UBA5534; assembly: GCA_002426015.1. GTDB lineage: Bacteria > Bacteroidota > Bacteroidia > Flavobacteriales > Flavobacteriaceae > Aquaticitalea. The sequence goes on from DINS01000023.1 coordinate 131,139, forward strand.
CCGAAATTAACCTCGACTGCGACCTTGGATTGAGCGATTTTGACATTTCATATATAAAAGGTTGGATGACATCATTGGAAATATCGATTGGAGATATTTTTAAGTTATTGATTTCTAAATAATTGACCAATTTCAATACATCAAACTCATAATTATAAATGGAGTTTTTGGAGAGCCCACGTTCAATTTTAAGGAAATGTTTATAATCTTTGAGTGCGTTTTGCCAGTTCATTGGGTTAAAATTAATCAAAATACAACATTAAAACATCGAAAATTACATGCATTTCAACGATTATATGGCTTAAATTGTTAATAACTAAAAAGTATAAAATACTAATAATCAACCATATACATTGATTTGTTAATATTAATGTTAATAAGTTTGCAAAATATTTTTATTATATCAAAAAAATGTCTTTAGTTTGTATCAATCAATTTTAAAAACTTATAAAATTATGAAAAAATTAATGTTATTAGCTGCTGTTGCAGTTTTTGGATTAAGTAATGTAAATGCTCAAGAAGTAAAATTCGGAGTAAAAGCAGGTGTTAACTTTGCTTCTTTAACTGGCGATGATGCTGATGGTCTTGATGGCAAAACTGGTTTCCATGTTGGAGGCGTTGCTGTTATTGGTATATCAGAAAAATTCGCAGTACAACCAGAATTAGTGTATTCTTCTCAAGGAGCTAAAGACACTGAAGAAGGTGTGGATGTTGACTATAATTTAGATTATATCAATCTTCCTGTACTTGCAAAGTTTACTGTAGCTGAAGGATTTAGCATTGAAGCAGGTCCACAAGTTGGATTTTTAATGTCAGCAAAAGTTAAAGCTGAAGGTGAGTCTTTTGATATTAAAGATGATCTAAAAGGAATAGATTTCGGTGGAGCAATTGGTCTAGGTTATAAAATGGACAGTGGATTAAATTTTGCTGCTCGTTATAATTTAGGTTTAGGCAATATTGCTGATTTTGATGGAGGAGATTTAAAAAACAATGTAATCCAACTTTCAGTTGGTTATAACTTTTAATCATTAAGAATAAGTTAAAAAAGACCGAAGCCAAAAGCTTCGGTTTTTTTATGTCTTTTTTTTATGAAAAACGCATAAAAAAATTCTGACATCCATGATTATTTGCAATATATTTTGAACTATTTTTGGCGCTTTAATTTTAACCTATTTTAAACAAATCTATTTTATGAAAAAATTAGTTTTATGTGCTGCGATTGCACTTTTTACAACATCAATTATTTCTGCTCAAAACGCAAAGTTTGGTATTGCTGCTGGTTACACTAACATTACAGAACGAGCAAAATTTGAAGAATTAACGGTTTCGTCAAGTGAATCTGGTTTTTACATTGGAGCTTTAGTTGACATCACTGTTTCAGAAAAATTTCATGTAGAGCCAAAAATGCTTTATGCCAATGCAGCAGAAACAGGATTCTTGTATATTCCTGTTCTGGCAAAGTATTATGTTGCAGAGAAATTTAATTTACAGGCTGGACCACAGGCAAATTTTATTTTAGATGAAGTTGTAGACGGATTTAATTCATTTGGTCTTGATTTGTCTTTTGGGTTGGGTTATGAAATCAATGAACATTTTTTCTTGGATGCTAGATACAGTTTTGAACTAACTAACAGATATACCGATAATGATTTTAATGTGTCTGATAAAGTGAATACTTTAAATGTTGGTTTAGGATATAAGTTCTAAATCATAAATTCTCATCATATAACCGAAGCCTAAAACTTCGGTTTTTTTATGCCTAAATTTTAATATCTTTACTACATGAAGAAACTCATCATCATCAATGGTCCAAATCTCAACCTTCTAGGCACACGAGAGCCTGAACTTTATGGAAGTCTGTCGTTTACCGAATTTATGAAAGAACTGAAAGGCAAGTATCCAACTATCTCAATTGAGCATTACCAATCAAATGTAGAAGGTGAAATAATCAATAAACTTCAAGAGGTAGGTTTTAACTATGATGGTATTATTTTAAACGCTGCAGCTTACACTCATACATCTGTTGGTATTGGTGATGCTGTAAAAGCAATCAAAACACCAGTTGTGGAAGTCCACATTTCAAATACATTTTCAAGGGAAAAAATAAGACACCAATCTTACATTTCGCCACATACCAAAGGAATTATCATTGGTTTTGGGCTACAGAGTTATGAATTGGCAATTCAGAGCTTTATAAGCCCATCATAAGCTTTCTGGAGAAGGTTTTCACCCTTATAAATAAGAAAAATGCGATTCTAAACAGAATCGCATTTTTTTAATCTAGATTTTTAAATTTGAGTAAGAGTTTCTTCCTCCCGATACTTCGGAGTGGGAAGACTAGGATGGACTCTATAAATGTATCACCTCGCCATAAGCATCAGCAACAGCCTCCATAACTGCTTCACTCATCGTAGGATGTGGATGTACAGCTTTTAACACTTCATGTCCTGTAGTCTCCAATTTACGTCCTAAAACTGCTTCAGCAATCATATCTGTTACTCCAGCTCCAATCATATGGCAACCAAGCCATTCGCCATATTTCGCATCAAAAATAACTTTCACAAAGCCATCTTTTGCTCCAGAAGCACTTGCCTTACCAGATGCGGAGAATGGGAATTTACCCACTTTTATATCATATCCTTTCTCTTTAGCTTGCTTTTCGGTCAAACCTACACTCGCAATTTCTGGATAGCAATAGGTACAACCAGGTATATTTCCATAATCTAATGCTTCGACATGTTGGCCAGCAATTTTTTCTACACAAAGGATACCTTCAGCAGATGCTACGTGAGCTAAAGCCTGACCAGGAGTGACATCTCCAATGGCGTAGTAACCAGGAATATTGGTTTGATAATAGTCATTCACCAAAATTTTATCTCTATCTACGGCAATCCCAACATCTTCTAAACCGATATTTTCAATGTTAGACTTGATACCAACAGCCGAAAGTATAATATCTGCTTCCAAGGTTTCTTCACCTTTTGATGTTTTTACGGTTGCAACAACACCTTTACCAGATGTATCTACTTTTGTAACTTCTGATGATGTCATTATGTTAATACCACTTTTCTTGAAGGACTTTTCTAATTGTTTAGAAACATCTTCATCTTCAACAGGCACAACGTTAGGTAAGAATTCAACAATAGTTACTTCAGTTCCCATAGAGTTGTAGAAGTAGGCAAACTCAACACCAATGGCACCAGAGCCAACCACAATCATCTTTTTTGGTTGTTCTTTCAAACTCATTGCTTCTCTATAACCAATTACTTTTTTACCATCTTGTGGTAAACTTGGCAATTCGCGTGAGCGAGCTCCAGTTGCAATTATAATATGATCAGCGCTGTATTCTTTTCCATCAACATCAACTTTTTTTCCAGCTTTAAGTTTTCCAAAACCTTCAATGACATCAATTTTATTCTTTTTCATCAAAAACTGAACACCTTTACTCATGCCTTCAGCAACACCACGACTACGTTTTACAACAGCACCAAAATCTTTATCAGCACCTTTTACAGACAAGCCATAATCTTCAGCATGTTTTAAATAATCAAAAACTTGGGCAGATTTTAATAAAGCTTTTGTTGGTATACAGCCCCAATTAAGACAAACACCTCCTAGACTTTCTTTTTCGACAACAGCAGTTTTAAAACCTAATTGTGAAGCTCTAATCGCAGTAACGTAGCCTCCAGGACCACTTCCAAGGACAATAATATCGTATTTACTCATTTGATTTGTTTAATCATTAATAGAAGCTACGAATTTACAAAACCTAAATTTAATAAAGAATTTAGAATCATAAAAAAATCATCTCAAGAAGAAAGACCTTTAATTATAAAAGAAGCCTATGCTACATAGTTGTTTTCTCATGAATGACTAATCTGAAATTAATATCACATTAATATATAATATTATCAAAAGAGAAAATGTTTTTTGTAGGAAGTTTGGCATTATTTACTCTCAAAATTGTGTTTTTATTGAAATAATGAAAAAACAATACTACATATAAAGTCTTGATTATCAGTTTTTTTTGGTATCTTAAAGATCTTTACTAACCAACATTATAAAATTATGAGAACAAAACTAATTGTTATCATGATGTTTTTTACATGCATCATGTTTCCCCAAAAACAAAAAAACGGAACAATCTACAAAGAGCATCCAGCTATTACTATGGTTGAAAATATGCAACAGGCTTTTGTTGCTGGAGATACTATTAAGGTTGCAGGGTATTTAGCAGATGATTTTAAGGCCTTTAATGGCATGAACTCTAATCCAGATGCTAAAGGAACAAATAAGCAACAATTTGTGAGTTCGGTTAAGGGATGGAAAAACAATATTGATTATTTCAGCATCTCAAGAACAAAAGGAGCATATCCAGATGCGATAGAGTATGATAATGATTCGGGGTTTTGGGTTCAGACTTGGGATCAAATCAAGGGTGTCCATAAGAACACTGGTGTTAAAATTGATATGCCTATGCATAGGTTGTATTTAGTGAATAAGGACAATAAAATTTCTAGAATTGTTACTTATGATGATGCTAGTGTTTGGTCAGAAATGAGAGATGCATTTAATCCAAGAAAAAATGGGATTATTTACAATCAGCACGAAAACATAAATACAGTTCGAAAGATGGTAGTTGCTCTAGAGCATGGAGATGCAGATAAAGCATTTAGCTATTTTACTGACAATGCAGGTTTTACAAATTTAGATATGCCACAGGGCGAGTCTAATACGCTGGCACAAGAAAAGGCAAGTTTCAAAGCAATGTTGAAAGATTGGACAATTGATAGTATTGATGTGGTTGGTTTTCCTGATTATTTGGAGTATGAATCACCTAAACTAAAAATAGTGATGTCTTGGTGGGATGCTAGATTGACAAGAAAGTCTGATGGTAAAAAAGTAACTTTACCACTACATTTGGTTCATTATATTAATGATGATGGTAAAATAACTTCTGAAATCGGTTATTACACAATGAGTACTTTAAAATAAAGTTTTGAAACCCACAAAGAGGACCTTTAAACAATATTGCTTAAAGGTCCTCTTTATTTAAAATCAAATGTTATCTGTAAAATGCCTTCTGCCTTTATCTTTACTGAATTTCTCTTCATTATAAGTAGATGAGCCTCCTTTTGGTATAGACAATGATTTCCAGTCGTTTCCTTTCAGCATTTTTCCAATATAAGCAATTTGGCCAATATGATATGGGTAATGCCCTAATTGCCTAAAAATAGCTTCTGCAACCGTATGTCCCTCATTGCGTATATATACAATTGTGTCCATATCACTGTCTTGCAAAGGTATAATGGCATTAAACACGCACTGCCAGCCTTTTTCCCAAGCAGCAATCAACTCGTCCTTTGAAGTGTAACTAGCCTCAAACTCCTGTTCACGTTGTCTCCAAGGCTTTTCGCCATCTTCAATTAAAAAATTGGTCCAACGGCTTAACATATTCCCAACCATATGTTTCACTATGATAGAGATGCTGTTTGAAACTTGATTAGGTTGATAGTTCATGTCTTCAAAGCTCAATTGCTCAAAAGTTTTGTCGCCAACAGTTTTATAATAATTAAACTGTTTAATGATGCCAGAAATGTATATGCTTTCCATGTTATAATTATTTAAAAAAGACACATAAAAGTAGTGATACAAAATCATAAAAACTATGGCAATTCATAGTTAGATTTTATATCACTATTTGATAAATTTAATTAAAAAGGAAGTTATGATTTTGGAATAAACTCTAATGCATCTCCATTGATACAGTGACGCTTTCCAGTTGTGTTTCTTGGACCATCATCAAATACATGTCCTAGATGTCCACCACAGGTGGCACAATGCTCTTCATCTCTGGTATAGCCCAAATTTGAATCTGTGCCATAAGCGACATTGCCTTCAATCGGTCTATCAAAACTTGGCCAACCTGTACCAGAATCAAATTTGTGTTCACTTTTAAAAAGAGGTGTTTTACAACCAGCACAGACATAGGTGCCAGGTTTATAATTTTTGTTTAATGGACTCGAAAAAGGACGCTCTGTACCAGCTTTTCGTAAAATGTAGTATTGCTCGTCGATTAATTGAGCTTTCCATTCAGCATCGGTTTTAGTGACTTTGAATGTTTCTTTTTTTGAAGTCGTTTGTTCTTTTTTTTGGGCTGATGAGTTACAGCTAAAAAGTAAACTCAATAAAAGTATGATGACAGTGTTTTTCATTTTGGTTTTTGTTTTATATGTTAAATGAGTCGTTAGATGTTTCATAATCTTACTATTTACTTCATATAGCTTAATTTTAAATTGAAACATTTTAATGAATCGTCTGCCTTACATAAAGGTACGAAAATTTAATACCTTCGGTTTTGCACCAAATCATTCAAAAAATGGTAAATTGGTAACAAAATCATTTGTGTTTTAAAATTATGAAGAACCAACCAACATCAAAAGTTATTGTCCACAGTCTTTTTACTGAATTTGATATCAATCTTTTTTTTGCTGGAAAACATTTTCGCCTTTATGAAAAATTTGGCTCTCATATTACAACGGTTGATGGTGTAGAGGGAACTTATTTTGCCGTTTGGGCACCAACAGCAAAACAGGTGTCTGTGATTGGTGATTTTAACTTTTGGACAGATGGCCAACATCAACTCAATGTTCGTTGGGACAAAAGTGGTATTTGGGAAGGGTTTGTTCCACATGTAGGAAAAGGAACGGTTTATAAATATAAAATCCATAGTTCCATCGATAACATTAAAACTGAAAAGGCCGACCCTTATGCTCGAAGAAATGAGCATCCACCGCAAACGGCTTCGATTGTTTGGGAAGATGATTATAAATGGAAAGATTCAAAATGGTTAAAAAAACGAAAAGCCAAGAATGCTCTAGATGCTCCGTTTTCAGTATATGAAGTGCATTTGGGCTCATGGAAACGCCACCCAACAGAAGATCGTTATTTATCTTATATAGAGCTGGCCGATAAGTTAGTGACATATGTAAAAGACATGAATTTTACACATGTAGAGTTGATGCCAATTATGGAATATCCTTACGACCCAAGTTGGGGCTATCAAATCACAGGATATTTTGCGCCAACATCACGCTTTGGATATCCTGAAGAATTCAAGTTTTTGGTCGATATGTTTCATAAAAATGATATTGGAGTTATTCTCGACTGGGTACCATCGCATTTCCCAGAAGATGCTCATGGACTTGGATATTTTGATGGTTCATGCCTTTATGAGCATCCCGATAAACGAAAAGGCTACCATAACGATTGGAAAAGCCTGATATTTAATTATGGGCGTAATGAAGTGCGTTCATTTTTAATAAGTAATGCTATTTTTTGGCTCGACCAATACCACGCAGACGGATTGCGAGTTGATGCAGTCGCTTCGATGTTGTTTTTAGATTACTCCAGAAATGAGGGCGAATGGGAACCAAACATTTTTGGTGGACGCGAAAACCTAGAAGCTATTTCTTTCATGCGAGATATGAATGAAGCAGTTTACAGCAGCTTTCCTGATGTACAAACGATTGCTGAAGAATCTACAGCTTTCCCAATGGTTTCAAAACCAACTTTTTTGGGCGGACTTGGCTTTGGTATGAAATGGATGATGGGCTGGATGCATGACACTTTAAAATATTTTGCAAAAGAACCTATTTACAGACGTTTTCATCAAAATGACCTAACATTTGCCATGACTTATGCTTTTACAGAGAATTTTGTCTTGCCTTTTTCACACGACGAAGTTGTGCATGGCAAAGCATCTATGATACATAAGATGCCAGGAGATGAATGGCAAAAGTTTGCTAATTTGAGAGTGTTGTATAGTTATATGTTTACGCATCCTGGCACTAAACTGTTGTTTCAAGGGTGTGAATTTGCTCAAACCAGTGAATGGAATTTCAAGAAGGGTTTAGATTGGGATTTGTTGCAGTACGATTTCCACAAAGGCATTCAAACTTTATTAAAAGATTTAAACGCATTGTACATAAATGAGCCAGCTTTACATCTTAAGCAATTTGATTGGACAGGTTTTGAATGGATTGATCATAGCGATCATAAAAACTCGGTATATGTATATGTTAGACATTCCGAAAAGCCGATGGATGATATCATTGTGGTCTGCAATATGACACCGATTCCGTTGAAAAACTACCGTATAGGTATCCCACATAAAGGAAAACTGAAAGAAATTTTCAACAGTGATTCTAAACAATATAATGGAACAGGCGATTTTACCAACAAACCATTTGCATCTCAAAAAGAGCCTCAACATTTTCGTGATTTTTCAGCAGATATAACCATTCCGCCTTTGGGGATGGTGGCTTTTAAATATACCGAAATTGCTAAAGCCGTAGCTCCAAAGAAAAAAGCAAAAGCTGTTCCAAAAAAAGTGGCCAAATCTAAACCAAAAGCAACCACAAAAAGCACAGAAAAAGCAGATAAAGATGCTGTAGGCAAAAAGCCTAAAGCAAGACCTAAAAAAATTGATAAAAAAACAGCAATACCAAAAGAAAAACCAGATTCTAAAAAAGCAGTAAAAGCGAAACCAAAAGCTGCCGAAAAAAAAGTAAAAAGTAAAAGGACATAAAACCTTTCAAAATAAACAATCCGAAAACGTTATAGTTAACAATTCATCAAAACTTATGTTTTAAATCTGAAAACTTATGCGTTTTTTTGTGTTCTTCAATATATAAACTATGATTGTAAATACCGAATTAGAACATAAAGGGAATTTATTCCCATCAAAAATAATTGCCTACAAAAAAGATGTCGATACCTTATATTTTTCCACAGAAAATGATGTCATACTAGAGTTAACCGTTCTTCGAGATAGTGTTTTACGATTTCGATATACTACCACTGGTACTTTTGATAAGGATTTCTCATATGCCATTACCAAATACGCAAGCACAGGATATAATCATCTTGAAATAGAGGAAGATAGCAGTGTGTATAGAATAACAACCTCAAAGTTGGTTTGCTTTATTCAAAAATCAAATTTGCGAGTTTCTATTTTTGATGCGCTCGATGGTAAATTAATTAATGAAGATGAAATTGGCTTCCATTGGGAAGAAAGTTATGAATATGGTGGCAACATCGTAAAAATGAGCAAAAAGTCGCATGATGGCGAATGCTATTTTGGACTTGGCGATAAGCCTGTAGAGCTTAATTTGAAAGGCAAACGCTTTGAAAACTGGGTGACTGACTCGTATGCTTACGGAAAAGGAACCGATCCAATCTATAAAGCCATTCCTTTTTTTACTGGTTTGTATAACAAAAAGGCATATGGTATCTTTTTTGACAACACATTCCGTTCGTATTTTGATTTTTCTCACGAACGTCGCAATGTTACAAGTTTTTGGGCTCAAGGAGGTGAAATGAATTACTATTTCATTTATGGACCAAAAATGGAAGATGTCGTTGCAAATTATACAGATTTAACAGGAAAGCCACATCAATTGCCACCGCTTTGGGCTTTGGGTTTTCATCAATGCAAATGGAGTTATTATCCAGAAAGCAAAGTCAAGGAAATCACTCAAAAGTTCAGAGATTTAAAAATACCTTGCGATGCCATTTATTTGGACATCGATTATATGGAAGGATTTCGTTGTTTTACATGGAGCAAAGAACATTTTCCAGAGCCAAAACGTATGGTAAAGGAATTATTAGATGATGGTTTTAAAACCGTTGTCATTATTGACCCAGGCATCAAGATTGATAAAGACTATTCTGTGTTTAAAGAAGCATTGGAAAATGATTATTTCTGCAAGCGTGCTGATGGCGCTTATATGAAAGGTAAAGTGTGGCCTGGTGAATGTTATTTTCCAGATTTTACCAATAAAAAAGTACGAGATTGGTGGTCAGAACTCTATCGAGAGTTGATAGAGGATATAGGTGTTAAAGGAGTTTGGAACGATATGAATGAGCCAGCGGTCATGGAAGTGCCAAATAAAACCTTCCCTGATGATGTGCGACACGAATATGATGGTAATCGTTGCAGCCACAGAAAAGCACATAATGTTTACGGAATGCAAATGGCTAGAGCCACATATCAAGGTGTAAAGAAATTTGCCTATCCAAAACGTCCTTTTGTTATTACTCGTGCTGCTTATTCTGGAACCCAACGATATACATCTACTTGGACAGGTGACAATGTGGCCACTTGGGAACATTTATGGATTGCCAACATTCAAGCACAACGTTTAGCAATGTCTGGTTTTTCGTTTGCGGGAAGTGATATCGGAGGATTTGCCGAGCAACCACAAGGCGAATTATTCACACGTTGGATTCAATTGGGTGTTTTTCATCCGTTCTGTCGTGTGCATTCTTCTGGAGATCATGGCAATCAAGAACCTTGGGCGTTTGATGATGATGTGACCAATATTGTACGTAAGTTTATCGAATTGCGTTACCAACTCTTACCATATTTATATACATCTTTTTGGAAATATGTTGAAGAAGGTATTCCAATGCTTAAATCATTGGTGTTGTATGACCAAGATGACATCCATACACATTACAGAACCGATGAGTTTATTTTTGGGGACCAAATGTTGATTTGCCCAATTTTAGAACCTAATGCCAGAGGACGACGTATGTTTTTTCCAAGAGGAAAATGGGTAAACTATTGGAATGACCAAGTAGTCAATGGAGGAAGAGAAGCATGGGTAGATGCCGATATAGACAGCATGCCAATTTTTGTAAAAGAAGGAGCCATTATTCCTAAATTTCCAGTACAGCAATATGTTGGTGAAAAAGAGATTGACGAAATCACTCTAGAAGTTTATTTTAAAGATGGTAAGGAAGATTCTGAAATGTTTGACGATGCCCATGATGGTTATGATTATACCAAAGGCAGGTATAGCTTAAGGACTTTCAAACTAACAGGAAAAACAAACGAATTGATCATACAGCAGCATAAGGAAGGAAAATATGTTACAAAGTATGAGCGTTTTAAATTGCATTTTCATGGATTACCATTTAAAGTTGTCAAAGTACAATTGGATAATGTTGATATTCCTTTAAGTGATGTACATTTAAATGGAGACAACACAATGGTTGTCGATAAGAATTTTTCAGAGATTCATCTTTTTGGGAAGTAACAGTTGTTCATAATAATGCGGTTTGCAAAAAATTGTTCAGTACAGAAAAGAAAGGAATGATTTTTGTATTTTTATAAGTGATAAATTAACAATTATACCATTAACAGTTTTCTTTAGCTAGGAAATAAAAAAGAATTACATCATGAACCTTAAAAACAAAATAGTAGCATTTGGAGCCGTTGCTCTATTCCTATCATGCGCTACCAATCCATTTACAGGAAAAAAAACATTAGCGTTAGTTCCTAATTCACAAATTTTTCCAACTGCATTTGCACAATACGACCAGTTTTTGAATGAAAACAAGGTGATAACAGGAACCAAAGATGCAGATATGGTTAAACGAGTTGGACAAAAAATAGCAGTAGCTGCCGAACGTTGGTTAAATGCCAATGGGTACCAAAGTTACTTGGAAGGATATAAATGGGAATATAATCTCGTTGAAGACAAAACGGTTAACGCATGGTGTATGCCTGGCGGAAAAATCGTGTTTTACACAGGAATTTTACCCATAGCAGATGGCGAGTCTGGTATTGCAGCCATAATGGGACACGAAGTGTCTCATGCCTTGGCCAACCATGGACAACAACGTATGAGTGCTGGCATGTTACAGCAATTTGGTGCTGTTGCTGGTAATGTTGCCATCAAAGATCAACAGACTTTAAATATTTTCAATCAAGCCTATGGCGTAGGTACAACAGTGGGAGTGATGCTGCCTTTTAGTAGAAATCATGAATCTCAAGCAGATGAGATTGGATTGTATTTAATGGCAATTGCAGGCTATGAACCAATGGAAGCTGCAAATTTATGGAGACGTATGAGTGCACAAAGTGGAGGGCAAGCGCCACCAGAATTTTTGAGTACACACCCAAGTAACGAAACACGTATTAAAAACATTGAAGCTTTGGCGCCAAAAGCTGTTGAAGAAGCCAAAAAATTTGGAGTGACATCATTTAAAAGTTAAATAACCGCTATTTTAAAATAATTATCTAATTTAGAAGCTGCTCAAAAAAGAGCAGCTTTTATTTTTTATTTATGGCAGAACTTCAAAAAGGAAGCAAGAAATTATTAAATGCTTGGGCATTTTACGATTGGGCAAATTCAGTTTATACTTTAACTATAGCTTCTTCAATATTTCCAATTTTTTATTCGGCACTGTTTATAAATCAGCTTGAAAAAGTAGTGCCAGCGTTTGGTTTTCAATTTAAAAGTACTGCACTCATTACCTTCGTGACTGCTTTTACTTTTTTAGTGGTTTCTTTTACTTCTCCATTATTATCTGGAATTGCTGATTATGTTGGAAATAAGAAAAATTTCATGAAGTTTTTCTGTTATGTTGGCGGTTTGGGTTGCATTGGATTGTATTGGTTTAGCCTAGACCATATTTATTTGAGCTTGCTGTTTTATTTCATGGGACTTATAGGGTATTGGGGAAGTTTGGTGTTTTACAACTCATATTTGCCTGATATTGCTTTTGAAGAACAACAGGACAAGATCAGTGCCAAAGGCTTTAGTTTTGGTTATATCGGAAGTGTCTTATTGTTGATTATTAATCTGGTGATGGTTATGAGTCAAGACGATGGTGAATCTAAAATGCAGATGATGCGTTATTCATTCGTAACTGTAGGTCTGTGGTGGATTCTGTTCAGTCAATACAGTTTTTATTGGTTGCCAAAAGGAACGTCATCTGGCCATAAAGTTACCAAAGCAGTCGTTTTTAATGGCTTTAGGGAGTTGAAGCTAGTCTGGAACCAGTTAAAACAAAACTTAAGATTAAAACGATATTTGGCTGCTTTTTTTGTGTTCAGTATGGCTGTACAGACCATTATGTTGGTGGCTGTTTATTTTGGCGAAGAAGAAATTGCTTGGGCTGATGCCGATGAGAAAACTATGGGGTTGATCATCAGTATATTGATCATTCAATTGGTTGCTATTTTGGGAGCTGTATTGACCTCAAAGGCATCGGCAAAATTTGGTAATATAAAAACCTTGATTTTTGTCAATTTTATATGGATGTCATTATGTTTTTATGCTTATTTTATGATTACTCCCATCGATTTTTACATTGCAGCAGCTTGTGTGGGTTTCGTTATGGGAGGCATCCAAGCGTTGGCACGCTCTACTTATTCTAAATTTTTACCAGATACTAAAGACACAACTTCTTATTTCAGTTTTTATGATGTAGCCGAAAAAATAGGAATCGTAATCGGAATGGTCATTTTTGCGATCATCGACCAGTTTACAGGGAGCATGCGTAATGCTATTCTGTTCTTGTTCATTTTCTTTTTGGTTGGAATAATTCTTCTTTTTAGGGTACCAAAAGAGTAAAGCAAACATTTAGGCATAAATTCGTATCTTTAATGAAAAGAGTGCAATGAGAGCCTTTTCACCATTTTTGTTGTTATTGACAGTGTTGGCTATCGTTTGTTCATGTGGCAATGAACCTTATGATGGTGAATTGTTCATTGTTGAATCTGATGACAATCCAGATATTATAGATGACTTCAAAAACTCTTTCTATGCCAAATTGAATGGTCAGGAATTCATTGTCCATCAAATTTATACGACACTATCCACAGATCCCATTGACAGTAATTTTATAGCCATTACTGGTTCAGAAAACAATTACCATTCCATCATCCTTTATCTTCCATCTGATATTACTGTTGGAACCTATTATTATAATCCACAAACCATTATTACTGTTCCGAATTTAAACGTCACTTATAGCAATCTTGCTAATCTGTTAGAAAGTGGGATTGGTGAAGGTTACATCGTAATTTTGGAACACGACATTGCAAACCAACATATTAAAGGAAGGTTTGAATGTGTTGTTAATTCTGAAAATGGTTCAATTCAACATATTACCGAAGGGAATTTCGATGTAGTATATTTTTAGGATAAATAAGGCTTGCTTAGTTACTTTCAATCTTGCCAGAACCAGCTACTTTTGTATCTTCTGTTTTTGGGTTGCCTTTGTATTTGATGTCTCCAGAACCTGAAACTCTTGCTTTAAGACTTTCATTGCTTACCACTGTTGCATCACCTGAACCAGCTACAGAAACAATGGTGTGATTGGTTTGCAAATCAAATCCATGAAAATCACCTGAACCTGCAACGCTTGCTTCCAAACTATTGGTATTTCCTTTGAGGGTCAAATCTCCCGAACCTGCTAAACTAGCATCGATACTTGAAGCATCGACGGTTAGTTTTAAATCACCTGAACCTGCAAGAGCTACTTTAAGATTGGTTGAAGTAATTTTATCTTCGTTCCATAAGTCACCTGAACCTGCTAAAGAAACACTATTAATGTCCTGAAACGGAATTGTGATTTTAATGGTTTTGTTATAACTTGTACGTAAGTTGATTCTATCTTCGGTTTTGACGATAAGGTTTCCGTCTTTTACTTCAGTAACAATATATTCGAGAAGGTTTTTTTCTCCTTCAATTGTGATTTTTCCTTCGGTTCCTGAAACCAAAATATAATCAAACGAGCCAGCACATTTAACACCATCATAGTCTGATGTGGTTCTGGTAATGGTTGTCATTTTTCCATTGCCTTTAATTTTCTTTTGAGCTTGTGTGGTAACCACTACCAAAAGCGTAGCCACTAATACAAATAGTTTTTTCATGGTTTTTTGTTTTTTGATTAATTTCTTTTGAAAGATATACTGCCATAATCAGATTTGATTCTAATCATGTTCAAGGATGATGAGCTTCCATAATACCCTTGATAGTATTTGTCGGTTGATTCTACTTTCTTTTTAGTGAATTCAAAACCGTCTGAATCCCTTAAGGATGCATATTCTAAATCGATATCGAACTTAAATGTGTAAGCTGAATCGTAACCAATGGTGATACCAGTATAATTAGATTCTATAGTCAAGTTTCCAGCATTTACAGTCATTTTTCCAATTTTTATAGAACCATAATCTGCTTCTATGCCGACATTTTTATAGACATCACCAATAACAGTGGTCAGATAATCGCCATTTCCGGTAACGTTATTAGCTTTCTCAATGGTAATAGAACCATAATCGCAATTGTAACTGACATCTTCGGCTATCTTTACAACCGACTTGGTGTAATCAGCATTAATGTCTAAACTTTTGGTCTTTGAAACCGTATAATCGCTATAATCGGCGTTTATTTTTCCACTTTTTATATATTCAAAATAGCTGTTGTGTGTGTAATCGAATGATATAGAATTGTTGTCTGCCATTAGTTCTTTAGTGGTTATTTTTCCATAATCGCAGTTAATGATTGCTCTACCTTCCAATTTATCAAGGTTAATGCTTCCATAATCATTGTTCAAATCGACACTGTTGGTTATTGGTAATTTTATAACATAGTTGATTTCCATGTTTACATTGTTGTTTTTCCCCCAATTCCACCATGAATTCGACTTGTTCTTGTTAAAAATTGTTTTGGCAGAGACAAAATCAGCTGAACCATTAAATTCCACTGTAATTTCATCTAATTTTTTCTGTGCTTTATCTTCATCATTACTGTTCGTTTTTACCGTCACTTCAATCAATGTCTTGTTACCAGAATAGGTGATGACATTGACGTTTCCGTAACTGTTGTTGACCTTCAACATCGCATTTGTGTTTACGGTAAATTCTTTTTTGATGGTTTTCTCTTTGGTGTGTTTACCATTCCAGGTTGGGTTGTTGTTGGCCAAAACCAAGGTTGGAACCAATAGAAATGCAAAGATTGCTCTGTATAGTAGTTGTGTTTTCATGATCTTTATTTTTTTTTACAAAAGGAGTAGTATTGATTTTTAGTTATAGGGTTATTTGTTTTAATTTTTTGATGTCTTCAATATGTTCCAAAACAGTTTGTAAAACATTAATTCTGTTCTGAAAATTACTGATCATGGCATAGATAACGCGTTTATCGTCACCACTTTCGGTAAGGTCTTTTTTTAGTTTTTCGTAATCGTTTTCAAGGATTTTCATTTGTTTCATAGCATCATCAATAAGTGCTTTGGTTTCTGGAGAACGTTCTTGATTCAGTTTATTGAGTTCGCTTTCAATTGTTGATGTGAAAAAGTCCTGTGTTTTGGACAGCTCTGGCGAAACACTTGCCAAGTCTTTGATTTCTGGTTGAGCATTTATAACTGTAAACAAGCTAAAACATACTAAAAGCATGGCAGCAACTGCTGTTAATGGTTTCCATAATTTTAAGTGTTTTGTTGATACATGCGCCACTTTTGAATGATTGTCATTCAATTTTGACAAAAAGCGATCCTGATGTCCTAGATTTGGAATTTCAACATCAAACTCATTTTTCAAACTCTCAAAAAGCTGTTCTAAATTATCTTTTTTCATTGTCTTTTTTTTATGCTATCGAAAGCAATTTTTGTCTTAAACTATCTTTGGCTCGTGAGATCATGGTTCTGCAATTGGCTGGACTGATATTCATAATGTCACAAATCTCTTCATAATCGTAACCTTCTATCAAGTGGAGCGTTAAACCTAATTGGTAATTGTCCTTCAAAAGTTTCATCGTTGACATAATTTGTGATGCTTTTATCGACATCAAATCATCATCTTCGGCGATTCCTTGCTCATCTTCAACTTTGTATATGACATCATCTAACGGCACATCATTATATTTCGCTCCTTGTTTGTAATAATGAATACTATTGTTTATCACAATCCGTTTTAACCATGACCCAAACATCGAAACCTCTTTTAAACTGTCTAACTTTGTAAATGCTGACAAAAACGATTCTTGCATGATGTCTTCAGCCTTAAAACTGTCTTTCACAATTCTAAAGGACGTATTGTACATCGCTTTGTAGTATCTGTTATAAACCTCAAGCTGCGCACGTTGGTTATTCGATTTACAAAGCTGTAAGAGCTCTTCAATATTTTGATTGGTTAGTGTCAAAAAATACAATTGCTTTAGTATAATGATGAAGTTAAGTAAAGTTTGTTACACTTTTTTTAAAAAAGTTTTTGATTATCTACCGACTAATGGCATAACTATTGAATTTATAGTAAGAGAATTTGATTGGTTAAATGGTTAAATTGCTGAAAATCAATCAAAACAAGATATTTTTATAAATAAACATAATAATGCATTCTGTAATTTTAATGACAGAATGACCTAAAAATAAATATGGCTAAATCTAAATTTTTAAGTCTTGACAGTTTGTCATTTCAGGATTTTGATGAAAATTCAGAATTAATTCCTTTAATGACTCCAGAAGACGAAGCAGAAATAAACAACGAATCGTTACCAGAAACACTTCCTATTTTACCATTGCGCAATACAGTCCTGTTTCCTGGTGTCGTCATTCCTATCACAGCTGGTAGAGATAAATCGATAAAACTGATTAACGATGCCAATAAAGGCAGCAAGGTTATTGGTGTCGTTTCTCAAAAGGACGAAACCATTGAAGACCCAAGTGGGAAGGATATTTATAAGACAGGAACTGTTGCAAGAATACTTCGTGTGCTAAAAATGCCTGATGGTAATACAACAATTATCATTCAAGGCAAAAAACGCTTTAATATCAATCAGGTCATCACAGAAAAACCATACATTACTGCAACTGTAAATGATGTGGCTGAAGCTAAACCTGCTCAAGATAATGTCGAGTTTTCTACAATTATCGATTCGATTAAAGAATTGGCACTTCAGATCATAAAGGATAGTCCAAACATTCCAACAGAGGCTACATTTGCCATTAAGAACATTGAAAGCAGTTCGTTCCTTATCAATTTTGTGTCTTCCAACATGAATCTTTCGGTTGAAGAAAAGCAAAAACTATTGGAAATCAACGATTTAAAAGAGCGAGCATTGGCAACCTTAAAATATATGAATATGGAGTTCCAGAAATTGGAGCTTAAAAACGATATTCAAAGTAAGGTGCAGAGCGATATGAATCAGCAACAACGTGAGTATTTCTTGCATCAACAAATGAAAACGATTCAAGAAGAGTTGGGTGGCGTTTCGTATGACGAAGAAATCGAAGACATGCGTGAACGAGCCAAAGCAAAAATGTGGGACGATAAAATAGATGAGCATTTCCATAAGGAATTGTCCAAATTACAACGTATGAATCCGCAAGTGTCGGAGTATTCCATTCAGCGCAATTATCTCGATCTGTTCCTCGATTTACCTTGGAATGAATTCAGTAAAGACAAATTCGATCTTAAACGTGCCATGCGCATTCTTGATAGAGACCATTATGGGTTAGATGACGTTAAACGACGTATCATCGAGTATTTGGCAGTGTTGAAATTGCGCAACGATATGAAATCACCAATCCTTTGTTTATATGGACCTCCAGGTGTTGGTAAAACATCACTTGGGAAATCTATTGCAGAAGCATTAGGAAGAGAATATGTAAGAATGTCATTGGGTGGATTGAGAGATGAAGCTGAAATTAGAGGGCATCGTAAAACATATATTGGAGCAATGCCAGGTCGGATCCTTCAAAGTTTGAAAAAAGCAGGCACATCCAATCCAGTATTTGTATTGGATGAGATTGATAAGTTGACCAATAGTAACCAAGGAGACCCTTCATCGGCCATGTTGGAAGTTTTGGATCCAGAACAGAATAGTGAGTTCTATGATAATTTCTTGGAAATGGGTTTCGACCTATCAAAAGTGATGTTCATAGCAACAGCCAACAGTTTGAGTACCATTCAACCTGCATTGAGAGATAGAATGGAGATTATTGATGTGACTGGATATACGATTGAAGAGAAAGTAGAAATCGGCAAGCGTCATTTGTTACCTAAACAATTGAAAGAACATGGTTTAAACGATTCACATTTAAAAATCGCAAAACCTCAATTAGAAAAAATTGTAGAAGGTTACACTCGCGAATCTGGTGTGAGAGGTCTCGAAAAGCAACTGGCAAAAATGGTACGTCACGCAGCCAAAAACATTGCAATGGAAGAACCTTATAATGTAAAAGTCACCAACGACGATATTATTGAAGTGTTAGGTTCGCCAAAAATGGAACGTGATAAATACGAGAACAATAATGTCGCAGGTGTAGTCACTGGTTTGGCATGGACAAAAGTAGGTGGTGATATATTATTTATAGAATCTATCCTTTCTAAAGGAAAAGGAAACTTGACCATCACAGGAAATCTTGGCAATGTGATGAAAGAATCAGCCACTATTGCCATGGAATATATCAAAGCAAATGCTGACGAATTTGGAATCGATCCAGAAGTATTTGAAAAATACAATGTACATATCCATGTACCAGAAGGTGCCACACCAAAAGATGGCCCTAGCGCTGGAGTTACAATGTTAACATCTTTAGTTTCGCTTTTTACACAAAGAAAAGTGAAAAAGAATCTTGCTATGACAGGTGAAATCACTTTAAGAGGCAAAGTATTGCCAGTAGGAGGTATCAAAGAAAAAATATTGGCAGCCAAACGTGCACGTATTACTGATATTTTGCTTTGTGAAGACAACAAACCAGACATTGAAGAAATAAAAGCTGAATATTTAAAAGGACTGACTTTCCATTATGTCTCTGATATGAGTGATGTTTTAAAGCAGGCACTTACCAATCAGAAAGTGAAGAATGCTAAAAACTTATAAGCCAAAGCCTCAACTAAATGTTGAGGTTTTTTTTTCATTCAAAAATAAAACAAACATACATTCGTTTTAAGTAAGAAATATTACTTTTGCAAGCCTATGCTAAAGAAGTTTACCACGTTGCTGATTGTTTTGTTTGCCACACCATTGTTTTCGCAACTTGGTGGTGAAGCAACGTATCAGTTTCTTAATTTGGTGTCTTCACCACGACAGGCAGCATTGGGAGGAAAGGTCATCACCAATTTTGATTATGATGTCATTGGAGGTTTGTATAATCCTGCAGCCATTAATCCAGAAATGGACAATCAATTATCACTTAATTATTCGAGCTATCTTGGTGGCATCAGTTATGGTACTGCAGCTTATGCCTACACCTGGGACAGACATGTACAAACATTTCATATAGGAATGACTTACATTAACTATGGTACCTTTGATGGATATGATGAAAATGGAATCTCAACTGGCACATTTACAGGTAACGAGGCCGCTTTATCTTTCGGTTATGCATACCAAATTCCTTTTTCAGATTTTTATTTAGGAGCTAATGGAAAAATCATTACCTCCAAATTGGAACAATACAACTCTATTGGTGGAGCTGTCGATGTGGCTATGATGTACATTGATGAACGGTTGGATTTTCATGCCGCGTTGGTGGTCAGAAATCTCGGTACACAGTTTACAACCTACGCTGGTTTGCAAGAAAAATTGCCTTTAGAGGTCAACTTCGGGATGTCACAAACTTTAGAAAACGTGCCACTTCGTTGGCATTTGACCTTTGAAAACTTACAAAAATGGCCAATTGGAGCCTCCAATCCTGCGCGTGCTACAACCGATTTGGATGGCAATCAAACTCAAGAAAAAGTTGGTTTTTTAAACGAAACCTTACGCCACACTATTTTAGGAGCAGAGTTGTTTCCTGAAGGCGCTTTTAATGTAAGATTGGGTTACAATTTTAGAAGGGCTGAAGAATTACGTATTGTGGATCAAAGAAATTTTTCTGGATTGTCTTTCGGAATTGGACTAAAAATGAACAAAATGCGATTTAGCTATACTCATGCTCGCTATACAGGAGCATCAAATACGAGCTTTTTCGGATTACAAATAGACTTGCGTTAATGAACAATATTACCATTGCCATCGACGGATTTTCTTCTACAGGAAAAAGTACTGTCGCCAAGCAGTTAGCCAAAGCTTTGGGCTATGTATATGTCGATTCTGGAGCAATGTATCGCGCAGTTACTTTGTTTGCAATGCAAAATGGCTTTATAGATAAAGATTGCTTTGATAGTGATGTATTGATTGCACATTTGAACGATATTAATATTTCATTTCAATTTAATAAAAATTTAGGGTTTGCTGAAGTTTATCTAAATGGCGTAAATGTTGAAAAAGAGATAAGAACTTTAGAAGTCTCCCAATTTGTCAGTAAAGTTGCCGAAATATCGGAAGTGAGAGCTATGTTGGTAGAACAGCAACAGCAAATGGGAAAAAATAAAGGGGTCGTCATGGATGGTCGCGATATTGGAACTGTTGTGTTTCCTGATGCCGAATTAAAAATATTTATGACTGCTTCAGCCGAAACGAGAGCAAAGCGTCGTTATCAAGAACTATTGGAAAAAGGTGCCAATGTTAGTTATGATGAAGTATTGGAAAATGTCACTTCTAGGGACAGAATAGACACTACACGAGATGATTCACCATTAGTAAAAGCCAATGATGCTGTTGAGTTCGATAATTCTCATTTATCCATCGAAGAGCAGTTTAGTTCTCTTTTGAAGCTTGCAAAAAAAGCCATTAAAAGCAACATATAAAAAAAGCGACCTAGAAGTCGCTTATTTGTTTTGTTAAATCTGCTCGATTATAAATTTGGGATAATCAATTCTTGATTTGGATGTATCAAATCAGGATTTTTTAGAATATCTGAATTTGCAGCAAATATTTTTTGATATTTGGAAGCATCACCATAATAATGCTTTGCGATTTTCCCTAAAGTTTCACCACTTTTTACGGTATGTCTGTGGTAAACAGAACTATCAGCTATTTTTATGTCTGCAACAATATCAGTAGGGTTTTGCCCTCCAGCAGCTTTGATGGTATCCCAAAGTAAGTTTTTTTCGTAAGGTGTTTTTGCAGTTCCTTTAATTTTTAAGACACCATTTTCTTCTTTTACGTCACCATTTTGAATGTTCAGTTTTTCTCCCAAATCCAAAACACTTTGGTATTTTGATTTAATCATAATAAAGTTTTTAAGTTAATAAATTAATTCTGAAGTAAATATACCAATAATAATACCAAAAAGTTAACAGGTTGAACGTCAGTTTTTAACAATTTCAAAAAATTGAAATGGAATATAAATAATCAGATATAATTATTTGGTATTCAAAGTTAAATATTGTATTTTTGCGCTCCTTTTAGCGAAGCTTGGAAAGAAAAAGGAATTAAATCATATAACAATAACGCTTCTGTGTGTTACTCGCTTAAATTTCCAAATAGCATACAGAATACAAATTAATATTCAGCACATGTCTGAAAAAGAAACAAACCCAGCTGAAGTAGAAGCTACTGAAGCAAAAGAAACTGTAGTTGAGACTGCAACTGTAGAAACTGCAACAGCTGAAGCTCCGAAAGCAACAGTATCGGAAGCACAAGCAAATCCAGAAAAATTCTTAAAAGATTTCAATTGGCACAATTACGAAGAAGGAATTGAGCAAGTTGATGACAAAAAACTTGAAGAATTTGAAAAACTAGTATCAGAAAATTTCGTTGACACTTTAGATGACGAAGTTGTAGAAGGTGAAGTTGTTTTCATCTCTGATCGTGATGCTATTATCGACATCAACGCAAAGTCTGAAGGTGTAATCTCTCTTAATGAGTTCCGTTACAACCCAAATCTTAAAGTTGGTGACAAAGTAGAAGTATTGATTGACGTTCGTGAAGATGCAACAGGACAATTAGTATTATCTCACCGTAAAGCAAGAGTAATCAAAGCTTGGGATCGTGTGAACAATGCTCACGATACAGGCGAAATCGTTAATGGTTTCGTTAAATGTAGAACTAAAGGTGGTATGATTGTAGATGTTTTCGGTATCGAAGCGTTCTTGCCAGGTTCTCAAATTGATGTGAAGCCAATTAGAGATTACGATCAATATGTAAATAAAACTATGGAGTTTAAAGTTGTGAAAATCAACCACGAATTCAAAAACATAGTTGTGTCTCATAAAGCGCTTATCGAAGCTGACATTGAAGAACAGAAAAAAGAAATCATTGGTCAGTTAGAAAAAGGTCAAGTATTGGAAGGTGTTGTTAAAAACATTACATCTTACGGTGTGTTTATTGATCTTGGTGGCGTTGATGGATTGATTCATATTACTGACCTTTCTTGGTCACGTATCAACCATCCAAACGAAATCGTTGAATTAGACCAAAAACTTAACGTTGTTATCCTTGATTTTGATGAAGATAAATCAAGAATCCAATTAGGATTGAAGCAATTGAGCAAACACCCTTGGGAAGCTTTAGCCGATGATGTAAAAATCGGAGATAAAGTAAAAGGTAAAGTGGTTGTTATTGCTGATTATGGCGCATTTATTGAAGTAGCTGATGGAGTAGAAGGACTAGTTCACGTTAGTGAAATGTCTTGGTCAACACATTTACGTTCGGCTCAAGATTTCGTTAACGTTGGTGATGAAATCGAAGCAGTTATCTTAACTCTTGATAGAGAAGATAGAAAAATGTCACTAGGTATCAAACAATTGACACCAGATCCATGGACAGATATTACTTCTAAATACCCAGTAGGTTCTAAACACACAGGAATCGTTCGTAACTTCACAAACTTCGGTGTATTCGTAGAATTGGAAGAAGGTATTGATGGATTGATTTATATTTCTGATCTATCTTGGACTAAAAAGATCAAGCATCCAAGCGAGTTCTGTAACGTAGGAGACAAGTTAGAGGTAGTTGTTTTAGAATTAGATGTAGAAGGACGTAAATTAAGTTTAGGTCACAAGCAAACTACAGATAATCCATGGGACAAATACGAAACCGAATTTGCTTTAGGTACAGTTCATACAGCTGAAATTTCTGAAATGGTTGACAAAGGTGCTACCGTAGAGTTTAACGAGGATATCGTTGCTTTTGTACCTGCACGTCATTTAGAAAAAGAAGATGGTAAAAAATTGAAAAAAGGAGACTCTGCTGAATTCAAAATTATTGAGTTCAATAAAGAATTTAAGCGTGTAGTTGCCTCTCATACAGCTATCTTTAAAGAAGAAGAGATTGAAAACGTAAAAGCTGCTGTTGCTAAAGCAGAAGCTACTGCATCAGAAGCAAAACCAACTTTAGGTGATGCTAACGATCAGTTACAAGCTCTAAAAGATAAAATGGACGGAAAAAAATCTAAATAATTTTCCTATTCATTTATAGATTAAGGCCTTTCATTTCTGAAAGGCCTTTTTTATTTATAACAAATTTATCACCACATTGTAAACCACAATTTTTTACCTTAACTTTGTACACCAAATACGTTTGGAAATTATATGAGCCAAAAAGTTTTACTTAACGCAAAAGAGGTAAACATCATTCTTCATCGATTGGCTTGTCAACTAATTGAAAATCATAACGACTTTACGGACACTGTTTTAATAGGTCTTCAACCTCGTGGTAAATATCTTGCAAATCGTTTGGCAAAAATGCTGAAAGAGGAGTATAAGATTAAAAACATTCAGTTGGGATATCTCGACATCACTTTTTTTAGAGATGATTTTAGACGTGGTGAAAAGCCATTGGAAGCCAACACCACAGAAATAAATTTTCTGGTTGAAGATAAAAACATCGTGTTTATTGATGACGTTTTATATACTGGACGTAGTATTAGAGCAGCTTTGACAGCAATTCAATCTTTTGGAAGACCCAACGAAATTGAATTGTTAACACTGATTGATAGACGATTTAGTCGCCATTTGCCCATCCAGCCAGATTACAGAGGAAGACAGGTAGATGCAATAAATGAAGAAAAAGTAAAGGTGAACTGGCAAGAAAATGATGGTGAAGATTCGGTTTATCTTATAAATAATTAAACTATGAGCGAATTAAGTGTCAACCACTTATTAGGAATCAAATATCTTAACTCACAAGATATACAGCTTATTTTTGAAACTGCAGATCACTTTAAGGAAGTCATCAACAGACCAATTAAAAAAGTGCCTTCGCTCAGAGATATTACTATAGCCAATTTGTTTTTTGAAAATTCTACCAGAACCAAGTTGTCATTTGAACTAGCCGAAAAACGTTTGTCTGCCGATGTTATCAATTTTTCTGCATCTCAGTCTTCAGTCAAAAAAGGAGAAACCTTAATCGATACAGTCAATAATATCCTATCAATGAAAGTCGATATGGTTGTGATGCGCCATCCAAACCCTGGAGCAAGCGTGTTTTTGTCACAACACGTCAATGCGAGTATCATTAACGCTGGCGATGGTGCACATGAGCACCCAACTCAAGCGTTGTTGGACAGTTATTCAATTAGAGAGCGACTAGGAAGCGTAAAAGGAAAAAATGTTGTTATCGTTGGAGATATTTTACATAGCAGAGTCGCATTATCCAATATTTTCGCACTCCAATTGCAAGGCGCGAGTGTTATGGTTTGTGGCCCAAAAACCTTATTGCCAAAGTATATTGACAAACTTGGAGTCAAAGTAGAGACAAATTTAAGAAAAGCCTTAAATTGGTGTGATGTTGCCAATATGTTGCGTGTTCAAAATGAGCGCATGGAAATAAGTTATTTTCCATCAACTAGAGAATATACACAGCAATATGGCGTCAATAAAGCACTGTTGGATTCATTGGATAAAGAAATCACTATTATGCATCCAGGACCTATTAATCGTGGTGTGGAAATCACGAGTGATGTCGCAGATTCTAAACAAGCCATTATTTTAGATCAAGTTCAAAATGGTGTTGCAATTAGAATGGCTGTGATTTATTTATTAGCTTCTAAAATTAAACATTAAGATTATGATTTTTGATAAAGACGGAACAACAACCATAATAATTCAAGAGAAAAGCACTATTGTAGAGTTGGTTAAAAAACTACAAGCTACTTATCCTAAATTTAAAAATGACAATGTCATCGTCAACCTGTCGGTAATGAACAAAGTGACTTTACAGGATATCATAGAATTTTTAGAAATTTCTAATACACATCGTCGTGCCAAGCATTCTTTTGTAATAGTTACTGACAAAGCCAGCCTTGACGAAATGCCTGATGAGCTTGTGGTCGTACCAACCCTTAAGGAAGCATACGACATCATCGAAATGGAAGAAATGGAACGCGATCTTGGATTCTAAACACATACGAACGAAACAACTTAATGAAATTAACCATACTTGGCTGCTACAGCGCAACACCACGTACTGATACCAATCCAACCTCACAGGTTTTGGAGATTAACAATCACATGTTTTTGATTGATTGTGGTGAAGGGACACAAGTGGAGTTGCGTCGTAATAAAATAAAATTTGCACGAATTAAGCATGTTTTTATTTCACATTTGCATGGTGACCACTTTTTTGGTTTGGTTGGTTTGATTTCAACATTTAGATTGTTGACCCGAGAAGCCGATTTACACATCTATTGCCCAAAAGGACTCAAAGAAGTGATAACGCTTCAGATGAAATTGGCAGACTCTTGGACCAATTATCAGCTTATTTTTCATGAATTGACCTCCACAACATCAGAATTGATTTTTGAAGATGATAAAGTACAGGTTTTTACCATTCCTTTAGACCATCGTGTTTATACCAATGGGTTTTTGTTTAAAGAAAAAGAAGGTGAGCGTCATTTAGATATAAATGCAGTTAATGAAGCAAATATCGACATGGCTTATTATAGGAAGTTGAAACAAGGTTTTGATGTCGTCAATAAAGATGGAGTTTTGATAGATAATAAAAAAGTGACAACCGCTCCGCAACCTCCCAAAAGCTATGCCTTTTGTAGTGATACAGCCTATAATGAATCTATGATCCCTATCATCAAGGGTGTAGATGTTCTGTATCATGAATCTACTTTTTTAGAGCAACATGCAAGTTTGGCTACAAAAACCAAACATTCAACAGCAAAGCAGGCAGCAATGATTGCGAAAAAAGCAGAAGTTAAAACATTGATTCTGGGACATTTTTCTACACGATATGACAATTTGAATGATTTTAAAAACGAAGCACAAACCATTTTCAAACCTGTTAAATTGGCTGATGATGGTAAAAGGTTTAATTTTGATTAAGATCATTACTTATTTTTATAATCCATTATTTATTGAGTTGTTATGAATAAATAATAACAAATAAACACTATTTTGGCCATGGAAAAGGACTTAAGCAATTATAGAAAATCTTACGAAAAGCAAGAACTGATAGAGGATAACATCAGCGACAATCCTATGGAGTTGTTTCAAAAATGGTTTCATGAGGTAGATACTCATTTTGATATTGACGAGGCCAACGCCATGACTATCTCTACGATTGGTTTGGATGGCTACCCAAAAAGTAGGGTAGTGCTGCTTAAAAAATTCACATATGAAGGCTTTGTTTTTTATACCAATTATGAAAGTGAAAAAGGAAAAGCTATTGCAGCCAATCCAAATGTATGTTTGTCTTTTTTTTGGCATGCTGCAGAGCGACAAATTATCATAAAAGGAAAAGCAGAAAAAATTTCAGAAAACATGAGCGATGGTTATTTTGAGTCTCGTCC
The DNA here is from genome assembly GCA_002426015.1 of Flavobacteriaceae bacterium UBA5534. Lineage (GTDB taxonomy): Bacteria > Bacteroidota > Bacteroidia > Flavobacteriales > Flavobacteriaceae > Aquaticitalea. The sequence continues at coordinate 158,568 of DINS01000023.1, forward strand.
TCGTGGTAGTCAGTTGGGTGCATTGGTGTCACATCAAAGTGAAGTGGTCGAAAACAGATTGCAACTAGAAGATGAGCTAAAGCGACTTGAGGCCAAATATGAAGGTAAAGAAATACCGAGACCCAAATATTGGGGAGGATTTATTGTAAAACCTGTGGAGATGGAATTTTGGCAAGGTCGACCTAATCGTTTGCATGACAGAATTCGCTATACATTAGATAAAGAATACAACTGGTTAATAGACAGATTATCACCATAATATATTTTTGAGGAGTTTTATACGCTCTACTTTATCGACGAAATACAATTATTTGTCGTTGTAATACATAAAATTTAACTCAAAACATGCATTTCATCGATGATTTACATTAAAAATCGACGAAATACATGTTTTTTATCGATTTTAACTTTTCATTAACACATATTAAGTTTCAATGAGGCTATTTTAGGCATACCAAATCTATAATAACCCTCTTATGAAACCTACAAAACTACTGCCATTGATGGCATTAATGGCTTTGATGATGTTTTCCTGTTCAACAGAAGACTTTCCAGACGAAACTATTGATAGTGTTACTTTAGCCAATGCACCAGCTGCAAAAGCTATCGAGATTGAAATTTTGGAGTTAATCAACAATCACAGAATTAATTTAGGTTTGACCCCTTTGAATAATCTAAATATCATTAAGTCTGTAGCTTATACACATACTGATTACATGGTAACCATTAACCAAGTGAACCATGATAATTTTTACCAACGCAAAAACAGCCTGATACAGAACGCTTCGGCTACCAAAGTATCAGAAAATGTGGCTTATGCTTTTAGCTCGGCACAATCTGTTGTAAATGCTTGGGTTAATAGTGAAGGACATCGCCAAAACATTGAAGGAGATTTTACCGATTTTGATATTTCGGCAGAACAAAATGAAGAAGGCAAATGGTACTTTACCAATATTTTTATTAAGAGATAATATACATTGTTTGATCATTATAGTTAGTTGATTTAAAGACCACAGTGAGAGCTGTGGTTTTTTTATTTTACTTATTGGTTTAGATATAGCCTTTATAAATTACTTTTAGAAATGTATATTAAATTAGAATATTCTGTTTATTTCATAATTTTATAAATAACAAGTTGTTAGGTTGTCTTTTTATTAATATAAACATTTGATTTATGAAACTGACTTCTAAAAAAACGGTGTATATCCTTTTGTTGATTTCAGGTACCATTTTGGTATACTCTCTAATGATTGTCGATTATAATTCAATCTTTAATGGTCAAAACTTAACTCAATTATTGCTGCCCATGACTTCATTGCTTAATTGCTGGACCCTTTTAGAACGATACATTGAGTTTGTAAAAAAGGAGCGAGATATGGAAGAGTGAATACCTTAAACAAAAAAAGCAGACTATAAAGCCTGCTTTTTTACATAAATTGAGGGTAATTTAATCTTTTAATATATAGAAGTAAGAACGTCTGTTAAGTTGATGTTCTTCTTCAGTACATTTTACCTTGTTAGCGCACTTGTTAAGTAATTGACTTTCGCCATAACCAATAGCACTTTCTATTCTGTTTTCTGAAATGCCTCTAGAAAGGATATAATCTCTTGTCGATTTTGCACGTCTATCAGAGAGTTTCATGTTGTAAGAGTCACTTCCACGACTATCCGTGTGCGATTCTATTTTGATGATCATCGTTGGATGTTCGCGCATGACATCGACAATATTTTCGAGTTCATATTGAGCATCGGTTCTAATGTTCCACTTGTCAAAATCAAAGAAGATTGGGTTGATGACAATTTGGTTGTGATCGATAAGTGGCTTTAAATATAAATCTGCTTGATGTACTTTTTCATCTTCATCATCTGTAGTCACTTCTTTTTTATCATCTTTAAAGTCTGGTTTGCTTCCTAATACTGTATAAGTTTTGTTACAGTCAACTTCAAATTTATAAGCTCCATCTTCTTTAGTGGCCGTTGTTTGAATAATTTTTCCAGCTTCGTTGATGAGTTTTACTTCAACACCAGGCATAACTTCATTGGTTTTCATATTTCTGACAATACCTTCAATAGCTTGTTTGCATCGTTCGGTACTAAAGCTGTATATATCGTCACTTCCTTGTCCATCTTCTCGATTGGATGAAAAGTAACCAGTTTTTCCGTTGTCATTTATAAAAAAAGCAAAATCATCAAAGCCACTATTATAAGGAGCTCCCATATTTTCAGGTTCTGCATTTTCATCTTTTATGATGTTAGATTTGTAAATATCAAGCAGGCCAAGGTTTAAGTGGCCATCAGATGAAAAATAAAGAGTACTATCTTTAGCTACAAAAGGAAACATTTCGCGTCCTTCGGTATTGATTTTTGGACCCAAATTTTTTGGCTCGCTATAATTGTTACCGCCTTGTATGTCAACCACATAAATATCGGTTTGGCCCAATCCGCCTTCTCTGTCTGATACAAAATATAGTTTTTTGTTATCGACACTTAATGTTGGATGACCTGTAGAAAACACATCGTCATTAAAAGGTAGTTCGGTGACATTTTCCCAACTATTTCCGACCAAAGTCGCTTTGTAAATTTTGAGATGGGTGGTTCCTTCTTTGTCGTATTTTACCTTGTTTTTCTTATTGACGTTGTCTCTTGTAAAGTACATGGTCTTACCATCATTGGTAATAGCAACCGATGCCTCATGGAGATCTGTATTTATCGATGAACCATGAATAAAATCGACACCTCCATATTCGATTTTTCCGTCTTTTTCGTTCACTGATATCTCGTAAAGATCGAGGAAAGGTTCATCATTCCAACCGTATACTTTTTTAATTTCTTTATTTCTTGCAGAAGCAAAATAGAGTATGCCATCATGAATATAAGAACCGAAATCTGAATTTTCAGAATTAAAAGGCATATTTTCAACCGTAACTATAATGTCATTGTTTTCGGTTGAAGCCAAAGCTTCATATTTTGCAATATTATTTTGGTCGTAATATTTTGTTCGGCTATCACCACTTTGAATGGCTTTGAATTTATTAAGCCATTTGTCAGCTTCTTCATAATTTCCTAAACTACGTTGTGTTTGGATGTATTTAAAAATATATTCAGGATTGACATCGTCATATTTTTTCAATGCTTTCCCGTACCATAATGCTGCTTTCTCAACTTCAGAGTTGTTATAATAGCAATCACCCAACCGAGTTAGTACATGTTCGCTGCTGTCGCCTTTGTGTACAACTTCTTTATAGAGTTCGGTAGCTTTGACATACGAATAATTTTCAAAAAACTTATCAGCCAATTTTTCTTGTGCCACCATAAAAGTACTGCTCAATGCACAAATGAATATTAATAGTTTTGCTTTCATAAGAGTATTTTTTAGAAGTATCTTGGGGATTTTACACGTTTGCTTTTGAATACCTCAAACATCAATAGTATTTCATGAGTTCCACTAGTATATGGCCTTAAATCAGAAATTGGGTAGCCGTATGAGTAGCCAATCCGCATTTGTTTTGATATTTGAAAGTCTACAAGACCGGCAAATTCGCCAGCACGCTCATCAAATCGGTATCCAGCACCTAACCAAAGCTTTTCATTGAACAAAAAGTTTGCGGTAAGATCAAAAGACAAAGGAGCACCATTAGTTGCTTTTAACAACATGGCTGGTTTAAATTTGGTCGATTCGCTCAAATCAAAAACATATCCACCAGTAAAATAGTAGCTAATACGCTCTAAAGCTGCATAGCCCTGTTCACGATTGTTGTCTGTATTTAATATTCTTGGAGCCGAAAGCCCTAAGTACCATCTGTTAGTGTTCCAGTATAAACCAGCACCAATATTTGGGCTCCAACGATCTTCAATACCTCTAATGGTTGGGTCTTCGGCTTGGCTAGCTCTGTATTCTGGGTCAAGACTATAAGAGGTAAATCCTCCTTTAAGACCGAATGATAATTTAGCTTTCTCACTTGTTTGAATGGTATATGAAAAATCTCCATATAAATAGGATAAATTTTCATAGCCGAGCTCATCATTGATAAACGAAAAACCAAGACCGATCTTTTCATTTCTTAAAGGCGTATGCAAAGAAAGCGTTTGTGTTGTTGGAGCTCCTTCGAGTCCAACCCATTGGCTTCTATGTAAACCTACAATACTCAAGGTTTCTCTACTTCCGGCATAAGCAGGATTGATAGATATGGTATTGTACATATACTGTGTAAACTGTGGCAGCTGTTGTGCAACGCCAATTGAGCAATTGAACAGTATAAATGCGATTATATTAAACTTTATAAACTTCATAGGTTAAAATTTATTTGGTTGCAACGTAGATTGGTCCTGCAAAAGGTTTTAATCCACTATTTCTTAAATTAATGACATAATAATATGTTCCTGTTGGGACTTTGTCAGAACCACCAATAGAAGCTTTTGAAGCGAATCCATTCCAATCATTCTGATAATTGAAATTTTCATAGATTTTTGCTCCCCAACGGTTGAATATTTGTAATTCAACAACAAAACCACAATCTTCAACTCCTGTGACTGTAAAGTATTCATTCCATTGATCTCCATTTGGTGTTAAAGTTGTCGAAATAATAACATCTTCTTCACCGCATGGTAATACAACACAATCATCATGAACATTGATGGTTACTTGAGTCTCACTTGGACAATCACTTTGTGTAACATTATATTGGAAAACGTAGTCGCCTAATTCAACGGTTGATGGGTCAAAAATACTTCCATCTAGCGTTGCAACACCAGAGACAACTTCCCAAGTTCCATTTGTTTCATAATCACCACTCAATAAGTTAAATAAATCAAATGGTAAGTCTTCAATACACAAAGCAGTATCAAATGATGTAATAGAACCTTCTAATGTTACATTTATGGTTTGTGCATAAATAGCTTGATTACCACAATCATCGGTTACAGTCCACTCTCTAATAATGATATAATCAGTAGCATCACCTGTATTTGTTGATGTTTCATTAAACTCTACACTCATATTGGTTGAGCATGCATCTTCAAATACTAATTCTGGTACTTCAGGAATCTCACTACAGTTGACCGTAATAACATCTTCTAAATCAGTAATTAGATCTGGAGCAGTTGTATCTTGAACAGTTATTATTTGTATATGAACTGTTGTCAATCCACATTCATCAGTTGCAGTCCAGGTTCTTGTCAATATATAATTTGATGAACAATCACCATTTACTTGAGTTTCTTCAAAAGTTACTGCTACTGTACCGCAATTATCTGTTGCGGTCAATGTTGGAACAGTAGGCACAACATCACATTCTACAGTGATATCGGCAGGCAATGCTTCAACAAAAGTAGGAGCTGTTGTATCCTGAACAGTTACAGTCTGTGTATGAACAGTTGTCAATCCACATTCGTCTGTCGCTGTCCAAGTTCTTGTAATAACATAATCAGAAGCACAAGTGCCATTTGTTTGAGTTTCTTCAAAAGTTACTGCTGCTGTACCGCAATTATCTATTGCGGTCAATGTTGGAGCAGTAGGCACAACATCACATTCTACAGTGACATCCACTGGTAATGTTTCAACAAATGTTGGAACAGAATTATCTTCAATTGTAAAGGTCGCTGTTGTTGAGACAGTATTTCCACAATCATCAGTGGCAGTAAA
>DINS01000023.1:164515-165012 GCA_002426015.1 Flavobacteriaceae bacterium UBA5534
GCACCACAGGTAGACACCAGGTTGGTAAATGCGTAGTTGGAAGTGACAGTCACGGCAATATCATCAGCACAGGCTTGAAGCGCAGCGATGTTGGCATCGTTCCAATCGTTGGCGATGGTCTCGTTATCGGTACCGTTACATTCAATGGTCTCATCAGTAACAGGGCACGTTGTTAAATCCGGACCAGTAGAGTCACCAAAGTTAAGCGTTGCCGTAAGAGATGTCGTGTTCCCACAATCATCCGCAACGGTATAGTTGACCGTCAATGTCCCACAAGGGCCACAAACGGTATTCAGGTTATCAAAGTCATAATCAGAAGTCACTGTGTAAACATTATCTGTATCACAAGCATCTGTACCACAGGACTGAAGGGCCGCAATGTTGGCATCGTTCCAATCGTCAGCGATGGTCTCGTTGTCCGTGGCCGTACAATCGACATCAAGGTCGGTTACCGAACAAGACGATAGGTCAGGGCCGATGGAATCCTCAAGTGTCAA
>DINS01000006.1:0-36116 GCA_002426015.1 Flavobacteriaceae bacterium UBA5534
ACTACCACAACTGGAAGGGGGTTGACAGTGAAAGATACTGAACTAGACGAAGGACAAGCGCCATTCGTTGTATATTCAACCGTGTAAGACGTGCCTGGAGTGGCTCCAGTAACCGTTCCCGTTACCCCATCAATTACAGCAGCATCTGCTGGAACTGGATTAAAGGCAAAGGTACCTCCTACAACTCCTGTGACAGCTGCAGTTGCTCCATCACACGTTGGTGTCATAGTGAAAGAAGAATTATCAGTTACCAGAACATCTAGAACCTGTGTACTGGATGTAGGGCAAGCTCCCGGTGTTGTATATCGAATTGTATAAGATGCTCCTGATGTTCCTCCCGTCACTGTTCCTGTTGCAGCATCAATAACCGCAGCATCTGCAGGCGCAGTATTAAAAGTGAATGTACCTCCTAAAGTTCCTGTAACCGTTGCCGTGCCACCATCACATGTTGGTGTCATCGTAAAGGACGCGTCATCTGATGTCAACACAGTGACATTTTGCAAACTACTTGTAGGACAAGTCCCTGATGTTGTATATTCAATTGTATAAGTGGCCGCTGATGTACCTCCAGTCACTGTTCCTGTTGAAGAATCAATCACTGCGGCATCGGTTGGTGCTGGGTTGAAAGCAAAAGTCCCTCCGACAGTTCCAGTAATGGTCGCCGTACCACCATCACATGTTGGTGTCATGGTAAATGAAGCATCATCGATCGGGATCACTGTAAATGTCTGCGTACTGGAAGATGGACAAACTCCCGATGTTGTGTATTCAACGCTATAGGAAGCCCCAGAGGTTCCTCCAGTCACTGTCCCCGTTGAAGAATCAATCACTGCGGCATCCGTTGGTGCTGGGTTGAAAGCAAAAGTCCCTCCGACAGTTCCAGTAATGGTAGCTGTGGCCCCATCACATGTCGGCGCCATCGTAAAGGAAGCGTCATCAGTTATTAGAACACTAAATGTTTGTGTACCTGTTTGAGGACAAATTCCAGTTGTTGTATATTCAATGATATAAGATGAACCTGATGTACCACCTGTAACCGTTCCTGTAAGTGGGTTAATAACCGCAGCGTCAGTTGGAGCTGGATTAAAAGTAAAAGTTCCCCCTAAAGTACCTGTTATAGTTGCAGTCGCACCATCACATGTTGGTGTCATTGTAAATGATGCAACATCCGAAGGGTTTACTATCAAATTAAAAACAGGTAATGGTGACACATTGTTACATAATGGGTCTCCTATTCTCTGTATTCTTACATAAATAGGTTGAGGATTGGATGTGTTTGTATAAGGACTCACTAATGCTCCTGTACTTGTGTTTGCATTAGCAAAAGAAGTATAATACGTTACAACAAACTCTGAAGCCGGTTGAGGGCCTAAAATCCCTGGAGTTTGCAATTCTAAATTAAATTGAGCAAAACCATCGTTAGATGGATCGTCACAAACGACCATATCTGGCACAGGGTTAATTGTTGGTTGAGCGGTAACATTTAATGTGAAGGTTTCTGTAACATAACAACCAGATGTTTGATATTCAACACGAACATATATTATTTGTCCATCGGTTCCTACATAAGTTGCTGGTGTCCCAATTGGATTAGTATCAGCATCGGCATCGGCTTGAGTTTCATGATATGTAACTATCAAATCTGCAGGAATTGGAGTTGGAGCCAATATCACAGAAGTGTTTTGAGTTAAATCGAATATATAAGGCGGTGCACCTGGATTACATAGAAACAAATTATTTGGTGCAGCATTAATAATTTCTGGGAGCATATCTATACACACCTGCTCGGTATATTCACAACCAAAATCATCTGTCACTCTATAGGTATAACAGTGTTGTCCAGCAGTAGCCGGCTGCACTGTAATAGTATTACCTGTTGTATTTATAATAGAAGCATCTGCATCCCAAGCTTCAGAAGTAATCACTGGTGTAAAAGACAGTTCAGGCGGTTGTAGTGCAGGGTCAAATGTAATACTCCAAGCAAAAACATAACCGTTGTCCAATCCAATATTATCGACGACTCTAATTGTCCAATTCCCATTTAAAGGGGAACCTACTAGACCAGTCAAAGGAAAAACAGAGCTGTAATTACCTGCTGGTACAAAAGTGTCTGTATAAGTACCTGGTCCATTCCCGCTTGTAAAAGTACCTCCTGCTTGAATACCTCCAACTAAAGTAGGATTAGCATTACCTGGCACAAAACAGTATTGCGCTCCAACACCTGGAGTCGTATTAGCACTGTTTCCATCAACTCCAGCAGTTGCCCAAGGGGTTCCTAAATTAGCTGAGCCTCCTCCTTGATCGTGCATTCTTACTACTTGACCATTAGGTGAGATGATCTCTATATCTAAATCTCCCAAATAGGAATGTTCCATTGTTATACAGATACTTACCAACTGATTGATGTTTGTCAATGTTTGAGCAGAATCATAACAATCAACAGTTACCGATGTTTCATATGTTACACCATTCCCATCAGGCAAAAAAGTAGTACCACTTACTGGTGGTGTACAATCATTTATAAACTCAACGGCATTTACCACACCATCAATTGTCGTGGTGTCTCCAAAACATATAGTAGGTTGTGCTGCTTGGGTTCCAGTAAAATCTGGCTCTGTAGCTACTTGTATGACTTGATTGATTAAATTATTGTTAGTACAACCTAAAGGGTCAATGGAAGTGTTTGTATCTCTAATGCTCAAATTAACAATATAAACCCCTGGTGTTGCATACGAAAATGTGGCTGTTTGACCTGTGGCAGTCGTTCCATCTCCTAAATCCCATTCATAGGTTGCGCCTGTACCATCTATAGAAAATGTCCCACTACCAGTTAATGTTATTGGGTCATTTGGACATACTCTTATATATCCCAATGCATTTGGCGCAGGTGAGGCACTATCTATTTGAGAATTTATGGTTTGACAAGGCGTTCTACAAGACATTGTAGCTGCCCAGCCAGTGTTAGTTCCACTCCCATCAGAAATAAACTCCAATGTAATACAACCAGTAGGATTGTCTTGTGTTGCGCTAACAAAACCAGGACTATTCGCCGCACCACTACCTGAAAAATTTCCAAATAAAGGCGCAGCAGTACTATCTCCATTATATATATTTAAAATATCTGTTGATTGTGTAGAAAATAGGGTGAAGTTCAGTTGAACCAGTTGCCCAACATTCTCTGGGCAAATGGTCAGCACAAAGTTTTCATTACTGCTATAATTCCCTCCATTTCCACCAGAATCATAAAGTATTCCAGAACATCTGGTAACTGTACCGTTTTGCATTAATACATCTTGAGAAAATGTAAAACATGTGCTTAAAAGAAATAGTATGAGTATAAATTTTTTCATGTGATATTTTTAATCAATTAAATTATTGATGTTGTGATTTTATGATGATATAATAATTGGTATTGTCAACTTTGTATAGTCCTCCACCTCTTGAGTTAAAGCTAAAATCATACTTTAATGGATTAAATGTCGCTGGATCAAAGACCATATCTCTAGTTAATGATGACACATAGTAATCAAACAAAGGCACGCTAGAAAGCAAAGGACATTCTTTTAATGTTTCTCCAGATTTAACTTCCTTAAAGACAACCCTGTTACGCAAAATATTCTTGATATCTTTAACACGTTGCTGTCTGCTCAACACTTGTTGTTCTGCCTGATCTCCGTAAGCTTCTTTAATCTGACCCAATTCTTTAGAAGTAAGAGGTGCATCAACATTAGCGTTATATTTAACTATTGTAAGAGGTTGTTGATTTATTTGCTTTGTTTGAGAAAAGGATGTGCCCGAAATAAAAGCACATAAAATAAACATCAGTAGTATTTGTAATTTTATCTTCATTGCTCTATAATATTGAATTTTTAAGGAGTGAAATTTAAGAAAATTTTAATAACTATACTGTTAATACGTTAATGATATTAATATTTTCGTTGATTAACTATATAACATTTCAAATTAATAAATTCCTACCTATCATCAGAAAATTTTTAATGCTTATCTTTGCACTCTGTTTAACAAAGAGCTTAATTTCGTAATTAATTAAAACGATTTCCGTTTTTACGGAACATTTATATGAAAATAGAAAAAGATCTAGAAAAATTTGAAGCTATTGGTAATGACCATATTGGCACTTCCGCAGAAACACCTATGCGCAAAGATGCCTTTAAGCTTTCACAAGACGAAAAAATAGACATTATTAAAGATGATGTCCACCATATCATGGAAACACTTGGGCTAGATCTTACTGATGACAGCCTAAAAGGAACTCCATTGCGTGTTGCCAAAATGTTTGTAAAAGAGATTTTTGGTGGATTAAGTCCAGATAAAAAACCTAACGCATCGACATTCGAAAATAAATATAAGTATGGCGAAATGCTCGTAGAAAAAAACATTACAGTGTACTCTACTTGTGAACATCACTTATTGCCAATAGTGGGGAAAGCACATGTTGCCTATATTTCTAACGGAACCGTTGTAGGTCTTTCCAAAATGAATCGCATTGTCGATTATTTTGCCAAACGACCGCAGGTACAAGAGCGCTTGACAATACAAATTGTTAAAGAACTGCAAAAAGTATTAAACACTGAAGATGTTGCCTGCGTCATTGATGCGAAGCATTTGTGTGTCAACTCTAGAGGTATTAGAGATGTTGATTGCAGCACTGTGACTTCAGAATTTGGCGGCAAATTCAAAGAAAAAGAAACACGAAGAGAGTTTTTAGATTACATCAAGTTGGAAACTACGTTTTAGATTTCTAAATTCACCATACGAAAATTCACCAATGCAGTTATACAGCCAAAACAAAATCACAATTTACAATTCCTTAAGTGGAGAAAAAGAAACTTTCAAACCTATACACGAAGGCTATGTTGGTATGTACGTGTGCGGACCAACCGTTTATAGCAATGTCCATTTAGGAAATGTGAGAACTTTCATGTCGTTTGATATGATATTCCGCTATTTCAAACATTTAGGCTATAAAGTTCGTTTTGTCAGAAACATTACAGATGCAGGACATTTAGAAAATGATGCCGATGTTGGTGAAGATCGTATTGCTAAAAAAGCAAGGCTAGAAGAAATTGAGCCAATGGAAGTGGTACAACGCTATACGGTCGATTTTCATAACATACTGAACACTTTCAATTTTTTACCTCCAAGTATTGAGCCTACTGCAACTGGTCATATTATCGAACAAATCGAAATTATCAAAACCATTATTGATAAAGGATTGGCTTACGAAGTAAATGGCTCTGTATATTTTGATGTACTCAAATACAACCAAACCAAGCAATATGGTATTTTGAGCAAGCGTAATGTTGAAGATTTGATTCATAATACACGAGAGCTCGATGGGCAAAGTGACAAAAAAAATCCGCAAGATTTTGCTCTTTGGAAAAAAGCCGAACCGCAACACATTATGCGTTGGCCTTCCCCTTGGAGCGATGGTTTTCCTGGTTGGCATTTAGAATGTACAGCAATGAGCACCAAATACTTGGGCGAACATTTTGACATTCATGGTGGTGGAATGGATCTAAAATTCCCACATCATGAATGTGAAATTGCGCAAGCGGAAGCATGTAATGATGAAGCACCTGTCAACTATTGGATGCATGCCAATATGCTGATCATGAATGGTAAAAAAATGGCAAAATCAACTGGAAACTTCATTTTGCCAAACGAAATATTTTCAGGTGATAATCCACACATTACTAAAGCCTATGCGCCAAGCGTTGCTCGTTTCTTTATGCTGCAAGCACACTACAGAAGCGTGTTGGATTTTACAAATAACGGATTGTTGGCCAGTGAAAAAGGCTTTTATCGTTTGATGGATGCTATTAATAGTCTTGATGAATTAAAAACATCAACAACCTCAACGTTTGACATTGCAGACTGGAAACAGAAATGCTACGATGCCATGAACGATGATTTCAATTCACCTATGGTCATTGCCAATTTGTTTGAAGCTGTTAAGTATATCAATCAAATAAAAGATGGAAGTGCTAACATCACTAAAGATGATTTAGAGTTGTTAAAAACGACCATCAATGATTTTACCTTTGATATTCTTGGCTTGGTCAACGTTATGAAAGCAGCAGAAACCACAACCGATAAACTTTCGGCAGCAGTGGAATTGCTCATTCAATTACGTCAAGAAGCAAGAGCCAACAAAGATTTTGCAATGTCTGATAAAATCAGAGACGAACTGGCAGCCAAAGGCATTCAACTAAATGACGGCAAGGAAGGCACAACATTCTCGACCAATTAGTCATGAAAAAAATCCTGATATATCCATTCTTAATACTTATTAAAGGATATCAGCTTTTCATTTCACCATTGACACCAGCTACCTGTCGTTTTCAACCTACATGTTCACATTATGCAAAAGAAGCTTTAGAAAAACATGGGTTGATCAAAGGTGGATGGTTAGCAATAAAGAGGATTTTTAGTTGTCATCCATGGGGGAAATCGGGTTATGATCCTGTTCCAGAAAAGAAAGACAATTAGATTTCAAATCCTTAAAGCTTTGGTAAAATTTACAGTCGCCAATTCAAATACTTTTTTAAAATAGTATATTTACCAATCAAAAATAAAATTACATGCACGCATTAAAATTTGTTTGGGATCCTTCAAAAGGAATTGACATCTTTGGCTTCTTTACACTTCATTACTATAGTATGATGTGGATTGTTGCCTTCATCCTTGGCTTTTTATTAATGAAACGCATCTACAAAAACGAAAACCAATCAGACGAAGCATTGGACTCTATCTTTATGTATTCGGTCATTGGTATTATGCTTGGTGCACGATTGGGCCATGTATTGTTTTACCAACGCGAATTGATTAGTGAGGACTTTTTTAGCATCTTTTTACCTTTTAAATTTAAAGGAGGGTTTGAGTTTACTGGCTTTCAGGGCTTGGCAAGCCATGGTGCAGCAATCGCCATGATTATTGCCATGTATATATACAATAAGAAAGTATTGCATAAAACTGTCTTATGGATTTTGGATCGTGTCGTTGTTCCTGTTGCTTTAGGTGCTGTTTTTGTGAGAATCGGTAATTTTATCAATTCAGAAATTGTCGGAAAACCTACAGGAACCGATTATGGAGTTGTTTTTAAACAGAATGGCGAAGCCTTTGCTCGTCATCCAGCACAACTCTATGAAGCATTTTGTTATGTGTTTGTGTTTTTGATTTTGCTATATTTTTATTGGAAAACTAAAAAAAGTGAGCAACAAGGCTTCTTGTTTGGCTTGTTTTTAGTCTTATTATGGACTGTTCGCTTTTTTGTGGAGTTTGTTAAAGAACCTCAAGGTGAAGAATATTTGACCATTGGAAGTTTAAATACAGGGCAGTTATTGAGTATTCCGTTTATATTGATTGGACTTTATTTTATGTTTTTTTACAAGCCAAAAACAAAACTTGCTTGATGAAGAATACCAATCTTAAATTTATTGTAGTTATTTCACTTGGGTTTATTTGCCTTACCTCAATCACGTCATGCAAAGAGGAAACAAAGAGCATAAAACCAATTGTCATAAACTTTAAGAAAGAAGGTGAACTGACTTTAAAGAAGGCAAATGATTCCATCATCAAAACGATAGACATTGAAATTGCCGATGATGCTTATCAAACCCAAACGGGATTGATGTATCGAGATTCGATGGAGGATAGCCAAGGTATGCTGTTCGTGTTTCCTGAAGCTGACTATCATTCATTTTATATGAAAAATACGCGTATCGCTTTAGATATTATTTATCTAGATGCCAACAAAACCATTGTGAGCATTCAAAAAAATGCGAAGCCTTATAATGAAACGTCATTGCCTTCAAACGCACCTGCAAAGTACGTTTTAGAAGTTAATGCTGGCTTATCTGACCAATGGACACTGGAGATTGGAGATAAAATTGATTACTCAATCAACTGAAAATAAAAAACCTATTTATTAAAAAAAAAAAAAGCCACTTCTCTCGAAGTGGCTTTTTTTATGAACTATTAAACTAGTTCTTTACATCTGGTGCGACACCCTTATCTTTCAAAGTATCGAACATAATAGGTGTTGCAATAAATATCGATGAGTATGTACCCACTACGATACCTATAATCAACGAGAACAATAAGCCTCTTAACGAATCAGCGCCAAAAGCAAACATAGCGATTAACACCACTAATGTTGTTAACGACGTATTTAAAGTTCTACTTAATGTACTATTGATTGCAGAGTTGATGTTAAAACCTCCTCTAAATCCTTTTTCGTTAGTGACCTCTCTAATTCTGTCAAACACAACCACAGTATCATTCAATGAGTAACCAATTACCGTTAAGATGGCTGCGATGAACGCTTGATCGATTTCCATACTGAATGGCATGAACTTGTGCAATAATGAGTAAATACCCAAAACAATAACAATATCATGGAATACCGCTGCAACAGCTCCCAAAGAGAATTGCCATTTTTTGAAACGGATTAAGATATAAAGGAATACCACTACTAATGAACCCAATACTGCCCAGAAAGATTCTTTCTTGATATCATCGGCAATGGTAGGGCTCACTTTACTTGAGTACATCTTACCAATTTTTGCTTCACCAGAACCATCAACGAAAGATTCGTAAGTCATTCCTTTTGGGAAATATGGTTGCAATGTTTCAAATAATTTTGATTGTACTTCTTCATCAGCTTCTGCCGAGTTTTCATCTACTTTATACTTGGTAGAAATTTTTAACTGGTTGGCAGCTCCAATGGTTTTCACTTCAGCACTTCCAAAGGTTGCATTTAATTCTTTATTGATTTCCTCTGGATTCACATCTTGTGCAAAACGTACTTGGTATGTTCTACCTCCAACAAAATCAATACCTTGGTCTAATCCTTCGGTCAATAATGAAACAATACTCAAAACGATCAATGCACCAGAAATGATGTAAGACATTTTACGTTTTTTGATGAAATCGATATTGACATTTTTGAACAAGCCTTTTGTGATAGAAGTTGAGAAATCCAAACGTCTGTCCTTTTTGCTCAAATACCAATCCACCAACAATCTTGTAATAAAAATTGCTGTGAACAATGAGGTTAAAATACCTATTAATAGCGTGGTGGCAAATCCTTTGATTGGACCTGTACCGAACACAAATAAAATAATTGCCGTAAGACCTGTTGTAATGTTAGCATCTAAAATGGAAGATAGTGCATTGGCAAAACCATCTCTGATGGCTTCCTTTTTACCTTTTCCATTTTCCAGTTCTTCTCTTACACGTTCAAAGATAAGAACGTTTGCATCGACTGACATACCTATAGTTAATACGATACCTGCAAGCCCTGGAAGCGTCAATACAGCTCCTAAACCAGATAAAACCCCGAAGATTAAAACGATGTTGAACAATAACGCAATATCAGCAAAAATACCTGCTTTGCCATAATACATCACCATCCATAACAATACTAATGTCAAGGCAATTAAGAATGATTTCATACCACTATCAATAGCTTCTTGACCTAACGAAGGACCAACCTCTTCTGCTTGTACGATATCAGCAGAAGCTGGCAATTTACCAGCTCTTAACACGTTCGCTAAATCGATAGCCTCGTTTAAAGTAAATGAACCAGAAATTTCAGAGTTACCTCCAGAAATAGCTCCTGTTGTTACACCTGGAGCAGAATACACGATATTATCTAATACAATAGCTATTTGGCTTTGTTGAGCAAAGGCTCTTCCTGTCATTGCTTCCCAAACTTTAGCACCTTTACTGTTCATTTGCATGCTTACAGAAGGTTTTCCTGTTTGACCGTATGATTGGCGAGCGTCAGTAATCACTGCTCCACTCAATTCTGGTGTATTATCCCTATTACCCTTAAGTGCGTATAAATCGACAAACTCACTGTCTTTTTCCTGGATTCCCCAAGCAAACTTAACATAACGTTGTTCAGCTGGCAATAATGCTCTCACTTGAGGTTTATTAAGATAAGACATTACAAGATCTTTATCTTTAGCCAAAAAAGTTGCCAATACTGGACCTCTTGGGCCTCCTTGCATCAATCCAACTAACGGGTTGGCTGTAGCAACATCTGTTGAATCTTTTGCAGTATCACCTAACAATTCACTGATCTTACTGTCTTCACCATCTTGTATAGTATCTGTTGCAACTTCAGCAGTTTCTTTGGTTTCAGTATCAACAAGAGGCTTTAAAGCTTCATTTGCTTGAAATATAAATGAGCCCATTTCTTCTCCTTTGTACACGTCCCAAAATTCTAATTGTGCAGTACTTTGTAAAAGTGATTTGATACGCTCTACATCTTTAGCACCTGGCAATTCTACAAGAATACGTCCAGAGTTTCCAAGACGTTGAATATTTGGAGACGTAACGCCAAACTTATCGATACGTTTACGTAATACTTCAAACGCAGAAACGATTGATTCGTCAATCTTTTGAATAATGATAGGCTTTACCTGATCATCAGTCATATTGATATCTACTTCTTCACTTAGGGTTCTATTTGCGAAAATATCAGGAGAAGCTAATTTTTTATCACCTTTGATTTTATCAAATGCTATAAAGAAATCTTCTACATATGTATTTTGGCTATCCTTTTGAAGTTCAGAGGCATCATCCAATGCTTGATTGAATGCTGGGTCTTTACTATTGTTAGCAAGACCTTTTAAAATGTCTTTTACAGAAATTTCGAGAATAACATTGATACCTCCTTTAAGGTCAAGACCAAGATTCATTGCTTTTTCCTTAACTTCATTGAAGGTGTATTTGGCAATTCCCATGTTAAATACTTCTTCAGTATTTAAAGAATCTAAATAACGAACCTCTTCGGCGTTGCGTTCGGCTGGGTCACTAAATCTACTAGCTGCAATCTCTTCAGCATTGTCTTCAATTTGGTTGGCTTTGAATGTAAATGAAAGTTGGTATAAACTCACCAACCCAAATAACACAGCAAACAGTTTTACTAATCCTTTGTTTTGCATTATTATATTTTTTTAAGTCAAATTTTTTAAACGTGCAAATATAGAATTTACCGTTGATTTGACAATTATTATTTTTTATGATTATGTGTAATTTGTGTGAGCTTTTCGTTTAACTACGTAAAGTCACTTTTAAGGTTCCTTATGAATTAGGTCCTGCCCTAACTTCAGGTATTTTTTTTGAAGAATTATCTATAGCAATTGCATTGCTTTTTCTGAAATTATAGGCAGTTTTTACAAGTCTGTTGTTTTCTCTTACTTGAAAGTCTTCAAACGGACTATAAAAATTAGGGTTAAAAAATCGAATGTTTTCTGGTTTTTGCTCTATAGCGAGTTTCCCACCTAAATCGGATACAGCATTGCTGCCATCTTGGATTTCGTAAACATCGAGGTTATAAGCAATTGAATGATCATCTGAAGGCGATGACTTTATGGGTTGTTGCGTTTTTTTTGAAGATGTTAAATCAAAGGTTTTTTCGTTTGAAAGCAGTTCTTTTATACCTGCAACGTCAATATCGCTGTAATAAGTAATTTTCAGTTTCCCTTTTATTGGTTCGCTAACCCTAATTTTATCAACACCAATAGTTTGCAGTTGTTTTTTTACAATTGCAATGGCGTTTTGTGCTTCATCAGGAGTCACCTCATTATCAGTAAACTGCAAGACTATTTCCTGATTAGGCACAGATATATGCTGCTGACTGGCAACACCTCCTAATAAGGTAAGAATAATTACTAAAGTACTAATGTACCATCTCGACTTCATGCGCCAAATATATAAAAAAAATAAAGACTGTATTTCTACAGTCTTTAAATAAACAGTTATGTTATATTATTATAATAAATCATTGACATTTCTGACGCCTTCAGCACTTTCTTTCATGTTTGCTTTTTCGGCATCGTTCAGTTCAACCTCTACGATTTTTTCGATACCATTGCGCCCTAAAATTACTGGAACTCCAATACATATATCTTTCATACCAAATTCACCATCTAATAATACTGAACAAGGGAACATCTTCTTTTGGTCGCAAGCAATGGCCTGTACCAAACTACTTACTGCTGCTCCTGGAGCATACCAAGCAGAAGTTCCTAATAACTTGGTAAGTGTCGCTCCACCAACTTTGGTATCTTCTTTAACTTGCTCTAATCGTTCTTTTGATAAAAATGCTGACACCGGAACACTGTTGCGTGTTGCCAAACGTGTTAATGGAATCATCCCTGTATCACTATGACCACCAATGACCATTCCGTCAACATCACTCGATGGCGCTCCCAAAGCTTCTGCTAACCTGTATTTAAAACGAGCAGAGTCTAAAGCTCCACCCATTCCTATAATTCTATGCTTTGGAAGGTTGGTAGATTTATGAACTAAATAGGTCATTGTATCCATTGGGTTACTTACCACAATGATAATCGTATTTGGAGAGTGCTGAATTAAACTTGACGATACTGTTTTTACAATACCAGCATTGATACCTATCAATTCTTCGCGAGTCATTCCCGGTTTACGTGGAATACCAGATGTAATCACACAAATATCACTATTTGCTGTTTTTGAATAATCGTTTGTAACTCCCGTAATTTTGGTATCAAAACCGTTGAGAGAGGCTGTTTGCATTAAATCCATTGCTTTACCTTCGGCAAACCCTTCTTTAATGTCTAATAAAACAACTTCACTTGCAAAATTTTTGATGGCAATATATTCAGCGCAACTTGCACCAACTGCACCTGCTCCAACTACTGTAACTTTCATAATAAATGGTTTAGATTAAATGTTGTGCAAATTTAACATTTTTAAACCATAAATTATTAAGATTCTCTTAAATCTAAAACGAAAAATTAAAACCTACAGAAGCACTATCAAATTCTGCCAAGGTATAATCGGCATTGATGCTAAAAAAGCCCATTTTAAGATTGGCGCCTACTGTTCCTCTAACGCCTGAATAATCTTGCTTTATTGAAAATGGATTGACAATATCTTGAGAAAACAATACACCATTGTTTACTCTATAAGTTCCAAGTAAGTCTGTTGTTGTTTTTCCGCTTATATAACCCAACCCACCATAAAAGTTGATGACCTTAAGCTTTGTAGAGACTATCAATTCAAACAACAGCGTGTTGACCTCTGTTTTCACTTGTTGATTGTCTCCTCCTACAATACCGTCATCTGTAAAGTCATAACTTCCGTCAAGATGTGTATAAGCTGCTAAACCAGAAATTGCAATAGGGAAAATTTTATCTGCAGGCAACCATGAAGTGAATTCTTGTTGCAAACCTACTCCATAAAGACCAATTTCGGCATCCTCTACATTTACTTTAGGAAAAAATCGCCCTTTAATCTGTGTTCCTTTAAAAGGAGAAAAACTTGCTTGCACAAATGCTGTTGGTATTAAATTGACGTTTGTTGAGCCAATGCCTGTTGGCAAGGTCAATGTCGCTTCCTGGCTTCCAAAAATAGGATCATCATAAGTTATGATTACTGTGATATCTGGATCGTTATGTCCAAGTGCAGTCGCTACTGTTTTTGATGGACTATTATCTTGAAATCGTATATTTTCATACTCGGAAATATTAAGCACAAACGATTTTTTTTCATCTTTTATAAAATTGGCGTTGCCAATGATTGAAATTGAAAAGCCATATTTTTTGGGAGCCTTACCATTATTGAACCAACCATTGTTAATACTATACACCAACCCTTCAGATGCTGGAGCAATGTAATCGGTTGTAAATCGTTTGGCATCTTCAATACCAGCTGCCAATAAATCGTCAATATTTTCTTGGGCATTTGAAACTGAAATAGTTACCAGTGTAATAGCAAATACTAAATATTTTTTCATAATAATTATAGGTTAAATTTATCCAACTAAAGTAATCAAATTATTTAATAAAACTCATTTTGTCGTGATAAATTGTATTTTATCGATGTTTTTGAGTTTTCAAGCATAAAAAAAGCAACTACATATAACTATGTAATTGCTTTTTTATTTAGGTTTTATAAATTAACTATTTATGCATCAATATTAGCATACACAGCATTTTTTTCAATAAACTCTCTTCGAGGTGGCACTTCGTCTCCCATCAACATTGAGAAAATACGATCTGCTTCTCCTCCATTGTCTATTTGTACTAAACGCATAGTTCTAAACTCTGGATTCATGGTTGTGTCCCAAAGTTGCTCTGCATTCATCTCTCCAAGACCTTTGTAGCGTTGTATGCCTACATTTCCACCAAATTCTTCTGCAATAGCATCACGTTCTTTGTCCGACCAAGCATAGGCCTTTTTCTGTCCTTTTTTAATCAAATATAAAGGGGGTGTTGCTATATATATATGACCATTTTCAATTAATTCTTTCATATATCTAAAAAAGAACGTTAAAATAAGTGTGGCAATATGACTACCATCAATATCGGCATCACACATGATAACCACTTTGTGGTAACGTAATTTTGAAAGGTTTAAGGCTTTGCTGTCTTCTTCGGTACCAATAGTAACACCAAGTGCAGTAAATATATTTTTGATCTCTTCGTTTTCAAATACCTTATGGGTCATTGCTTTTTCTACATTCAGGATTTTACCTCTTAATGGTAAAATAGCTTGAAATGCTCTGTCACGTCCTTGTTTGGCAGTTCCACCAGCCGAATCTCCCTCGACCAAGAATACTTCACATTTAGCAGGATCTTGTTCAGAACAGTCGCTTAATTTTCCAGGTAAACCACCAATACTCATGACAGTTTTACGCTGTACCATTTCGCGAGCTTTTTGAGCTGCATGGCGTGCTTGTGCTGCCAGGATTACTTTTTGGACTATTACTTTAGCGTCATCTGGATGCTCTTCTAAATAATCGGTTAACATTTCAGAAACTGCTTGACTTACTGAAGCAGATACTTCTCTGTTTCCTAATTTGGTTTTTGTTTGGCCTTCAAATTGAGGCTCCTGAACTTTCACGGAAATAATGGCTGTTAGCCCTTCACGAAAATCGTCACCAGCAATCTCGAATTTTAAGTTTTTGAGTAATCCAGATTCATCTGCATACTTTTTAAGTGTATGTGTCAAACCACGACGGAATCCAGATAAATGTGTTCCTCCTTCATGTGTATTAATGTTGTTGACATACGAGTGTAAATTTTCTGCATAGGATGTATTGTAAATCATTGCAACCTCAACAGGTACATCATTTTTTTCACCTTCAAAAAAGATGACGTCTTTCATTAAAGGCTCTCTGTTTCCATCTAAAAATTTGATAAACTCTTTAAGGCCTTCTTCAGAATGAAATGTTTCACCTTCAAAAGTACCATCGTCTTTCTTATGTCTTTTGTCAACTAAATGAATGGTAATGCCTTTATTTAAAAAAGCCAATTCGCGCATTCTACTTGCCAACGTATCATAACTATACTCCAATGTTTGAGTGAAAATTGTTGAATCTGGTTTAAAGGTAACTGTTGTCCCTCTTTTGTCGGTATCACCAATGACCTTAACAGGATACATGGCTTTACCGCGTTCGTATTCTTGTTCGTAAACTTTTCCGTCTCTGTAAACAGTGGCTCTTAAATGTTCTGATAATGCATTGACGCAACTTACACCAACACCATGTAGTCCACCTGATACTTTATAAGAATCTTTATCAAACTTACCACCTGCTCCAATTTTGGTCATGACGACCTGCAAAGCTGAAACACCTTCTTTTTTGTGAATATCGACAGGGATACCACGACCATCATCTTCAGTCGTAATAGAGTTATCCTCGTTAATGATGACCGTAATATTGTTGCAATGTCCAGCAAGAGCTTCGTCAATAGAGTTATCGACCACCTCATACACTAAATGGTGTAAACCACGTGTCCCAATATCACCTATATACATTGATGGACGCATACG
Organism: Flavobacteriaceae bacterium UBA5534; assembly: GCA_002426015.1. Classification (GTDB taxonomy): domain Bacteria; phylum Bacteroidota; class Bacteroidia; order Flavobacteriales; family Flavobacteriaceae; genus Aquaticitalea. The sequence goes on from DINS01000006.1 coordinate 15,856, forward strand.
AACGTGCTCCATCCCTTCCAACGCCTGAATACTATCTGCTGAATAATTGTGTTTGTTGAATTCTTCCTTCATAAATATTATCTATTTCTATTTTTATTATCAATTTTGAAATCTATCTGCATAAAAAAAATGACACGTAGCGTATCATTTTTTGGATACTTACAAAGATAATAAACAATACCGCCTTTTGAAAGTTTTTTAACGATTATAGTCTAAAATTATCAACATTTGTTAATTACTTCAAAGTGTCTTAAATCGCTTAAAAAGCGCCTTAAAATTGATTTTGACCGATTTTAACATCTCTGAAAAATGTCAAAAAACACAATAAGGCTTTAGAAGCAAGATTCCCATTTAATTATTAATCAAAAATTCGTTAAGAATCGAATGGTTTAGACGCCATTAGGGAAAACCCTAATACTATATTTCTATGTTTTCCCCTTAAAAACAAACTACTGTTTGTCAATAATTTAGCCTCACAAACCATTAATACAGTTTATCATGAAAACATCAAACAATTTTTGCTTAAAAACTAAAGTAACTTTACTTATTGTACTTTCATTTATTTTAAACTCATCTGCTCAACAAAACTGTGCTGAAGTAGAATATAGTATTCCTGCTAAAGAAGTCAATGCTTTTAAGCATTTCAACTATAATCAGGCTCCAGGTGTTGACAAAGTCAATAACTATTTACTCGCAAAAATCAGCGAGCTTATGTATACAGAGCGGTTGGATTTTGAGTTAAGAAGACTTCAAAATCCAACTTCATTTCCATCATCATCATTTAGATCCTCGCAATTAAACTCTAATAGCAATAGAGCCTTTGAATGTGATTTTGCTAAAAGATTCAGTCATTGGTTTTATGATATCAATAAAAAACCTATCAAACCTGCAAGCATCGATTTAAAAGACAAGCTTGTTATGGCCAATTTAGATAACCGACCAAGTACAGTTATTAATTCATCAAATGTTCATAAAAAAGTTGAATTAAAAAGCCCTTCAAATAAAAATTCTGACCTTAATATTAAAGCACCAATTGTAAGTAATAATTCTAACGGAAAAACTGCATTAGAAAAGTTTACAGAAGACTCTATTGCCTATGAAAAATCTAAACCAAAATTCAAGTTTCTTAACAAAACTCAAGACTTTATAAATATTGGTGGCGAGTTGGTGATTCCTGGATTTGACCCAGAATTAATGGTGATATCGACTGAAGAGTTTATCATTATTTCATGGAGAGGTACTGATGATGTATACAAAGGAGATATGTGGGAATGGATAGGAACCGATGCCTATTTCTTACCAGTGAATGGAGATGGTCCTTTAAGTGGGACTAAAATGCATGCTGGTATGTGGAATTCTTTCAAATTAGTAAGACAATCACTAATGAATACACTAAATCGATTTGAAGCAAAAACGAAAAATAAAAAAATCTTTATTACTGGTCATAGTTTAGGTGGAGGTATGGCCATTGTCAGCGCTCCTTATTTACAAGGAATCGGCTATAATGTTGCTGAAGTTTATACTTATGCTTCTCCAAGAACAATAGGCAATGAAGCATTTGTAAATAAATGTACTTCACTTCTAGGAAGGGATAAAATTCAACGGTTTGAATATGGCGTAGACTTTGTTACTAAATTATGGTCACCAGCAGTATATTCAACAACTTACAAAATCCCAGGAAATCGTCATTGGCTAAATCAAGAAGGCACAGATGATGATTACAATTGTGCAGAGCGCACATTTCCGTTGACATTAAATGGAATTGAATATATGGACTACAAGAAAAGTTATATAGACAAATTAAATGGAGATATGGGATCGATTACACCTATTTCACTAATAAGCTATTTAGTTACCACTTTAGATAATCCTAATGCACAACGACCAAGAGAAGCGCATGGATATGCATTGATTGATGCAGGTCAGCACAACCCTCAATATTATGTCAAAAAAGCATTTGAAAACATGACAACTTCTCAAAAAGGAACGCTTCCTTCTTTTGTAGATACATATCCTTATGTATATCCTTCTGTAGTTGGTAACAAATAATAATAGCCATGAAATTATCATTAATACTTTGTTTATTTCTATTGACGATGTGCAAAAATGACAAAACACTAGCTCAAGAATTTCAAGGAAATTTTAAAGGTGACAATGCCAATATTATTTCATCCATTATATTGACACTAGATGACAATTTACTAAAAGGAACATTAAACTTAAATAATCAACAAGGGCAAATTTCTGGCATTGTTAACGGAAGAGAAAGCACTGGCAGCGTATTTGATTATCAAACAGAAAAATCATACACATATACAATGACTATTTCAGGAGACGTCCTACAGATGTGTATAATTTTTCCAGAATTAAATAATCAAAAAATTGAACTTGTAATGCATCGTGAAAATTCAGTAAACAATAATTCAATTAGCACAGGTAATAAAAAAAATCCAGCTCTAATTGGCATTTGGAAGCATACTGAAGTATTAAGTAGTGGAACTGGCGGAAACTATGCATCATTCTCCACCGAATATTATATGCAATTTAATGCAGATGGTACTATTTTATCTTGGACTGGAAGAAGTGCTGGATCTGGGTATTCCGCATCTGGTCAAAATCCAAGGGATGCTGATAAAGGTCTGTGGTACACAGAAGATAAAACATTATACTTTATTGACCCTTTAACTTCTCAAAAAGCATCGACCTTATTTATCGTAGAACCTGAACGACTCATGCTACATAACAATGGGACTGACAAAAAGATATTTGAACGGATTAACTAAATAAACCATGAAATAAAACTTTAGGGAAAACCCTAAAGTTTTATTTCTATGTTTTTCCCTTAAAAATAAATATCTGATTGCTAATAATTTAGCATCACAAACTATTAATCAATTTTATTATGAAAACAATTACATTATTTTTGGGTTCGATGCTAATAGGCATGACCAATTTTGCACAAACTGTTTGGACAGTCGATAACCGACCTGGTACTACTGCTCAATTCTTATCTGCTCAAGCAGCAATCGATGCCGCTACTGAAGGTGATTTTATATATATTCATCCATCGCCTATTTCGTATGGCAATATAACCATCAACAAAGAAATTCATTTAAGAGGTATTGGCCATAGCCCCGAATTGGCCAATGGAGAGTTTGCTAACTTAAATGCCATTATGCTATTTACCAACAATGCAGGCATCACGGCATCCAACAGCAGTATTTCGGGTTTAGTCATTAATTTTTTTTCGGACAACAATTTCGGCACCATTTCAAGTGTGCTTATACAGAACAACAGAATTGGTAGCATATCTTTTAGCAGACCGTTCAATTTTATCATCCAAGGAAACGTTTTTAACTCGTTTTCACAAGCCAACTCCATTCGATTTTTTACAAATGTCACCCATGCCAACAATCTAATTTCACACAACATTTTTATCAGAAATACCAATAGCCAAATAGATGCGGTAATTGAAGGCTTGGTGGCATCAGAAACATTCAATAACAATATTGTGGTTTTTAATAATACGCCTGCCACTAATGATTTGGGACTCTTTGAAAATTGCAACAACCCAACTGTGAACAACAACATCTTTTTAATTACGAGCAATAACACGTTTGCAACAGAATTAAAACTCCTTAACAGCACAATAAACTTTCAAAACTGCCTAACCTTTGCCTATGGTGGACAAACTTTAAATGCGCTCAATGGCAACAACAATATAGACAATGTGAACCCTTTATTTGTGGCCATTGGTGACACTGCCAACATGGCATTTAATCAAAATAACAATTATAAGTTGAACTCTGGATCTCCAGCTATTGATGCAGGCAGCGATGGGGATGATTTGGGAATCTATGGACAGGGATTCTTGTTTCAGATGAAAGGCTATCCGTTTGATTTGCCTTATCCAACTGCCATCAATATTACCAATGCAGTGGTGGAAGCTGGAGGCACACTCCAAGTGCAGTTGAGAGCAGAAGCTAACGTAGAAAATTAGGCCAATGAAAACCTATATCATTACTCTAATAAGCTGTATCGCTATTCATCTCACAGCGATAGGACAACAAAACCTGACCGATGTTGAATATTTTTTTGATGTCGATCCAGGTATAGGAAATGCCACAAATATCGATATTACGGATACTGCTTCACTCAATGGAACATTCAACATATCTGTAAATGGCTTATCTGCTGGCATCCATATCTTGCACTTGCGATGTAAAAATGCAAACACCATATGGAGCCTTTACAGCAGGCAGACTCTATATATTGCAAACTTTACCTCCGCATTGAACCAAACATTGGTGGCCGCTGAATATTTTATAGATTCTGATCCTGGAGTTGGCAATGCCACGTCATTGAACATTGCCAATGGTACGTCTTTGGATACGTCTATCGCCATTCCGTTATCAGAGGTCACTTCTGGCATACATATTTTGCACCTTCGGGTCAAAAACAATCTAAATCAATGGAGCCTCTATGCACGACAAGTATTTTATAAATCGCCACAAATTTTGAACAACACGATTGTCGCTGCTGAATATTTTGTAGATGTAGATCCAGGAATTGGCAATGCCTCCTCAATAGCCATTGCACAAAGTGCCAGTGTTGATGAACTCTTGAGTATTGCCATTCCTGAAGATCTTGCAGAAGGAGACCATGTGTTGCATTTGCGTGTGCAACAAAGCGATGGCTCATGGAGTTTGTATGGACGTCCAGAATTTACCAGCACACTTTCTGTCGGAAGTTTAACTTTTGAGAATTTTAAAATGTACCCAAATCCTGTGGAAGATGTTTTGAATCTTTCAATAAGCAACGCCACATTGGAAGAGGCTAAAGTGATCGATCTTAACGGAAAAGTAGTTTTGGAACAATCCAATTATTTAGAACACCTAAATATGGGCAAGCTTGCTTCGGGAGTGTATTTGGTACAAATAAAAACATCATTGGGTGCTATTTCAAAAAAAATAATAAAGAACTAAATAAATTAACTATTTTTATTTTAACCAATTACGTGCCCAATGAAAGTTGTGTCTCTTATTTTATTGCTGATCATGAGTCAACCTTTCTTTAGTCAAAAAGACAGTGTCTTGGTCAATGCACTGTTGGACAAAGCCTATCCATTGGAGACCTCCAACCCTCAAGAAGCCTTACGACTTTATAAAAAAGCATATGAGAAAAGTATAAAAATGCAATTTGATATCGGAATCGTAAAGTCTTTGCAATACAGTGGCATCGTTCACAGCGACTTGGCCAATTATGATTCGGCCATTTACTACTACAAAAAAGCATTGCCATACAGTATTGAAGCAAATTACCGCAGAGGCTCTGGTGGTTTGTACATCAATATTGGCAATGCTTATCAGTATAAAGGCGATTTTAATAAAGTGATTGATAATTATATTGAAGGTATTAAAATATTTGAAGAAATTAAAGATAGTTCTCGACTGGGAATGTCTTACGAAAATCTTGCATCATTTTATAGTTCACTAAAAAACACATCTAAAGAAATTGAATACCTTAAAAAGTCCCTTAAAGTCATTCCAATTAACGACAAAAGCAGGCAATCTTATGCCTTGGGAGATTTAGGGTTGGCATATATAAAACTTGACCAATTTGACGAAGCCTTATCAAATTTTAAAAAGGCAGAAAAACTTTCTAAAAATCTTGATGACAAACGTCTTGATTTTTTTGCACAACGGAATTACGGTGAATATTATTTGGCTTTAAAACAATTCAAAGAGGCTATCCCTCATTATGAAAAAGCGCTACAAATCATCAATCAAATCAATGACGCTTACTATAAAAATGATGTATTGCTTCAATTGGGTCAGGCCTATTCAGAAATAAAAAATTACCCCAAAGCCATCGCCTATCTTGATGAAGCTGTAACACTTTCAAAATTAAATAATTCTATAGAAATTGAACAAAAAGCCCATTGGTCACTATCAAAAATATACGAATCGCTCAATCGTCCTCAAGGAGCGTATACCGAACTCTTACTTTCAACCCAATTGAAAGATTCCCTGCTTAACGAATCGCATCTAAAGCAGATCAATCTACTCGAAAAACAATATGAATCAGAAAAGAAAGACAAAGAACTCGCCAAAAAACAAATGGATTTGGAGCACAATCAACTCGAATTATCCAAAAAGAACAACCAAATGACATTGGCGACTATTGGCAGTGCATTGCTTTTGCTCATCACTTTGGGGCTCTGGTACGTGTTGAGACAGCGTCAAAGACTAAAACATATCGAAATTTCAAAATTGAAGCAACAACAGGACATCACAAAACTGCAAGCATTGATTGAAGGCGAAGAAAAAGAACGCAATCGGCTGGCCGAAGAGTTGCACGATGGCATCAATGGCGATCTGTCATCCATCAAATATCAATTGTCCAGTATTTCTGCAGATGAACTTTCAACCATATCAAAATCTATTTTTGAGAAAGCGGTCGCTCAAATTGATCATTCATGCCAACAGGTAAGGAATATTTCGCATAACCTATCGCCTTTGACCATTAGGGATTTTGGCCTGATGACCTCTATAAAAAATTATTGTTCAAAATTGGAAAGTATCCATCCTATCCACATCAATTTTCAACAATTTGGAACCGACGTTTCACTTCCGAAGAATATTGAAACCGTTATCTATAGAATCGTGCAGGAATTGGTCAACAACATCATCAAACATGCGCAAGCCACCGAAGCTCTGGTACAGATAAATACGCACGAAGACATGATGTTCATTACCGTTGAGGACAACGGAAAGGGTTTTCAAAACAATCCCAACAATGCTGGAATTGGACTGAAAAACATTGCTTCGAGAATTGCATTTTTGAATGCGCAGTTGGAGGAAGAACACACAGCGAACGGTACCACTTTTACAATTAACATTAATTTAAACACCATTCCCACCATATGATAACTGTCGCCATTACAGATGACCATTTTATGGTTGTAGAAGGTTTGAAAACAATGCTGAATCAGGTTGATACCATCAAAATAATCGATGCCTATCATACTGTTAACGATACGGTTGAAGGTTTGAAAAATAATAGTCCCGATATACTTCTACTCGACATCAATTTACCTGATGGCAATGGCATCGATTTGTGCAAAATCTTAAAACAGACCTATAAAGACCTAAAAATAATTGCCCTATCAAATTTTGAAGACATCGCTTTCATCAAACAAATCATAAAAAATGGTGCCAACGGTTATTTGCTCAAAAACACCAATAAATCAGAACTTGTCTTAGCCATACATACGGTTCAAAACGATGAATTGTTCCTGCCTGAAACCTTACAACGACAGTTGCTGAATGATTCGCTAGGCAAACCTACCAACAGTTCGTTTTTTGTTCCGAATTTGACCAGACGCGAGAAAGAAGTGCTCTCTTTAATAGTTAAAGAATATACATCGGAAGACATTGCCAATAAGTTATTTGTTACGGTCAAAACTGTCGAAGCGCATCGCAGCAATCTCATTCAAAAATTGAGTGTAAAAAACGTTGCTGGATTGGTGAGGGTCGCTTTGGAAAAAGGGTTGGTTTAAATAAAGAAAGACCAATTTAAAAAATTGATCTTTTCCCGAATTTACTTTAATAATTACCTTACCTAAACCTTCACATAAGCATCTGAATGTATTTTAGCTACAGCTCTACTTGGAGGGTCGTTCATGGTTTTAAAGTTTTCATAAGCCCTTTAAGCAACAAAGCTACGAATCGTGAGAAAAAGAAATATTTATCAAATAAAAGCCTTATCTTTAAGCACTTATGGAATAGCATGAATTTTAATATATATAATATATTCATTATTGCAGGAGTCTTCCAAGGGTTTATCTTCACTTTAGTTGTATTATTTAATAAAAAATACAGAGCAAAAAGCACCTTATTTCTGTTAAGCCTCATATTTATCTATTCTGTTGGTAACCTAACTTACATCTTGCCAGATGTAGGTGTTATGTCATTAACTAAGATGTATAACACTTTGTTTTTTCCTTTTGCTTCAATAATTCCTGTAGTTATTTATTTTTATGTTACTTTTTTTCTAAATCCTGCCAAGAAACTACAATTTATTGATAAGCTTTTATTTTTGCCATTTTGTATGTTTTTAATCTTGACGTTATTTTTTAGATTCAAATATTTTTTAGGGTTTAGAGAAGATGTTTTACATCCTGTTTTTGTCAAGGTTATTCATTTTAACGAAACATTCTCTGTTTTGTATAGCATAGTCCTACTAATTATTGTACTAAAAAGAATTCAACTGGTACAAAAACAGTATAAAGTATTTAATCCACAAATAATTCAATCAGACCTAAAATGGCTATTTATTACCATGTCAGTAATTTTGTTTTTTACTTTTTATTGGGCTTATCTTACTTATCTCAACATTTTTACAAATCATGTTGATGAGATTTCATTTTACTTTCTTTGGGTTGTTGTAGCCTCTCTAATTTATTGGCTTGGTCATGTTGGCATTTATAAGTACGGCTTAATTTCTGAACGAACAAAAATTAGACAATTTATAACGAACAACAGGCCTTTAGTAGATCCTAACCTAGTCTATACAGCCTCTGAAACAAAATCGAGAAATCAACATATAGAACGGCTGGAGAATTTATTGGCTAATGAAAAAAAATATTTAGATTCAAATCTTACTTTAGAATCGGTTTCAGAACAGTTACAACTAAGCCCTAGTTACCTTTCTAAAATTATTAATAGCGAAATGAAAACAAGCTTCCCAGAATATCTAAACAAATTTAGAGTAGAAGAAGCGAAAATTTATTTAAAAAATTCAGACTTTTCAAATTACACCATCACATCTATCGGTTTAGAAGCTGGATTTAATTCTAAATCAGCATTCTATGAGGTTTTCAAAAAGGCAACTGGACAAACACCTCTCTCATTTAAAAAAAAGAGTTTAGGCTAATTTTATATAAAATATTTAGTCCAGAATTTTGGCATTTAGAATTATCTGGAGTTAAAAAAATACTAATCAAATAATTTCATGTTGCAATCCGAAAGGATTACATAAAAAACCAGCAACATGATAAGTACTTTAAAAAAACTAAACATTGCCTCTATCGTTCTTTTTTTATTCATTGTATCACATTCTAAATCTTTAGCCCAACAACAAATAGAAGAGTCAGGCGATATAATTCAGTTAGCCTTACCTATTTCAGCTCTTGCTTCAACGCTAATATGGCCAGAAAATCAATCAACATTATTAGAATTTACCAAATCAATGGGAGCATCTATTATTATTACTCATTCACTTAAAGTTATGATTGATAAAGATCGTCCTAATGGTGCAAAAGATGGTCATAGTTTTCCTTCAGGCCATACTTCAGCTGCATTCACGGGCGCCACATTTTTACAATTAAAATATGGTTGGGAAGTAGGCGTTCCTTCATATTTGCTAGCCACCTATGTGGCATGGACCAGGGTCAAAGTTAAAAGGCATGACCCATGGGATGTTATTGGTGGAGCGCTCACTGGATTTGGATGCGCTCACCTATTTAAGAATAACAAAAAAATTGAAATTAATATTTCAAAACTAAATGATAATCTACTGGTAGGTCTTGTGGTAAAATATTAACTAACCTCCCGCAGTGCTCAATATGCATCTGCATGTACTTTTGCTACCGCTCTACCTGAAGGGTCGTTCATGTTCTTAAACGCTTCATCCCATTCCAGAGCAATTTTTGTACTACATGCAACGCTTGGCTCTTGTGGTACACACAATGCAGCGGCATCACTCGGAAAATGTTCCTCAAAAATGGATCGGTAATAAAACTCCTCCTTGTTTTGAGGTGTCTGTAATGGAAATCTAAAATGTGCATTTTTCATTTGATCATCTGTAACGGCTTCTGCCACGACCTCTTTTAGTGTATCGATCCAACTGTAACCTACACCATCACTGAATTGTTCTTTTTGCCTCCAAGCAACACTCTCTGGAAGCATGTCCTCAAATGCTTTACGAACCACCCATTTTTCCATTCGTTCTCCGTTAATCATTTTATCTTGTGGATTGATTCGCATAGCAACATCCATAAATTCTTTATCTAAAAACGGTACACGTCCTTCAATTCCCCAAGCTGCTAAACTTTTATTAGCTCTTAAACAATCGTACATGTGAAGTTTACTTAATTTACGAACCGTTTCTTCATGAAATTCTTTTGCATTTGGCGCTTTATGAAAGTATAAATAACCTCCAAATAACTCATCTGCTCCTTCTCCAGATAATACCATTTTTATTCCCATAGATTTAATAACTCTGGCCATTAAGTACATTGGAGTACTCGCTCTAATGGTTGTGATATCATACGTTTCGAGGTTATATATTACATCTCTAATCGCATCTAATCCTTCTTGAATAGTAAATTTTATTTCGTGATGAACTGTACCAATATGATCAGCAACCTTACGAGCAGCAGCCAAATCTGGAGAGCCTTCCAAACCTACAGAAAAACTGTGTAATTGTGGCCACCAAGCAGCTTGTGTATCGTCAGATTCGATACGTTTTTCAGCATATTTTTTTGCTATTGCAGAAGTCACTGAAGAATCTAATCCACCAGACAATAAAACACCATAAGGAACATCACTCATTAACTGTCTATGCAAAGCAGCTTCTAATCCCTCTTTAATGGCTTTAATACTGGTTTCGTTATCTTTTACAGCTTCATATTCTGTCCAATCACGTTTGTACCATTGTACAAACTTTCCGTCTTTACTAGACATATAATGTCCAGGAGGGAACAATTCAATTTTGGTGCAATACCCTTCTAAAGCTTTTAATTCTGAAGCCACATAAAAAGTTCCGTTTTGATCCCAACCAATGTATAGTGGAATAATTCCCATGTGATCTCTAGCAATAAAATATTCGTCCTTTTCAACATCGTAAATTGCAAACCCGAAAATTCCGTTCATTTCATCAACAAAATCAACACCTTTTTCTTTATATAGTGCTAAAATAACTTCACAATCACTTTCAGTTTGAAAGTTATAATCTGGAAATTGTTTGCGTAATGCTCTATGGTTATAAATTTCGCCATTAGCCGCTAGTATCAATTTCTTATCTTCACTCAACAATGGTTGTTTACCAGAGGCTGGATCAACAATTGCTAAACGCTCATGAGCCATAATAGCTTTATCATCATTATAAATTCCACTCCAATCTGGTCCTCTATGGCGAATAATTTTAGCCATTTCTAATATTTGAGGTCTTAAGTCTTCAGCTTTTTGTTTTAAATCAAAGGCACATACAATTCCACACATCTTCTTCTATATTTTTATTATTTATTAGCACTGTTTATTATAATATAAAGGCAAATATGTCAATATGATTTATATTATAAAACATATTGATTATAAATAATTACATAATATAACAATAAATAATCAATTAATATAAATATGAAACTCAAACTGTGATTATTTTAATAAATTTATTTAAAAATGAAAACTTTAACGTTTTATTCCGACACTCATAAAACAAATAAACCCTAAATTTATACACTAAATAAAATTAAAGATGAAAATGAAAACCTTATTATCAACATTCACATTGGCACTTGTAATGCTATTATCGTTTAATGTATCAGCACAAGATTTTCCAGATTTAGACAAAAGCCCAATGGATGCTGCCACATTTCCTGGCAGCTACAAAGTTTCTGACAAATTAATCAAAGTGATTTATAGCAGACCTCAACTGAAAGGTCGAACAGTTTCTAAATTAGCCCCTAATGATGCCGTGTGGCGTACAGGAGCTAATGAAGCCACCGAAATTACATTTTATGAAACTATGCTGTTTGGTTCTACCAAAGTAAAAGCAGGCACCTATTCGTTGTTTACAATACCTGGTGAAAAAGAATGGACCATTATATTGAGTTCTGACACAAATATTTGGGGAGCTTACACTTATAACAAAGATAATGATGTAGCAAGAGTTACAGTTCCAGTGAAATTGGCAAAATCTCCTGTTGAAGTTTTCTCTATTGTTTTTGAAGAGTCAAAATCTGGAGCTATTATGTATATGGGCTGGGGAGAACTAGTAGTTGCCGTTCCGTTTACAAAACTATAATTAAAATTCTTAAAAAAAGCCTTCAATGTTGAAGGCTTTTTTTTATGGTATATTCAAATATTTATGGGTTTGCAATGACACTTTCCATTTAGGATTGGCCATCACATAATCGACAATTTCTGGAACCACTTTGTCTCGTTTGCTCCATTCTGGTTGCAAATACAAAATGCAGTTTTTATTCACTTTAGCAGCTTGTTCTTCTGCAAACCTGAAATCATCCTTGTTGTAAACAATTACTTTCAATTCATTTGCCTTTTCATACACTTCATCTGTTGGTAATTTCAACTTTTTTGGAGATAAACAAATCCAGTCCCATGTACCAGATAAAGGATAGGCACCCGAAGTCTCTATATGAACCTGAAGTCCTTTTGCCTTCAATTGAGAGGTCAATTCATTCATATTCCAAGTCAAAGGCTCACCTCCAGTGACGACAATGGTATTGCTATATCTTGCAGCGTTTTCAACAATCTTACTAGTGTCGGTAGGCGGATGCAATTCGGCAAGCCAACTTTCCTTCACGTCACACCAATGACACCCAACATCACAACCTCCAACTCTTATAAAATAAGCAGCAGTTCCTTTATGAAAGCCCTCACCTTGAATGGTATAAAACTCTTCCATTAAAGGCAACAATAGGCCTTTATCCAATAATTCTTGTCGTTCACTTCTTGTCATAGTTTGCAAAGATAAGAAACCGTCTTCGGTTTTTGAAAGTAATTAAAATTTAAAATGTTTTAACTACCAACACCTTAACAACTCATCTCATTTGTTGAAAACATTTTCGATGGCTTTCAGTATAGATTAGTATTTTTATACAAAATTTAAAATAATGAGCAGAAAGGACGACTTCTTCAATCTTATTGCTGAAGGCAATACCTGTAAAGGTGATTATATTACTTTAGGTTCAGCAATGTTAGATGGCGAAACCATCACAAATGCGTTTGTAAATGTCCCACTAAAAACATTAAATAGACACGGATTAATTGCTGGTGCTACAGGTACTGGAAAAACAAAAACATTACAGGTATTGGCAGAAAACCTTTCTGACAAAGGGATTCCTGTTTTGTTAATGGACATCAAAGGTGACTTGAGTGGTTTGGCGCAACCAAGTCCTGGACACCCAAAAATTGATGAGCGTCATGCAAAAATCGGTTTGCCTTTTGAAGCAAAGAGTTTTCCTGTTGAAATTTTAACTTTATCAGAGCAAGATGGTGTGAGGTTGAGAGCCACTGTTAGTGAATTTGGACCTGTACTCCTATCTCGAATTTTAGATTTATCTGATGCTCAATCTGGTGTGGTTTCAGTAATTTTTAAATATTGCGATGACAACAAAATGCCTCTTTTAGACCTAAAAGATTTCAAAAAAATATTACAATTTTCTACTCAAGAAGGTAAAGATGAATTTGAAGCTGAATATGGTAGAATTTCTACAGCCTCAACAGGAGCCATCTTGCGAAAAGTGGTTGAATTAGAACAACAAGGAGCAGATCTATTCTTTGGAGAAACCTCATTTGAAGTTGATGATTTATTAAGAATAGACGAAAATGGAAAAGGTTACATCAACATTATCAGATTAACAGATATACAGGACCGACCAAAATTGTTTTCAACATTTATGTTGAGCTTGCTTGCCGAAATATATTCTACATTTCCTGAACAAGGCGATAGCGGCCAACCTGAATTAGTATTGTTTATAGATGAAGCCCATTTAATCTTTAATGAAGCCTCTAAAGTACTACTAAATCAAATCGAAAGCATAGTCAAACTAATTCGTAGTAAAGGCGTGGGGATTTATTTTGTAACCCAAAACCCAACTGATGTACCAGAAGCTGTGTTGAGCCAATTAGGTTTAAAAATTCAACATGCATTAAGAGCTTTTACCGCAAATGATAGAAAAGCTATAAAGTTAACTGCCCAAAATTATCCAGACACCGATTATTATGACACAGCCGATGTATTAACCTCATTAGGAATTGGTGAAGCGTTGGTGTCTGCACTCGACGAGAAAGGACGTCCAACACCATTGGCAGCAACGATGATGCGAGCTCCGATGAGCCGAATGGATATTTTAACCGACTCTGAATTGGGCTCTTTATTGGGCAAATCTAAATTGGTTAAAAAATATAATGAAACCATAGACAGAGAAAGTGCGTATGAACTGTTGAACAAAAAAATAGATCAGGCTGTAGCTGAAGAAGCTAAAGAGAAAGCAAAAAAAGAACAGGAAGAACTCAAAAAAGCAGAAAGCAAACAAAGAGAAACATCCTCAAGACGTCGATCTACAATTAACCCTGTTATCAAAGTATTGACCAGTGCCACATTTATTAGAAGTGTTTTTGGAATTTTGAACAAAGTGATAAAAAAATAGATTAAAACCAGTACAACAGATTTTAAAATCTTTAGTAAACTGAAAAACAAAAAAATATGAATCCTTTCATAGCAAAACTATTGGTAGCCGTTGCTCGAAAACGTCTCGAGTCTAAACAAGATGCAATTCCTGTTAGCAAAAAACAAGTAGTGCCATTAGTAAGGGTTCTTCAGATAGAATTATCACACGCCATTAAAGACTCTATTTTTATCATTATCGGTGTTTTTTCAGCTGGGTTTGGTTTAAAAGGTTTTTTATTGCCCAACCAGTTCATTGATGGTGGAGCAACAGGTGTATCGTTACTTTTACAAAATTTGACTGGCCTATCGTTAGGCATCTTACTCATATTAGTAAACTTACCATTCATCTTTTTGGGTGCAAGGACCATTAATAGAAAATTTGCCATAAAGAGTATTATTGCTATCACCTTCTTGGCCATTGTGGTCCATTTTGTCAATTACCCGACCATTACTGAAGATAAATTGTTGATTGCTGTTTTTGGAGGCTTTTTCTTAGGGCTTGGTATTGGAATGTCCATGCGAGGTGGAGCTGTCATCGATGGCACTGAAGTATTGGCAATCTTCTTGAGCAGGAAAATGGCATTAACTATCGGAGATGTGTTATTGTTGATTAATATCTTGATATTTTCATTCGGTGCCTACATACTATCTGTCGAAACTGCATTGTATGCAATTTTAACCTATTTAGCTGCTGCAAAAACAGTAGATTTTGTAGTTGATGGCGTTGAAGAATATATTGGCGTGACCATCATTTCAGAAAAGCATGAGGCCATTAGAACCATGATTATAGAAAAATTGAATAGAGCCTGCACAATTTATGCAGGAAAAGGCGGTTACGGAAAACGTGGCAATAGCTATGATAAGGACATTATTTTTACAGTTCTTACGCGTTTAGAAATGTCAAAATTAGAAACTGAAATTGACAAGATAGACAAAGATGCGTTTATAATCATGGGAATGGTAAAAGATTTAAGAGGTGGAATGATTAAGAAAAAACCAATGAAATAACTGAATACTATTAGAAGTGAAAGAACAAAAATACACCATACAAACTTCACCATTTGTAGTGCCAACAACAGATGGAAAAATCATCAAAGAACATTTTGGCCGTGCGAGCGATGGCAATTCACAGATAAGCATTGCACACATGATCGCTCCAGCTGGCTGGAGTGAACCATTTCAAACACCAGAATTTGATGAATACACCTTTATCATTAAAGGCAAAAAACAGTTTATTATTGATGATGAAATGATTGTTCTAGAAGCAGGACAGTCTATTAAAATCAAAAAAAATACGCGTGTTCAATATTCAAACCCGTTTACAATAGCGTGCGAATATTTAGCAATTTGCTTACCTGCTTTTTCAATGGAAAACGTAAACAGAGAAACCAAATGAAAAACCTTCTTATAAAAATAATCGGGCTGTATTACAACACCATAAGCTATATTTCTAAATCTTATGCAGCCAATAAAGCACTATATTTATTCACCACACCAATGCGTGGACGAAAATTAAGTGAAGAACAAACA
Organism: Flavobacteriaceae bacterium UBA5534; assembly: GCA_002426015.1. Lineage (GTDB taxonomy): Bacteria > Bacteroidota > Bacteroidia > Flavobacteriales > Flavobacteriaceae > Aquaticitalea. Next base: position 31,864 of record DINS01000006.1, read on the forward strand.
GAATTTTTAGACACTGCTTTTCAAGAAGAATTTAAATACCAAAACCATCGCATCATGACCTACAGGTGGCTAGGAGACAAATCGACCATACTATTGGCCCATGGTTGGGAAAGTAACGCATCTAGATGGAAAAACTTAATAACAGAGCTTAATAAAAAAGGATATAACGTTATTGCATTGGATGCTCCCGCTCATGGCAATTCGGGCAGTCGTGCGTTTAATGCCTTGCTGTATTCTGAATTTATAAATGTGGTCGCTACACGATTTCAACCAGAAATAATCGTTGGACATTCAGCTGGTGGCATGTCAACTGCCTTCTTTCAAAACAAATATCAGTTAAAATCCATACAAAAAATAGTCTTGCTGGGGTCGCCTTCCGAATTTTCGGATGTTATCAAACGATATACTGATATGTTGGGATACAATCAACGCATTACAAGACAACTAAATCTGACTATTATAGAACGTTTTGGTGATAAGCCAGAACATTTGTCAACGTCAAAATTTTTACAAAACATCGACACTAAAGGCCTAATTATACATGATGAAGAAGATAACATCATCCCATATAATGATGCTTTGCTCATAAAAAACAGTTTTAAAAATAGCACGCTTATCACTACCAAAGGATTAGGTCACTCGTTAAATGACGAATCTGTTGCGACATATATCTATCAATTTATTGACAACTAAAGTTGTTATCTTTGCACTATGGAAGATAACTTAAAGCGTATTAATAAATATTTGAGCGAAGTTGGTTACTGTTCGCGTCGTGAAGCCGATAAATTAATTGAAGCAGGACGCGTAACCATTAATGGGGAAATCCCAGAAATGGGAACCAAAATTTCACCAAACGATATCGTGCATGTTGATGGAAAACCTGTTGCTGACTCCAAAGAATCTTTTGTTTATTTGGCGTTCAATAAACCAATAGGTATTGTTTGCACTACAGATACACGTGTCGAAAAAGACAATATCATTGATTTTATAAACTATCACAAACGAATTTTTCCAATCGGAAGATTAGACAAACCCAGCGAAGGTCTTATTTTGCTTACCGATGATGGTGACATTGTCAATAAAATACTGCGAGCAAGCAATAACCACGAAAAAGAATATATTGTAACTGTTGATAAGCCAATTTCGCAAACGTTTGTGGATCGTATGGCAAACGGCATCCCAATTTTAGATAGGGTCACCAAAAAATGTGAAGTTGAGAAGTTAGGCACTTTTGAATTCCGTATTGTATTGACACAAGGTCTAAATCGTCAAATTAGACGTATGTGTGAATATCTAGATTATGAAGTCCAGACTTTAAAGCGTGTCCGAATCATGAACATTAAACTCGATGTCCCAGTAGGAGCCTTTCGAGAATTGACTAAAGATGAGTTTAAAGAATTGAATAGACTGTTGGAAGATTCTACAAAACATTTTAAAGAAACATACAGTTCAAAACGCCAAAAAAAATCATAACCCGTTTGTTAACATATTCCTAATTAGGATACCATTTTAAAATTTCATTGGTAAATTGAATACTAGACCAATACATTACACAATGAAATATTTAATTATACTACTCCTACTATCCTCATTTTCTATGGTTTCTCAATATGAATATGAACCTTCTGACGATTATCCTTTTGGAATAGCCAATCCTAAAGCACCACAACAAATTAAAGATTTTGAACCAATGATTGGATTGTGCGACTGTAAATCACAATCCAGAAATCAAGATGGTTCTTGGGCTGAACCGATAGATATGACCTGGAGGTTTAAATATATTATGAATGGTATGGCTGTACAAGATGAAACATTAAAAGTTGATGGAGCACATTCTGGAAGTATTAGACAATTCAGCATAGACAGCAGTAAGTGGTATGTACACTATTATTCTTCAAATGGAACCCCTAAAACACTACCTGCTTGGGAAGGCAACAAAAAAGATAATAAAATTGTACTTTACAAAGAACAAAAAGCACCAAATGGGACGGATGGTTTTTATCGTTTAACTTTCTACGATATGAGCAAAACAGGTTACAAATGGATTGGCGAATGGGTTGACAAGACCGAATCGGTCACTTATCCAACTTGGAAAATTGAGTGTTTAAAAAGAAAATAAAAACAACATTTGTATTATTTTTACTCAAAATTTTAATTCCAGAACCATGCCAACACTATCACCTTTTCATATCGCTATCCCTGTACATAATTTAGATGAATGCAGGATTTTTTACAGAGACATCCTCAATTGTGATGAAGGTAGAAGTAGTGACCATTGGGTAGATTTCAACTTTTTTGGGCATCAATTAGTCATACACTACAAGCCAAAAGCTGCAGAAGATTCACATACCAATGCAGTAGATGGAAAAGAAGTGCCTGTGCCTCACTATGGTGTTGTGTTGCCATGGGATACATTTCAGGAATTTGCAAAAGCGCTAAAATCCAAAAATGTTCAATTCATCATTGAACCCTATATTCGTTTTGAAGGACTTGTAGGCGAGCAAGCAACTATGTTTTTTAAAGACCCTTCTGGTAATGCTTTGGAGTTTAAATCATTTAAGGATTTAAATCAGTTGTTTGCCAAATAAAAGGACACCCTCATTTTTAAAAATGAGGGTGTCAAAAGGTGCTATAAATCAATTATCTTATTTATCTAACACCACTTTTTTAATGATAACTCCTTTATCAGTTGTTATTTTCAAATGATATAATTGACTTTTGAAATTTGAGAAGTCAATCATAATAGCATTGGCTTCAGATTTATCATATACTTTATTAAGTACATTGGTTCCAATAAGATCAAATATTTCAACTCTAACTTCAGATGTCATCTCCTCATCAAACTTAACACTCAACTTATCTTTAATTGGATTAGGATAAAGTTGTACTTCATACATTTCTGTGGTTCTTAATCCCGCGAAAACACTGTTATTAGTTAAGAAGCTTAAATTTGGATTAGCTTTCACTCTTCTGGTTGGTTTTTTGCATCCAGAAGCAAATGTTATACTACATTCAGATTCACAACCGTTTTCATCAGTTATAGTTACCGTAAACGTAGCCGAACCAGGTCCAGGTTTAAAATAAATTACGGATTCATCAGGATCTGTCATTATTGCCCAACCTGTAATGGCAGCGCTTAATTGCCAAGAATATGAAACCGCTCCAGTACCTCCAAAAGTTTCTGCTGTCAAGAATGTTTCATTTGTCATACTACAGCCTAATTGACTAGGAGTAAAATCTGCTATAATCTCACATCTTAACTCTTGAGGTTCAGTAATTCTAATCAATCTTACTTTAACACAAGGGTCGTCATATCTTTCAGCAGCATCATACACCATATTTAAATTTCTCGATTGTGTATCTAAACTCGCGGAAATTACATAATTTCCTGGCGCAAAGGTAGATTGTCCGCTTAAATCAGGTCCATATCCATTTCTCTGAATTATATACACTGCGCCTTCACTTAAATTGCTTACAGTAATTGTACCATCATTTGCACCATAGCATGAAACATTAGTAAATGTCACATCAAAGTTTACCTTTTCTGGTTGTGTAATTTCAATTACCTCTGTTATGATACACTCGTCAATGTCAATACCATCAAAAAATGCAGATACAGTATAGGTTCCAGGTCCATATAAAGTATCTGGGCTATATGGCTGACCATTAATTGTGACTGTAGCTCCTTCAGTTACAAAGTTTACTTTGATAGTTCCGTCATTTAATCCAAAACATGTCACGTCAGTAAACTCATAATCCAATTCAATACAAATACAATCTGGTGCTTGAATAGTTATTGTATCATCACAACCATTATCATTTGTAACGGTTAAAGTGACATCTGTATCTTTTGGAATTCCAGTTATAGTCCAAGAGTTATTTCCATTAGGGCTAGAAACCCCATAATTACTTGTAACTACTCCTTCATTTACTTGAACAGTTATAGAATAAGCTTGAGCGTAATCAGTACATTCTGGATCGCTAATCACAACAAATTCAGGTAAAGGATTAACAACAATAGTTGTAGTGGCGCTATTAGTACAACCGTTACCATCTGTATAAGTATAGGTAATTACGTGACTACCTATTCCTGCTACAGATAAATTAAACATATTACCAATGACTCCAGTTCCACTGAAAGTTCCTCCCAATGGGCTTCCAACCAATGGCACTTTATCAATATCTATACATAACGGTTCTATTGGTTCAATTGTAACTATTGGTAAAGGATTCACCACTATATCTATGCTCGC
>DINS01000006.1:36150-36284 GCA_002426015.1 Flavobacteriaceae bacterium UBA5534
TAGGTAACCGTATGGGTGCCAACGCCCGCTGACGATGGATCGAATAATCCACCCGCGCTGACGCCTGTCCCCGAATAGCTGCCGCCTGCCGGCAATCCGTTTAATTGAACTGTGGAGGCATCCACGCAATATGG
>DINS01000008.1 GCA_002426015.1 Flavobacteriaceae bacterium UBA5534
ATTAAAGACAACCAAAGAAAACCCGAACTCGCTTTTCAAAGCGAAGGAACGTCCAAATCAAAACCTACGTATAGTACCTGAATTAATTTATACCTATATATATATTGTATGTAAGTATTTATCCTATTATCTTTGCAAACTTAATTAGTATTTGATATATGATTGATATAACATTACCCGACGGAAGTGTAAAACCGTTTGAGAAAAATGTGACTCCAATGGATGTTGCTAAAAGCATTAGTGAAGGATTGGCTAGAAATGTGATTTCGGCAAGTTATAATGGCACTACGATTGAAACTCATACGCCTCTGGAAACCGATGGCTCATTGGTTTTATATACTTGGAATGATAAAGAGGGTAAAAAAGCATTTTGGCATTCGACGGCTCACGTATTGGCACAAGCCCTCGAAGAACTATATCCTGGAGTTAAGTTATCTATAGGCCCTGCAATAGAGAATGGATTTTATTATGATGTTGATTTTGGTGACCAGTCTATTTCTGAAAAGGATTTTAAAGTTATTGAAGATAAAATGCTTGAGATTTCTAGAGGTAAGCATGATTTTAAAATGCGTTCAGTTACTAAAGAGAAAGCACTATCCTTATATAAATCTCAAAAAAATGAATATAAGGTTGAGTTAATTGAAAACCTTGAGGACGGCACTATTACATTTTGTGACCATTCTACGTTTACAGATTTGTGTCGTGGAGGCCATATTCCTAATACAGGAATCATAAAAGCAATCAAACTTCTATCGGTTGCTGGAGCTTACTGGAGAGGCGATGAAAAGAATAAACAATTAACTCGTGTTTATGGGATTTCGTTTCCTAAACAAAAGGATTTAACAGAATATCTTGAATTATTAGAAGAGGCGAAACGTCGCGACCATAGAAAACTTGGAAAGGAACTAGAGTTATTTACGTTTTCAGCTAAAGTTGGTCAAGGATTGCCATTGTGGTTGCCAAAAGGAGCTGCTTTACGTGAGCGTCTGGAAAATTTCCTTAAAAAAGCACAGAAAAAAGCTGGCTACGAAATGGTAGTAACACCACATATTGGACAAAAAGAGTTGTATGTAACATCTGGTCATTATGCAAAATATGGTGCTGATAGTTTTCAACCAATACACACACCAGCTGAAGGTGAAGAGTTTTTATTGAAACCTATGAACTGTCCTCACCATTGCGAGATTTATAACAATCGTCCTTTTTCATATAAGGAATTACCTAAACGTTATGCCGAATTTGGAACCGTATATAGATATGAACAAAGCGGTGAGTTACACGGACTAACTCGTGTAAGAGGATTCACTCAAGATGACGCCCATATTTTTTGTACTCCAGACCAGTTAGACAAGGAATTTAAGGATGTTATTGATTTGGTACTTTACGTGTTTGGGTCTTTAGGATTTGAAAACTTTAAAGCACAAGTATCATTAAGAGATCCGGAAACGCCTGAAAAATATATAGGGAGTGATGAAAACTGGAAAAAAGCTGAAGCTGCTATATTAAACGCAGCCATCGATAAAGGTTTAGATTATGTTATTGAAACTGGTGAAGCGGCCTTTTATGGACCTAAATTAGATTTTATGGTTAAAGATGCGTTAGGCAGAAACTGGCAATTAGGAACCATTCAAGTAGATTACAATTTACCAGAACGATTTGATCTAACCTATAAAGGTAGTGATAACGAATTACATAGACCTGTTATGATTCATCGCGCACCTTTTGGAAGTATGGAGCGATTCGTTGCTATATTACTAGAACATACTGGTGGAAATTTCCCATTATGGTTGATGCCAACTCAGGCAATTATATTATCAATTAGTGAGAAATATGAAAAATACGCCGAAAAAGTTTTAAATTTGCTAGAAAATAACGAAATTCGCGCCCTCGCTGATAATAGAAACGAGACCATCGGTAAGAAAATTAGGGAAGCAGAAATGCAAAAAGTGCCCTATATGATTATTGTTGGAGAGAATGAAGAGGGTGAAAATAAAATTACTGTACGTCAACATGGTGGAGAAGATTTAGGCATGATTAGTGTAGATGAGTTCTCAAAAATTGTTGAAACAGAAATAAATAAGACATTAAAAACCTTTAAATAACAAAAAATAAGTTTAACTAAAATTATATAGCCATAGCAATACGTAGAAACAGAGGTAGCTTCCAAAGAACAACTAAAGAAGAGCAGCACAAAATTAATTCGAGCATTAGAGTTGACAAAGTAAGACTTGTTGGTGATAATGTAGAACCAGGTATTTATTCAACCAAAGATGCAAGAGCGCTAGCTGAAGAGCAAGGCGTGGATCTTGTTGAAATATCGCCTAAAGCTGATCCACCAGTTTGTAAAGTTATGGATTATAAAAAGTTTCTTTACGAACAAAAGAAACGTGAAAAAGCTTTAAAGGCAAAAGCAACAAAGGTTGTTGTGAAGGAAATTCGTTTTGGTCCACAAACCGATGACCATGATTACGAATTTAAAAAGAAACATGCCGAAAAGTTCTTAAAAGAAGGTGCTAAGCTAAAAGCATTCGTGTTTTTTAAAGGACGTTCGATTGTATTTAAAGAACAAGGTCAGATTTTATTATTAAAATTAGCTCAAGACCTTGAAGAGTTTGGTAAAGTTGAGCAAATGCCAAGATTAGAAGGGAAGCGAATGACAATGTTCATTGCTCCTAAAAAAGGAAAATAAACCTACGCTTAAGCTTCGGCTTATGTAGATAATAGATAAAGACACTGAACCAAGTTCAGTGCTAAAGATAATAAGCGAAACGAAAATTAAAAATTAGGAGAACATGCCGAAAATGAAAACAAAATCTAGTGCCAAAAAACGTTTTAAACTAACTGGTACTGGTAAGATTAAAAGAAAACACGCTTTTAAAAGTCATATTTTGACTAAAAAATCTAAAAAGCGTAAACTTGCTCTAACACATGACACATTAGTGCATGCTGCAGACGAGAACAATGTTAAAATAATGTTACGCTTAAAGTAACATCGTTTTAACCGGTTAAAACAAATTTATAAACCATGGAGTTAGGCACACAAAGAATTCAAAATTAAAGAATCGCCTACTACAAAAAAACAATTAAGAAATGCCAAGATCAGTAAATTCAGTAGCAAAAAGAGCCAGAAGAAAAAAGGTTCTTAAGCAAGCAAAAGGTTACTTTGGAAGACGTAAAAACGTTTGGACAGTAGCCAAAAACGCGGTTGACAAAGCGATGTTATATTCGTACAGAGACCGTAGAGTAAACAAAAGAAACTTCCGTTCATTGTGGATTACGCGTATCAACGCCGCAGCCAGATTACATGGAATGTCATATTCAAAATTTATGGGTGGAATTAAAGCTAACAACATCGAATTGAACCGTAAGGTACTTGCCGATTTAGCAATGAACAACCCAGAAGCTTTTGAAGCGATTGCAAAAAAAGTAAAAAAATAAGGCGTTTCGCCAAAATAATAACATCATTTCGCTTATAAAAATCCGGTTCTTAATTGAATCGGATTTTTTTATTTGTGTGCTAATTCGTAAGTGTAGAAAACCTCTTCCTTTTATCTAAAATATAGTCTAAAGACAACTATGCCTTTAGTTTAGCAAATTGCAAAACAGTCGGTTATATTAGGTCTTTTGTTTCTTCTTTTTGGCTGCTGGAAATAAGACATTATTAAGTATCAGTCTATAACCTGGCGAAGTTGGATGGAGTTCCAACTCTGTTTTTGGATCACCAACTTTGTGCGTATAGTCTTCTGGATCGTGACCTCCATAAAATGTAAAAAAGCCCTTGCCTTTGATGCCATGTATGTATCGAGCTTCGCCATTGGATTTGTTTTCGCCCAACACCAAGACATTAGATTTAATTTCTTCACGTGTAAATGAGGTAGTTTGTCCCATGAATCCTTTGACCAATGCGGTGTGGTTTTGGTTGAGCATTGTTGGAACTGGGTCCCATTTTGCTGAAAAATCCATCAATGTAAAATAATCAACTTCTGGCATTATCTGTCGCTTATTAGTCATGTCAATCGACGAAAACTCATACATATTTGGATTGCGCTCCAATACAAAGTCTTTAAATGCAAATGTTTTGTTATAGTCAATTTTGCTTTGGTAGTTGGCTTCACTGGCATCTCCATCAAACATAGGTTCGCAAATATCAACACCTTCAGCTGCAAGAGCGATGTCAAAACTATCGGTTGCACTGCACATGGCAAACATAAAGCCACCTCCTATAACATAATCCCTAATCTTTAACGCCACTGCCAGTTTTTCTTCAGATACTTTAGCATATCCCAATTTAGCAGCCAAAGCTTCAGCTTGCTTTTTTTCTTCGATGTACCAAGCTGCCGATTTATAACGCTGGTAAAATTTACCGTACTGACCTGTAAAATCTTCATGGTGTAAATGCAACCAATCATAAAGCAATAATGCATCATTCAAAACCTCTTCGTCATAGACCACATCATAAGGAATCTCGGCAAAGGTCAATACCATGGTTACAGCATCATCCCATGGCAAATTACCTTTTGGTGAATACACTGCTATCTTTGGTGCTTTTTCGAGGACAACGGCTTCCATGTTTTGCGATGGACTACTGATAAGTTCTAAAATTTCTTCGGCTTTAGAATTGGAAATAAGTTCGTAAGACACACCTCTTATCTGACATTCGCGCTGAATATCTTCGGCATCTGGCAATAAAAACGAGCCTCCTCTGTAATTAAGCAACCATTTTACTTTTAGTTGCTTTTCGAGTGTCCAATAGGTAACTCCGTAGGCTTTTAAATGGTTTTTTTGGCCTTCTGCATCCATTGGAACAAGAATATAAGACGCAAAAGTGTTTGCAGAGATAAACAGGAATAATAATAAAGCAACTATCTTCTTCATAGACGAAATATACTCAAAAATTAGACCTCTCAGAAATACTTTAAGGAAATATTAGAGTTTATTTATGATTGTGCTTCAAATTCCGGGCAATCTATCCTTATGTCTGAATGCTGAAGTTTTGCATTCAAATAATTACAAAAATGCCCATTTTCTGTTTTGCTGTGAAACTTGCATGCAAAACACATACGCTGAACAGTCAACAAACCAGAATGATTCAGGCCATAAATCAATTGAGTTATCGTTAGATACAATTGATCTAAATCTACTTGATCGATTACACTTAATTGATCTTTAATAGGATTAGCAAAATGCTCCGTTTGAAATACTACAGATTTGCCTTCTTCCGATAAAAAAACAGTATAACTACGACTATCTGATGAAGAATAATCCTTCTCTATAAGTTTCTTTCTTTCGAGTACCTTAATAGCGTCGCTAATCGTTGGCTTGGTGATATTGAATTCGTTGGCAAGATAACTGACCGTACAATAGTCTGTTTTATGATTGGCTAAAAACACCAAAATTTGAATTTGTATAGGACTCAAACCAAGTGTCTTGGCATGTTCCCAAAGCAGCACTCTAAAAACTTCTGAAATACGCTCCAAGCCAACTACTATCTTACTCGAAAGGTCAGTTTGTTGGTGTTCGATATTGAAGATACTTTTTTTCATAAAAAAGTTGTTACGTTTGAAACTCAACAAACCTAATGATTTTATTGCAATGTTAATTGCAGTTTTGCATTTCGATAATAAAATAGCCCTTGCTGTTGATGGACACCTCAACTTCTTCAGATGCTTTTTCAATATGGCAAAACTGACATTCTTTGGAAGTCAACTCTCTTGTTGCAAAAGGTTTTGATTTTAAATAGTCTTTCCCAAAGGCAAAAATCTTGGAAGTGTCCTTCAAATCTTGTGGCACAAGAATATCAAAGTGCATGACTTTACCATCTTGTCGTTGTACGTAGGTATCCCAAACTGATATATACATTATTATGATTTTGTAAAAAGTTAGGATTCTTATTTATTGAAAAGGAATCCTAACCTTTTAAATGATACAATTATCCCTTAACCGCGTCTAATGATGCTCCAAAATTGATATGCAATACATTGCCATTAGGTGTCAACAGCGCTGGAACCGACTTCACTCCTGCTCTTTCAGCCTGTAAAATCTTTGATTTGTCTTCCCCTAAATGTATAATATCGACATTCGATGCACCAACTAAATTAATAATGTCGTGTTCTGCACTCACACAAACTGGACATCCTGCATGATAAAAAACTGATTTCTTCATAATGTTATGTTTTGATTAATTGCATTATTGCAATACAAATATAGTTAGGATTCCTAACTATAACAAATTTAATTTATTAAAAAAAATAATTAAACCATAAATTACTTGATTTTCAGCTCATTGCCTGAAAGTAAACTTGCAATAACTTTAGTATTTGGAAACTGCTCCAAGATTATTTTGATGAAAACAGTTATTGGAATAGACATAATCATGCCTGGTATTCCCCAGATAAAGCCCCAAAACATCAACATAACTAATACTGTAATGATATTGATGGAGAATGATTTTCCCATAAAGACAGGTTCTAAAATACCTCCAAAAACTACTTGAACCATAGTGATTGATAATATAAAGAAAAACAAGGTTCCCATCAATTGAATCTCGACAAAGGCAAAAATCGCCAAGGCAATGACCGAAATAAAAGATCCAATCATTTGTACAAAATTGATAACAAAAGCAAAAAGTCCCCAAAAAATTGGGAAGCTGACATCAAAAAACACACAAGCCAAACCAATGCCAATACCAGTACCAAGGCTTACCAAGAACTTGACTTTAATAAATTTTATCAGATCTTTTTCTATTTTACGAAACGTCTTAACCGACGCATGCTTTTGTTTCAATAAGGTTGCATTCATCAACTTTTGAACGTTTATGGATTCTGCCAACCAAAGCACAACAAAAAAAGAGGTCATCAATGCCATGCTCAAAAAATTACTGACATACCCAAAAATGGAACCTAGATTATCCTTTTGCAACACTTGAGACATGATGCTCCCATTCTTTTCAAATTGGACCCCAAAAAAATTCTCTAGCGATACGGTTAAAGCGGCAATTTTATCTTCAGCTTGTTGAAAAAACGTACTGTCTGAAGACATGATTTGTTTGCTCGATAGATGAATGAGTTCTGCTGTAATTGCCAAACCTCCAAGTATAATGAGGATGACTATAAAAATACTTATCACTTTTGGAATGCCTCGTTTACCCAACCATCGCAATAGTGGTAAAAACAACAAAGCAATAAACATGGATGACACCAACGGAATAAAGATGAACGATAAAATTTTAAGCAGATAAAAAATAACAGGTATTACTAAAATGAGCAATAAAATATTTGTAGTACGTCTTTTATCCATGAGGCTACTTTTCTTTAATGGATGGCAAAGATAGAATATAGTAATTAGTTAACCGTTTTTTAAATAAAAAAAACATTAACGATTAATTAACCGCTAATGTTTTTAGAATCCATAGCTATAAAAAAGACTGCCCAAAATTTGAGCAGTTTTTATTTTCTATACTTTATTGAACCGTAAACTCAATTTTACCATTTGTTGTAACCCAATTTACATTAGTATCTAACCTAAACCTATTACAATATTCATCACCTTGTATATGTACACTCCCCAATCTAATAAAAGAATAATCTCCAAGTCTGTTTAGTATTACTCTTACTTCCAGTTCATACATATCTGTTAGTGTATTATAAGGCATATCAAACCAATTTGGATTATCACTTTGGCTCCCTTTAATAAAAATTAATTGATTATCTATAAAAGGTTGAGAAAAGTTCAAGACTAGTTTGGCTGATTCGTCACCTGTTAAAGCATATAGGTTCTTTTCTGTACCATAATAGGTATTGGTTGCAGGTATACTTAATTTTAATAATAGCTCATCACCAGCAGCAAAAGTAGTTTGCTCTGGTGTTAATAGTATTAAATCTGGTACTTCTGCTATACTGCCTAGGTCAAAACAATCGGTGTCTTCGCCTGGACAAGCCATAAACGTTAATGTCAGTGACAATAAGCCTAATAGCTTTAATTTTTGAAAAACTCTTTTAGTAACCATAGCTAAAAAATAATTGTCTAATTGCTACAGTTTGATTAGGATATACAGCCCAAAGCCTGTTTCTTAAGTCTTCTGCATTATTTATATTGCCTGTCAGCTCATTGAAAATTGGTGCTAAATTAAACTCATTAATATTTGAGATATTAACATTATCAACAATGTCATTTACATAATCTCCATCACCTTCAAAATGTAATGATAAAGCATCTCCTGAACTACTAACATTTTCAGTATGATTATCTAACAAATCCCACATAATACCATGTAAAAACCAGCTTCTGTCATCAAACCTTTCGTCTGTCATTGGTCTGTCATACACATCAAAATTTTCCATTAAGTTTTCAATGCTATTAGTGTTATAGAAATTTAGCTGTAATGCAGCATCCATATATGCTTTACCGTAATGAAACGTTGTTATCTTAAATTCTGTTAAAGTTGCCCAACCTTCAGTAAGACCAATACGAGCACCTGCTTCTAACGTTGGTTGACTTCCATTCATATAAGGGTCGTCATATGCAGTACTATTACTTAACTCATTAGCAAAAATATTTGCCCAAAAGAAGGCACCAGCTTTTTTGGCATGTGAATAGTGACCAGACTCATGAAATATAAGCTGATGAATTAATACTGTATTAATCCTTGAACTTTCTGAAACTTTCTTATTCTTTAAACCTTGATAAATTTGGTCAGGTCTTAACCTCCTTGGTAATAAACTAATACCTGCATAAATACTTGCATTAGTAATTTGATCCCAGACATTAGATTGCGTCCCACCAAGAATATCTGCCATAGCCGCTAAATCTGGCCAATGATAAAGCATTGGTGTTACAGAAGAGTTGCCTTTTGCAAAAGTCCAAACATTTGCATAGCTTATAGTTTCATTAATACCATTAGCATTACAATAATCCACATATCGTCTTAATCCGTTATGAGTTGTGCCCTTAAACCAAAGGTGACCACCTTGTAAATCGACGCCAAAAAGACCTTGATGTGGCTCGGTATAACCAATATTTTTAGTTCTGTTATTATTATTCCTTGTTAAGGTCATCACATGGTCAGAAACCCATAATCCTAAAATTTCATTCCAAGTTTTTCTTATGGTCGCAGTATACCCTCTCCATTTTGCTCTTATACGTACTTTACCTCTATATCGTTGATTTGATGTAAAATTACCATTGTTGTCTGTATACACATAATGCCACCACAAACTACGACCTATACTTATTTTGGCTTTCATTAATGGATCCATTGTGTTACTATCAGTATTTTGAATATTGATTGTGCCTTCAGGTCTGAACTTTCGCCCAAATAGTCTGTAGTTTCCTTCGATTAGAGATTCGTTTAAGTAGTCTGGCAGGTCATCAATACTCAACGCTTCTCCAATATCTGCTATAATATCCTCTTGCCAATCTGCAAATACTAAAGCAACAGTTTCTACATCGACCTCATCATCAGTTGGCTTATAAAGATTATCAATTACTTGATAAGGCAAACCAGAAGGTAATTGATAGCCAACAGGAATGACTGTATATGCTGGATAATACAAATCGGTTTCTGATGTTGGCTCTACATAATAATCGCCTTCTTTAATAATTTCATAATCTAAAGGATAATCTTGCAAAACAGGTGCATCGACATCATCGCTTTTGTCTAAATTATCTAAAAAAGATAACTGCTTTTCGTTTGTAGGTAGTATTTTGATATACTTATGAGTTGCAGTTACTACACGCTTTTTAAAAGGTGTATTTGGTACTTTGGCATTGTAGTAATCAAATGCAGCTTGCATATTAGAAACAGTGTAAGGGTTTTCCAATTTTTCGCCTAATACAATGAGTGAATGAATATCAGGTTTATCGTTTTCTAAAAGTCTCGAAGCGTCATTAGAGTTTTCAGTTTTTTGTGCATCAGTATCGCTTACTGATTCTTCAAGGTCATTGCTGCATCCAAAAATTAGGATGCATAGTAATAGGTAGCGTAGCGTAGCAAAAGTTAAAAAGCTTTTTGTCATAAAATAAGATTTAAGGTTAAAATTTATTTGGCGAATGTAGTAAGAAAAATAACACCTTGACAAAAAATATTTTTAATTCGATGAATGGTTAAAACGGCACATCATTGTCCTCATCGTCATCTTGGACTGGAGGTTCAAAAGCATCACTTGGCGAAGGGAAATGGCTTGTTTTAAACGTATCGTCATTGGCAGCAGCATTCATTTTGCTATGAAACTCTCCAAAAGGTGTATCAAAATCATCAAGATTGTCAAACTTACCAAGATGGCCAATAAACTTTAAACGGATGTTTTCCAAGCCTCCATTTCGGTGTTTGGCCACAATAAACTCTGCCTGTCCTTCAGTTGGTGTATGTTCTTCATCATCCCATTCGTCAATTTTGTAGTATTCTGGACGATAGATAAACGATACAATATCAGCATCTTGCTCAATAGCTCCAGATTCACGAAGGTCAGATAGTAATGGTCGTTTGCTTCCACCACGTGTTTCTACAGCACGAGATAATTGTGAAAGCGCAATCACTGGAATGCTCAACTCTTTTGCCAATGCTTTGAGGTTACGCGAAATGGTCGAAATTTCTTGCTCTCTATTTCCTCCTCCTTTTTGGCTACCTCCTGCAGTCATCAACTGTAAATAATCTATCACAATCATCTTAATGCCATATTGGGATGCCAAACGTCGTGCTTTGGCACGAAGATCGAATATCGATAATGAAGGTGTGTCATCAATAAACAAAGGGGCTTTTTCTAATGTTTTCACTTTTACATTAAGCTGTTCCCACTCATGTTTTTCGAGTTTGCCTGTACGCAGTTTTTCAGAAGATAATCCTGTTTCACTCGAAATCAAACGTGTAATCAACTGCACAGACGACATCTCTAAAGAGAAAAATGCTACAGGGATATTACTGTTAACTGCAATATTACGAGCCATCGATAAGGTCAAGGCTGTTTTACCCATACCAGGACGAGCCGCAACAATAATTAAATCACTTTCTTGCCAACCAGAGGTCAACTTGTCTAATTTGGTAAATCCTGAAGGAATACCGCTCAATCCTTCTTTATTGGAAATATCTTCAATTTTCTTTTTTGCTTGGATTACCAAACTTTGAGCTGTTTCGGTCGATTTTTTGATGTTTCCTTGGGTGACTTCATACAGTTTTGCTTCAGCAGTGTCCAGCAAATCGAAAACATCTCTGGTTTCGTCATAGGCCTCTTCAATAATTTCGCTCGAAATTTTGATCAAACTTCGTTGAATATATTTTTGAAGAATGATACGAGCATGAAACTCAATATGTGCTGAAGAAGATACACGTTGGGTTAAAGAAATGAGGTAAAAATCGCCTCCGACCAAATCTAATTTTGCGTCTTTTTTGAGCTGGCTTGAAACGGTTAATAAGTCAACAGGTTCACTGTTTTCAAATAATTTGAAAATAGCCTCAAAGATATGTTTGTGAGCATCTTTGTAAAAAGCATCAGGACTTAAAATGTCGATGACCTCATCAACACCTTTTTTGTCAATCATCATTGCTCCAAGCACAACTTCTTCTAAATCAATAGCTTGCGGCGGAATTTTTCCTTTTTCCAATCTGATGATGGTGCTTTTGTCGACTTTATAGCCTTGTATTTGGTTTGGTTGTTTCATTAGTGCGAAAGTAAATAAATTGTTAAGATAACGCTCTTTTTTGAGTCGCCGAATCTTAACAGTTCATCAACAATTTAACTGTTAATAACTTCATTTTATTGTTAATAGCGATAAAAAAAACCGAAGCACACCACTTCAGTTTTAGTTTATATGTGATTATGTAAGGATTACCCTTTAAAAACTCCCATATCAGCATATTTTTCCATACGCTGTTTTACCAATTCTTTTGGTGATAAGTTTTTAAGTTCTTCATAATTTTTAGCAATGGCATCTCTTACTGTCAAGAAAGTGGTTTCTCTATCAGTATGAGCACCTCCAAGTGGTTCTTTAATGATATCATCCACCAATTTGAGTTTTTTCATATCAGGAGCGGTCAACTTTAATGCTTCAGCCGCTTGCTCTTTATACTCCCAACTGCGCCATAAAATAGATGAACACGATTCTGGAGAAATCACAGAATACCAAGTGTTTTCCAACATCAACACCTTGTCGCCTACTCCAATTCCCAATGCACCACCAGAAGCACCTTCGCCAATAATGACGCAAATAATTGGCACTTTAAGACGTGTCATTTCAAGTATGTTACGAGCAATGGCTTCACCTTGGCCTCGTTCTTCAGCTTCTAGTCCTGGATAGGCACCTGGAGTATCAATTAATGTGACCACAGGAATATTGAACTTTTCAGCAGATTTCATCAATCGCAATGCCTTGCGATAGCCTTCTGGGTTTGGCATACCAAAATTTCGGTATTGTCTTGTTTTGGTATTATATCCTTTTTGTTGACCAACAAACATATAGGTTTGGTCGCCAATTTTTCCAAGACCACCTATCATTGCCTTGTCGTCTTTTACGTTTCTGTCGCCATGTAGCTCTAAAAATGAATCGCCACAAAGTGCTCTTACGTAGTCTAATGTATAGGGTCTATTTGGATGTCTTGACAATTGCACACGTTGCCAAGCTGTTAGGTTTTTGTAAATGTCTTTTTTAGTTGCTATCAGCTTCTTTTCTATCTGTTTGCAAGTTTCGGTAACATCAACATCACTTTCTTCACCAATGACTTGACATTTTTCCAGTTGCTCTTGTAGTTCTTTAATGGGAAGCTCAAACTCTAGATATTCCATAGAATTTTAAGATTAGTTATTAGTTTAGTGTACAAACCTACATAATTTTTTTTGTTTCAGATTAAGAAAACAAAATGAAAAAAAATTGTAAAAGGTATCTCACTGACAATCAATCAAAGTTAAGAATTAATTAAGGAATTATAAAACTTATGTGGTTTTAGTTGTCGTCAATTCTTTCTTCTTCCCAAATTTTGAGTTTTTTAAAATCCCATCTAAAAGTACAGTCAGCAATATCAAAATCGCGCCATAATAAAATTGAGGGCTCATGGTTTCGGTCAACGGAAAAAGTATCAAGGCCAAAGTAATGCCATAAACAGGCTCCAAATTATAGGTGAGAATGACTGTGTATGGACTCAAATATCGCATAACATGTACCGCACCAATGAATGCATAGGCAGTGCACACGGAAGCCAGGACAAACAAAAACAGCCAATCAGAAGCTGACAATATAAAGAACTGGGTAGAAAAACCACCTCTAAAAATCAAAATAAACAAGGTAATAAAAGCCACACCACTTATAAACTCATAATACGAAATAACTGTTGCACTGTGCTTTTCTATAAATTTACCATTTATCACAGCAAATAATGTGGAAAATAGTGCTGATGATATGCCGAGTAGAATACCGTTGATGTATTTGATTTCGCTTTGTGTGATTAAAAACACACCAACAATAACAATAATTCCGAAGAGTATCTCATACCAGATGATCCGTCTTTTATAGATTAAAGGCTCTATAAAAGAAGCAAAAAAAGCGCCAGTTGAAAACATCGCCAAAGTAATCGAGATATTGGACTGTTTGATGGCTTCAAAAAATGTGATCCAATGCAATGCAATGATAACTCCTGCCGCAAAAAACTTAAGTTTATCGCGTAAATCAACCTTTATTTTAAGTTTTATTAGTTTGATATAGATAAACATCATTACTCCAGCTATCAACATTCGATACCATACCAACGGAATGGAGCCAATAGAAATCAATTCGCCTAAAATAGCTGTAAAACCAGCAATAAACACTAAAAGATGAAGATGGAGATAGTTTTTGAGTTTAGCGTTTTGCATTGTACAAGAGATATATCGCTAAAATACCAAAAATGACATTAGGAAACCATACTGCTATCACTGGTGGAAAATCAGATTGAGAAGCCATAACTCCAAAAACCTTATCAAAAAACACAAACACCATAGCGATACATATCCCGAAAGCAAGATTGACTCCCATGCCACCACGCCGTTTGATAGACGAAACCGCAACTGCTATAATCGTTAAAATGAAAACGGAAACTGGTAAGCTCCACTTTTTGTACAAAACCACCTCATAACGACCAATATTGGATGAACCTCGTTGTTTTTCTTTTTTTATAAAATCGTTCAATTCGTTATAAGGAAGTGTTTCAGCAATATATTCAACAGGTGTTAAATCTTCTAAATCAAACGAAAAAAGCGTATCTTTTCTCCTTGTTGTTTCGATAACATCGTTGTTGTCTCCAATTGTTCTTTTTACATAATTAAATAATCGATATGTGGTATCCTTTTCAATATATGCGATTGAAGCTGCAGAAATCTTATATCTTAACTTGTTACCTTCAAAATGTTCGTAAGTAAAATCATTACCGGTTTTTGAACCTATGTCAAACCTACTAACATAAATATAGTCATTATCATTAATCTGTCTATAGATGTTTTGAGTTTGTATAACCCCTTGATTACCAGTTTTTAAGTATTTATAGGTGAATTGATTGAATCCTTTACTAGCCATTGGAGCCAAATATAAACCCAATACCAAAGCCAATATGGCGACAATGGTTGCGCCAATAAGATAAGGGCGCAAAAATCTTGAAAAAGATACTCCAGAACTTAAAAAGGCGACAATTTCGGTATTGTTTGCCAGTTTAGAAGTGAACCAAATCACTGATAAGAACAAAAATAATGGAAACAAAAGATTGGCAAAATAGATTGTGAAATTTAAATAGTACATAGCTACTTCACCAAAAGGCACTTCGTTTTCTAAAATCTTACCAATTTTTTCAGCGAGGTTAACTGTTATCCCTATAGGAATGAATAACAATAACATCATTGAAAATGTAAGCAAATAACGTTTTAGTATGTACCAATCGAGAATTTTCATTCCTTACAAACGATTATCCATTTGTTTTACCATCATATCTTTCCATGCTCTAAAATCTCCTGCTAATATATGTTTTCTAGCCTCTCTAACCAACCATAAATAGAATCCAAGATTATGTATTGTTGCTATTTGAGCACCCAATCGTTCATTTACAGTAAACAAATGACGTAAATAAGCTTTAGTATAATCTGTATCTACAAAGGTGATTCCCATCTCATCTACTGGAGAAAAATCAGCTTCCCATTTTTTATTTTTAATGTTAATTGAGCCATGTGCAGTAAATAACATGCCGTTTCTTGCATTTCGAGTTGGCATCACACAATCAAACATATCAATACCTAACGCAATATTTTCGAGAATATTGATTGGTGTTCCAACACCCATTAAGTATCTAGGCTTGTCATCTGGTAAGATTGCAGTAACAACTTCTGTCATTGCATACATTTCTTCAGCTGGTTCTCCAACAGACAATCCTCCAATAGCATTACCTTGAGCTCCTGCGTTTGCAATATATTCAGCAGATTGCTGGCGCAAATCTTTATAAGTACTTCCTTGAACAATTGGAAAAAACGTTTGCTCATAACCATATTTATAAGGCAATTTATCAAGATGATTAATACATCTGTCCAACCAACGATGTGTCATATGCATACTACGTTGTGCATAACGATAATCACAAGGGTATGGTGTGCATTCATCAAATGCCATGATAATATCAGCACCTATTGTTCTCTGAATTTCCATGACGTTTTCTGGTGTAAACACGTGGTAACTACCATCAATGTGCGATTTGAATTTAACACCTTCTTCTTTTATTTTTCTTCTTGATGACAAAGAATATACTTGATAACCACCTGAATCAGTCAGAATATTTCTATCCCAATTCATAAACTTGTGAAGTCCGCCTGCTTGCTCTAAAATAGCCGTCTGTGGTCGTAGATATAAATGATAAGTGTTTCCTAAAATAATATCAGGATTAATGTCATTTTTCAGCTCACGTTGATGTACTCCTTTTACAGAAGCAACTGTGCCAACAGGCATAAAAATAGGCGTTTCAATAACGCCATGATCTGTTGTCATTACTCCTGCTCTAGCCTTACTTTGTGAGTCTTTAGCCTTTAATTCAAATTTCATAGGTGGCAAAGATAAATAACTCTGTCACTTTGTTTCTTAATAAAATCAAAATTGTTAGCAAAACAGCAAAATTCGTTAATAAGTGCAGATAACCTATCTTTGTTTAAGCTTTATAAAACTTTATTTTTGCAACTGAAAAAACTAACAGTAATTATATGTCAAACACACAACAATTAGAAGATTTAGTCATTCAAGTAAGGAGAGATATCTTAAGAATGGTACACAAGGTTAATTCTGGTCATCCAGGAGGTTCATTAGGATGTGCAGAGTTTTTTGTTGCATTATTTAATGAAATCATGGACAGAAAAGAAGGATTCGATATGGATGGTATTGAAGAAGATCTTTTCTTCCTTTCTAATGGACATATTTCGCCAGTTTATTATAGTGTACTTGCCAGAGCAGGTTATTTTGAAATTGAAGAATTAAATACATTTCGATTAATAAATTCTCGTTTACAAGGGCATCCAACAACACATGAAGGATTACCAGGTGTAAGAATCGCTTCAGGATCACTTGGTCAAGGAATGAGTGTTGCCCTTGGAGCAGCGCAAGCAAAAAAATTGAACAATGATAATCACCTAATATATAGCTTACATGGAGATGGCGAACTGCAAGAAGGCCAAAACTGGGAAGCTATCATGTATGCTGCTGCTAAAAAAGTAGATAATATTATTAGTACTATTGATTTAAATGGACAGCAAATTGATGGCTCTACCGATGATGTATTACCAATGGGAAGCATTAAAGGAAAATTTGAAGCTTTTGGTTGGACAGTCATAGAAATAGAAGAAGGAAATAACATAAATGCCATTCTAAAAGGAATGGCTGATGCCAAATCTAAAACTGGGAAAGGTAAACCAGTTTGTGTGCTTCTAAAAACCGTTATGGGCAATGGAGTAGATTTTATGATGCATACACATGCTTGGCATGGAAAAGCACCAAATGATGAGCAATTAGCTATTGGTTTAGCTCAAAATGCTGAAACTTTAGGAGACTATTAATCATCAATTAAAAAAACAAATGAAAACATATACAAATACAGGAAATAAGGATACACGCTCTGGTTTTGGAGCTGGATTAACTGAATTAGGAAAAACCAACGAAAATGTGGTGGCCCTTTGTGCCGATTTAATCGGATCATTAAAAATGGATGATTTCAAAAAAAATCATCCAGAACGCTTTTTTCAAGTTGGTATAGCAGAAGCAAACATGATAGGTATTGCTGCTGGTTTAACTATTGGTGGAAAAATTCCGTTCACTGGAACTTTTGCTAATTTCTCTACAGGTCGTGTTTATGACCAAATCCGACAAAGTGTTGCCTATTCTGATAAAAATGTAAAAATATGTGCCTCTCACGCTGGTTTAACATTAGGTGAAGATGGTGCAACACACCAAATACTGGAAGACATTGGATTGATGAAGATGTTACCAGGAATGACAGTGATTAATCCTTGTGATTACAACCAAACCAAAGCTGCAACTATTGCAATTGCCGAACATCATGGCCCAGTTTACCTTCGTTTTGGAAGACCAAGTGTTGCCAACTTTACACCAGAGAACCAAAAATTTGAGATTGGTAAAGCATTACATTTAATTGATGGAACTGATGTGACTATTGTAGCAACTGGACATTTAGTTTGGGAAGCATTAGAAGCTGCCAAAACTTTAAATGAAAAAGGTGTTTCAGCAGAAGTTATAAATATTCACACCATAAAACCTTTAGATGACAAAGCTATTTTAGACTCTGTCACAAAAACCAGGTGTATTGTTACTGCTGAAGAACATAATTATTTAGGTGGTTTAGGAGAAAGTGTTGCTCGTGTTTTAGCACAGCACAAGCCAACGCCTCAAGAATTTGTTGCAACCAATGATACTTTTGGTGAGTCTGGTACTCCAGCTCAATTGATGGATAAATATGGATTGAATAGTGCTGCCATTGTTAAAGCTGTTGAAAAAGTAATGAAAAGAAAATAATATGTGTTTGGCAGCGTTTTTGATTATATCAAACGTAAAAAACAAATATTATGAAAAAATTGATTATAGCAACCGTAATTCTCACGTTGGTTAGTTTTACATCATTCGCACAAAAAAGTAGCGGGTTTGGTATTAAAGCAGGTCTTAACTACAATGCCAATGGAGATTATTTTGAATCTATTGGTGACAATGCCAAGCATCCCGACAGAAATGTTGGCTATCATTTGGGCATCTTTGGAAAGATCGGTGAAGATTTCTATTTTAAACCTGAATTGGTCTATACCCAAACAAAAAGCAGCTATGACAGTGATGATTTTGTCATGAAAAAATTTGACGCACCTCTTTTGGTCGGAGTCAAAATTCTTGGGCCAGTCAGTGTTTTTGGTGGACCTTCCTTGCAATACATAGTTGATACTGAATTTGATGGCATCACTATAAGCAATGTCAAAGATGATTTCTCGGTAGGTTTAAATTTCGGAATTGGTCTCAATTTTGATAAATTTGGAATTGATTTAAGATACGAACGAGGTTTTAATGACAACGAAGCCACATTTATCAACAATAACCTTGGGGCTGGTGTCGTGAGTAGAATAGATACACGGCCAGATCAACTCATCTTAAGCTTGTCTTTAATACTATAAAACTAAAAAAGCCGCATATAGCGGCTTTTTTTTATTAATCTAATTTTTATGTTTTTAATTCTGATTGGAAATTTTTGTGTCTTTATCTAAATAGTTTGGAATTCCATCGCCATCTGTATCGTCATTCCTTGGGTCACCATCATTATTAAGGTCTTCATATTTTGTCAATACGCCATCACCATCATCATCAAGATCTAAAAAGTTAGGGACATCATCATTATCAGTATCATCATTAAAAGGATCCATGTCGTTATCTAAATCTTCAAATTGAGTCTTTATTAAATCCAAATCATGGTCATTCTCACCGGTTTGGTACAATTCAAACTTAAATACTAAATTTGAATATGCCGAAATGCCAAAAGGAGGTGACGCATAATAAGCCAATCCAGAAGGTAAAAACATAACACCCAAGCCATAATTGTTATAGCTCACTGTTCCGTCTGAATTTTCAACAAAGCTTTCAGCTGTTTTAAACTCTGGAATTACAAGCCTCCAACCCTGAACTAAATTCAACAAGTCAAATTCAGTAGGGTTAACAGTGCTATCAAACACTTCTCCATTCTCTAATAGCGACCCAGAGTAGTTAACTCTTACATCATTGCAATAAAGAGGAGACTCACCACCACCTAGGTTTAGGTTTAAGATATAATATTCATAATCGGTTTCTTTGTAAACCGTTGTTTTTGTTTCAACAGCATCACTAAGCAATACATAGCCCGCTTCTTGAGTTTCTGAAATTATGAGGTCAGAAATAGTATGGTTTCCTGCTGTTTCAAACAATGCTGCATTGTAATAATGAGTTTGTAAGTATGTCATCAAAGAATCTTTATCAGCTATTTGCTGCTCTGTTCTGTCCCTCTCCTGTATAGGCACAAAACTATCATCATCTTTTTTGCAGGCAGTAAAAACAAATGCAAGGCAAAGTGTTAGTATTGTTAATTTTCTTAAATTCATTATTGCTTATTTTTGCGTGCAAGATACGATATTATAATATTTTTGTGCAATAACATTAACGTTGTTTTTATAATTTTAATATGAGAATAGATAAATTTTTATGGTGTGTGAGGTACTACAAAACAAGAAGTATTGCTACTGAAGCATGTAAAAAAGGGCATATTAAGGTTAATGGCCAAGTTGCCAAGCCTAGTAGAGAGGTTTATGCGACTGATAAAATAGAGCTGCGAAAAGACCAAATAAATTATCAATTGACCGTAAATGATATCCCTCCAAATCGAGTTGGTCCAAAATTGGTCGATATATACAGGACAGATACCACTCCCAAAGAAGCCTTTGAAGCTCAAGAATTACTAAAATACTCTAAAGATTATTACCGAAAGAAAGGTGTGGGAAGACCTACTAAAAAAGATCGAAGAGATATTGACGATTTTTATGATGATAAAGAAGAGGATTAAATAAAACTCTTTTTATCTTTGAAAAAAGACTTTATAAATGATAGCAGCAAAACATATCATACTCAATCATCAAGAAATCAATCACAAAATCAAGCGAATTGCCTATCAAATTTATGAAAGCAATGTTGATGAAAGTGAAGTCGTGCTTGCTGGTATTGATACCAATGGCTATTTGCTTGCCAAGAAACTAAAATCGAGTTTAGATAAAATATCCGATTTGAATGTGACCTTGTGCAAAGTTGTCATTGATAAGAAAAATCCTCAAAACACAATAAAAACATCACTTGCCGAAAGCGAATACACTAACAAGTCCATAGTTTTGGTTGATGATGTTCTAAACTCGGGAAGCACTTTGATTTATGGTGTCAAACATTTCTTGAATGTCCCTTTAAAACAATTCAAAACAGCTGTTTTAGTGAACAGAAACCATAAAAAATTCCCTGTTAAAGCCGATTTTAAAGGCATCTCGTTATCAACATCACTAAACGAACATGTAGAAGTTGTTTTGGATGGCAAGCAGTTTGAAGCCTATTTAAAATAAGGTCATAATAATTTCTTCCACCACATCATATGCTGATTTATCATCTGTATTGATGATCAAATCACTTTGCCCATAAAAAACAGAACGCTCAAACAAATGTTTGCCTATAAACTCAATAAGTTGTTCTTCGGTCTTCAAATGCGAAATTAAAGGACGACCACTCTTTTCTTTTTCCAATCGTTTTGCCAATATAGGAATAGAGGTCTTTAAATAAATGCTTTTGGAATTTTTAGATTTAGTGATCATATCCATATTAAGTCCGTAACATGGAGTTCCGCCACCCAACGAAAGCACCACATTTTGAATCTCTAAAACTTCTTTGAGATACAGGCTTTCAATTTTTCTAAAATATATTTCGCCATTGGTTTTAAAAATTTCTGAAATTGTCATCCCTTCCTTTGATTGGATGTAGTCATCCAAATCAAAATAGTTGAAATCTAAAATTTCAGACAGTTTTCTACCTATTGTTGACTTTCCAGAGCCCATATATCCAACTAAAACAATATTCATAAAACGCTTATAATTTGATTTTAAAACTCTTACAGATTTATTATCTAAAAAAAACAAATTTATATCAAAAAAGCGTTGCATTATAAATTAATCGTTTTTATATTTGCACCCTCGTTAGAGAAAAAGACTCGGTAGCTCAGTTGGTAGAGCACAACACTTTTAATGTTGGGGTCCTGGGTTCGAGCCCCAGCCGGGTCACAAAAAGTTAAGCTCTTGCTTAACTTTTTTTTTACCTCACTATTTCTTTAATGCGCACGTGGCGGAATTGGTAGACGCGCCAGCTTGAGGGGCTGGTATCCGTTTAGGATGTGGAAGTTCGAGTCTTCTCGTGCGCACAACAACTATTAAATTTTCTATGTTTTAAAGGGTTTTACAAATGATGTAATTGAGAATTACCCCTATTTTTACCCCTAAATAACTTTCTTAATCTTTTATTTTTAATTTTACTGGTCTATATATTATTCCAAAACTATCAAAAAAAGTGGCGGGATTGACCACAAAAAGCCAAATTTTATAGACCTATTCACAGTGGATGGTAACTGCCATATATCCATAAAAGATATTTTATATATTTATGTTTATAAAATTCACTGAATGTAATGAAGTATTTGATTGAAAACCTATCTGACCTAAATAAAATAGAAATTAAAAATATTGATGAACTGTCCTCAAGTTACATTGCATATTTTAACGATTCCGTATTAAAAACTAAAAAAGAGAAAAAGTCAGTTAAAGATAGTTTTTTAATTGATGAAATCACAAAGTTCGACGCTTCAATTAATCGATTGAGAACTGCTGGGAATTTAGGGGAGTTAGAAGCAGTAGCAAATAGTTTATTAGATAATTACAATCGAGTATATAGTAGTTTGGCTGATAAATATAAAAAATATGGCAAAGATATTTTTGAGCCAATAACTAACAGATGGCGTATTATTAACAAAAACACAACATATTTAAAATATGGTTTTGGTAGTCAACAAAGTATGATTTTTACCAATAAAAAGAATGTTCCCAACGACAAAATTAATATCAAAAAAGTAAACCACAGAAAAGAAATAATAAAGAAACTCATAGATGACAAAGCCACTTGTAAATGTGTGTTAAAGGAAGTTAACTGCAAAGAAATGTTTAAACTTTTTGAAAACGGTTTAGAAAAAGAAGGATATATTAATGACACTTGGACAAAATGGGAAAGTAGCGCACCATCCCTAGTCAGGTTTTACTTTTTTTGTATTGATAAAAATCATACAGTTTTTAGAGATAAATACACTACAGAAGAAAACTTCACTAATGGTTTAAAACTTTTAAGAAAGTTATATGATTATTGGGAAAAACCTTATTTAAATGAACGAAGAAAAATGAAAATAGCAAATAATGCAAAAAACACAGATGATGATTTTGATGTCCTTTTGAGATACTTATGATGAAAATTTGTCCGATACTTGTCCTATAACATAACTTTAACTTACTTCCTTATCTTAATAATACTCTAAACTCAATGCATTTATAGTCTTGTCCGCTTTGTCCTGTTTTTAGGTTTTATGAAACCATTGCCTTTAGATTTGTCAAAAATTAAAACAAATCATTATGAGTTTAAAAACAGAACCATACCCAAACACATTCACACGAATGCTTAACCTTAATAATAAATACAAGGATAAGTATTCATTAAAAGAGGTTGAAAAAATTATTAAGGATGTAGTAAATAGCTGCGTACCTAAAATAGTAACGGAAATCCTTGAACAGCAAAAAATTGACCCTGAATTGGATTTACTTTCAAGAAATGAAGTTAGTAAAATACTAAATGTTAGTTATCCTACACTTCATAACTATAAGCATAATAAAAAGCTAATCCCCATTAAAAGGAACGGTAAAGTGTATTATAAAAAACAAGATGTAAAAAACTATTTAAACGGAAAGGAGGCACAAAATGATAGATAATATTAAATTAAGAGTAAATAACAAATTAATGTTTGAACATCATTTGACTAGAAGTGAATTAATAGATTTAAAAACAACCATTAACTACTTTACAGGAGAATTATACAATTACCCTAAAAAAGGACGATTAGCAAATTTAGAAATCAGTATAACTGAACAAAACGCATATTTAAAAGGGAGTTTGCATAAATATTTCAATAATTCACTTTATAGTCAAGACCATAATTACAATGACTTTTCATATTGCGATATACAATATTGTATTGAAGAATTAACTGAAAAGTTGGACATAATTGATGACACTAAAATAACCAACCTTGAGTTTGGCTTTAACATAAATACATCCATTGACCCAAGCATTATTTTGAATAACAATATTTTGATGTTTGACTTATTTAACCACAATAGAGACTTAAAATTTCAAGGTAAAGGAAACTTTAAAGAATTTATGAAATCTGATTATAGCTTAAAGATTTATAACAAAGGAAAACAATATAAAAAGTCAGAACATATACTAAGAGTAGAATTGAAAGTAACAAAATCAAGAGAACTAAATAAACAGGGAATATTCAGTATTGAAGACTTATTGAAAATAGACGTTTTAAAGAACTTATTTAACCGATTGATAGATAGTTTTAACAAAGTCACTATTGTCGATGAATATACATCCAAAAACCTCCTAAAAAGGGATATTATAAAACTAAAAGATTACACAAACCCTAATTATTGGACAAAAGTTAGAACTGAAGATAATTACAAGCAATTCTATAAGAAAAGAAAAGAATTTGAAAAACTAATTTTGAATTATAATCTTAATACTTTAAAGCAAGAAATAATTACTAAACTTAATGAGAAATTTATAGAATTAATTGATTGTAGTAACGATACAATATCATTAAATAATATTGCTTAAGGGAGGAATGTTAGCTATAATACAAGTGACATTTGAGTTCTAAAATTATCAAACTAAAAAGCATATTAATTAAATCTATAAGTAGTAAATTTGAGTAACTCATAATTTTACTATGTTAACACAAATCGAACAAGCTCTTTTGAGATGTAATGGAGATATTTTTGCAAATTTATGTAGGCAATATTTATCATATCGTTACTACGCAGTATTCTCGTCAGGATTTGTTAAAGGAAAAGAAAAATCAAAAAAGGGAACTCCTGATAACTTTATCCCTTACAAAGACTATTTCATCTTTAATGAGATAACTACTCAAGAACAAAAGTTAAAGGAAAAATTAAAAAAGGATATAAAGGGTTGTTTTTCTCAAAAGAACATTCCTAATGAAAAGATTATTAAAATTATCTTGATATGCAATAGTGAAATAAGTCCTTTGTTAGCAAAAGAGTTAATGGATTTTAAAAATAGCATCAATTCTAGTACAAAGTTAGAACTAATACCGATTGATGTTTTCGCAAACCACATTCACAGAGATTATCCCTCTATTGCAAGACAACTAGGTATTCCAATTGATACTGGTCAAATATTAGAGGTTGAAGATTTTATTGGTCAATATGAAAAATCTCAATTCTCCACCACCCTCTCAAATAAATTCTTTAATAGAGAAGAAGAAATAAAAAATGGACTAAATTTTCTTAATGAGTCTGACATTTTAATGATTATTGGCACAGCAGGAAGTGGCAAAACAAAATTAGCATTAAAGTTAATCGAAGAGTTTAAAATTAATAATGGAGATTATGACTTGAAATTTATTACAAATAATGGAAGCCTAGATATTTGGGAAGATTTAAGAACCCAATTAACTAATAACAAGAAGTATCTTATTGTTCTAGATGATGCAAACAAATTAAAAACAAATCTAGAACAAATAATAAATTTCATAAACTCTAGAAATAAAAAAAACAAGATAAAGCTAATTATAACAGTTAGAAATTACGTTAAATCAGAAGTAGAGAATTACGTCGAAAACTTTGAAATTTTGGAATTAAATTCATTTGACGAGTCGCAACTAACAAAAATCTTAAAGTCACCTGATTTTAATATTACTGATTATTATGTCAGTAGAATATTTTCAATTTCTAAAGGCAATCCGAGAATAGCTATAATGGCAGCTATTGCAGGTATAAATAATGATATTGAAAAGCTAAATAATGCTTCTGAAATATATGAACTTTATTTCTCCTCAGTTAAGAAGAGTATTGAGACATTTGATAAGCCTGATTTACTAAAAACTGCTGGGATTTTATCATTGTTTAGAGTAATTGATTTTGAAAATATTGATAGCATAGAAGAAATTCAAAAATATTTCGGCATAAATAAGGAAAGCCTTATAGAAAACTTGAGAGTTTTATATAAACTTGAAATAGCTGACGAATACGAAGAAGCTTATAAAGTTTCAGACCAAATACTTGGAGAATATATTTTCTATCTAGTATTTATTAAAGGGAAGGATATATCATTTTATGAACTTCTTAAAGTTTACATCGAAAAAAGAAACTTTCCGTTAACTAGAATCTTAAATCCAATAGTAAGTAACTATGGTTTTGAATCTGTAAAAGATTTTATTATTTCAGATTTAAAAAAAGCTTGGTCTGATGTAAAAGAATCAAACACAGCAATAAGGTTTATTGAAGATTTTTGGTACTACATACCAACTGAAACTTTAACTTATCTAAATAACTTTGAAAGAATATCTGATAACAAAAAATTGGACTCATATTCTTTTGAAATTTATAACGAAAGGAGCATCAACTCTTATGATGATAATAGGATAAAGATATTACTTCACTTCTCACAGTTTCCCAAAGAATTTAACACCGCTCTTCAAATTTTAATTGATTATTGCCTTACAAGTCCAATTCGATTTACCAAACTGCTGAAAGCATTTAAAGAATCATTAGCTTATGGACAATATAGCTTTGAAGAAAAGTACAAGATTCAAAGAAATGTATTTGAATTTCTCTACTCAAAGGTCAAGGAAAATGAAGAATTTTATTCCAAAATAATAATATTCATATCTCCTTTTTATTTGGTAGATAATTATCAATGTAATTCGTGGCAAGGAAACAAAATTAGTATAGATTGGAAGTGGATATGTTTGATTGATGAGCAAAAGGATTTCAGAGTCAAATTATGGCAATTTATACTTGATAGATATGAAGATGTTCGATTCAAAACTTTAGTTCAAAATACTATAATCAAATACGTTGAAAATATGGATTATCATCATAAAAATGATGACGTAATCATTTTTGATAGAGATATTATTTTTGATTTTATAGAAAGCAACTTTAATCCTAATGACTTCTTTGAAAATGCTATTATTGAAAAATACACATATAAGTTAAGCTTATTCAAAATAGACTTTGATAAAGAAATCAATATAAAACATCAATGTGACAGTTTTATAACCTATCTAACATTTCATGAAGACAAACTAAAGCGTAAAGAGTTTAACGGAGATTGGAAAAAATATGAAAAATACAAGGAAAATGAGATTATAGAGTTTGTAAAAAATTACAGTAAAGAGGATTATTTAAAATTGATTACTGATTTAGAGCTTATATACTCTTATAATGAAAAAATATTCATTGGTCATTTTGGTCTCTATAATGGAATAGAATCTATACTTAAACATCTAGAGAATAATAATTTCAGCCTTTTTCTTATCGTAATAGAGAATATTTTAAAGTCCAATTTTAGTGGTCAAATAATGTTAGGTAGGATATTAAGTAAGATTAAATATAACAATGAAAGGATTTGTCAGCTAAGAGAACTTTTTAAAGAAAACTACTATCTTATCTCTCTTCTTTGGAATGGTATCCCTTCTGAAGAAATAGTAATAGACGACTATAAATTGTTTAGAAAAGCAATACAAGACAAAGAGTTAAATAACTTTGGTCTAATAGATTGTTACTTGCTTAAAATGAAGCCTCAAATGACTAATGAAATTCAAGATATAAATGAAATCATAGATATTTTGTTCAGAAGGGTAAAAGAAGATAAAATAAGACTAGACAAGAACTTTTTTCTTCTTATTCAGAACGAATATCTAAATGTATATAAATCGAGATTTAATGATATTAAAGAAGCTTATTTGATTCTTGATTTTGAAGATAAATTTTTCGATTATGATTTAGAGATTCTCTCAAAAATATTAAGCATTGACCCTGATTATATTGACGTTATATTGAAACATAACTTTGACGATAAATTATTTGTAGCAAAAAAAGATTTAAGAAATAATGATTATAAAAAATTATGGGAATTAGATAACTATTCGGAAGTAATGTTACACTTTCTTAATTACTTTAAAAGATTTCATCGACATGATAGGGCTGATGAAATCTCTACTATATTTCAACAAAACCATGATAAGGGGATTGAGATATTAAAGTCTTATTTAGAACATAACCAAGATGATGACGATTTAGTACTAATTTATAATATTGTCGTATCTGTTTTTAATGACAAAAGATATGACTTTTTAAACATTATTCTTGATATAAATAGCAGTCTAGAGCTTTTTGAAAATTTAGACTTTTATATATTAAGCGTTGTCTATTCTGGCAGTAGAGTACCAAGATTACGCCATGCTATTACCGAGTATGAAAAAGTTATAGAATTTCTAAAATCATTAGATAGTCTAAAATATTTAGAGCATATAAACTATTTAGAAAATAGAATAGTTTATAAAAAACGAGATATTGATAGGGAACTCAAACGTGAGTTTATAAGTGAATGGGGAATTTGATTGAGAAACTATCTCTATAAACAAATTAATAGAGTTTTATCATATTATTCGAGTTGATTTGGAAATTAATTTTCATTCACTTAATCGTCTTCTTTTTATAAAATCTGCATATTCAGATATAGCCCATTTTGCCATTAAAACTTGGTCTGCCCCCTCTTCAAATTCTCTAACCGTTTTATCTGTTCCTCCATTAGCTAATGGGTAAAACCAAGCTACTATTGTTTTTCCAAAAACATATTGAACATGTAAAATTGCTTTCTTATCTAAACCACCACCCCAATAATGCGCAACGAAAGTTGTTTGATTTACAGGGTAAATTTTATAATGAGTTCCAAATTCGTATAATACTTTTATAAAAGCATCGTATTTAATTAAAATCCCCCCTGAATTTTGAATATGCTCTTTTTGTTCAGAATTTGCCTTATTCGCACTAAAGAAAAAAACAACAGCCAATGAAACTAAAAAAACTAAAACTACTGTCATAAAACTAATATTTCAACATGATACCCTCTAGGTTACTTTTATAAATTGAAACTCTTTTCCCATTTGGGGATATAGAAATATAGAATTCATTAAAATCAAACAGTAAGTTTAAATCAGGATTCTCATCATAAGATTTCATAGTCCTAAAAACAGTAGTCCCTAATAATTTCTTTTTGGATGAAGCAATATGATATATTCCAGAATAATGAGTATATGGAAAATCAATGTTTATCAAAAAACTACTGTCAGTTCTATCAATAGTAGCATTTATTTGTTTATATGAAAATTCATTAGTAGTTTTTCCTTTTGTATATATTACCATAATTTTATGCTTTTTATTTTCAATTAGGCTCTTAACTTTTCACTAACCTTATACATAAATAAATGACTATCTATTCCTACAAAATTATTAAACCATAACGAAGCAGGATGATATTGTTCCCACTCTTCTATTCCTGCTGAATATAACATATCAAATACAAGGTCGAAACAATAATCCTTCTGAATTTCAGATAAGTTATTTATTACATTTTTAAGGTCTGAAATATTCACGCTTTTTAATGGCTTGTTAAGCACTTCTGAATTCAATCCAAAATCATTCGAGTATTTATGTACTGATTTATGACAACTCGCAAGGTCATATTCATCTAATACAATAATATACCTCAATAAGTATATTATGTTTGATTTTTGGATTGTAGAAAACATATATTTACAAATAAACAATAAAGCTTGAAATATCCTTTACGGAAATCCATAAGCTAAATTATTTTAAACCAAAGTAACAAATAAAATCAAAACGACACATATATGTGTCTGATAATTTTTTCATTTAAGCGCACTTTTATAGTGTGTTAGAAAAAGAAGAAATAGAGCTTTTAAAATCTGTTGGGGAGAAAATAAAACAGAAAAGGAAAGAGATGGATTTATCTCAAGCAGTTCTTTCTTATGATGCTAACATTCCAAGAAATCAAGTTGGTAGAATTGAAAGAGGAGAAATCAACACAACAATCACTACTTTACTAAAAATTTGTAAGGCATTAAAAATAGAGTTGAAAGAATTATTTTAACACTCTAGCCAATATTTTAGGGTTACGATATGATTTTTTAATATAATCATATTACAATTATGACTATTTTTTAAAAAGTCCTGAAGTGCAAAATTCACTTTAGTACTTTCAGGATACTTTATTAGTTCATCATCTATACACGCCTTTACCTGCTTATCTATTTCACGTTCAATCTCTTCTACCGTTTTACCTTTAATTGAAATTCCATAACTATTTAAACACTCCAAAATTGTTGGTAATTCTGATTCTGGTGTTAAAGCGATATTATTACGGAAAGTTACTCTATAAGAAGATGGTGATGCATCGACTTTCAGTTGTGTTTTTTTCTTTGTCTGTTGTTTAAATTTGTTAAGAAACTTCTCTATTTTCATGGTGTAAACTTTTTATTACATCAAGAAAAGGGGAAAGTTGCGCTTTATTTTGACAGACTGTCCACATCTTTTGACCACCGTTGACTCTCGTCTCGGTTGGTATCTTATTAAAGATTCTTGATGTAAGTATTATAAGTTATAAAGATATAAAAATTAATTATTTAAGGGATTATTTTCCCAATATTCCTTGTGTTGTTCTGCATATTCATTTTCAGAAGTCTTAATATAGCTTAAAAACTGCTTTTCAGTTGTATGTCCTGTTATTTTCATAATAGCTAATGTATTAAGCTTACCATACATATTTGTAGCAAAACTTCTTCTACCAACATGTGAGGATATGAGTTCGTACTTGTTATACTCCCCTTTTCTCTTTCTATATATGATTTCTTCTTTACCATTTTCGCCAATATCAATTGGTACTAGTTTTGCTCCTTTGACCAAATTATCAATACCAACTTCTTTACAAACAACTTTAATATAATCGTTGAACTTTTGAGAAGATATTTTTTTTGGAAATTTGCCTTTCCTTTTATTTAAAATCTCTCTCACGTATGGATTAATAAAAATTGAAATTGGAGTTTTAGTTTTTACAGTAGTTATCTTTATGAAATTTTCATCCTTAATAAAGGAGGTATTTAACCTTAACAAGTCAGAAACTCGTAATCCTGTCCAAACAGATATAATTAACCAATCTCTAGCATTATCTAATTTTTCATTTGTAAATTCATGTCTAAAAATAGCATCAATTTCTTCTTTAGTTAAATAAACATCATAGGTATTTCCTGATGGTGCTTTAAAGAGTTTACTTTCATAATCTTTAGAAACCGCAATTCCTTTCATTTCTGCATTACGGCAAAGCTGTTTTATATATTTAACATATCTACCAATAGTATTAGCAGACAAATAATGTTCATTTTCTAAATAACTAATGAATTCATAATTAAAACCAACTGTAATATCAGACAGCCTAATCCTTTTACCCGAAAATTCTTGAAAACCTTCAAGTTTCTTTTTTAGTGACTTATAATAATCAATTGTTCTTTTGCCTATGTCTCCTTTAATAACTCTTTTCTGTTCTTCCTCAATATATTTTTCTAAAAATGGAATTAAATATATTTTAGAATTACTGCTATTGTCAGGGATTGATTGATTAAAAAATATTTTTATGTTATTTCTTAACCAAGTATTATCAATAATAACACCTTCAAAACTATCATTATCAAATTGTTTTCTAATATGAGTTTTAAGGTCTCTTAACTTCTTGTTTAAACTATCATAGTCAATTTTATCAGTTTGGTTTATACGTTGAAGCTTGTCGCTCCACTTTCCTCGAGGCACTTTAATTCCTGTTGAAACCTCAAAATCTCCACCCATTCCAGGCTTAAATCTTAAATAAATTGATTCCCCTTTATTATTTTCCCTTGTTCTATAATTAATTGAAGCCATAATTACCCCTATTTTTACCCCTAATTTACATTAATTTTATTTAACTTTAAAAATTAAATGAGATTAAATTTAGAACCTAAATTAGTATAATTACTTATATATAATAGGCTTATGATTATTTTAATAATTTAACTAAAATCAATAAAATTTATAGGTTATGCTCTTCTCGTGCGCACTAAAAAAACCCTTCTTAAAGACTTTTGAGCCATCCATATCTTGGCTGTCTTGTTTCCTTATTTTTTGAGTTTTATATAAAAAAAGCGTCCATATACTCTACATATTGATTAATTAGTTATTTTTGTTTAATATTTACCGCTTAAAAATGAACAATATTAAAAGTAACTTCAGTATTAAAGATTTAGAAAATCTTTCAGGCATTAAAGCTCACACCATAAGAATATGGGAAAAGCGATACAATCTTTTAGAGCCAGAGCGAACAGATACCAATATTAGATATTATAATTTGAGCAGTTTACAAAAATTGATGAATGTGAGCTTTCTTAATGAAAATGGTTATAAAATTTCAAAAATAGCTGCTTTACAAAAGGATAAAATACCTGCATTGGTTAGAGAGATTGCTTTAAAAAGCAACGAGAACAATTATGCAATACAGTCCTTTAAATTTGCAATGCTCAACTTTGATCAGTTTCTGTTCTATGACACTTACAACAAACTTGCAAAAGAAAAAACATTCAAATCTATTTTTTATGATGTGTTTATTCCCTTGCTTTCAGAAATTGGCCTATTGTGGCAAACCGATACCATCACGCCAGCCCATGAGCATTTTATATCAACTCTAATTCGGCAAAAGATTATTGCCAGTACAGAAACTTTTCAATCAGCCAATCAGAATGACTCCACCAAAACATTTGTATTGTTTTTACCAGACAATGAAGTACACGAACTAGGGCTCATGTTTGTTAACCACGAAATCATATCAAAAGGCTACCATTCTATTCTATTAGGCCAAAGTGTACCAATGAACAGCTTACTAGACCTATTAAATCATTACGACGATGTCACGTATGTTTCTTACTTTACCATCAAACCAGAAAAAGACGATATCGAAAGTTATTTAAATGAATTTGAAGAAAAAATCATTTCTAAAGGAACCAGTAAACTTTGGGTATTAGGAAAAATGCTCGAGCACATTGACGCAGACTCTCTTCCAAAAAAAATTCGTGCTTTTAAAAGTATAGACGAAATAGTTGAAGAATTATAGTTGTATTGTTTAACTTTTTTGTATTTTTGTTAAACAATGAATAAGACGATATCCATAATTGGTTCAGGGTTTTCAGCTTTAGCTGCCGCATGTTATCTAGCAAAAGCTGGTAACACAGTGACCATATTTGAAAAAAACAAAACTATTGGCGGAAGAGCTAGGCAATTAAAAAGAGACGGTTTTTCATTTGATATTGGGCCAACATGGTATTGGATGCCAGATGTTTTTGAACGTTTTTTTGCAGATTTTGACACATTACCATCTGATTTTTATAGGTTAGAAAAACTAAATCCAGCTTATAGTGTTTATTTTGGCAAGGATGATTTTATCACAATAGAAGATACTTTAGAAAAAATTTGTGTTGCTTTTGAAAACGAGGAGAAAGGTAGTTCCAAAAAACTCAAGAAATTTATTGCCAATGCACAACATAATTATGATGTTGCCATCAAAGACCTGGTTTACAGACCTGGAATCTCACCATTTGAGCTAATGACTCCAGTGACCATCAAAAAAATAGGTCAATTTTTTAGTACTATCAAAAAGGATGTTAGAAAAGAGTTTAAAAACGACCGCTTGGCAACCATTTTAGAGTTTCCTGTGTTGTTTTTAGGTGCCAAGCCAGATGAAACACCATCATTTTATAGTTTTATGAATTATGCCGATTTTGGTATTGGTACGTTTCATCCCAAAGGTGGTATGTATGAAGTAGTGTTAGCTATGGAAACACTAGCAACAAGTTTTGGTGTTACCATCAAAACAGAAAACCCAGTGGAAAAAATTATCGTAAATAACAACAAAGCAACTGGTTTGATTAGCAATGGAGTTACATACAACAGTGATATTGTATTGAGTGGAGCCGATTACCACCACTCTGAAACCCTATTGGATAAACCCTATCGACAGTATTCTGAACGTTATTGGGAAAACAAAACTTTTGCACCATCTTCCCTACTGTTTTATGTAGGATTCGATAAAAAATTGAAAAACGTCAACCATCATACCCTATTTTTTGATGTCGATTTTGAAACACACGCCAAAGACATCTATGATGTCCCAAAATGGCCAGAAAACCCATTGTTTTACGCTAGCTTCCCTTCAATTACTGATAAAAATTCGGCTCCAATTGGTCAAGAAGCT
Source organism: Flavobacteriaceae bacterium UBA5534 (assembly GCA_002426015.1). Lineage (GTDB taxonomy): Bacteria > Bacteroidota > Bacteroidia > Flavobacteriales > Flavobacteriaceae > Aquaticitalea. The sequence continues at coordinate 33,508 of DINS01000008.1, forward strand.
GGCATCTTTCTAATTCCTTTAGCACCAGGTTTGGAAGACACTTCAGAATTGAGAAACACCTATTTCGAAAAAATTATCACGCGCTTTGAGCACCTAACATCGCAAACTATTAGGAACAATGTCTTATTTATGGAGTCTTTTTGTGTCAATGATTTTATTAAAGATTATAATTCGTACAAAGGAAATGCCTATGGTATGGCAAACACCTTAATGCAAACTGCTTTTTTAAGACCAAAATTAATGAGTAAAAAAGTTGATAATTTATATTTTACAGGACAACTAACCGTTCCAGGACCTGGAGTGCCTCCTTCACTAATTTCTGGAAAATTGGTAGCCGAACTTATCAAAAAACATCACAACAACTAATTTTTTATGAAATCACTATTTGATTCCGTTTCACATCAAGCAAGCAAGACTGTAACAAAAACTTACAGTACATCTTTTGCTCTGGCTACCAAGATGCTATCAGCTACCATTCGCCAAGACATCTACAATATTTATGGCTTTGTACGTTTTGCCGATGAAATTGTAGATACCTTTCACGATTATGACAAAGAAGCACTTTTCAATCATTTTGAAAGTGATTTAGAGTTGGCTTTGGAACAAAAAATCAGTTTAAATCCTATTTTGAATTCATTTCAAGAAACCTACCATCGATATAAAATTGATAACCATTTAGTGGATTCATTTATGAAAAGCATGCGGATGGATCTACACAAAAACACCTATTTAACTGAAGAAGAATACAAAACTTATATTTATGGTTCTGCCGACGTGGTTGGGTTAATGTGTTTAAAAGTGTTTGTAAAAGGTGATGTTGACAAATATGAATCATTAAAAGATGCTGCCATGAGTTTGGGTTCAGCGTTTCAAAAAGTGAATTTTTTAAGGGATTTAAAGGCCGATTATGAAGATTTGAGTCGAACCTACTTTCCAAATACCGATTTGAGCCAGCTAGATGAAGTTTCAAAAAAAGCCATCATCGACGATATCGAACAAGATTTTGCGAAAGGGCTCAATGGCATTAAGCTATTGCCAATTGAGGCCAAATTTGGCGTGTTTATGGCCTATCGCTATTATAACCAGCTCCTCAAAAAACTTAAAAAAACGCCAGCACTTGATATCAAATCGTCCAGAATACGAGTTCCTAACTATAAAAAATTTGAACTACTTACTAGAAGTTATGTCAAATATCAATTAAATTTAATGTAATTTTAGCTATGCGAATTTTTCTTTGGATACTTATTTTTTTAGGCACCTTTTCCATTATGGAATTCATGGCTTGGTTTACACACAAATATGTGATGCATGGATTCTTATGGAGTTTACATAAAGACCATCACAAAAAAGATCATAAAAGCTGGTTTGAGCGCAATGATGCTTTTTTTCTGTTTTATGCTGTTGTAAGTATGATTTGCTTTTATTTATGGAATTACGAGAGCCTTTGGTATTGCCTGCCCATTGCATTGGGTATCATGGCTTATGGAGCAGCCTATTTTACGGTTCATGATATATTTATCCATCAACGTTTTAAGCTCTTTAGAAATGCCAACAACTGGTATGCAAAAGGTGTACGACGAGCCCACAAGATGCATCACAAACATTTAGGGAAAGATGATGGAGAGTGTTTTGGCATGTTGGTCGTCCCTTTTAAGTATTTTAAGCGATAAAGTTGTATTTTATAAATTATTTTATTTTCTTCAAATTTTCATAACCAACAGTTAGAAAAGTAATATGACCCATTTATACTTATTACTTGATATTTTATCGCTTTCACTTCCGTTATTATTTAGTTTTCATCCAAAATTAAAATTTTATAGGTACTGGAAAGCTTTATTTGCATCAATAGGTATAATGATGTGTATTTTTATTCCTTGGGATATTGTTTTTACAAGTGCAGGGTTTTGGGGATTTAACGACACTTATTTTTCGGGCTACAAATTGTTTTTTCTTCCTTTAGAAGAGTGGCTGTTTTTTATATGTATTCCTTTTGCATGTGTATTTACTCATTTTTCATTGCTCTATTTTTTTCCAAAAATGGAAATTTCACAAAAAAACACGACAATCATTTCGCATGTGATTGTAGCTATGCTAACTCTTTTATGTTTTATATTTTATGATAAGTGGTACACGCTCATTAATTTCATATATGCCATTATTGTTTTGTTGGCAGTGATATATTATAATTTTGAATTATTAAAAAGCTATTACCTCACTTTCTTGGTCATGTTGATCCCTTTTTTTATTGTTAATGGTATTCTGACAGGAAGTTTTATAGAAGAAGAAGTCGTTTGGTACAATAATGATGAAAACCTCAACTTGAGATTGATGACAATACCAATTGAAGATGTGGTGTATGCCTTTTCAATGATATTAACGACGTTGGCACTTACCAAATATTTTAAAAACAAATGGGCTACTCCAAAAGCGAATTAAGCAAGTCTTGAATCGAATCGCTATACCAATCGGCAGCTCCTGTTTTATCTACAACCACATGGCCTTCTTTATCTATGATAAACGTTCGAGGTATTGAAGACACATCAAACCCTTCTGGATAGGTAGAGGCTGATGAATGGACAATAAACTGGTAATTGCTCTTTTTCTTAAATTCAGAAATGACCTCATTATTCTCATCTGACACCATCAAGAACACAACATTATCTTTATATTTTCGATATAGCTTATCTAAACTAGGCATTTCGGCAATGCATGGCGGACACCAAGTTGCCCAGAAGTTGATGACGACAACCTTTCCTTTTGCTTCATTAAAATCATAGGTGGTTCCATTTTCGTCAATAAGTTTCCAATTATAACTCGAAATAGTGTCACGTTCATCCTCATCAATAACCGAAGGGCTAAACAGAGCCAATCCTTTATGAAGTAAAATTTGTATTGGCTGGCGAGTTTGAGGGATGATCAATATGGCGATAATCACCAAAAAAATGATATTGTTACGTTGTTTTTTAGTAATATTCATCATCAAATTTGCATAAAAAAACTCCTGATGTTGGTCAGGAGTTTTATAATTAACTTACAGTCTATCTTGCATTTTCTTTCTTAATCAAATTCAATGCAGAACCTTCGTTAAACCATTCTATTTGAGATTGGTTATAGGTATGGTTTGCTTTGATGACACTTTTTGAACCATCTTTATGGACAAACTCCAATGTTAGTGGTTTGTCTGGTGCAAATTGGTCTAAATCCAAGAAATTGATGGTATCATCTTCTTGTATTAAATCATAATCATTTTCGTTAGCAAAGGTCAAACCTAACATTCCTTGTTTTTTAAGGTTGGTTTCATGAATACGTGCAAACGATTTTACCAAAACCGCAGCAACACCTAGATGCCGTGGCTCCATAGCGGCATGCTCACGAGAAGAGCCTTCACCATAGTTATGGTCACCAACTACAATCGACTTAATGCCTTTAGCTTTATAAGCTCTTGCAACATCTGGTACACCTTCGTAATCTCCTGTTAATTGGTTTTTAACGAAATTTGTTTTCTTGTTATAAGCATTCACTGCTCCGATAAGCATGTTGTTAGAAATATTATCAAGATGCCCTCTAAAACGTAACCAAGGTCCAGCCATAGAGATGTGATCGGTTGTGCATTTTCCGAAGGCTTTGATCAATAATTTGGCTCCTTTGATGTTGTTTCCAATAGGTACAAAAGGTTCCAATAACTGTAAACGCTCTGATGTAGGGCTTACAGAAACATCCACTTTGCTTCCATCTTTCACTGGTTCAACATAACCTGCATCTTCAACATCAAATCCATTTGGAGGTAACTCGATTCCTTTCGGTTCGTCTAATTTTACCTTCTCTCCATCTTCATTAATCAAATAATCATTCATAGGATCAAAATCCAAACGACCTGAAATGGCAATGGCTGCCACCATTTCTGGCGAACCAACAAAAGCATGCGTATTAGGATTACCATCAGCACGTTTTGAGAAATTACGGTTAAAAGAGTGAACTATCGTGTTTTTTTCGTCGCCTTTTAAATCACTTCGATCCCATTGCCCAATACATGGTCCACACGCATTAGTAAATATCGTCGCGTCTAAATCTTCAAATACCTTTAAAATACCATCACGCTCTGCCGTAAAACGGATTTGTTCTGATCCTGGATTGATTCCAAAATCTGCTTTTGCTTTTATATGTTTATCAACAGCTTGCTTGGCAATAGAAGCTGCACGTGTCAAATCTTCATAAGATGAATTTGTGCAAGACCCTATTAATCCCCAATCTACTTTAATTGGCCAACCTTTTTCTTTGGCTATTTTTCCTAGCTCACCGACTGGAGTTGCCAAATCTGGCGTAAATGGTCCGTTTAAATGTGGACGCAACGTATCTAAATCAATTTCAATCAATTGATCAAAATACTGCTCTGGGTTAGCATATACTTCAACATCACCTGTTAAATATTCTTTTATTTTATTGGCTTCATCTGCTATGTCAGCTCTATCTGTAGCACGTAAATAACGCTCCATAGAATCATCATAACCAAAAGTCGAAGTGGTTGCCCCTATTTCGGCTCCCATATTACAAATAGTCCCTTTACCTGTGCACGATAAATTTTTGGCACCTTCACCAAAATATTCAACAATGGCTCCTGTTCCTCCTTTAACGGTCAAAATTCCAGCAACCTTAAGGATGACATCCTTTGCAGATGTCCAGCCATTCAGCTTTCCTGTCAATTTAACACCGATTAATTTTGGGAATTTCAGTTCCCAAGCCATCCCAGCCATCACATCTACCGCATCAGCACCACCAACTCCAATGGCAACCATTCCTAATCCGCCAGCATTTACTGTATGTGAATCGGTTCCAATCATCATACCTCCAGGAAAAGCATAATTTTCCAGTACAACTTGATGAATGATTCCTGCTCCTGGTTTCCAGAATCCAATCCCATATTTGTTTGATACAGATGCTAAAAAGTCAAATACTTCATTACTTGTCTCGTTGGCACGTTTTAAATCGGCAACTGCACCTTGTTTTGCCTGAATCAGGTGATCACAATGCACAGTCGTTGGCACTGCCACTTTAGCTTTACCCGCTTGCATAAACTGCAATAATGCCATTTGTGCTGTTGCATCTTGGCATGCAATACGATCTGGTGCAAAATCGACATAATCTTTACCTCTTCTAAAAGCGGTTGTAGGATTGCCGTCCCAAAGGTGGGAATATAAAATCTTTTCAGATAATGTCAATGGTTTACCAACTATTTGACGCGCTTTGTCAACACGTTCTGGCATAGTTTTGTAAACTTTTTTAATCATATCAATATCAAATGCCATAGAATATATTTTAAGGTTGTTTATTAGTTTTTAATTCCGAAGTCTCGGACTGCAAAATTACAAAATTTCAAAGACTTTTAAAAATATGTAACGAAATCTAAAAAACAATAAATATCTTTCAATAGATTGATTGATTTTTAGCTCATAAATAAATTATCGACAAAAATTTATAGTCTTAAATATTAAATTAACAATTTTGCTTATTTGAATTTTCTCTTAAAAAAGGGCATATCTCTTAAATCTGTCATTGGTTTTTCGTAAAAACGATACAATATATGAGAACAAAGAATTGTCAGCAACAGATACACCATAATATAAACAAACACATCCAAACCAAAAAATCCATCCGAAGGAATATCATATTTTAACAATTGTAATATAATAGAATAATGAAGAAGGTACATACTGTAAGAAATGAGGCTCAAATAAGTGATTGGCATTAAAAAAAACCTTGATGTTGACTGCATTTGGCTCAATAAAGGTAAGGTCAATACAATAGCCAACGAATTGATTGGCAAATACCATACATTCCAAAACAAAGGATTGGTTTCTATAAAAACTTGTTTTAAAGGAATTGCGGCATTCAAGCCCAAAAAGAGTAAAAGGCCCAATACAAAGGCGACATATCTTGCTTTTTTCCACATATTTGGCTTCACAATGGATATAAAAGCAGCCAAAACACCATAATAAATGGCATCAATTCTATAAATAACAATGGCTTTTAGATTCACATTCCAATGCACCATGCTCTTGATGTTATCATTTTGACTATAGATGAATTTAGTCAGTGCAAACATGAAAATAATCAACAAAGTAATCAATAAGAATTGCCTTGATTTAGAAAAGGCGGTTTTTAAAAACAAGGTTAAATAGAGTAACAAGGGCCCTAAAACGTAAGCAAACTCTTCAATAGTCAGGCTCCAGCTCTCTATAAAAAATGATGGCATTTCCCATGCAAAATTCTGAAGAAAAAATGCATACTGCCACAAATTGTCAGGCAATGACGTGCCAATATACAATGCAATTAGAACATTGATAATCAATACCAAGTAATAATTGGGAAGTGTTCGAAACCAACGTCGAATCCAAAAATAAAAAACACTTTTAAAACTAAAATCATCAGACAGATAAAGTCTATATATAATACGTCCAATCAAAAAACCGCTTAAAACAAAGAAAATTTCGACACCAACCAAGCCCGCAATACGCAAAATGTCTGGTATCATCCCTCTTGCAGTTGGTGTAATCCACAACACGTGCGAACAAACAACCAACAAAATAGCAACAGCACGCATTAGGTCAAGACCAAAAATTCGTTTGTTGTCATCTATTTGCATAAAAAAGCCTTAATTTTGTTAGAGTGATACTCTATAAAGATGGCCTCTAAAATACTAAAATATTCAGCTTTTTTGTTCGTTTTAGCATTGATTGTTGGTGGTATCTATTATTTAAAACTTCCTAATCGCCATAAAGCAATTATCAAAACGCAAGTGTATCATAAATTGGGTTTAGTGGATAACAGCTGGAACACGATTACTTCAGATTCTACGATATCACTAATAACTCCAACATTTGTTATCGACAATATTTATAAATCGATGGAAGGCCCAAAAGTGATGCGTTCCTTCCAATTGGATTACAAAAAATCAGATTTAGTCTGGATTACATCTTTCAAAACACAAGCGTTGAGTACCAATGAAGTTGATCAACTCTCTAATGATTATGTGTGCCATACCAATATCGATTTTTATGATGGTGAACATTATTCTCGTTGGAATCTAAACGATAGAATTGGTGAACAGTATCCACGTTTGACCTCAATGAGCAATGGTATTGAGTCCTACAAATTTCCTGATGGTTTTGGATTTCCAGTATTTACTGACGAAAATCTATTTTTGGCTACCCAAACCTTAAACCATAATATAAAATCGGATGTTTTTTCTGTAAAACACAAGGTCACACTAGGCTATCAACCTCACGCTCTTTTTATGAAACCTTTAATGAGCAAAACTGTGTTTGTGATGCTGCCTTACGATGATAGTAAACCGTTTGAAGGTCCTACGGATAATAATCCCAATATGTGTCTGCCTGTAGAAACCAAAAACCATAGCTATATTGATGACAAAGGTCAACATTTAAGTGGTCATTGGGTTATTTTTCCAGAGAAAGCAACCTATCGCTATGACATTACCAAGCAATTACAACTAAAAGACAGCACGACCATGCACCATATTGCAACTCATTTGCATCCGTTTGCCGAGACATTGTCACTTAGGGACAAAACCATAGATTCGACTTTGTTTACTTCCAATGCAGAGAATTACACCAATAAAATTGGATTAAAAAAAGTGACTTCTTTTTCGAGTGCTGAAGGTGTGATGTTGTATCCAGATCATCAATATGAATTGGTTTTAACGACCAACAATACCACCAACACCAACCAGGATATGATGGCAAGTATGTTTGTGTTTTTGTATGATAAGGAAATGGCTGAAAAGTTGAAAACTTACAAAAGAAAGCAATGAGGTATTGTTTATTGATATTGATATTTTGTTTGTATGGCTGTGACCTTGTTACGAAAGAGTTACCAATATTAAGCTATAAGATTGATGATAATGGCAATGAAATTCATTACGGAATAAATTATGAAGGTTTTGAAAATCAATTAGGAGAGAATTTCACTTCAAAAGACATATTTGACAGAGTTTTTATTGCCAATTTCTTCTTTACACGTTGTCCGAGCATCTGCCCACCTATGCGAACGGAATTAATCAAAATTGCTGAAACGTTTCAGGATGAAGATGATTTTATGCTGATATCGCATACCATCGACCCAGAAAATGATACTGTAGATATCTTAAAAAGCTATGCTGAAGCCACTGGAATACCATCAGAAAAATGGCAGTTTTTAAGGTCTTCACTCGAAAACACAAAGGCTCAAGCCAATCAATATATGACCAACTTTAGACCTAACGAGGATGGTACCGATTTCTACCATAGCAGCTATGTGGCTTTGGTTGATAAGCATAAATTGATAAGAGGGTTTTATAATGTATTGGTAGCCGAAGATGTTGAACGGTTAAAGGAAGATATCAAAATCTTAATCAAAGACTAACCTTTTGACCTATATACTTTTATGAGCTGAATAATTGCTAACACAATAGCAACTACTTTTAGAACAGTCCCAAAAATAAAGACTTCATTAGCAAACTGCCAATGCATTACTTTGAATAAAGCTCCAACGGTTGAAAAGGCAAAACCAGCCAATAGAACAATCGATGGTATGATGAACTGTTTAAGATTCACTAAAACAAGCTTTTGATAATCTGATCGTCTGAAATCCCTTCAGCTTCTGCCTTGTAGTTCTTGATAATTCTATGGCGAAGAATGCCACTTGCAACGGCTTGGACGTTTTCAATGTCTGGTGAAAATTTACCATTGATGGCTGCATGTGTCTTTGCAGCAAGAATCAAGTTTTGTGACGCTCTTGGACCTGCTCCCCAATCTACAAATTCTTTTACCAAATCGGAAGCAGTGCTAACGTTAGGGCGTGTTTTTCCAACCATGGTCACAGCATACTCAATCACATTATCAGCCACAGGAATACGACGAATCAAATTCTGAAAATCAATAATCTCTTGAGCCGTAAATAATGGGTTGACGGTTGCCTGTACATCTGTAGTGGTAGATTTTACAACCTGAACTTCTTCTGAAAAAGAAGGATAATCCAAATTAATGGCAAACATAAAACGGTCTAACTGTGCTTCTGGTAAAGGATAGGTTCCTTCTTGCTCAATCGGATTTTGGGTTGCCAGCACAAAATATGGTAAGCTTAATTGATAATGGTGACCTGCAACTGTTACAGCACGTTCTTGCATAGCTTCCAATAAGGCCGCTTGTGTTTTAGGTGGTGTTCTGTTGATCTCGTCAGCAAGAATGATATTGGCAAAAATAGGTCCTTTGATGAATTTAAAATGCCTGTTCTCGTCTAATATTTCACTTCCAAGAATGTCGCTTGGCATTAAGTCTGGTGTAAACTGAATGCGCTTAAAATCTAATCCCAAAGCCTGTGCAATGGTATTGACCATTAAGGTTTTTGCCAAACCAGGCACACCAATGAGCAAGGCATGTCCTCCAGAAAAAATGGATATCAGGATTTGATTGACCACCTCATCCTGACCAACAATAACTTTGGCTACTTCGGTTTTTAGACTTTTATATTTTTTTACAAACTGCTCTACAGCTGCGACATCAGACATATTATTCTTTTTTTAACCAGTTACTATTAAAATCGCAATCTCTATATTCACCATTGATATTGATGTAAGTATCCTTGATTTTCTCATTCTGCCACTTTTCAATCTCTTTGAATTGCTTGTCTTGCTCAGTTAAGTTTTTGATTTTTAGGTAATCTCTTGCAAAATCCGCTTCATGATCATCAATTCTATCGGTAACCGTCAATATTTTAAATTTAATCCTATTGATTCGGTCTTCATCCTGAAGCACTAAACTCACTTCATTATCTTTTAGTTTTTGTATTTGTGCATATAATTCAGGATCCATTTTGGTCAATTCAAAACTGTAATCTTGTGTACGCGGATTTATTAATTGTCCACCATCGTTTCTGGTTTCTTTTTCGTCACTGAATTCTCTGGCTGCGTCAGAAAATGTAATTTCGCCATCAATGATACGCTGTCTGATCAAATTAATCTTCTCTTTAGCTTCCTTAACAGATTCTGATGTGACCTCAGGACGCAACAAAATATGTCTAACATCATATTCTTGTCCTCTGATCTTTTCGAGCTTAATGATATGGTAACCAAAATCGGTTTCGAATGGATCTGAAATCTCGCCTTCCTCCAATGAAAATGCAACATCTCTAAATTCTTTTACCATTTGAGGGCGCTTGCGGTTAAGCGTGTACATTCCTCCATCTTTTCTAGATGGAATATCGTCTGAATACAATACTGCTTTAGATGTAAAACTGGCACCATTTTCAATAATGTCAGCTTTAAATTCTTTCAGTCTATTGATGACTTTTTGTTTTTCTGCTTCAGAAACTTTAGGGATAATCACTATTTGAGCCACTTTAAGCTCGGTTCCAAATCGTGGTCTTTCATCTTTTGGAATTTTATTGAAATACTCTCTAACTTCTTCTGGAGTGACCTCTATATCTTCAACAATTTTACGCTGCATATCAGCAGCTAATTTGTTGTCTCTATTGATTTCAAACATTTCATCACGAAGACTTTGCTCATTGTCTTTATTGTAAAACTTCAACAACTCTTCCATCGAACCATTCGTTTCAGCTAAAAAAGCGTTGATTTGCTGTTCGATATTAGAACGTATCTCGAGTTCATTTACAGTGATACTGTCTTGTATAGCGTGGTGTGCATATAATTTGTCTTCCAACAACTTTCCAAACAATTGACAACGTGTGATCTCGGCTGTAGAAACACCTCTTGCTTTCAATTGGATGAACTCCTTATCGATATCAGAATCTAAAATGACATAATCACCAACAACACCAATAACACCATCAATCTTAATGCGTTCATTGTTAGATTTTACTGTATCAATTGCATTTTTGTTGACTGTTTGCTCTTCTATAATCTCTTGAGCTGATAAAAGGTTAAAACTTAAAACGGTCAGCACTGTAAGTGCCACATTTATATTAGTTGTAAATTTCAAATTGATTGTTTTTAATTGCATCTTTAGTAATGTCTTTTTCAAGTTGTTTTATCAACTCTAGTTTTCTTTTGTTAGTGACTATTTGATTGATGGTAGGTTTTACGTACTCTAATGGCGCATAATCGTTTTGATTTAACACGTCATTAATTTGCATCAAATATAGGTCTAATGAATCTTTGAGTTGTATAAAATTAGATTTTTTTAACAGTTCTTTTTTATTGTCGGCATTAATGACAGCAATTTTTTCTATAGCATGTGATGCTTTTATCCAAACAGAATCTTTTAATGAATACGACTTAAATTGTACAGAAATAGAATCTAGAAAGCGCTTGTCTCTATCGTTATAACGTCTAAAACGTTTTTCGATATCATCTTTATTGACCGCATTTAATGGGAGTTGGATATACCTAAACTTTATAAGTTCTTCATTAAGCTTGAAGGTTTCCTTATTGGCATCATACACCTCTCTTGCTTGCATGGCAGTCACTACAGTATCCATCGTTTTTTTGACCAATGCCTCGAGATAAGCTTTGGTAAACAAGTCTTTTTTGTACTGCTCTACCAACTTGTTAAACTCATCTTGCTTTTTTTCTGGCAAATTGCGTTCTGATCCATCAATAAGCAACAACTGTGTTGCCCAACGTGTTATAAAACTATTGACCACCAATGCACTATCTTCTGGAGACGTGCCTTCGGCCACCAAACCCTTGATGTCTTCTTCATATAAATAGGTGTCATTAACTCTTGCCACTGGTACTCGGTCGTCTGATTGCTTAAAAAAACTGCAAGAACAGACCAAACAAAAGCAAGTAACCACTAGTATTGAAGTGTTTTTAATCAATTTTTGTTTGTTTTAATTTGGGATTTTACTTTAGATAATTCAGCATCATTAATTTCAACTTTGTAGCGTTCATTAAGGCCTTTTATCCAATTTTCTTCAATAAAACTTTGATAATCACTTACCACTTTTCCTCTGGCTTCTTCAAAAGTCTTATTGGTTGCTGGAACGATTTTGTCTATTAAGATCACATGAAATGCATCGTTATAATTGTAAATTTTTGACACACCTTCTTTGAGTTCGAGATCGCTTGGTAATGACTGATTTGTCACTTCCATGGTCCCTTTGGTAAATATTACTTTTTGCTCACTTTCGGTGTTTAGGGCTGTACTGATATCGTCTGAAGACTGTCCGCTTTCCAACATGTTCTTCACTTTTAACATATCCTCCTTTTTAGCTGAAGATGCAACGATTGCATCTATTCTAGTATTCCAGACATAATTGGAAGCATGTTTGTCATAATAACTTTTAAGACCCAATGTGTCAGTTGACGCCGCATTCCAAACTTCTTTTTCCATAAGATCAAAAAGTAACAAACCGTCTCTGTACTCTTTAAGTATAAGACCAAAATCTTCATTTTCAAATTCTAGATTGTCTTCATGGTACTTTAAAATTGTACTTTCTTGAAACGCATTGTACTCTTTTTCAACAATAGCACTAAAAGGAATGCTTTTTTCAAAATATACTTTTTGTGATCCTAACAAATGGTTTGCAAAATCGTTATAAGTCACAACTTTAGTTCCAACTTTAAATAATTCTCTGTTTGCGTCTATATTTGTTGGAATTGTCCAAGCGCGATTGTAGAAATCTGACGTTAAAATTGACTCAAAATAGGCCAATGCTTTAGGGTTATCGACCACATTGTACTGCTTTTTGAGCTTGTTTGTCAATGCTGTATTAATGAGACTTGAGCGTGTATCTCGTTTTATTTTGTTTTCTATTTCTCCTTTCACTTTTTCTAAAGGCTGCAAACCTTCCTTATTGATGAGCTTTACTATATGCCACCCAAAATCTGTCTTGAAAGGTTTTGATATCTGTCCTTTCTCGTTGAGGCTAAAAGCCATCTCTTCAAATTCTTGAGAACTCAACTGTCCTCCAGTAAAAGGTGACAATAATCCGCCTTTGTCCGACGAACTTTTATCGTCTGAAAATTGTTTTGCCAACGATTCAAAATTCTCGCCTTGATTGATTTTTTTGTAAATCTCGTTGATGCGAACTTCAGGATTGGTCAAACTATCCTTTTGGTTATTTGACACCATAATATGAGCCACAGTGACTTCACCAAGGGTTGGGCGTTTATCTTGTACCAATACTACATGATATCCAAATCGGGTTCTAAAAGGCATCGATATGTCACCTACCTTGGTTTTGTATGCTGCATTTTCAAATTCATAAACCATCTTGAATGCTGAAAAATAACCTAACTCTTCTGCAAATATTGTATTGCCGTTATGAACTTCATTTTTTACTTTATCAAACCCCTCCTTGAGCACACGTTTGCGCAAATCAACCAATTGATTATACACCTGCAACGTATCTTTTTCATTTTCGTCCAAACGAACCAAAATGTGAGACGCCTTTATATCATAGGCCATTCTTTCATAGGCTTCGTTGATTAAAGATTCGGTCACGTTTGAATCTGACATGTAATTTTTTGACAATTGCTTTTTATAGCCTTCAAATTCTCTTTTATAGGTAGGTATTGTGTCCAACCCAAGACGTTTTGCCTCTTTTATTTTTAATTGATAATTGATGAACAATTTCAAATAGGCATCGACATCCTTTTGCGATTCGTCTTTTACCAAATCTAAATTTTTATTGTAAACTCTTATAAATTCAGAGGTTTTAACTGGCTCACTATCAACAGTAAACAAGATGTCTTTTCCTTTTTTTTGGGAAAGACCAGATGTTGCTATGAACAACATTAAAATAATCGAAGAAAATTTCAAATTCATAATTTATTTATATTGACTAATACCGCAAAAATAATACAATTAACACATTATACAAGTTGCTTTTTTGAAACGATAGAATTACGTGTTTAGTATAATACAATATTGCCTGTTATAAAGTAGAAAAACGTCGCAAAAAGTTAAAGTTTTCAACACGAAAACGTTGTAGTTTTTTATATCTCATAAAATTTTGAAAAATATTGATAAATTGGAAAGATTTTAAAACAATTATAGATGAAAACAAAATTACTTTCTATTACATTATTTATTTTCTCAATATCATTTTCCAACGCACAATCTATCGGTTTTTTAGGTGATTTTAGTGGTTGGGCTGATGATGTAAACATGACAACTACCGACAATATTACGTTCACTTTAAACAACTATTACCTACCAGCTACAGGTTTAAAGTTTAGACAAGATGATATGTGGACCAACAATTGGGGTGGAGATACGTTCCCATCTGGCACTTGGTCAAGTAATAATATACCAGTCACTGCTGGATTTTACAATATTAGTATCGATATTGGTAGTACAGCTTACAACTTCGTTCCTGTAGCTCCATCTGATCAAAGTGTCAGTATTATAGGTGAGTTTAATGGCTGGAGTGCTGATGTTATGTTGACTACTTCTGATTATATCAATTATTCTGCATCTAATGTGGCCTTGACAGCTGGTGGATTAAAGTTTAGAAGAAACGCCTCGTGGTCTACAAATTATGGAGGCACTACATTAAGCGGAACTGCTGTACCAAGTTCTGGCGACAATATACCAATTCCTGCAAACTCCAATTACAACATCTCTTTTAATATTGATACATTTGCATATACCATTACAGATGCAACTTTGGGCGTTGATGACCAATCAAACACTATCAATGTTAGATACATTAATGGTGCCTTGGAGTTATCCAATTACAATGGCTTGGTTTCTATTACAATATACGATATCACCGGAAGACAATTGAACACATTTGATGATGTTATCAATTCCAACACTTACAGAAAAACTTTAGAGATTCCAAAACATCAGTTAAGTTTCATCCGTATTGAAGGGAACAACTTCAAAAAAACACTCAAAGTGATTTCCGAATAACGGTTAATTAACCTATCAACTACTTTTTTAGCGATTGGACTTCCAATCGCTTTTTTTATATAAAAACTATGTATCTTTATCATAGAAATTTTTAACCCTCTTAATAATGAAGTACTCAACAGAAATAATTGTAGAGTTGCCCCTTGATGCTTTCATCAAAAAGTTTGATAGTACAGAAAACATGAAACACTGGCAACGAGGTTTAGTTTCTGTAGAACATCTATCTGGAACACCAGGACAATTGGGAGCAAAAATGAAGCTCATTTATAAAATTGGAAAACGAAAAATTGAGCTGATTGAAACCATAACCCATAACAATCTACCTTACGAGTTTCATGGTACTTACAAAGCTAAAGGCGTGCACAATATTCAAGAAAACTATTTTGAATCGACAGTTAATGGTCATACTAAATGGATTTCAAAAACGGAATTCATGCCTCTAACTTTTATGATGCGTATTATGATGGCTTTAATGCCAAGAGCTTTCAAAAAACAATCACTACAGTACATGAGGGATTTTAAGAATTTTGCCGAAAACGGTGTTTCTGTATCCAATGCGTAAACTCAAACTGATATGGGATTTCAAAGGTCCTTCTGCAAGTAAAATTGCCGAACATCATCTTATTCATCTTAAAGAATACATTACAACAAAAAACCTCAATATTGATATTACAGGAACTGAAATCATTCACGAGTTACACGCAATTGCATATTTGGTCGTTGATGAAAGTGAAATGAAACCTATCAGAGATGTTTTAAAACCACATAGAGGACAAATTTACAGCAATTAGCTGTTTTTATTAGACTCTGCTTTCATAATTGTTTTTATCTTTATAAGGCTTCCTTTTTAATTCTTTAGCATGAATATAAAATGTATTCCACTTTTAGTATTTGTTATAAGTTTTATGTGTTTTAATATACAAGAGATGCAATCACAATCTCAAAGTACACACGAACAGTGGGAATATATATTAGAAGATACAGGTGATGTTTTACAAATTGCATTGCCAGTTGCTGCAGGAATGACCACTATTATAAAAGGTGACTGGCAAGGAACCAAACAATTCGCATTATCATACACTACAGGCTTTCTCATTACACATTCTTTAAAAAAGATCATACAAAAAGAGCGACCAGAAGGTCGAAATCTTTATGATGCTTTTCCTTCTGGCCATACAACATCGGCTTTTTCTGGTGCTTCATTTATACAACGCCGTTACGGATGGAAATATGGAAAATGGTGCTATTTAGGTGCTGCAATCGTTGGCTTAAGCCGCATGGAAGGCCCAGATGGTTGGCATGACCATTGGGATGTCCTTGCAGGAGCTGCAGTAGGCATTGGCAGCAGCTATCTTTTTACAAAACCTTATGAGGGCAATAAAGTGAATGTCAATTTTTTGTCTAACGGAAATGACACTTTTGTACTCCAACTTAAGTATGAGTTTTGAAATACCATGATTTGCAGCATTTATTTTGCACTTATAAGTTAAATTCACAATTAAAATTTTAATGATTACGGAACAAATGCTCCTATTTTTCTTCTTCTTTTGAAAAAAGCACAATACACAAAGGTGTTTTATGATTTTATGATAATTCTCAAAGAAACACTTCCTTTCATTATATAATTTCCATTAAAAAAGGTATATTGTTGATTTAGATTCAGGTACAAATCCCATGATCTATTCCTTGCTATTGGTGTAACTTATAGGCTAACTTGTAAGTTTTCCAATTTTATAACATATAACTAACTAAAATTACACAGTTGAAAAAAGAACATTTTAAATGGTACTCGCCTACCTTAAGCAAAGATATTGAAATGCTCGTCTTTGGGCATGCAGGTTATCCTGTGATTTTGTTTCCAACCACTATGGGGAAACACAACGAGTGTTATGATATGAAGCTTGTTGACTCTGTAAAATGGTTTGTAGATGAAGGCATCGTCCAAATTTACTGTCCAGATGGCATTAACGAATTGAGTTGGTACAACAAAAAAATACATCCTGCCGATCGCGTTAAAAACCATATGTGGTATGATGAGTTTATCATGAATGAACTCGTCAACAAAATCTGCCATGAAAAAGGAATCCCAAAAGTGGCAGTTGCTGGTCCAAGTTTTGGTGGTTACCAAGCTGCCAATTTTGCTTTTAGACATCCAGAGAGAGTCAGTCACATGTTCAGTATGAGTGGTTCATTTGATATACGATCGTTCTTGGATGGCTATTATGACACAAATGCATATTTCAACAATCCTGTCGATTACATGCCGGGAAATGACCATCCCGATTTATGGAAAATGAAAATCGTACTAGGTGTTGGTGAATGGGACATTTGCCTAGACGCCACTAAACAACTAGCTGAGATATTGACTGCCAAAAATATTCCATTTTGGTATGACGAACGTAAATGGGCAAAACATGATTGGCCATTATGGCGTGACATGTTCCCTCATTATTTATCAAAATTATAAACAAAAACCAACCAATATATTATGAAAAAAATAGGCATTCTATTCGGACAAGAAAACACCTTTCCACAAGCGTTTATCGACCGTGTCAATGAAAAAGGTATTAAAGATATTAAAGCTGAAGCGGTATCAATCGATAGTGTCGAACAAGCAAAACCAACTGACTATGCTGTCATCATCGATAGGATTTCACAAGATGTTCCATTTTATAGAGCATATTTAAAAAATGCCGCACTATCTGGTACAGCTGTCATTAATAATCCATTTTGGTGGAGTGCAGATGAAAAGTTCTTCAATAATGGATTGGCGGAAAAAGTTGGTGTTCCTGTACCAAAAACCTTCATTTTACCAACCTCTCATCGTCCACCAGATACAACTGAAAATTCATTTAGAAACATGAAATTCCCCTTTGCTTGGGAAAAAATGTTTGAGACCATCGGATTTCCCGCTTATATGAAACCACATGATGGTGGTGGATGGAAAAGTGTTTATCGTGTGGAAAGCCCTGAAGATTTATGGAAAAAACATGGTGAAACAGAACAATTGGTGATGATGTTGCAGGAAGAAATCAATTTCACTGAATACTTTAGATGCTATGTATTGAACACTGATAAAGTACATATCATGCAATACGAACCTCGCAATCCTCATCATTTACGCTATGTCATTGATGGTCCTCCTGTGAAAAAAGCATTGCTGGATTTGGTAGAAAAATACTGTATTCGATTGAATAAAGCCTTGGGCTACGACTTTAATACTGTCGAATTTGCCGTTCGAGATGGTATCCCATATGCTATAGATTTTTGTAATCCAGCACCAGACGCTGATGTCAATTCGGTAGGTCAGGAAAATTTTGATTGGATAGTAGAAAATGCTGCTAATATGGCCATTGAAAAAGCAAAACAATATAAAAAAGGACAAATGAACCTCACTTGGGGAACCTTTGTAAAAGATCAAGTAACTGGCAAAAAAACTGTTTTTAAATAAAATACTTACCAAACCTCAAAGGATTTAAAACCTTTGAGGTTAAAACAACCAATCAACCATTATATGAAATTCACATTAGGCATTGAAGAAGAGTATCAGGTTATTTGCCCAGATACAAGAGAATTGATTTCTCACGACCAGCAAATCGTTACGAATGCTGCCAAGTTATTAAACGAGCAGGTAAAGGCCGAAATGCACCAAGCTGTGGTTGAAGTTGGCACTAACATATGCAACGATATTACTGATGCTCGTAAAGAGATTACCCATTTGCGCAAATCTATTTCAGATATTGCCAAGGATTTAGGGTTTAGAATTGGCGCAGCTGGTACGCATCCATTTTCTAAATGGGAAACACAATTAATCACTCCCAATCCGCGTTACGACGAAATCGTGAACGAATTGCAAGATACTGCACGTTCCAACTTAATTTTTGGGTTGCATGTGCACGTAGGTATTGAAGATAAACAATTGGCATTGCACCTGACCAATGCGATGCGCTATTTTTTGCCACATCTATATGCACTATCGACCAATTCACCTTTTTGGGAAGGACGTAACACAGGTTTTAAGTCATTTCGATCTAAAGTGTTTGACAAGTTCCCTCGTACAGGGATTCCTGGTGTGTTTCAAACTGTTGCAGAATACGAACATTATATCAATTTGCTCGTAAAAACCAATTGTATTGACAATCCGAAGAAAATATGGTGGGATATTCGCATCCATCCGTTCTTTCCAACTTTGGAGGTTCGCATTTGTGATGTACCAATGACCATTGACGAAACCTTGAGTATTGCTGCATTGATTCAGGCTCTGGTTGCAAAATTATATAAGTTGAGAAGTCAAAATCTCAACTTTATGTTGTATCACAGAGCACTTATCAATGAAAACAAATGGCGTGCGAGCCGTTATGGGCTCGATGGCAAAATGATTGATTTTGGCAAGGAGTGCGAGGTAAACACAAGAGATTTGATGCAAGAACTATTGGATTTTGTGGATGATGTGGTTGATGATTTAGGCTCACGCAATGAAATTGAACATGTCAAAACAATGATGAAAAATGGTACAGGAGCTGACAGACAATTAGCTATCTTTGCCGAAACAAAAGATTTGACAAAAGTGGTCGATTA
Source organism: Flavobacteriaceae bacterium UBA5534 (assembly GCA_002426015.1). GTDB lineage: Bacteria > Bacteroidota > Bacteroidia > Flavobacteriales > Flavobacteriaceae > Aquaticitalea. The sequence continues at coordinate 52,965 of DINS01000008.1, forward strand.
CATTATGGAACAGACCGTTTTAGGAACATAGAAAAAAGATGCGAAAGAATAAAGTGAGAATGGCTATTTTAGACATGAACAATAGCCAGCCAAACCAAGGGTTACGCTGTATTGTTGACATTGCAAAGTCATTTAATAAAAACATTGATTACACAATTTATGATGTTAGGGCAAAAAACGAATTGCCAGACCTCTCCTATGACATATATATATCTAGTGGAGGTCCAGGAAGCCCTTTAGAAGATGGCACATGGAGGCAACCCTATTTGGAGTTGATACAAAACCTTTGGGATTTTAATAAAAAATCGACAGAAGAAAAGAAATACGTATTCCTGATTTGCTATTCTTTCCAAGTTGTATGTGACTACTTCCAATTAGGTGAAATAAAACGAAGAAAAAGCACCTCGTTTGGAATCTTGCCTATACACAAGACCAAAGAAGGACTTAAAGATAAACTCCTAGAGGGTTTAGATGACCCATTTTATGCAGTTGATTCGAGAGATTGGCAATTGATACAACCGAGATTGAAAGTTTTTAAAGAACATGGCGCTTCCATTTTGAGTTTGGAAAAGATAAGAACACACGTAGAGTACGAACGTGCTATCATGGCTGTTCGGTTTTCTGAAGAATTTGTAGGTACACAATTTCACCCAGAAGCTGACCCAGTTGGTATGTATGCTCATTTTACAGAGGACAACAATAAACAAACCGTAATTACCAATTTTGGAGAAGCAAAGTACAATGATATGATGAACAAAATGGATGATGAGGATAAAATTATCAGAACCTATACTATTATCTTACCAAAATTCATATTAGAAGTGATCCACCACCACACACCTCAACTAATTTCACAATAATACGATGATACCAAAATATCGCAAGTCATTCAATGCTCAATATTCAGAAGAAAAATACCAAAACCTTCTCAAGGATATTATTGAAACTTTCGATTATACACCAGGTTTTAAGATATGTGAGACACCTGCATTTATACCAAAGTCACTAAAAGACAGATTGGTCACAGCATGTGATGATATCATGAAAGTCATCAACCAACCAAATTTTAAAGAGTTGACACAAGGTGCCTTTTTTGATGAAAAACAAATGGTTCCCAATGAAGATGCCCAATCCAAATTCATTCAGCTCGATTTCGGAATTTGTCTTGATGACCATGGTAATCCAACACCAAAATTGATTGAATTGCAAGGCTTTCCGTCACTATATTTCTTTCAAGAATTGCTTGGCAGAATGTACCGCAAACATTATGATGGCATCCCAGATAATTTTTCTCAACATTTAAATGGAATGACTCCAACACAATATGTCGAATTATTACGTCAAGAAATTGTTGGTGACACTGACCCTAAACAAGTTGTTTTGCTGGAAATTGAACCAGAAACACAACCAACCAATATCGATTTTTGGGCCACTGAAAAGACGCTAGGCATCAAAGTATTGTGCATTACCAAACTCATCAAACGTGGTAAAAACTTATTTTATATAGATGAAAGTGGAAATGACATCAAAATCAAGAAAGTCTATAATCGGATTATTTTTGATGAATTAGATCGACGTACAGACCTTAAAACCGAATTCAATTTCAAGGACGAGGTCGATATTGAGTGGATTGGTCATCCAAACTGGTTTTTTAGAATCAGTAAGTACACCATGCCATTGCTGAAAGGTGATTATGTGCCGAAATCATACTACCTAGACAAAATTGAGATGATTCCAGCCGATTTGGAAAACTATGTTCTTAAGCCATTATACTCTTTTGCAGGAGCTGGTGTTCAAATACATGTCACAAAAGACATGATCGATGCTATAAAAGACAAATCGACTTACTTATTACAGGAAAAAGTGGCCTATGCTCCAATCATCGAGACTATGGACGTGCCAGCAAAGTGCGAAATACGAATGATGTTAATGCACAACTCCAAAACCAACAAAACACAAATTGTAAGCAATCTAATGCGTTTGAGCAAAGGTGAAATGGTTGGTGTTAAGTATAACAAGGACAAGACTTGGGTTGGTGGCAGTACTGGTTTTTTTGAAAACTAATTCTTCTATTCTAACCAATTTTATTTATTACAACGATTTATCAGGCGCTGGCAAACTCGCATGAAATTCTTCTGAAATACACTTCGTGTAAGCATCCAATAACTCCAAAACACGTTCACTGCTATCAGAAACGACAATCAAACCAATGTGCCATTTTTTGTTCATTCGCCACATAATCTCTTTATCAATAAAACTTGAAGTGTCTGGATGTTCGTAACGGCTCAAAGAGACAACGATTCCTGCATATTTATTGCTGACTTTTGGTAAGGTATATTTTTCTTTCTTTAAGGTTTTAGACTCTATTCTTGCCCATTCTGCCCACAAATTGACACCAGATGCCAACTCCACCATTTCGGCAAGATTCGCTCCACCTACTCTAGACGAAGTTTCTAAAAAGAACAGTTCACCTGTGGCTTTTGATTGGATAAACTCAGTGTGTGATGCTCCAAATTGCATCCCGAAGGCTTTCATCACATCAGCATTCATTTTGGCCAACCCTTTTTCAACTTTGCTGCCTATCTCGCATGTGGCCGAACGGAAAATACCTCCTCCATGGGCAACTTCAAACGGTGTATCGAGATATTTGCTCACTCTTGAGAAAATGACTTTGCCATCCAAATTCAATCCATCAACGTGATAGACATCGCCTGGTGCAAATTTCTCAACCAAATAATTATCACGTTCATCACCTAGCTCGTCAATAATTTGCCACAATTCGTCTTTAGTCTGAATTTTTTTTATACCTGTTGCCGAGGCTTCCATTCGAGGTTTTAATAACCAAGGAGGGCTCACTTTATCAGCATAATCATTAATATCTTGATTGTGAAACAAAGACGTAAACTCTGGCACATTAACACCTTCTTCCTTGGCTTTCATGCGCATTGCCAATTTATCCCTAAAATAATGAGCTGTAGTACGTCCCATGCCAGCCATTCTGAAATGTTCGCGAAGCATCGCTACTTTCTCTACATCAAAATCATCCAATGCAACAAAACGGTCGAATTTAATCTCCCTAAATTTATATGCAATCCCTTTGACAACATCGTTCTGGTCCCATTTTTCAATATAAAATACATCATCTATCGATTCCCAAGGCCATACTTCATTTTCCAATTTTTTTTTGGTCAGCAAATAGACATTATTCCCTTCTGCTTTACAGCTTTTCATGAAATCCATCCCTTTATGATAGGTTGTAATACAGAGAATGTTGAGTGGTTGGTTTGGCATAGTCAATTTGATTTTAGATCACTTTGCCACAAGAGCAGAGAGTCAAGATGTTATATGTGACTTAAATGTAGCAAATAAAAATCAATTATTTTATTGCTTTCGATTTAATATAATTGGTAATCAACTTAATGCCATAGCCAGTAGCACTTTTCATTTTGGCATATGGAGAATCTCCAAAGGAAACCCCTGCAATGTCCAAGTGCATCCAGGCTTTGTGCTCTTCTGTAAAGGCTTCCAAGAATTTAGCGGCTGTGATGGCACCAGCTATCGGCTTGCCACTAAAGTTACGCAAGTCGGCAATATCACTGTGCAAATCGCTTTCATAATCGGCAAACAAAGGTAAAGACCAAACACGCTCATTGGTTTCAAAACCAATTTTTGACATGTGGTTGGACATTTCGGCATTGTTACTGAACATACCAGCGGCTGCATAACCCAAAGTCTGAACGACACTTCCAGTTAGGGTTGCCAAATCAATGACCTGCTTTGGTTGAAATTTCTTGATGATGTAGCTCAATCCATCTGCCAATACCAAACGCCCTTCGGCATCGGTATCGATAATTTCGATGGTTTTACCAGAATAAGAATTGATGACATCACCAGGACGATAACTGTTGCTATCGACGGCATTTTCAGCAGAAGCCACCACACCAACGATATTGACGTTCAATTTTAATTTAGCAACCAACTCTACAACACCCAAAACAACTGCCGCGCCTCCCATATCACTTTTCATGTAGTGCAAGTTGGAAGATGATTTGATGGACAAACCACCTGTATCAAAGGTAATCCCTTTGCCTACCAAACCAATATCGACACCTTTTCCTTTTTTTGGCATATATTCGTTAACAATGACTACAGGAGGGTTGACACTGCCTTGACCTACTGCAATCACAGCATCGAAGCCTTGTTTTTTGAGTTCAGATTGTTTTAAGAGCGTGCATTTATAATTCGCTGTTTTTGAAGATTCCTTCGCCCAATTGCCCAAAAATTCTGGTGTTTTATAATTGGCAGGTGCATCGACCAGTGCTTTGATTCGGTTAATGGTTTCCCCGATTAGCTTACCTTCTTCTAACTGTCTTTTGATGCTTTTTGAGGAAGCAAATGCAACGGTGAATGCCGCCGGTTTCTCTTTTTTTGATTTGAATTGACCAATCTCATACGTTGCCATTTCTAAACCAATGACTGCATTCTTAATCTCGGAATCCAATAAATTGGATGCATCAACCTGAATGGCCGTTTTCCAGTTTTTTTGGTTGTCGAAGGCTAACTTCCGGAAAGCTTCATCCAATTTTACGGCATCTTTTGTTTCACCCAATCCCAATAAATAGATTTTGTTGCCATCTTTTCCATAAATCAATTGAGATGTGGAAAAGTCACCTATAAAATCGAGGTTTTTGACGTCCACCAGATTCTTCAAATGTTTCAGATCGCTTTTGCGACAAGGGATAATAAGACTCTTGCTTTGGTCGATATTTTGTGTTTGCTTGTAATTCATTATTTTTTATTAAAAAACAGCCATTTGACAGCTTCAGGGAATTCTTCACGCCAATGAAGCTCACTATGATTCCCAAATTCGTTGATCGAAAAATGAAAATCGATGTTATGGTTTCTTACCATCTTCTCCTTGACGATGCGTTCCAATTTTTGAGCATTTGGCAAGTGGTCGTGGCTTTCTTGCCCACCTGCATATAGATAAATCTTTGACTCTTGTAAAGGTTCAAATGATTTGGTATGGTTAAAAATTGTTTTAGAAATCCACAAGCTAGGTGAAAAAATCATCATTTTTCCAAATACACCAGGATTGGACAAACCTGCATGAAGGCTTATCAATGCTCCCATTGAACTCCCACCAATACCTGTATTGTGAAAATCGGGAAGTGTACGATAGGCACTATTGATATATGGGATTAATTTTTCAATCATAAACTGAATATAAAAATTGCCTTTTCCTTCTCCAAAACGCGGATGGTAATAAGGCAAATATTCATTGATACGCTCACGTTCACCATGATCGATAGCAATAATAATGATATCGCTCATGCCCTGTTGTGCTAATTTGCCCAAGGATTTATCAATGGCCCAATCGCCAAAAGGCGCCATAGGGTTGAACAAATTTTGCCCATCCTGAAGATATAATACAGGATAACGCTTGTCGGTTTGGTAATAATCGTGTGGTAATAATGCCGATATTTTGCGTGTGGCATTAAGGTGTGGTATTTCGTAGGCTTCTTCTATAACCTTAATAATGGGCTCGAACTCCGTCACTGTCATGGTTTAATATTTGGAAAAAACGAAAATACATTTTTATGGTTTTAAATACTATATAATTATAAATATATATTAACAAATAAATAAAGATTTGTTGACATTGACCAAGGTTGAAGATTAAAACTGATAGTTGTTATTTTTTTATAGTACATAATCGTTTTGTTTGAGTTTTGTTCTGAAATATCGGGCCCGCTTTTAATGTTATCTAAAAAGTATGATAAAAACCCACGCAGAAAAATTCTGGTATCCACAATAGAATAGTAATGAAAATACTTAAATACCCATATATGAAATATGATAGAAAATTTGTACTTTATGTAAAATACCTCTCTAATGTATATTAAATTTCAAAACATTGTTAAAAGAAAATTCATTTTAATGTTTATGTATTAAATTATATTCCTTATTTTGGATTTAATGATTTGTTGATGCTGTAATTTTTTGTTTGATTAGGCATAATATACATTTAAACCTATATTAATTTGCTTTTTACACACTAATGGTTTTTATGAAAAATTTTTTTTTATTTGTCTTTTTTTCTTTTTTTATAGAATTAAATGCTCAAATTACTGATATTGTTACTGGATTGCCATCACCAAATCCAATTGTTTTTAAAGATAATATCCTTTATGTTGGTGATACAGTTGCCAATAAAATCTATAAAATTGATGTAACTTCAAGCGTTCCTGTTGCTCAGGATGTAATTAGCGGACTAAACAACCCAATATCTTTGGTCTTTAATGGTAATGACCTATATATAGCTGAATTTGGTTCTAATAAAATCTCAAAAATTGATGTAACAGATAGTAACCCTATTATTCAAGATGTTATAACTGGACTTTCTACTGGCCCAACTGGTTTGGCTATTAGCGGGAATAGTTTATACATTTCTTTTAGATATCAAAATAAGATTTCTAAAATTGATATTACTGCTGCTAACCCAATATTAAATACTGTTCATTATAATAGTATTCATGCCCCAATAGCACTGGCTATAAACGGTAATGATCTGTATTTTTCAACGACATCTGCAAATGTAAATACTGTAAAAAAAATAGACATAACTCAAGATTATCCAACTGCATCAATCTTTATGAGTGGTTCTGGAGTTACATTCCATATTATAATACATGAGGGGTATTTATATATGTCAGAGCTTTTTATTGGCAAATTTGGTTTAGTTAATGGTGGGGGAATTGCTCTATTAATGTATGAAGGCCTCCCAAATGGCTTAGCTGTTTATGATAATTACTTATATGTAGCTCAAATTGTAAACAATAGGATTTATAAATATGATGTTTCACTTATATTATCTACAAATGATGTCATACCAATTGGTGAAAAATCCGTTTTATACCCAAATCCTGCTAGTGATTATATAAAAGTTTCAAAACTAACCAGAACTGAAAATTTTAAAATTTATGACATGCTAGGAATTGAAGTTTTAAATGGTTCAATTGCTCTCAACGGACAAATTGAAATAAAATCCTTAAATAAAGGTATGTATTTTATACATTTTGATGATAGAAGCACAATGAAATTCATAAAGAAATAATACTTCCTTAATTATTGATCATTACTTATTCTCACATCAAAGCCCTACCTCGAATAATTAGGTGATTCTTTCGTAATTGTCACATCATGTGGATGACTTTCGTTGATTCCAGACGCAGTTATTTTAACAAATTGTCCTGTGTTTTGCAAAGTCGCAATGTCTTTGGCACCACAATAGCCCATACCTGCACGCAATCCGCCTACAAATTGGTGAATGCTTTCAAATAGGTCGCCTTTATAAGGTACACGACCTACAATGCCTTCTGGCACAAGCTTCTTGATATCATCTTCAACATCTTGAAAATAACGGTCTTTACTGCCTTGTTTCATTGCTTCCACAGAGCCCATGCCTCGATATGATTTAAACTTACGTCCTTCGTAGATAATGGTTTCGCCTGGTGATTCTTTAGTTCCTGCCAATAATGAACCTAACATCACAGTATCAGCACCAGCAGCAATCGCTTTTGGGATATCGCCTGTATAACGTATGCCTCCATCGGCAATCACAGGTACACCAGAACCTTTGATGGCAGCAGCGACCTCTAATACAGCAGAAAACTGTGGGAATCCGACACCTGCCACGACACGTGTAGTACAAATAGAGCCTGGACCAATGCCTACTTTTACTGCATCGGCACCCGCTTCAACCAAATACTTAGCAGCTTCACCTGTCGCAATATTACCTACAACGACTTCCAGTTTTGGAAACTGCTGTTTGATGGCCTTTAAGATAGTGACCACACCTTTGGTGTGCCCATGAGCAGTATCGATAATCACTGCATCTACACCAGACTTCACCAAGGCTTCTGCCCTATCGACTGCATCGGCAGTAACGCCCAATGCCGCAGCAACGCGCAAACGCCCAAAGCTGTCTTTGTTGGAAATCGGTTTGGTAGTGAGTTTGGTGATGTCTCTAAAGGTGATTAAACCTGCGAGTTTATAGTTTTCATCAACGATGAGGAGTTTTTCAATTTTATTTTTTTGAAGGATACCTTCAGCATCTTGCAAAGAAGTACCAATAGGTGCCGTAACGAGGTGGTCTTTTGTCATCACCTCAATGATTGGTCTGTTGTTGTCTTTTTCAAAACGCAAATCGCGATTGGTGACAATGCCTTTTAATTTGCCATTATCATCCACAATTGGGATGCCTCCAATGCTGTGCTCTGCCATGTTCTGTTTGGCATCCAATACTTTGGCCGTTAATGGAAGTGTCACAGGATCTGTAATCATACCACTTTCGGCACGTTTTACCTTACGTACTTCATTGGCCTGTTCGACAATGGTCATGTTTTTATGTAGTACACCTATTCCACCTTCTCGGGCTATGGCAATTGCCATAGCGCTTTCCGTTACGGTATCCATCGCTGCAGATACTATAGGAATGTTGATTTTGATATTGCGGGTAAATTGCGTTTGAATGTTGACTTCTCGTGGAAGGACTTCAGAAAAAGCAGGAACGAGGAGGACGTCGTCGTAGGTCAATCCTTCACCTACTATTTTGTTTTGATGAGCTATCATGGCAATCAATTGAAATTAATTGCATGCAAAGATACAACTTAAATTAAGATTAGGGATTTAACTTTCCTATAATTATTTGATAAGTGACATACAATAACTTCGGAGTTTGTTGAGTGCGTAATTATAACGGTCTTCCGCTATGGAAATATCGCCTTCAAACCGAATGGCTTTGGGCACAAACAGGCCATACACCGATTTCCCCTTGGCAATGCGCTCTATTTGTTGCAAGCTTTTCTCGTCAATGGTTTGATAAATTGCCTCGATCCAAACAAATTGCTCTTCTTGCAGGATGGCTTTATCCCAGTCAACGGCTGCTTTTCCTTTAAGAACCTCTTCCGAATGGAATAAATCATTTAAGGTTTCAAAAGCATTTACAAACACAGCCTCACTACCTGCTTTGGCATAGGCCTTCATCTGCCTCTTGGTAAGCATTTCGTAAGGGAAACATTCCAACAATCTCAATTTATTGGATATATAGTAAGCCATCGATGGCCAGACCACTTCGTGTCCTTTAGCTTTTAATTCAATATTTAGCCATTTAAAAAAATCTTTACGCTGCTTTATGGTCACATAGTCCTGTGGTCGATTATTAGTGAGGTTATATAAGTTTGCACTCATCCAAATAGCGGTATTGCGTGTCCGGTCTGACCGCAACCAATCTTGAGGTTGCAAGTCTGTGAGTTGGGTTTCTTTTTGATAGGCTTTTAGGCTCTTCCATTCTTTGGCCATACCAATAAATGGAAAACCGACTAAAAAAAATACAATGACAACTCTCATTAGACCAAATTTAATGATGGACTAAATATACGAGATTTTATGCTTGTTTGGTTTTGTGTTGAAACAGCTGAAAGCCAATAATAATTACAGATGCTGTAAATGTCAAGGTCATCAAAATACCAGAAATCATGACAATATATTTCATCCAAAGCAATCCAGACCACAAAAGATAAAGGCCTCCAAAGGTAAGAATGACCGAAATAAAAGGTTCAACTATTAAAAAAAGCTTGAGCTTCTTTTGAAGCTTGGTTGTACTCAAAATCAAACCTACCAAAAAGAAAATAATCGACATTGACAAGATGTGGTTATGCACCAAGGTCAGCATTTCCTGTTCGCTTTTTTTGAACTTCATCACTTGGGCATCCTCATCTGCTTCATTGCCTAGATATTGTTCCTCTATACCATGAGGATTGGCAGTCGAGGTTTCGCCCACAAACAACAAGCCTGTATAAAACCCAATGCTCAATACAATGACAAATGCACCTATCAACAGTTTTAATTCTTTCGGAAGGGTATAGATGAGTCCGTTGAGCTGCATTATAGGATATTTTTAGAGTGAAGTATTTTTAGTGATTTCAACAAATCGTTCATGGCATTGGTCATGGAACGAACGGAAATAGTGGCACCAGAAATGGCAACTATATTATCGTTATATCTCAATTCGTCATTTTGGGTTTTGCCAATAAATTGTTGTAGCCAACGCTTGCTGCCAATTTCACCACCATAATCTTCACGATAGACCAATACTTTAGCTTTTAGAACTATCAAATCGGTATCCAGCAATACCAAATAATCAAACTCATCGGTTTTGCTTGGTGCTTTAGATACATAGGCATAACCAATTCGTTTGTTATTGGATTTGATTTCAAACAAATTATCAGCACCAAATTTAGAAGGTAATGTCGAAGCTATCTTTGCATCAATCGCTTTAGGATTAAATTCAAACATCGCCACATCATAGGTGTCTTTTATTTCCTTATCCACCTTTTTTTGAAGGTGCTTTGGAAGTTGAAAAGACATCAATAGAAATGTCATTATCAGTAGTGTGAATTGTTTAAATTTCATTTTGCAAAGGTATCTAATTTAATTTTTGAAAAGAGTAACTTAAATGCCAAATAGCTAAAGTGAAAATGACTTTTCATCTTTAGCTACAGGACAATTAAAAACTAATTCAAATCTATTGGCATTTTGGTTATTTAAAACCACACGCCTAATCCTACATTCAATTGATTAGGAATATCGGCATTGGTTGCATTATCTTTCAATTGATAATCGGCCTTCACAACAGCTCCTGGAGCCACTTTATAACTCAACCCAAAGGTCCATTCGTTTCTATCGTAAGCATTATTTTTAACTAAATCGCCAGCTACCGAAGCGTGTGTGTCGTAATCTTCATAACGTGCAAAGGCAAATAGTTGCTGTTGTTTGTCTATAGGCAACAAGTTATAAGCTGCTTCTATATAATAGCCCTGTAAAGCACTCCCTAAATCGGTTGTATATAACGCGTTATAATCTTCAGTATCATTAAGACTTGCATAGATAAACTGGCCTCTTGCAGTAAAGCGTTGGTAAGCATAGCGTGCATCAAAGCCAAGCATTGAAATCCCTATAGAAGAGCCATCGATGTCTTCGACATCATCTTCTGCTTGTGTGCGGCCAAAATAACCCGACAACCCTAGACGCAGTCCTGGAAGTCCGTAGTAATCTAATTTGGCTGCAAAGTTTGGCGAATCGATGGTAGATTGAATCCCTTTTTGACGACCATTACGCAAAGCGTTAGACCCACCCAAAACTTTAGTGTCATTAACTGAAGCAAAACCGTTAAACACATATGCTTGATATCCTAAAGATATATTATCGAAACGACCAGAAACACCTGCACCTATTTCTCTCCAAGTGGTTGGCACAATACTGCCATCAATACTTGGACGCTCTACACCATTAAAGGTCGTTGGTTCATGGTATTCGTTGACGATACCCATTGGCACCAACATCAAACCACCACGAAGATTGACATTATCAGATAAGCTGTACTGCAAAAAAGCTTGCTCTACATACACTTCTTCAACATGCTCTAGTTCGACTTCAGTAACAAATTGTACTTTGTCATTGAATTTATATCCAAAAAGCAACACTAAACGTTGTACATCAAGTTCACCATTGTTGCCTTCTGGCTGATTGTAAGTAATCTCACCATAACCTCCTACAGTAACACCGCTATTGATGTTTCCCGAAAGGATACGTTGCGCAGCATTTTGTTGGTTTTGAGGATTAGTGTTCAAAGAATCTGGAACTGTTTGTGCAAAAGAGCCTGCACATATAAAACTCACAAAGAGTAAGGTTAATTTTTTCATTTGGTTTGTTTGTTATTCTTATTTAGACTTGTTATAAATAATTTGAATTAATTCGAGTGCAAAAATAATAGGACATTTTAAATCTGCAAAGGTTATTTAGAATTATTTTAAATAAAAAATAGAAAAACGTTTTAACTGATTAATTATCAGAAACTAAAGAATAAAAAAAATTAATGAAAAGCAGTAAAAATCTTCGTTGCCTCATTATAAGCACTTTCAAAACTCAAGGCATTAAGGTCATTATTTTTCTTTGAAGTAAAGTATGACAGTAGTTTTTCGGTTGGCATATTGCCTGTCAATTCGTCCTTTGCCATTGGACAGCCACCAAAACCTTGTATGGCGCCATCAAAACGTTTACAACCTGCTTTATAGGCTGCATCCACTTTTTCGTACCAAGTGGTTGGTGTTGTGTGAAGATGTGCACCAAACTCGATATTGGGATATTTTGGAATTAAATTAGAAAACAGATAAGAAATATTTTCAGGATTGGAGCTTCCAATGGTGTCGCTTAACGATAGAATCTTTACACCCATTTTTGCTAATCGTTCTGTCCATTCACCTACAATTTCAACATTCCAAGGATCTCCATAAGGGTTTCCAAATCCCATTGAAATATAAACCACAACTTCTTTATTGGATTTGTTAGCGATTTCCAAAATCTCACCCAAAGTCACCACAGATTGCGCAATGGTCTTATGGGTGTTACGCATTTGAAAGTTTTCTGAAATTGAAAAAGGATAACCTAAATAATCAATTTCGCTGTGCACAGAAGCATCTTCAGCACCTCGTGTATTGGCAATAATGGCAAGTAACTTACTTTTGGTTTTCGATAAATCTAATTGTGCCAAAACTTCAGCAGTATCCACCATTTGCGGAATGGCTTTGGGAGATACAAAACTTCCAAAATCAATCGTATCAAAACCAACTCGCAACAATGATTGAATGTACTGCACTTTTTTCTCGGTAGGAATGAAATCTTTGATGCCTTGCATGGCGTCACGTGGACATTCTATGATTTTGATAGCTGAAGACATTCAGTTGGTTTAATTAGACGATAAAATTACCATTATTATTTTGATATTAAAATGAAAATCGCAATCCCAACAAACACAACTATTTGCAACCATTTAAGTACAACACCTACGTTATTGTGCTGTTTGATGTAGGTTGATATCCATCCTGAAAGAATGGCAATACTCCCAAAAATAACGAACGATACCAGCATAAAAAGCAAACCCAATATGTAAAATTGAGCAATCGTAGGTATTGTGTCGCTAAACAAAAACCCTGGAAAAAACGCCAAAAAGAAAATGGACACTTTTGGGTTGAGCACGTTCATAATAAACCCTTGTTTGAAGAGTTGCGACGTGCTTTTCTTTGGGATGTTTTGATTGTCTATACTCAATTCTGCATTACTTCTAAATACTTTATAAGCCAAATAAAACAGATACAAAGCACCAAATAGCTTAATGATAAAATAGAGTGACTCATTTGCTTTTATCAATGCCGACACGCCAAAAGCCACCAAACTTGTATGCACCAAGCAACCTGTCATCAAGCCACAAACGGTAGCAATGCCATACTTTTTGCCATGCACCAAACTTTGCATCAATACATAGATATTGTCTGGTCCTGGGGAAATTGCCAAAGCTGATGTGGCAATCATAAACGAAATGAGAAGGTCGTAATTCACTAAATGCTTTTTAGTAATGCTTTGTTGATTTGCTTGATCAGTTTTGGGCCTTCATAAATAAAACCAGTATATAGTTGAATCAAATCGGCTCCAGCATCAAGTTTGTCCAGCGCATCTTGTACCGAATGAATACCTCCTACTCCAACAATCGGAAATGCCTTATTGCTTTTTTCTGCCAAGAATCGAATCACTTCAGTAGAACGATTGGTTAACGGTTTTCCACTTAAGCCACCCATCTCGGCTCTATTGCCATCCTGTAACCCTTCACGAGAAATCGTCGTATTGGTTGCAATAACACCATCAATTTTGGTTGCTGCAACAATATCTATGATATCCAATAATTGCTCATTGGTCAAATCTGGAGCAATTTTTAGAAGTATCGGTTTTTGTTTAGGTCTGGCATTATTTAACTCTTTGAGTTTAACCAAAAGCTTTGTCAATGGCTCTTTGTCTTGTAATGCTCTCAAATTTGGTGTGTTTGGCGAACTCACATTGACTACAAAATAATCGACATAATCAAACAGGGCATTGAAACATATGATATAGTCTTCAACGGCATTTTCATTAGGTGTTGTTTTGTTCTTTCCTATGTTTCCACCCACAAGTACTTTATTGTTTGTCTTTAAACGCTCAACCGCTTCAAAAACACCTCCATTGTTAAAACCCATTCTATTGATGATAGCATGATCTGCTTTTAGCCTGAACAATCGCTTTTTTGGGTTTCCTTCTTGTGGTCTGGGAGTCAATGTTCCAATTTCAATAAAACCAAACCCAAAATTATGTAGCTGTTTAAACAGTTTGGCGTCTTTATCAAAACCAGCGGCAAGCCCTACAGGATTTTTAAAGGTCAATCCAAAAAGTTGTCGTTCCAATCGTTTGTCATCGACTTGATACATACTTTTGATGATTGAGGATGCAAATGGAATTTTGTTTATGAAGCGAACAGCAGAAAACGTAAAATGATGGACTTTTTCCGGATCGAAACAAAATAAAAGTGGACGAAGGATGAGTTTATACATGAATGAAAGGTTGATGTGCAAAAATACCATTCATTTCATAAAAATGCTATGAATGATTTTGAAAATTAATAGTATTTTTGAAAACCCTTAAAAAGGAATTAATTATCTCATAAAGAACTCCATTAAACTATTTAAGTGCATGATTACCAAACAACACATCATCAACCGCTTTATCAGTTATGTCACTGTTGACACTGAATCTGATCCAAAATCGAACACGACACCAAGTACCTTAAAACAATGGGATTTAGCAAATAAATTAGTTGAAGAATTAAAAGCCATTGGCTTAAGTGATGTTACCATTGATAATAATGCCTATATCATGGCAACATTGCCAAGCAACGTTGAACACGATGTACCAACCATAGGATTTGTTTCCCATTTTGATACAACACCAGATTTTACTGGTGCCAATGTCAAACCACAGATAATAGAAAATTATGATGGAAAAGACATTATCCTAAATGAAGAAGAACAGATTATACTTTCTCCAGATTTGTTTGATGATTTATTGCAGTATAAAGGGCAAACTTTGATTACTACTGATGGGACAACGCTTTTGGGAGCCGATGACAAAGCAGGCATTACCGAAATAGTGTCAGCTATGGAATACCTTATCAACCATCCAGAAATAAAGCATGGGAAGATTCGTATTGGTTTTACTCCAGATGAAGAGATTGGTCGTGGCGCACATAAGTTTGATGTTGAAAAATTTGGAGCCGATTGGGCCTATACCATGGATGGCAGTCAGATTGGCGAATTGGAATTTGAAAACTTTAATGCAGCAAGTGCAGTGGTCAAAGTGAAAGGAAAAATTGTACATCCTGGCTATGCCAAAGGTAAAATGATCAATTCAATGTATATCGCTACCGAGTTTATCAATTCACTACCAGAATTGGAAACACCAGAACACACCGAAGATTATCAAGGCTTTTTTCATTTATCTAGTATTGAAGGCAATGTAGAAGAAACCATTCTTAATTACATCATTCGTGACCATGACAAAGGTCATTTTGAAGCACGTAAAGAGATGATGCAAAATCTTGCCAATGAAATTAATTCGCAATATGAACGAGAAGTTATAGTTATTGAAATCAAAGACCAGTACTATAATATGAAAGAGAAAATTGAGCCAGTTATGCACATCGTTGACATTGCCGAAAAAGCGATGAAACAATCAGGTATTAAACCTATTATAAAGCCTATTAGAGGTGGTACAGATGGTTCGCAATTGAGTTATATGGGCTTGCCTTGTCCTAATATTTTTGCTGGCGGACACAACTTTCATGGACGCTATGAATATGTTCCTGTTGAGAGTATGATAAAAGCCACTGAAGTCATTTGCAAAATTGTGGAATTGGCCGCTATTAAAAAATAAATTATTTAATTAATTATATTATATAGCCATATGAAAAAAGTCTATTCAGTCGAAGAATATATTGAAGTCAATTCCCACTTTAGTGAGGAGCTTACCTTACTTCGTAACATTATAAATGCTACCGAACTGACAGAAACTTTAAAATGGAGTGCACCTGTTTACTCTTTAGACGGAAAAAATGTGGTAGGTTTAGGTGCTTTCAAAAAGCATTTTGGCATTTGGTTTTTTAATGGTGTATTCTTAAAAGATGAAAAAAATCTTTTGGAACAAGCACAAGAAACCACTAAAGGCTTAAGGCAAATGCGTTTTACAAGCATGTCTGAAATAGACAAAGATGCCGTGTTGTCTTATGTTAAGGAAGCTATCGAAAACCAGAAGTTAGGTAAAGAGATAAAATCAGAACGGAAAGGCAAAAAAGTTGACATGCCTTCTGAATTGAAAGATGCATTGAAAAAAAATTCAGTGTTGCACGATGCCTTCAAAATGCTGACGCCTGGAAAGCAACGAGAATATGCAGACTACATAACGTCTGCCAAACAAGATGCTACTAAACAATCGCGTTTAGAAAAAATAACACCAATGATCATTAAAGGTGTTGGGCTAAATGACAAATACAAAAACTGTTAAATAAAAAAAGACCATCTTTTCAGATAGTCTTCTTTATATTGATTGCAATTTTAACTTTTAGACTTCAGAAGAAGTGTTAAGTTTTTTGCTCGATTCCATTGATATTGCGCCACGATCAAATTTAATTTTTCCAGACATGGTTTCAATAACAAGACTGTTGTCTTTTTCATTGATACTAAAAACCTTACCGTACATTCCGCTTTTGGTAACGATTTTATCTCCTGGTTTTAATTCGCTTGCAAACTTCTTTTCCTGTTTAGCTCGTTTCATTTGAGGTGCAATCATAAAGAAATACACAACAGCAAACATCGCTATAAAAGGCAAAAAACTACTTATTTGTTCCATCTAACTAGTTGTGATTATGACCTTCGTGACCTGGTTGTGTACTTGTTTTACCAGTTGCTGGTTGCTGCAACATTGTTGGTGTTGCAGTAGTGCCAGTTGGCTTGTTAGCTGGAGTTGAGCTTTTAGGAGCATTAGGGTCTGCTTCAACAAATGCCTTGATGCTTACAGTTTCTGTTCCTTTTTCGGTGTTTGTAGTCAAGGTAATGGTTTTAGAAACTTGGTTTCCGTTCCCTTTACCATTGAACTCTACATTAAACTCTCCCGTTTCACCTGGAGCAACTTCTCTAGTCCAGTTTGAAGGCACAGTACAGCCACAGGTACTTTTTATATCGCTCACTACTAAAGGTGCATTCCCTTTATTTGTGTATTTAAAAACAGTTTTTACTGGAATCCCGTTTGGAATCTTTCCAAAATCGTGTTCTGTTTCATTGAATTCAATAACTGGAAAATTTCCTGCATTGGCATCTCTTTCTGCAGCTTCAGCAACATTTTCAGACTTAATTTTACTTTCAGCGTTGTCTTTACATGACGTGAAAGCGACCAAACAAAGCGCACTTAAACCAAATATTAATTTTTTCATGATTTTAAATTTTTAATTAAATTTTAAATTTGAGAGGGTAAAAGTAGTAAAATTTTCTTATTACATCAATCCTCGACCTATTTTATTTAGCTTGCCGCCTTCAGTGTATTCCTTAACAATCTTATCTAAAATGCCGTTAATAAAGAAACTGCTTTTGGGTGTTGAGTATTCTTTAGCTATTTCCAGATACTCATTTATCGTCACTTTTGCAGGGATGGAAGGGAATTTTTGAAACTCACAAATCGCCATTTGCAGTAAGATGGCATCCATGTTTGCGATTCTATCAGAATCCCAATTGGTTGTTCTTTGAGCAATCTCTTCGTTATACTTCGAACGGTTTAAAATGGTTTTTTTGAATAGTTCTATTGCAAAAGCTCTATCGTCTTCATCTTTAAAAAGTTTTGGTGTAAAATAAAAATCGGTAGCATCTTTCTTTACCTTACGCAACAACTTAAGAAAGCTTGTGTTGATAACTGGCAAATCATCAATCCATGTCAGTTTTTTATCTTCAATATAATCGAACAGTTTATCATTTGGCGCAATGATTTCAGAAAAGATATCGACGATAAAGTCTTTATCCTCCTTGAAACTCGATTCTTCAGTTTTCATGTATTCCAGATAGATGTCACTTTCCAAAATAGCTTTGAAGATAATATCAACATACTCAAAATCGAGATACCAATAATCCACTTTACGTTTTTCCAATTGGGCTTTGACGGCCTCATTGTCTTTCAAAAGTTGAAGAATGCTGTTGTTAATGAACTTTTTATTTGGATTTTTTTCTTCTTTAGTCGCCAAATGCTTTTTTTGGGATTTATCTTGATGGTCTTCAGCTCGTTTTTGAACTTCTATGAGTAAAGACACCATTAATAGGTATAAATCATACATGTTTTCAAGGCTTTGAATCAAGAATTTTTCATCTTTTTTCAAATCGTCACTTTCGGTACCATCAAACGCATATAAGGTTTGCATCACTTTTATACGAATATGTCTTCTGTTTAGCATTTCTAAAGAACTTTACAATTAAAGAGGCGATAAAGTTGTGACACTTTTTCGCCTCGCAAAAATAGTATTATTTTATCATACCAGAACAAGGTTCTGATGAAGTATTTTTTAAGAATTCTCTTTTTTTCTATTCTCAATTCGCTCCAAAGCAACGTTTTCAGCAGCAGTATTGGTAGTGACACCGTTAGCTTTTGCACGCTCTAAAATCTCCAAAGTCGTATTGTAAATATTTTCTGTTTTACGGATAATCTCTTGTCTGCCGTAGTTTTCCAATTCAGCATAAACATTGATGATTCCGCCAGCATTGATCAAGAAATCTGGTGCATATACAATGCCTCTATCTTGCAATAGCTTTCCATGTTTGCTCTCGGCAAGCTGATTATTGGCTGCTCCAGCAATGATCTTTGCTTTAATCTTGTTAATGGTATCGTCGTTGATGGTAGCACCAAGTGCGCAAGGCGCATAGATATCCATAGCTTCACTATATATATCATCTCCTCCATATATGGTCACATTGTATTTTGAACGCACACTTTCTAAACGTTCTTGACTGATATCAGCAATAGTCACTTTGGCACCTTCATTTACCAAATGCTCCACTAATGCTTCTCCAACATGCCCTATCCCTTGCACAAAAATGCTTTTATCTTCTAGAACATCAGAGCCATAGGCAAATTTAGCAGCAGCTTTCATCCCCATAAACACACCGTAGGCAGTAATAGGTGAAGGGTTTCCAGCGCCTCCTTTGCTTTCTGAAATTCCAGTAACAAAAGGAGTTACTTCTCTTACAATATCCATATCATCAGTGGTCATCCCAACATCTTCAGCAGTGATATAGCGTCCGCTTAAAGAGTGGACAAACTCACCAAACTTACGCATCAACTCTGGAGTTTTTTGCTTTTTGGCATCGCCAATAATAACTGCTTTACCTCCTCCAAGATTTAATCCTGTCACAGCTGCTTTAAACGTCATCCCACGAGATAAACGCAAAACATCATTTACAGCTTCCCACTCGTTATTATAGTTCCACATTCTTGTACCACCAAGTGCTGGTCCTAAAACTGTATTATGAATACCTATTATTGCTTTTAAACCAGTATCTTTGTCGTTGCAAAACACAATTTGCTCGTGATTATCAAAAGATATTTGACCAAAAACTGGATCTACCTTATGAAGATCTTTTGAACTGATAACGTCTGATATCATACTTATAAATTTAATTAGTGTTTATAGATTGTCTAAAAACAGCGTGCAAAAATAAATCAATATTAGAGTATTAGCAAAAATATCGTTGTTAAAATGACAAATTGTTAAAAACTTAAAGGAGCCTCAATTATATAAATGAAAGAATTACAACACCTTAACAAATATTTTTACAAATACAGATACAAACTTTTATCTGGTATCGTCATCACCATTATTGCTAGAATATTTTTATTGTTTACACCAGAGCTGATTGGCACATCAGTAGATATCCTTGATGAATACCGTAAAGGGCTGGTCACTGATATCTCATTTGTAAAAAGTGAATTGCTCAAAAACATCTTATATATTGTTGGTGCTGCCATTATTGGTGGCATCTTTACCTTTTTAATGCGACAAACACTTATAAATGTGTCGAGATATGTGGAGTATGACTTAAAAAACGAAGTATATCAACAATACCAACGCTTATCGTTAAGTTTTTACAAATCGAACCGAACAGGTGATTTAATGAGCAGAATTAGTGAAGATGTTGGTAAAGTCAGAGAATATGTTGGTCCTGCACTGATGTACAGCATCAACACCTTGACATTATTTGTCATTGCCTTATTTCTGATGTTTAGGGAAGCGCCTACACTAACATTATATACCATTATTCCTTTGCCAATACTCTCTTATTTTATTTATGTATTGAGCAGAAAAATCCATAAGAAAAGTACAATTGTACAGGTTTGGTTGTCTAAACTGTCCACCTTTACCCAAGAGTCTTTCAGCGGCATAAGTGTTATAAAATCATACAGTATTGAAGACCAAACCAACCATGATTTTGATGTGTTATCGGCAGAAAGCAGACAGAAAAACATCGATTTGGTCAAAGTACAGGCATTATTCTTCCCAATGATGATTTTTTTGATTGGCTTGAGTAATATTATTGTCATTTATATAGGAGGACTTCAATATATCAGTGGTGAAATTGCCAGCATAGGTGTCATTGCTAAATTCATCATCTACGTAAACCTTTTAACTTGGCCAGTAGCAACTGTAGGTTGGGTAACATCAGTCGTACAACAGGCCGAAGCATCTCAAAAACGTATCAATGAGTTTTTAAAGCAAGAACCAGAAATTAAAAATAAAGTCGAGCAACCATCTATTATTGAAGGTACTATCGAATTTAAAAATGTATCTTTTACCTATCCAGACACCAATATTCAAGCGTTGAAAGATGTTAGTTTTAAACTTAACAAGGGAGAAACTCTGGCCATACTAGGCCATACAGGCTCTGGAAAATCGACCGTTTTAGACCTTATTGGTCGTCTATATGATATTGACAAAGGCACGATTACCATTGACGGTACAGCTATTGATCAACTAAACTTGAATAGCTTAAGGGACAGCATCGGTTATGTGCCACAAGATGCCTTTTTATTTTCTGACTCCATAAAGAACAATATTATGTTTGGAAAAGAAAATGCGACCGAAGAAGAAGTGATTGCTGCTGCAAAAAATGCTGATGTCCATAAAAACATCAAAGGATTCTCAAAAGGTTATGATACAGTTTTAGGAGAGCGAGGCATCACACTTTCTGGTGGCCAAAAACAACGCATCTCGATTGCTAGAGCCATCATAAAATCACCACAAATATTGTTGTTTGACGATTGTTTGTCTGCAGTAGACACCGAAACAGAAGAAAAAATCCTAAAAAATCTATTTAAACTGACAGAAGGCAAAACAACCATTATTGTGAGCCATCGTGTATCGTCAGCCAAAAATGCTGATAAAATTATCGTTTTAAAGGATGGACAGATTGTTCAAAATGGAACTCACGAAACACTCATAGATTCAGACGGTTACTACAAAGAACTATATTTAAATCAACTTACATCAAAAGAAATACCATAATTTGTTGGTTACTATTCTTTTTTTTTAGATTTTTGAGACGCAAACCGAATTAATAAAAAAATTATGAGTGAACATGACATGATGGAGAAAGAGGAGATTTTCTCTAAAGTATTAAGAGCAGGAAGACGAACTTATTTTTTTGATGTAAGAGCTACCAAAGCAGGAGATTATTACCTGACCATCACTGAAAGCAAGAAATTCACAAATGATGATGGGTCTTTTCATTATAAAAAACATAAAATTTACTTATACAAGGAAGATTTTGCTGAATTTAGTGAAATTTTAAACGAAATGACCTCATATATCGTTGATGAAAAAGGTGACGAGGTCATCAGCGAACGCCACCAAAAAGATTTCAAAAAAGACGATTTTGACACAACATCAGACTCAAAAGATGATGGTGAAGACAAAAAATCTACTGATAGCTTTACAGACATTAATTTTGAAGACATTTAATTCAATTCAGTGTTAAAAAATGGTGAACCGTTACTTTGTAGTAGCGGTTTTTTTATATTTATATCCTAACTTAAACTTTATGAAATATCTGTTCTCACTTGTTTTTTTGGTATCCTCTGCCCTTTTTGCACAAAACCAGACGCAACTCGATTATTATTTACCACAAAACACCACCTACAATCAAAACATTCCAACACCTGAATCGGTTATTGGTCACCCTGTTGGTAAATGGCATATCACTCACGACAAATTGTTACAATATATGTACACATTGGCTGCCGCTTCCGATAGGATCACTATTGAAAACAGAGGTAAAACGTATGAAGATCGACCACTTCTACTCCTCACCATAACATCACCAAAAAACCATCAAAAAATAGATACCATAAAAAAAACACATGTTGCTTCGACCAACAGCGATGCCAATATTGACACCTCCACCATGCCAATTGTGGTCTATCAAGGCTTCTCGATACATGGCAATGAAGCAAGTGGCTCCAATGCAGCTCTTTTGGTGGCCTATTATCTCGCTTCAGCAGAAAGTGAATCTGTAAAAAACTTACTCGACAACGTCGTCATTTTATTCGATCCATCTTTTAATCCAGATGGTTTACAACGTTTCGCCTATTGGGCAAACTCCAATAAAAATAACAATCTGAATCCAGATCCAAACGACAGAGAATATAACGAAGTATGGCCAGGAGGTCGAACCAACCATTACTGGTTTGACATGAATAGAGATTGGCTGCCTGTACAATTACCAGAATCACAGGCTCGTATAAAAACTTTTCATGAATGGTTGCCAAATATTTTGACCGATCATCATGAAATGGGAACCAATTCGACATTTTTCTTTCAGCCAGGCATACCTAGTAGGACACATCCATTAACACCAAAGCTCAATCAAGAACTGACGCGTAAAATTGGAGATTTTCATGCTAAAGCCTTTGACAAGATTGGCTCATTATATTATACTGAAGAAGATTATGACGATTTCTATTACGGAAAAGGGTCAACATTTCCAGACATCAATGGAAGTATTGGTATTCTGTTTGAGCAAGCGAGCTCGCGTGGACATGTACAGGAAAGTGATAATGGTATTATAACCTTCCCGTTCACTATTCGCAATCAATTTACAGCAGCACTGTCAACACTCGAAGCTGCAAACGTCATGCGCAACGACATTTTAACCTATCAACATAATTTTTATAAAGATGCCAGAGCCTACGCTTCAAAAGACAACGGAAAAGCCATTGTTTTTGGGAATAGCAAAGATGCAGCTTCAGCTTATCATTTGGCAGACATCTTAAATCGCCATCAAATAAAAATACATGAGGTAAAATCTGATTTTACAGTAAATGGGAAAACCTACAAAAAAGGTTACAGTTATATCATCCCTAAAACACAGAAAAACTCACGATTGGTTGAAGCAATGTTTGAAAAGCGTACTACTTTTGAAGACAGCTTGTTTTATGATATTTCGGCCTGGACCTTTCCTTTGGCATTCAATATGGATTATGAAGAATCGGTATCGACATCTCATACTGGAACCGAAATTACCGATTTACAATTAAAAATGGGCAATGTCACTTCTAAAAGCACTTATGGCTACGTGATGGAGTGGCACGAGTACTATACTCCAAAAGCATTGAACTCTATTCTGTCAAAAAATATCAGAGCTAAAGTAGCAATGAGTCCTTTCAAAATCAATGGAAAGCAGTATGATTATGGCAGCATCTTTATTCCTGTACAAAATCAAACAGAAAACACTGATGATCTGTATCAACTCTTAAGCGATATTGCCAAAGAAAGCCATGTAGAGATTAATGGTGTCACTACAGGACTGACAGACGGCATCGACTTGGGAAGCAGGCAGTTTAGACCGTTAAGTGCTCCAAAAATCGCTTTAATTGTAGGCGAAGGTGTCAGTCCTTACGATGCTGGCGAAATCTGGCATTTGCTGGACCAGCGTTATGACATGACCATTACGAAATTAGATACCGAATCGTTAAATCGGACCGATTTGAGTCGTTATAACACCATTATTTTACCAAGTGCAACGCTTAACAAATCGCTAGCAGATAAGTTAAAAGCTTGGGTAAGTGAAGGTGGAACACTCATTGGTTTTGAAAATACCGTAAAATGGCTTAACACCAACGAATTGATGAAGCTAGACATAAAAAAAATGGAATCGAAAGCAAAAAAAGTAACCTTCGAGCAAAAAGATGACTTTAATGGAGCGCAGTTGATTTCGGGAGCCATTTTTGAAGCTAAAATAGATCGCTCACACCCAATCAATTTTGGATATAAAAACACGACCATTCCTTTATTTAGAGGAAATACCATCTTTATTTCACCAGACAAACAAAGCTATAACAATCCAATACAGTACACCAAAAACCCATTGATGAGTGGCTATGTATCTAACCGAAACTTGGACAGTTTAGCAAATTCTGTCCCTTTTCAAGTGCAGCGTTTAAAACGAGGAAAAGTGGTAGCGTTTACTGATAACACCAATTTTAGAGCATTTTGGTTTGGCACCAATAAACTGATGATGAATGCCATTTTTTTTAGAGACGATCTATAACATTTATGAAACTGAAGAACCATTGGTGACTTTCTGTTCTGGATGAAGTAGGATGACATCTTTGCCATCAACAGCACCAACAACAAGACATTCGCTCATAAATTTAGCAATTTGTTTTTTAGGAAAATTGACCACTGCGACAATCTGTCGGTTGAGCAGTTGCTCTTTAGTATAGCGTGTTGTAATTTGAGCTGATGATTTTTTGATACCCAAGCTACCAAAATCAATCGTGAGTTGGTAAGCAGGACGGCGAGCTTCAGGGAAATCATTGATTTCAATGATGGTTCCGACACGCAAATCGACTTTGGAAAAGTCTTCAAATGTTATTATATTATCCATAGGTTAAAAATACATCATAAAACTAAATTGACAAACAAATGGCACAAACTCCATCAAATATGTTGCCTTTAGGCACAAAAGCACCCAACTTTCAATTGGCAGACACTGTTAGCGACCAATTGCTCGCATTGCAAGACATCAAAGGCCTTAAAGGGACACTCATCATGTTCATTTGCAACCATTGTCCGTTTGTAAAACATGTCAATGCACAGCTCGTACAACTGGCTAAAGATTATAAACCAAAAGGCATCAACTGTATCGCCATATCGAGCAATGATGTCGAAAATTATCCTCAAGACGCACCTCATTTAATGAAACAAAATGCCATTACCGAAGGTTATATTTTTCCGTATCTCTACGACCAAACCCAAGAGGTTGCAAAAGCTTACCGTGCAGCTTGTACTCCAGATTTCTATCTATTTGATGCCAATTTAAAATTGGTGTATAGAGGACAGTTAGATGACTCACGTCCAGGAAACGGCTTGCCAGTAACTGGAAAGGATATTCGTAACGCCATAGATGCCCTATTGGGTAACGAACCCATTAACACATCGCAAAAACCAAGTATTGGATGTAATATTAAATGGAAGTAACACAACAGAATAAAACATATTCAAAAACATAATCATAAAAATCAAACAATATGAAATTCTCAAGAAAAGCAAATGCACAATGGAAAGGCCCTGGAAAGGATGGAAAAGGAACTCTCACTACCGAAAGTACCGTTTTGGACGCATCTCAATATTCTTTTAAAACACGATTTGAAAACGGGATTGGAACAAACCCAGAAGAATTGATTGCAGCAGCACATTCTGGCTGTTTTACGATGCAATTAAGCTTTTTATTGGACGAAAAAGGATTTACAGAAAAAGACCTTGCTACAGAAGCAAAAGTGACTTTTGAAGATGGCAGTATCACAAACATCCATTTAGAACTCATTGCGACTATAAATGGGATTGACAAAACTACCTTTGAAGAGACAGCAAACAAAGCAAAAGAAATATGTCCAATATCAAAACTATTGAACACTAAAATAACTTTATCTTCAACACTAAAATAAACTTCAAAAAAAACGAAAGTGAAAGAATTTATTAAATTTCATCTTTCAACATATTTAAAATAAATAGGCAAACTATAGGTCACTTTTACTGGTTTGCCTCTTTGTTTACCTGGTATCATTTTTGGCAGTAAACCTATAATGCGTTCAGCTTCTTTTTCCAAAATCTTATCTGGCCCTCTACTTTGTATATTGATAACTCTTCCATCTTTATCAATGACAAATAAAACAATGACGCGACCATAAATACCCATTTCTTGAGCTATTTTTGGATATTTGAAATTGTTTTTAACATGCTCTAGCATTTTATTTTGAAAACAGGCTTTCTTCTCTTCTTTGGTTCCTTTCTCACAGCCAGGAAAAACAGGCACACTTTCTATGACAGCAAAAGGCACCTCAATATCCTCCTCAACATCTTCTACTTTTATATCATCTATTTTTAATACTGGTTGAGCACCACCATTCTCTGTAACTTTCCCCATGACATCCATTTGGTTGGTTTCACTACTGCCAATAAACGATTCTTCAACTTCTCTAAAATCATCAACAATTTTGATGGCATCAGAGGTTATCGCAATTTGAGTTCCGGGAGGTATTGGTGTTTTTACTGTCGTTATTGGAATTTCTTCTTCATAAAAATTTTCATAGGACACCACTTCAACAGGCCTAATAGTCGTTTTATAACTTTTATACTCAAGCATGTTATAAGTTAACAGCAATGTGAGACAAAGACCAATTGCAAAATAAAGGCTACTGTTTCTCCCAACTTCCACTTCAGGGTTCTTCTTTAATTCCATAATAACATCTGTTTATCATTATGAAATTAGAATTTTAATAGGTGATTTTCAATGATATATATCAGCTTATAACTAATTGATTAATGATGTTTTACAACTTATCCAATTGGTTATCTGTACCTTTTTCACTAATGGTCCAAAAGAACCCTACAAAGAAGAATTGGTCGGCAGCTGGCCGTAAAGAACGGCGAGCAAAATTGCCATTCATATCTGGTGTATTAGCATACTGATAACCGTTGATGTTTTTGGTACCAAGCACATTGTTGACTGATAGATATAAAATCTTTTGTTGTGAAATCAAATAAGCCCAATTAAGACTCAAACTATTGTAAGACTTGGTCTTTGCGTTTAAGAAACCTTCTATGTTTGGATTGGTGTAGGTACGACCAGAGGCGAAACCATAACTCATTCCCACTTGACTTTTCCAATCTTCAATCCAATACTTACCAACAACCGACATGTTATGCGTATTGGCAAAATTAGGTTGAGCCGCAGCTGGATAGTTTTTATAATCTCGTTCAGTATCCAAATACGAGTAACTTATCCAATAGTCTAAATTTTTAAAGGTTTTATTATCTCTCCAAAAGAAATCGATGCCTTTTGAAAAACCAGAGCCAGAATTGCTAAAATCAGTATCAAAACTCACAAAATCAGTATCGTATTTTATCAAGCTTTTATAATCCTTGTAATAAGCTTCAGCTCTAAAAATGCGTCCATCTGCATTGTATTGGTAATTAAAAATGTAATGTGACGTATTTTGGGCTTTGATATTTTGTGTAAACTTTAAAATATCATTCGTTGGGTTTTGGTAAAAATCGCCATAAGCCAATGACACCTGACTTTTATCAGACGTTTTATATGCCACAGAAAGTCGTGGTGACACTGTTGCCTGATTGAAAATCTCACTGTGTTCAGCTCTCAATCCCAACTTCATGGCAATTTTCTTGGAAAAAAACACATCTGCTTCGGCAAAAGCAGCTGTAATGTTGTTGTTGAATCCGTAAGTTATTGAAGAAACTGTCTCATCAGCATAGCGCTCATCAAAATCGGTAGCAAAATATTCTGCCCCAAAGTAAAGCTTCAATCGGTTGCTAAAGTGACGTTTGAATTTCAACTTCGCATGAAATGAATTTTCAATGTCTTTAATTTGACTATCTACCACATTCACTTTAGTGTTCCCGTAAGTATAGCTCATACCTCCAAATACAGACCAAACGTCACTCAATATGCCTTGATATGATCCATTAAAATATAGGTTGTTATTATTCAGTTTAAAATGAACTCCTTCTGGCAGATTAATGTCTTCTTGTGTCAATTCAAAATTTGTACGATCAAATGCAGAATACAGTTTCAACAATCCATTATCAAATTTCTGTCTAAAGACGGCTTCACCCGAAATACCTTCAAAGGGTTTTTCCCAATCATTACGATCTGGAAACAAGGCAATATAAGGTGCTAAATTGATATATGAAGCATTGACACTCAATGAACTTTTTTCCCATTTTTGGGTATTTCCCAACGTTCCACCTACAGTCATCAAACCAATATCGGTTTTATTCTGATCTGGTTCATCAATAGTGTTCAACAGCAATACACTCGATAGGGCTTGCCCATATTCTGCTGAATAACCACCTGTTGAAAACGTAATCCCATCAAACAAAAAAGGCGAATAACGTCCACGAGTTGGCGTGTTGTTGGTTGTTGGACTGTAAGGCGTAAACACTCGAATGCCATCTATAAAAATTTGAGTTTCATCAGCTTCGCCTCCACGTACAAACAAACGTCCATCTTCTGCAACTGTAGTCGTACCTGGAAGCGTTTGCAGTGCACCAACAAAGTCACCAAGAGCACTCGCAGTCGTCACCACATCCAATGCATTCAATACGTTTACTTTGCTGTTGTCACCTGCCGAAAATGTTCCTGCAGATATAACCACTGCATCCAATGTATTGACATCTTCGCGAAGCTTTATTTGGAGGTTTTTCATTAAGCTTATGTCGCCAGTCATGGTAAAAGTTTCATACGACAAATAAGAAACAATGAGTGTTTGTGTGCCTGTAATATCGGTACCGAATGAAAATTCACCCAATTCGTTGGTTGTACTTCCGTCATAAGTTCCTTCAATATAAACATTGGCACCCATGATTGGCATACCGTTGACATCTTTAACTTTTCCGTTAATTTTGTTTTGAGCAAAGACAGAGGAAGCAATACTAAAGATTAAAATCGAAATAAATAGTCTCATAATTAGTTGGTTTACTGTTAGTGTTTTGATTGATAGGACAAATGTGCAACAGAAACTCTTGCTTTTAAAGTCTAACTTACCCAATTGTAGAAAACACAGGATGAACTGATTTTTAGTGTTCAGTTGTCAGTCTTCAGTCGTTACTCTATTTTTTCTTTTCTATTTTCAAAGAACTATATTAGCTTCAAAAATCAATGATGTTCACTAAACCTGAAAAAACCTTTAGTCTTTTGTTCTTGGCCATTCTTGTCGCAGAACTTATTTGTGGAAGTGTTGAAAGCTTAAACATGTTTCATTATATCACAAAACCATCTATTGTGATTTCGTTACTACTCTTTTTTTGGTTAAAGAGTGGGTTTTTATCAGGTCCAATTCGAATCTTAACGATATTAGCGCTAGCTTTTTCACTAGTTGGCGATGTGCTTTTGCTATTTGTTGAAAACGATGCTTTGTTTTTCATGCTTGGATTGGTGTCGTTTTTATTGGCTCACATCACCTATATTTTGGTGTTTTTAAAACATCGCAATCCATCCAAAAACCCTTTTGGTTTTCTCATCATTTTACTCATCTATGCTTTTGGATTATTCTATCTTCTGAAAGATGGGTTAGGCGATTTGTTGATTCCTGTCATCATTTATATGATGGCGATTTTAGCAATGGCAACAACGGCATTTTTACGAGAAGGGAAGGCAACACCTTTGAGTTACACTTTTGTTTTTATAGGAGCGATTTTATTTATGGTTTCGGATAGCATTTTAGCATTGAATAAATTCTACCAACCAATACCATTTTCTGATATAAGTATTATGCTAACTTATGGTCTTGCACAATATTTAATCGTTTTTGGTCTCTTAAAACAACGATAGACAATATCTATAGTAGATATTTAAAACACTAATAATCAATTAATTAATTTCATTATAGTAAACAATTAATTTAATATACTTTAGAAGGATGAAAGTTTTTTAAAATATACTTAAAATTACTGTAACATAATCAAAATTAAAGCTACTAATTGAATAACTAACCGATAGATTTGAACAAGGAACTCGAACATAGTTTTGTGGAATTGCTGGAAGAGCACCAAAACATTGTGCACAAGGTTTGCCGATTATACACCAATAATCAGGATGCGCACAATGATTTGTTTCAGGAAATCACCATACAGTTATGGAAAGCGTACCCAAAGTTTAGAGGCGACTCTAAATTCAGCACTTGGATGTATCGCGTCGGACTGAACACGGCAATCACACTGTACCGAAAATCCAAGAGAAGCATTAATACGTACGAAATAGAGTCTTTTGAGTTCAAAATTAAAGCCGAAGAGTACGATGACACCGAAGAACAACAGCTAAAACTGCTGTATCAGGCTGTACACCAACTAAATGATATTGAGAAAGCACTGGTTTTCTTGTATTTAGAAGATAAAGATTATAGAGAGATAAGTGATACATTAGGTATTAGTGAAGTGAATGCCAGAGTAAAAATGAATCGCGTGAAAACAAAATTAAAAACAATACTAAATCCGTAGGACTATGGATGAATTAGAATTATTAAAGAAAGGCTGGAAAAAAGACGACTCTTCGTATCCAAAACTATCTTACAACGAGATTTATAAGATGATATTGAAGAAATCATCATCCATTGTCAAATGGATATTTGTTATCAGTATCCTAGAGTTTGTGTTCTGGACGCTGATAGCGTTTGCATTCAAGGGAAATAAAAAACTTCAGCAATTTGAGAAGTTTGATGCCGACTATATCATCATACCGCTCACAGTGTTAGGGTATCTGGTATTAGCCTATTTCTTTTATATGTTCTATAAAAATTACCGAACAATTTCTGTCACTGACAATGCCAAAGTGCTTATGGAGAATATCTTAAAGACTCGCCGCACAGTCAGGCATTATGTTGCATTTAATCTTGTGTTTTTAGTGATTTCCACTTTTGCCGGAATGTACATTCAATTTGACCAGAATCAACTTATCATTGAAAAAGCCCATCTTGCAGCTGCAGATGGAAATTTACTTTTATTCTATGGTAGAATCATTTTGGTTACTGCAATATTCTTGATTGGAGCGATAGCTATCTTATTGTTTTTCTATTGGTTAATATATGGTATCTTACTTAAACGTTTAAATAGAAATTACAAAGAATTGAAGAAGTTGGAAGTGTAGTTCATGGCTGTTGGCTGACGGTAAAACAACTAAAGAATATTTTCTTAATTGTAAATTGAATACTGTAAACTGCGACTGAAGACTGAATACTAATTTTTAGCTTTCCATTTACGGAGCTTGTTCAGCTCCTCTTGCGCCATCAACTCATCCTGCGGAATCACTTTTAAAAATGAAGGATGTTGCTCTATGGCATATTCGATTTTTTCTACGATTTCAGCAATACTTTCGTTTTCATAATCTATGACCAAAGGCGCTTTAATTTCCATTGATTGCAGAATATTTTTCTTCTTAACACGTAAGCCTTTCTTGTCAAAAGAGCGTCTAAAACCGTCGATAACGATTGGAACTACTACTGGCTTGTATTTTTTAATGATGTGCGCTGTGCCTTTTCTAATGGGTTTAAATGGCGTAGTTGTACCTTGCGGAAAGGTGATTACCCAACCATCATCAAGCGCTTTCCCTATCATACTGATATCACTCATTTTTACCTGACGATTCACGTCTTGACCTTCGGCTCTCCACGTACGTTCAATACTGATACTGCCTACATACGCTAAAATTTTAGGCAATAAACCGGCTTTCATCGTTTCTTTTGCTGCTACATAATAGATATTGAGCTTCGGATTCCATAAATAGCCAATATTCTTGATGTTATCATCACGTTGGCTCAAACTTGCATTGAACACATGAAACATGGCCACCACATCAGCAAAATACGTTTGGTGATTGGATATAAAAAGCACATTTGTATCTGGGAGACCACGTATAATTTCAGAACCATCGATTTGAAGTTCGTTAAACCCTCTAAAACGACGATGCGTCATGGCCCCCAAAACACGGATCAGCCATTTTTTTATAAAAAGTATATGCCCAAAAGGGTTTCTTTTAAATAATCCCATGAATTAATTTTATCTACAGGCACAAATTTACTAAAATATGCAGCTTACAGCACTGTTTTTAACAAGTCTTTTATTTCACTCAACATCATTGCAGTTGCTCCCCAAACCAAATGTCCATTGAGTTGAAAGGCTGGCACTTCAACTTCTTTTTGTAACGAGGTCATTATCAATTGCGAAGTTGCAAATTGGTCGTCGACCAAATCCTTTATAGCCACTTCTATCAGATCTTCAACTTCATCGTCTTGTTTTAAAAAATTTGGTGTCTTTGTGGCAATGCCCAAAAATGGATATACTGTGAAATTACTTGGCGGAATATAGACTTCGGTCATTGCCTTTAGAACTTTCATGTCATTAATCGGCACACCAACTTCTTCATTGGTCTCTCGTAGCGCAGTGATTTGCAAAGAATTATCCTCGATCTCATACTTGCCTCCAGGAAAGCCAACCTGGGCAGAATGCACACCTTTGTAGGTTTTTCTTAAAATTAGAATTAACTTTGTTTCATAAGACATGTCAGGATAAAACAGCGCCATGACCCCAGCTTTTTTTGAATGTTTCATTGCCTCTTTTTGTTGTGCAATTAAATCCATACGATAAGGAGGCGACATCTTAAATTGCGAATCTTGTCCAGGAAGTGGTACGTGTTCTATCTTTGATATCGAATTTAAAAATGCTTCAAAATTCATCAGTTATGAAAAATCTAATGTTAGTGGTTTGTTGTCTTTTACTTCTTAATTGTGAAGATAAACAATCTCAACAAAAAAATAAGCCTTCCAATACAGATTCGACCAAAATTGAAAATCAAGAGGCTAAAAAAGATACTGTTGTTGAAGACAAGAGAAAATACCCTGTTCTCAACGATGAGAATGCTATGCCCTTTTTTCAAGAATATGAAAAAGAAAATAAGGAGAACAAAGTACGCATTACCACGCGTTTTGGAACCATCGACATTCTCTTGTTTGAAGAAACCAAGTACCACAGAGCCAACTTTATTTTTTTAACTAAATTGGGTTATTTTGATAACACACAGTTCTACAGAGTGGTCAATAATTTTATCATTCAAGCAGGCAATAGTGATGATCCAGACATTTCAAATAAAAGAAATAAAATTGGCCATTATCTCTTGCCTCCAGATACCAAACGTGGATTTAAGCACCATAAAGGCGTTATCAGTATGCCAAGTAGTGAGATTGAAAATGCTTATAAGTTGGCATCACCTTTTGAATTTTTTATCGTTCAGAATGATGGTGGCGCTCATCATTTAGATGGCGAATACACCATTTTTGGGAAAGTCATTGCTGGACTGGACGTGGTCGATAAAATTGCGGCCCAAGAAACAGATACTGGTGAATGGCCAATACACAATATTTACATCAATAAAGTAGAAATTATAAAATAATTAAGATAATTCAATTTGAAAAGCAATATCTTGTTTGCTTTAAAGATTTAACTCAAAAACCAATGACAAAACTAATGAATCCTAAACACATTAAGGCGCTCGGCTTGTGTGCTATAATTGCATTTACAAGCTGTAAAGACGCTGAAAAAAAAGACGCTGAAATGACATTTGACAATGTACTTTTACAAAAATGGACAGGCCCTTATGAAGGTGTTCCTGCCTTCGACAAAATGAAAGTTGAAGATATAAAGGAAGCAGTTGAAAAAGGGATGGAATTAAGCTTGGCAGACATCGATAAGATTGCCAACAATCCTGACGCTCCAACCTTCGAAAACACAATCGTTGCTATGGAAAGCTCTGGAAAAGAACTTGATAGAGTGTTTACATATTATGGCATTATGAGTAGCAACACCTCAACACCAGAGTTTAGAGATATACAAACAGAGTTGGCTCCAAAATTATCAGAATACAGTTCTAAAATTTCTCAAAATGAAAAATTGTTTAAGCGCATAAAAGCTGTTTATGATGCTTCACAAAAGAAACCTTTAGAAGCTGACCAACAACGTGTTGTTGATTTAATTTACAAACGTTTTGAAATGGAAGGCGCTAATCTTGATGGTGAAAAAAAAGCGCGCTATGCTGAAATCAACAAAGAACTAGCCTCTCTTTATACCAAGTTTTCCAATAACGTCTTACACGATGAAGAAAACTATGTCACCTATCTCAATAAAGACCAATTAGGAGGTTTATCGGAAGGTTTCATAAAATCTGCCGCTAAAATTGCGACTGATAAAGGCCAAGATGGAAAATATGCCATTACAAACACGCGTTCGTCAATGGATCCATTTCTTACTTACTCGACCGAACGCGAACTACGTAAACAAGTTTGGACCAATTATTACTCACGTGGTGACAATGGTGATGAATACGACAACAATAAGTTGATTGCTGATATTTTAAAACTCCGTAGAGAACGTGTTGAATTATTGGGTTATGACAATTTTGCCGAATGGCGCTTACAAGATCGCATGGCAAAAACACCTGAAAATGCTATGAATTTAATGATGGCTGTTTGGCCAGCTGCCATAGCACGCGTTAAAGAAGAAGTAGCCGATATGCAACAAGTAGCTAACGAAAATGGAGACAACATCACTATCGAGCCATGGGATTACAGATACTATGCCGAAAAAGTGCGTAAAAAGAAATACGATTTGGATAGTGACGAGGTAAAACAATATCTACAATTGAATAAATTGACAGAAGCTTTGTTTTTTACAGCTGGTGAACTGTTCAATTATAAATTCACACCTGTACCAGAAGGTTCTGTACCTGTATTTAATGAAGACGTGAAGGTTTGGGAAGTGACAGATAAAGATTCTGGCAAACACATTGGCTTATGGTATTTAGACCCTTATGCTCGTCAAGGTAAGCGCTCTGGAGCTTGGGCTACAACATATAGAAGTTATACCTCTTTTGAAGGAGAAAAAAACGTATTGGCATCCAATAACTCTAACTTCGTTAAACCAGCTCCTGGTGAAGCCGTATTGGTATCTTGGGATGACGCCAACACGTTCTTCCACGAATTTGGTCACGCTTTGCACTTCTTTTCTGCCAATGTAAAATACCCAACCTTAAACAGTGGTGTTAGAGATTACACAGAGTTCCAATCACAATTATTGGAACGTTGGTTATCCACTGATGAAGTCATCAATACATTTTTAGTTCACAATAAAACAGGAGAACCAATTCCAGCCTCATTGGTTGAAAAAATCAAAAAAGCATCTACCTTTAATCAAGGATTTAGCACTACAGAATATTTGGCATCAGCGATTATGGATATGAAATTCCATTTAGCCGATCCAACCAATATAGATGTTGATACATTTGAACGCGAAACGCTGACCGAACTTGGAATGCCAAAAGAATTGGTAATGCGCCACAGAACACCACATTTTGGACATGTGTTTTCGGGTGAAGGCTATGCCACAGCCTATTATGGCTATATGTGGGCTGATGTATTGACAAGTGATGCGTCTGAAGCATTTGTAGAAGCTCCTGGTGGATTTTATGATAAAGACGTTGCTGCAAAATTGGTAAAATATCTATTTGCACCAAGAAACTCAATGGACCCTGCAGAAGCCTATCGTTTGTTTAGAGGACGTGACGCAAAGATTGAAGCTTTAATGAAAGATAGAGGGTTTCCTGTGACTACGGAGTAATTTTATCACCTATTTAAGCCTTAAAGTAAAAAACCACGCTATTTGCGTGGTTTTTCTGTTTTATAAACACTCGGCAAACTAATCTTGAATTTTACAGCTATAAGCCTTATAGTGATCACAACTGCTCCTGCAATCAAGAAAATAATGTTGTTGTCAATTGGCAATTGACGTAATGCAAAATACACAACGCCTCCAGCAATACAAGCTGTCGCATAAATTTCCTTTCTAAAAATCACTGGGATTTCATTACAGAGAATATCTCTTATAACACCTCCAAAACAAGCGGTCATGGTTCCCAAGGCAATGCAAATAATTGGATGAAGGCCTGCCATAAGCCCTTTTTCGATACCTACAACTGTATAAAGTCCAATTCCGATAGTGTCGAACAAGAATAAAGACATTCGTAAATAATTGATTTTGCTTTGGAATATAATTGTGAAAACGGTTGCTCCAAGAATCACATAGACATAGGTCATATTGGTCATCCAAGACACTGGTGTTTGGCCTATCAAAATATCTCGAACCGTCCCTCCTCCTATCGATGTCACAAAAGCGATAATCAATAATCCGAAAACGTCCATTTTCTTGTTCATCGCCACCGAAACACCAGAAATGGCGAACGCAATGGTTCCGAGGATATCTATGACTTGAAAAAACATATTTTTAGTTAATTTTTATTAGTTCCTGCCAAAAAGTGGATGAGCGACTCCCTTGCTTTTTGTGAAAAACAAAAAGCGGTTCGCTGCTCACATATTCTGTGTATAATAATTATAATCCTTCAAAATCGTATCGATAAACTGAATATCATTCCCATTAGTGTTTTTGACACCGATAACTTCTACAATTTTGGTTCGCAGTTTTATAAGTGTTGTATAGTCTTGTGCAGCTTTTGCTGTTGCATAGGTCTCTTTAATGATACGAGCATCGTTATCTGATAATTTAATCACTGTTGGATAGGTAGGCTGATAATCCTCTCTTAAGTTCTCTAAAATGGTGTGGCTGATATTCACTTTGTCTTTCAACATAATGACTGCAGTTCCTGCTGCCATATCGCCCAATCGTTGTGACCGCTT
The DNA here is from genome assembly GCA_002426015.1 of Flavobacteriaceae bacterium UBA5534. Lineage (GTDB taxonomy): Bacteria > Bacteroidota > Bacteroidia > Flavobacteriales > Flavobacteriaceae > Aquaticitalea. Next base: position 89,727 of record DINS01000008.1, read on the forward strand.
ATTGAACAATATCACAAAAAACCCTAATCCGAAGATATAAATATCGACAATCCTAAAAAACCATCGTACTACATAATCAGACAACGACGCTTGGTAACCGTCAATTTTGACCACTCTAATCTTCATCACTTTTTTGCCCAAAGTTTGACCTTCCAAAAGTGACTCCAACACCAACGTGTAAAACATCACTGGAAAACTCAACAAAGTATTCAATCCAATTTGCGACCATTGGTCCATATCTTCAAATGCACCAAATATCTTATTTAAGATAATGAGATAACCCACTTTGATAGCCATATCTATAATAAAAGCCAACAAACGTTCCCCTACGCCTGCGGCTGTAAAATTTATTTTTACATTTTGAGTGGTGTTAATTTGTAACTCTGACATTTTCTTTTTTAATTTAACGACAATATGAGAGAAGTCGCATTTATTAAGCAAAATAAAGAAAAATGGTTAAGTTTTGAAACTGCTATTTTCAACAACGATTTTAAGGATCCTGATGAATTAGCATCTCAATATATCCATTTAATTAACGATTTATCTTACGCGCAAACTTACTACCCCAAAAGTAAAGTAATTACCTATCTAAATCAATTAGCAGCCAAAGCTTTTCAAAAAATTTATAAAACCAAACGCGAAGACACCAATAGGCTGGTCGAATTTTGGAAGACAGAAGTACCTCTGCTGATGTACAATTACAGGAAGTACATCTACCTCGCATTTGCGATTTTTACTCTGTTTACTACCATTGGAGCAGTTTCTGCGGCAAATGACGGTGAATTTGTGCGCTCTATCTTGGGTGATCAATACGTTGACATGACCTTACAGAATATCGAAAACGGAAATCCGGTTGCGGTATATAAAAGTGGGAGTAATTGGGGAAGTTTTATTGGAATCACCATCAACAACCTTCGTGTTGGCATTATTTCATTCATATTAGGTGTTTTTGGAGGTGTTGGAACGGTTTGGGTATTGTTCAAAAACTGTATCATGTTGGGTTCGTTTCAATATTTCTTTTATGAAAAACATGTGTTTTGGGAAAGTGTTCGAGGCATTTGGATACATGGCTCCATGGAAATTTTTGCTATTGTCATTGAAGCTGGAGCTGGTTTGATCCTTGGAGCTAGCATTTTGTTTCCTGGCACTTATTCGAGATTAACCTCATTCAAACAAGGCGCAAAAACTGGTGTAAAGATTTTGATAAGCACCTTTCCGTTTACATTTTTTGCGGGTTTCCTCGAAGGTTTCATCACAAGATATTCACAAGAGATGCCTAAATTCCTTTCTGTTGGAATTATATTGATTACACTAGGATTCATAAGCTATTATTACTTAATTTATCCTTTTGTAGTTCGCAGGAAAATTCAAACCGAACTGTTAACCTTTAGCCCTAAATTAGCTTGAAACCATTCTTGCTTTCTATTGTATTGATCTGTGTTGTTGCCATCAACTCCAACATGGCTTATGCATTGGTTCAAGAACCTCAAAATGAGCGTGTTTTTGAGGATGGATTTAAAGAGCGTTATTCTGGTAAAAAATACGACTACGAAGGCAAAAAAGCAGTGACCCAATCTAACCACAACAATGGCTCTGGTTCAGGGTATTCAGAAGATTCGCCTTATCTTGAAGAAGAAAACAATTCAAATCAGACATCTCTCAATTTCAATCCTATTAACTGGATTTTCATTATCATCCTAATTGCCGCTGTACTTTACTTGGCATATACCCTTTTAAATGATGGTAGCAGCGGACTTTTCAATTCTAGAAGCCAGAAAAAATTGGCTAACTATGGTGAAATAACTGCCGAAAATATTGAACATGCCGATGTCCAATCGTTGATCAATGATGCCGAAAACAACAATGACTACCGCTTGGCAGTCAGATATTATTACCTATTAGTGTTAAAAACGTTGACCATCAAAAACTACATTAAATTTGAAGATGACAAAACAAATGCAGACTACCTTAATGAAATTGAATCAATGAAATTCAGTAAAGGATTTGCTTACACATCCTATCTATACAACTACATTTGGTATGGTGAATTTCCACTGAACACTGAACAGTACAAAACAGCAAAGGGTAATTTTCAAGACTTTTTAAATCAAGTAAAGTCATGAAAAAAACACTCATCATCATATTTGTCATAGTCTCTGCCATTGTTGGATTGGCTTATGTGATAGGAATCAACACAACCAAAGTGGTCGATTGGGAAGAATCTTATAATGAAAAAAGCAATAAACCTTATGGCGTCAGCATTCTTTATAAAGAACTACCAAAGCTATTCAAAGGACAAACGTTTAAGACGGTTTACCATACGCCTTCCAATTATCTGTATGCCAATTCGGAAGATGGCTATGGCGATCACACTGCCGAAGGCACTTTTATGATTATTGGCAATTCCGACTATCTCGAAGAAGGTGATATTGATGAATTATTGCTGTTTGTAGAACGTGGTAACACCTTATTTATTTCTGATTATTATCCTCCTGACATTTTATTAGATACGCTCAACATTGAAGTAGATTATATCGAACAAAAAAGCAAAGACAGTATTTCTAAAGTGGCTTTCAAATCCAATAGGCTTTCAAATAAAAACAGTACAATTGACAAAAACGGTTTTGATTATTACTTTTCTAAATATGAAGGGGCTGGCTACGAATCGTTAGGCTATGTAAATGATGACACCAGTTTAATCAATTTTTTAAAAATCCCTTTTGAAGAAGGCACCATTTATTTACACTTGCAACCTCGTATATTTACCAATTATAACCTGCTCAAAGAACGTAGATATAGGTATGTTGAAGGTGTCTTGTCTTATTTGCCAGACGAAACCCTTTACTTTGATTCGTACACCAAATATTATGACACTTACTATGGTGATGGCGATGTTGAAAAAAAGTCTGATTTGAGTTGGTTTATGCAGCAAGCATCTTTTAAATGGGCTTGGTATTTAGCCTTGCTACTGACCCTGCTATTTATAATCTTTAATGCCAAACGAAGACAGCGAATCATAGAAATCATCAAACCTTTAGAAAACACAACGGTTGCATTTGTTAAAACCATTTCAAATCTCTACTTTGAAACACAAGACCATCGGAATCTTATTGAGAAAAAAATCACATACTTTTTAGAAAACGTGCGACGAGATTACAACATGGACACCTCTGTTTTAAATGAAGAATTTATGGAACGTTTAGCCTCAAAATCTGGCAAAAAAATAGAAACAATAAAAAAATTGATCAATTATATCAACTGGTTACGAACAAAAAATGAGTTTTTTGAAGATAATCTTTTAAAACTCAACACACATATTGAAGCATTTTACTCAAAATAATTATGGAAGAACATACTAACGACACACCACAACAAAACACACCTCAACCAGAGCCACAGCCTGTTTTACAACAAACAGACACTAATGATTTACAGTTTACAAATAGGTTAGATCTGTCCGAACTACAGCATAACGTCCAAAATATAAAGCGTGAAGTTGGAAAAGTCATCGTTGGCCAAAAAGATATGGTTGATATGCTCATCGCTTCGCTTTTGGCAAAAGGGCATTCGCTCATAGAGGGTGTTCCTGGAGTTGCAAAAACCATAACCGCAAAACTATTGGCAAAGTCGTTAAGCGTTGGGTTTAGTCGCATACAGTTTACACCAGATTTGATGCCAAGTGACATTTTAGGAACTTCGGTATTTAACTTAAAATCAACCGAATTTGAGTTCAAAAAAGGACCTATTTTTTCTAATATGATTCTTATCGATGAGATCAATAGAGCACCTGCAAAAACACAGGCAGCTTTGTTTGAAGTTATGGAAGAACAGCAAATTACTATCGATGGTCATCGTTATAAGTTAGATACTCCCTTTATGGTATTGGCCACACAAAACCCAATTGAGCAAGAAGGAACCTATCGTTTGCCAGAGGCACAGTTAGACCGATTTTTATTTAAAATAGATGTCGATTATCCTGATCTGACTGATGAAATCGAGATTCTGACTCGAGAACATCAGTTAAAGGACAAAATAAAAACGGATACCATTAGCTCATTTTTGACGGCTGAACAAATTATGAAATATCAAAGTTTGGTTACCCAAGTTTTGGTCGAAGAACATTTGCTTAAATATATAGCTGATTTAATTGTGGCGACACGCAACAATCAATTTTTGTATTTGGGAGCGTCACCAAGAGCATCAATTGCCATACTCAAAGCAAGTAAAGCCTTTGCTGCCATGAGTGGTCGCGATTTTGTGACTCCAGAAGACATCAAACGTGCTGCAATACCAATATTACACCATAGAGTGATTGTGACACCAGAACGCGAAATGGAGGGCATAACTAGTAAAGATGTGATTAAGCAGATTATTGAAACAGTTGAGATTCCGAGGTAGATAGTAGTTATAAAGCATTTAAAACAATGAAAAATCTTATTATTATATTATTCATAGTTGTTGGTTGCAATTTATATTCTCAAAACAATTCAAATGAAATTATTTCGACATCAATAATTAAATTGATTTCAAATCCAGAAGAATTTCATAACAAGCGAATCCGAATTATTGGTTTTCTAAAAATGGAATTTGAAGGAAACTCAATTTATTTACACAAAGATGATTATGAGAATAGGAACTACCAAAATGCATTTTGGATTTCTATAACAACTAAATTAAAGCAAGAAATTTTAGCCGACGAATGTAATGAAACTTATGTGTCATTAGTTGGAACTTTTAAAATGGATGAACACGGCCATCATGGACTTTGGCCTGGCGGAATAATAAACATTGAACTTATAACAAAACGAAATTAAAAACTTTGAAACTCTTTAAAATATTTAAACCCTTTTACATACAACCACGCTTTTTTTATTGTGGTATTGCTATCGTGGTGCTTTTTATTATCAGCTATTTTGTGCCATTACTGTTTAATGTGGCTCATCTTTCAATTTTAGTGGTTTTAGGGTTGTTCTTTTTAGATTTTTTGATTGTTTTTGTTGGAACTCATAAAATAGAAGCTCAACGAATACTTCCTGATAAATTTTCGAATGGAGATGATAATGCTGTAAAAATCACTATTAAAAACAAATATCCATTTTTAGCTCAATGCAATATTATAGATGAAATTCCGAAACAGTTTCAGGTAAGAGATTTTAGCCTTAAACTTAAGTTGCCTCCAAAAACAACCGAATCTATTGTTTATCAGTTAAAGCCAAAGGAGCGTGGCGAATATCATTTTGGCAGTTTAAATGTTTATGCTCACTCACCATTAGGTCTGGTTGCCAAACGTTTTACATTTGATAACCATGCTATGGTACCAACCTATCCGAGTTTTAAACAATTGCGAAAATTTGAATTGCTCAACATAAACAATACACTACAGGATTATGGCATCAAAAAAATAAGACGAATCGGTCATACCATGGAGTTTGAACAGATTAAGGATTATGTACTAGGTGACGACTTGCGAACAATTAACTGGAAAGCAACTGCAAAGAAAAACAGTTTGATGGTCAATCAGTTTCAAGATGAAAAATCGCAACCCATCTACTCTATCATTGATAAAGGGCGTGTGATGAAAATGCCTTTTAATGGTTTGAGCCTTTTAGATTATGCCATTAATGCAACGCTCGTAATGAGCAGTATAGCTTTAAAAAAACATGATAAGGCAGGCATGATGTCATTTTCTAAAAAGGTTGAAAATGTGGTTGTTGCACAACGACGCACCTCTCAAATGAGGATGATCCTAGAATCGTTATACAATGTAAAAACCGATTATTTTGAAAGTGATTTTAGTAGGTTATATGCCAACATTAAAAGACACATCACCCATCGAAGCTTAATCTTACTCTACACCAATTTTGAAACAATGGATGGTCTTAATCGACAATTGCCTTACATAAAAGCCATTGCCAAAAACCATCTAATTGTTGTTATTTTCTTTAAAAACACCGAACTCAACAGCTTGATTAATGATAAAGCAGAAACCATTCAGCAAGTGTATGACAAGGTCATCGCTGAAAAATTTGCTTTTGAAAAGCGCCTCATTGTCAATGAACTCAAAAAATATGGCATCTACTCTATCCTTACTACGCCAGAGAATTTGACGATTGATACCATTAATACTTATCTAGAAATAAAGTCGAGGGGATTGTTATAAAAAAAGCGTCAAGAAAATTTATCTTAACGCCTTTAATTGCTATTAATCTCTATTATACCGTTTTACCCAACCAAGCTTTCATCATCCAAACTGTTTTTTCTTGTTCGGTTATAAAGTCACTCATCATTGAATTGGTACCTTCATCATTTGCTTTTCCTGATTTATCAAGGATTTGACGTTCAATCGTTAATAGTTGAGTTAATGAATCTACAATAAGCTGAACCGCTTTTTCATCGATAGAAACATTTTTTCCAACAGGAACTTTTGCCAATTTTGAATAATCGTCAAACGTATGCAGAGGTGTCTCCCCTAATGTCAACACACGTTCTGCGATCAAATCCACTTTCAGGTTAGCATCTGTATATAGCTCTTCAAACTTTACGTGAAGATCAAAAAATCGCTTCCCTTTGATATTCCAATGAATACCTCTCAAATTCTGATAATATATCTGAAAATTAGCCAACAAATCATTCAAATCATTAGCCAAATCTTTAGTCTTTTTGGTATCTAAACCTATGCTATTTAAAGTCATGATATTTTCTTTTTTAGTTCAATTACAAATTTAAGGTATAATTAACAGCAGGCACTATAGTTTTTATTAATCCTTTTTATATTTTTATAGTTTAATTGAATAATGATGACTATAACACAATTACACTACGTTCTTGCAATAGCAGAACATAAAAATTTTACAAAAGCCGCTGAAAAGTGCTTTGTTACACAACCAACTTTAAGTACTCAAATACAAAAACTAGAAGAAGAGCTCGACATATTGATATTTGATCGAAGTAAAAAACCTATAGAACTCACAGATGTTGGCCGCAAAATTGTACATCAGGCCAAAAACATAGTCAACGAGTCAGATAGAATACAAGACATCGTCGATCAGCAAAAAGGGTTTATTGGAGGTGAGTTTAGGCTAGGTATCATTCCGACTGTTATGCCCACGCTGTTGCCAATGTTTTTAAAGACTTTCATAAAAAAATACCCAAAAGTAAAATTGAAAATTGAGGAGTTGACGACCGAAGAAATCATGTTTCGAATCAATGAAAGCCATCTAGATGCTGCCATTGCCGCAACTCCTTTAGAAAATGATCAAATCAAAGAACGCGTATTGTATTATGAACCTTTTGTGGGTTATATACCAGAGCACCACAGACTTTTTGAGAAGAAAAAAATCAGTGTTTCTGATTTGGAAATCGACGACATGCTTTTGCTAGAAGATGGTCATTGCTTTAGAGATGGTGTCATTAACTTATGTAAGGTTTTTAAAGATCATAATGACGATAATTTTCAATTGGAAAGTGGAAGTATTGAGACTTTGATCAAACTGTCAAATGAAGGTTTAGGCATGACGCTTCTCCCTTATTTGCATACCATTGAACTGAACGATAATCTAAAAGTCAATTTACATCATTTTAATGAACCTTCACCTGCTCGTGAAGTCAGTATCATCTATCATAAAAGTGAACTAAAGATGCAAATAGTTGATGCGTTGCATAATGTCATTTCTGGTATCATAAGAGGTGCTATTGCCTTTCACAATGTTGAAATCATAAGCCCATTGCCTAAATAAAACAAAACGTTTCAAAATAAAAAGACCTCCAAAATTTGGAGGTCTTTTTTTATGGTTTTAAATAGATTAAACATTGATTTAACTCTGGATTCTGTAGAATTAAAGATTTAATAAAAACTTTAAGTTCTTCAATTTCGTAAGGCAACAAACGTTGAATTGCTTTTTGAACTTCTCTACAGAACAGGTTAGCGTCGAAACTAACTTTTTTAAGTACAGTTTTAGTGTACTCAAACATTGCTCTTGCCATAATTTTTTTTAGGTTTAGGGTTTAGATAGGTAGATTTTAATAATAGGCAGTACGTTTTATAATTCGATCTAATTTACTAAAAAAAAGGATATGTTTCGCTTTTTATAGAAAAAATTAACAGAAGGTCTTCTTTTTTAAAAACGATTATCACCATCCAAAATATTACCTAATCCACCAAGGATACTGCCTTCTCCTTTATCTTTTCCTCCTCCTTGTGGTGCAGATGCCAACACACGACCAGCTAATCTGCTAAAAGGTAAAGATTGAATATAAACCGTACCTGGGCCTTGAAGTTTTGCATAAAACAAACCTTCGCCACCAAATATGGTGTTTTTTATACCTCCAATAAACTCTATATCATAGTCTATCTCTTGAGTAAAACCAATAATACAACCTGTATCTACTCTTAATATCTCACCCGATTTAAGTTCTTTTTTTGCTGTAGTTCCTCCTGCATGTACAAAAGCCATTCCGTCGCCTTCAAGTTTTTGCATTATAAAGCCTTCACCACCAAAAAGCCCACGTCCTAAACGTTTAGAAAACTCAATACCAACGCTAACACCTTTAGCTGCACAAAGAAATGCATCTTTTTGACAAATGAATTTACCTCTAAATTCGGTTAAATCTATTGGTATAATTTTTCCTGGATAAGGTGACGCAAAAGAAACGTTTTTCTTGCCCGAAACTGTATTATAAAATGCTGTCATAAACAAGTTTTCACCTGTAAGGATGCGTTTTCCAGCCCCTAAAATAGAACCTAAAAAACCCTTATTCTTTTCAGAGCCATCACCAAAAATAGTTTCCATTTTTATACCATCATCCATCATCATAAAACTTCCTGCTTCTGCAATAACACCTTCTTGAGGGTCGAGTTCAATTTCTACGTATTGCATTTCTTCTCCGTAGATTCTGTAGTCAATTTCGTGTGCTGTCATGATTTTTTGTTTTTTAATTGATTCAAGTATATGTTGATTCAGTTTCCGTTTTGTTACAAATACAATTAGCTTTTTACTTTAATGCTCCATTCAAAATTAAAAGTTGACACCTCAACACCATCAGTATTTGTTCCAACAGATGTCATCCAAATAGTTTGCCCTTCACCAGTTTCAATCGCTTTAGCAATAGCATTATCTATTAAATGTCCATCGTTACATTTAAAAGTAATTCTGCCTGTTGCCTTTTTTGTAAATGTTGCATTGTTATTAGAAACAAGCATTGATATATTTTTACCACTTTCTCTAATTTTCATTAGGACTAAAGCTCCTGTCGTAAGCTCTGCAGCCATACCTTGTACAGCCCAAAACATAGATTTAAATGGATTTTGATTTATCCATCTGTGCTTTACAGAAACTGTACATGATACATCATCAATTGTTTTTACTCTTACTCCTGTAAAAAAAACTGATGGCAGCTTAAACAGATTGAAAGTATTTATTTTACTAGGTGTTAACTTCATTTGTTAGTTTATTTTGCTCAAAATTATCGAAAATAATTCACATTACAATTTGTTAAAATTATGTTAAATTATACTACTATGTTTTGCATAATACCTTTTTTTAGATATATATTTGCATAAGAAACTATTATATGCTTTTACATCATGTTAGATAATCACCAAAAAAATATCGCAACGTTTATACATTTATCAACCTTTTCGAGGTTTATAATTCCGTTTGGAAATTTTATAGGTCCATTAATTCTTTGGATAGCTAATAAAGAAAAATCACCTTTTGTTGATGGTCATGGTAAACAAGCTATTAACTTTCAAATAAGTATTTTGCTTTATGCTGTAATAATTGGAACACTAACGATACCGTTTTTTATATTCAATATTTTTAATGGTATTGATTTTTTAGACTTTAATGGGTTTGATAATTTCAGTATTAATATAGACAAACCTTCTCCTCTACTTTATATTGGAGGTGGACTTGGCTTTTTGGCTATAGTAGGTTTTATTTTAGAACTCTTATTTATAGTTAAAGCAAGTTTAAAAGCTAGAGATGGAGAAGAGTACAAATATCCATTAACAATAAATTTCATCAAATAATCATCATCAATCAATCAAAAAATGAACAGTTTAAAAAATTAAAACGAATGACACTATGAAGATAGAAAACACAAAAGCACAAATGCGAAAAGGTGTATTAGAATACTGCATACTTTCGGTCTTAAAAGACGAAGACGCTTATGTTGCAGAAATTTTAGACACACTTAAAGACGCAAAACTGCTCGTGGTAGAAGGCACAATTTACCCTTTACTTACAAGGCTTAAAAATGCAGGTCTTCTTAATTACAGATGGGAAGAGTCTACATCAGGACCTCCTAGAAAATATTATGGATTAACCGAAACAGGAAAATTATTCCTTAACGAGTTAAATACCACTTGGAGCGAATTACAAAACGCAGTAAATTTAGTAACCAGACAAAAAAAATCAAAAAATGAATAAGACAGTCAATATAAATTTAGCAGGTATATTTTTTCATATCGATGAAGATGCATACTTAAAACTTCAACGTTACCTTGAGGCTATAAAACGTTCTTTTACAGATTCTCAAGGTCGTTCTGAAATCATATCAGATATTGAAGCTCGTATTGCCGAATTATTTAGTGAGCGTGTAAAACATGACAAACAAGTAATTGGCAATAAAGAAGTTGACGAGGTTATCACCATTATGGGACAACCAGAAGACTATCTTGTTGACGACGAAATATTTGAAGACGAACCTAGAAAACAAACATCTAGCAGCAGCAATTCTAAAAAGCTATTTAGAGATACTGACAACTCATATATTGGTGGTGTAGCCTCTGGACTTGGCCATTATTTAGGCATCGATGCCGTTTGGGTACGTTTACTTTGGATAATATTTGCCTTCGGATCTGGTGGAACTTTTATTCTGATTTACATTTTGTTCTGGGTTTTAGTTCCAGAAGCTAAAACAACTTCAGAAAAGCTCACCATGACTGGAGAACCAGTAAATATTAGCAACATTGAAAAAAAAATCAAGGACGGATTTGAAAATGTATCTCAAACCGTAAGTGATACAGTAAAAAACATTGATTTACCAAAACAAGGTAATCGCATAAAATCATCCTCAAAATCATTTTTTGATTCTATTGGTGATATTATAATGTTTTTCTTAAAAGTGTTTGCCAAATTTATAGGTATTCTATTAATGATAGTAGGTGCTTCTGTACTTATAGGATTAATTGTAGCTATGTTTTCAGTTGGTGTAGCAGATGTGATTCATATTCCTGGATTTGACCTTATAGATTCAGCAAATGCAGCCAATGTACCTATTTGGTTAATATCATTATTATCGCTTTTTGCTGTTGGTATTCCTTTCTTTTTCTTGTTCTATTTAGGGCTGAAAATTCTAGTAAACAACTTAAAATCTATAGGCAACATTGCTAAATTCTCGCTCTTTGGTTTATGGTTAATGGCAATTATTGGATTAATCGTTATTGGTGCAAGACAAGCCAGTGAGTATAATTATGACGCAAGCACAATTACAAAAGAACAATTAAACATAACAGCCAATGACACCTTACATTTAAGTATGCTAGAAAATGCAACTTATAGTAAACATTTTGGAAGACATAGGGAGGTTTTTAAAACAGTTTACGATGAAAATGACAACAAACTTATTTATACATCTGATATTAGATTAATTGTAAGATCAACAAAAGACTCTGTAGCATCAATAAATATTGAGAAAAATGCTCATGGCAAAAACTATCAAGAAGCAAAAAAGAGAGCGTTAGATATAAACTATAACTATACCTTAAATGGTAAGTCGTTACTAATAGATTCATACCTAACTACACCTCATAGTAATAAGTTTAGAGCACAACAGGTTGAAGTTACACTATACTTACCTGAAGGCACAATTTTATATGCTGATGAGAACACCTATTCATTTCATAGAAATACTGATCACTATAATGACATATTAGATAATGGTATGGAAGGACATTATCTTAAAATATTAAATAACGAAATTATTTGCCTGGATTGTGATGACGACGATTTTAAAATGAACATTAATATTAATGATGATGGTTCAGAGTTTAAATTAGACGAAAACGGATTGCGTATTAAAAGTGATAGCACATCAGTTGAGATTAACAATAAAGGTGTAAAATCTAATAGCGAAAGTGTGCGAATTAACATCGATAAAAACGGAATTGAAATCACATCAGACGACAATTAACAATTCATCTTTAAAAATCAACAGTTCAGATATTTATGTTAGTCATCAATAACATTTTAATAGATATTTGAATCAGAAATCAATCAAAAAATGACACAGTTTAAATATACACTTATTCTAATCTCCATATGCGTTTTGGGACTCATCAGCCCAATGAATGCTCAAATTTCGCAAGACACCGAATTATTTCAAAAGCTTAAAGCGAATGATAGCTTACTGTTCGATTTAGGCTTCAACAAATGCGACAATAATCAATTTGAGAAGCTAATAACCGAAGATTTAGAATTCTATCACGACAAGAATGGAGTGCTTCAGTCAAAAGAAGCGTTCATCAAAGTAATGGATAAAGGTATTTGCAGACAAGACAATCCATATAAGACACGACGCGAATTAGTGAAAGGTAGTTTAGAGGTTTTTCCACTTTATAATAATGGAATACTCTACGCAGCCATTCAAAATGGTTCCCATCGTTTCTTTGAAAGTTATAAAGGTAAGGAAACAGCTGGAAGCACTGCAAAATTTTCGCATCTATGGATTTTAGAAAACAACCAATGGAAAATTAAAAGAATATTTAGTTACGATCATCAATTATAAATCAATCAGTGCTGAACTCGGTTCAGTATCAAAAAACAATCATCATGACAACAATTACAAAAGTATTAGTCGGACTCATCACAGGACTACTTTTAGTTTCCTGCAACCTCAATATAGGTGTCAAAGGCAACGGAAATGTGCAAACCAAAACAAGAACCGTTAACGGCAGCTTTGACGCCATTGAAGTAAGTCGCGGACTCGATGTGTACCTCACACAAAGTGAAAACGAAAATATTACTGTTCAAGCTGATGAAAATTTGCACAACATCATCAAAACAGAAATTGAAGGTGGTGTTTTAAAGATTTTTTCAGAAAAAAACATTAGCTATTCTGAAGCAAGAAAAGTAATGGTTAGCTTCAAAGACGTTACAAAAATTTCAGCATCAAGTGGCAGTGATGTATATGGAACCAATCATTTTACCATTAGTGATTTAGAATTATCAACATCCAGCGGAAGTGACATGACCATAAAAATTGATGCAGAAACTTTAGATTGCAGTTCGTCTAGTGGAAGTGATCTAACACTAACAGGAAAAACCGAATCCATTAAGGCCAATGCATCAAGCGGAAGTACTATTGATGCCAAAAACTTAATAGCCTCAACTACCGAGGCCAGTGCTTCGAGTGGCGCAGATATTCTAGTAAATACAACAAAAATGCTCATTGCAAAAGCATCAAGTGGAGGTGATATTACCTACTATGGCAATCCAGAAAAAATAGAAAAAACCGATGGTGTTTCGGGTAGCATACACAATTAAAACACAGACAATTAATACCAACTAACCAACTTGTTTATAAAACCATTTCAAACGTAAATAAAAGTTTGGGATGGTTTTTGTTTATATTTGTTAGTATTAATTTTAAATTTATAAAATGAATAAAATCATTTTTACCTTTTTGTTGTCTATTGCTTGCCTTTCTTTTGTTTCAGCTCAAGATGACGAAAAAATCAAAGGAGATAGAAATGTCACCATCAAACAAACTTATATTGAACCTTTTAATAAGATTGTTATTGGCGAAGAGTTTTCTGTCGAGATTATTTTTAACAGTAAAGCTTCTGTTGAAGTAGAAACTGATGAAAATCTTCATGAGTATATCGTCTTTGAAGTCGTGGGTGGAGTTTTGACATTCAAAACCACTAAACGCATCACGTCGAGCAAACGTATGAACATCAAAGTCAATTATACCGAAGGGTTAGAAACCATTGAGACACTCGAAGATGGTGAAATTCGCTCATTGACCTCACTAGAACTTAAAAATGCAACCTTAAAAACATCTGGTTCTTCAAAAGCCTATCTTAATTTTAGAACCAATGCATTTAATTACACAAGTTCTGACAAAGCTAAAGTAAAGCTAAACGTAACCGCAAATACTTCAACCATCGTTATTGGCGACAATAGTAAAGTTGAAGCTTTACTGAACTCAAAAACTGTAAAAATGGACATATACCAACGTGCTACAGCCAATATCGAAGGTGTTGCCGAAAACCTTAATTTACGTTTGGATTTATCAGCAAGTTTTAACGGAAAAGAATTTACGACCAACACATGCAACCTAGTTGCCGAAGGCAATAGCAATGCTACAATAAGAGTTAATGATGCCTTAACCATGGAAGCTTCTGGTGGCAGTGAAGTATATTTGTATGGACTTCCAAAAATAACCTTGACTAAATTTATTGATACTGCAAAACTTCAAAAGAAAGAGTAAAACGCTAAAAACTTATAACAATGAAAAAACTAACCTTGCTTTTTGTGATGCTTATCAGCATCACTGCTTGTAAAAAAGAAACAAAAACCGAAGACCAAAATGCTGCCATCAAAGCAGAAGTTCAGACTTTTTTAGACGATTACACTTCAACCTTTAAAAAACTATACTATGATTCGTCATTGGCAGAATGGGAAGCCAATACACATATTGTTGTTGGTGATACTACCAATGCTTACAACATCCAAAAAGCAAATGAAGCCTATGCAAAATTTACAGGTAGCACTGATGTCATTGAAAAAACCAGAAAGTTTTTAGAGCAAAAAGATAATTTAGACATTGTTCAGGTACGTCAGTTAAACACGATTTTATATGGTGCTGCCAACAACCCAGAAACAGTTTCTGATGTCGTTTCAAAAAGAATTGCAGCAGAAAACGCTCAAAATGAGACGTTATTTGGTTATGACTTTAAAGTCGATGGAAAATCAGTTTCAACAGGAGATATAGATGAAGTTTTAAGAGCTTCCAATAACGAAAAAGAGCGACTTAAAAATTGGGAGGCATCAAAAAACGTTGGTAAAAACCTAAAAGACGGTTTAGAAAACTTAAGAAATCTTCGTAATGAAACAGTCAGTGCTTTAGGTTATGGTGATTACTTCTCGTACCAAGTTTCAGATTACGGCATGACACGTCAAGAAATGCTCGATGAAATGAATAAAATGGTCAAAGAAGTTTGGCCTTTATATAGAGAGTTGCATACTTGGGCTCGTTATGAGCTAGCCAAAAAATATAATGCCAAAGTACCTGACTACTTACCTGCTCATTGGTTACCAAACCGTTGGGGACAAGATTGGAGCGCATTGGTTAATGTTGAAGGTTTAGATGTAGATGCTGCCTTAAAAGACAAAGAACCAGAATGGATAGTAAAAGAAGGCGAAAAATTTTATGTTAGTATAGGATTTGATCCATTGCCAGCAAGTTTTTATGAAAAATCGAGTATGTACCCACTTCCTGCCGACGCTCCTTATAAAAAGAACAACCACGCATCGGCTTGGCACATGGATTTAGAAAACGATTTACGTTGCCTCATGAGTGTTGAAGCCAATGCAGAGTATTACGAAACAATTCATCACGAATTGGGTCATATTTATTATTACCAAGCATATACCAACCCTAACGTTCCACCATTATTACGTGCAGGAGCCAATAGAGGTTATCACGAAGCTATTGGAAGTTTGTTAGGTCTTGCAGCAATGCAAAAACCGTTTTTAGCTGAAAAAGGATTGGTAGATGCCAATGTTCAAATTGATGAAACTCAAAATTTATTGAAAGAGGCTTTAAACTATGTTGTGTTTTTACCATTTTCGGCTGGTGTAATGACAGAGTTTGAAAATTCTTTATATGCTGAAAAGTTGCCAAAAGATCAATTCAATCAAAAATGGTGGGAATTGGCAAAAAAATACCAAGGTATGGTGCCACCAACAGATCGTGGGGAAGAGTTTTGCGATGCGGCTTCAAAAACGCACATTAACAATGACGCTGCCCAATATTACGATTATGCAGTATCTTATATTTTATTGTTCCAATTTCATGACCATATAGCTAAAAACATCTTAAAACAAGATCCACACGCTACCAACTATTATGGAAGCAAAGAGGTTGGTTCGTTTTTAAAAGGCGTTTTAGAAACTGGTGCTAACAATGATTGGAGACAGCTTTTGAAAGAAAGTGTTGGTAGTGAAATGAGCGCAAAACCAATGTTAGATTATTTTGAACCTTTAATGGCTTATTTAAAAGAGCATAATAAAGGAAGAACCTATACGTTACCAGAAACTTTTTAGTTTTAGAACTATAAAAAAAGGGACTAAATTTAAATTTAGTCCCTTTTTTTTTTATTTATGATTTTCTTTTAGTTATATGTAGATGTGCTCACTTCAAAAGTAGAATCTTTAGCTGCCAAATAACGCTCGGCATCTAAAGCAGCCATACAACCAGTACCAGCAGCTGTAACAGCTTGTCTGTACACATGGTCAGCAGCATCTCCCGATACAAAAACACCTTCTATATTAGTTTTTGATGTTCCCGGAACATTAATAATGTACCCTGTTTTATCTAAATTTAAATAGTCTTTAAAAATATCGGTATTTGGTTTATGGCCAATGGCAACAAAAAAGCCTGTTGCTGGAATTTCGTGAACCTTACCCGTAATATTGTGTTTTACCCTAACACCTGTAACTACTTGTCCGTCACCTAAAACCTCTTCAGTTTCGGTATTGAATAATATGTCAATGTTTGGTGTATTTTTAACTCTAGCAGCCATAATTTTAGAGGCTCTAAATTCATCTTTACGTACCAACATGGTTACTTTTTTACACAATTTAGACAAGTAATGGGCTTCTTCGCATGCACTATCTCCTGCCCCAACAATTACTACTTCCTGGTTTCTGTAAAAGAAACCATCACAAACTGCACATGCCGAAACACCTCCACCAAGTTTTAAATATTTCTGTTCAGAGTCTAATCCTAAATATTTTGCAGAGGCACCTGTTGATATAATTACAGTATCACAATGTATTTCTTTAGTTTCGTTAACCCAAACCTTGTGCACATCTCCAGAAAAATCAACTTTGGTTATCCAACCGTCACGTACATCGGTTTCAAAACGTTCGGCTTGTTTTCGCAACTCTATCATCATTTCGGGTCCAGTGATTCCATCAGGATAACCAGGAAAATTTTCAACCTCGTTTGTGGTTGTCAACTGTCCTCCAGGCTGTGTTCCTTGGTATAAAACAGGTTTCATGTTTGCTCTTGCAGCATAAATGGCTGCTGTATATCCTGCTGGACCAGAACCTATAATTAGGCATTTTACTTTTTCAATTGTGTCTGACATTTTATTAATCTTAAATTATGTCACAAAAGTAGAATTTTTGACACAATACTTTGACCATTACTTATTAAAAGTTATTATCTAACTATAAGCAACGGTAATTTTGTTTTAATATGCATTAAAGGTAAGTTACTACTTGAACATTTTTTTTAATAGAACAAACAAACCATATTTTCCAGCAACTTTTACAGCTGTACTTACCCAATTGAGGGGTTTTAGGTCTTCTGCAAATTCATTTTTTACAGCCTTCATTTGCTCAATACCTATCTGTCGTTCCAGCGATAACCGCTTGAGATCTAGTTCTATGTCTTCAAATGAGTTATAAGTTTTCATCAATTAAGAGTTAAAGAATTTAGGAGACATTTTTGTTATCACTTTCTTATTGATATAAGATCTGTTATAATATACAATTATGGCAATCAATAAAAATAGTCCTGCAACTATCAAATAGCCCAATGACACATTGTTTAGCCAATCTCCTATGGCATAAGCAGCGGCAAATGCCAACAAAAATAAACCTATAAATAATATGCCTCCAATAATTAGAGCTTTTGCCACCATACTGATAGATATGGTAAGCTGCTGAAATATCTTCAACCGATAGTATTCGTGAGTGTCTTTAATATACTTCTCACCAATTTCTGTTGCTTTGTCAGACGTATTATTTATAGATTCAAATAGGTTTCCCATTAAGATTTATTTTGAAATTTATGATTTTTGAAGTTTCTTGTTTTTTGCTTTCAATTCGGCCAATTTTTTCTCGAGTGTCGTGATAACATCTTCGGTTTTATAACTAACGTCAGAAACGATGCTTTCAATTTGAGTGTCTAATGTATCTTTCTTATTTGACACTGTATCTGCTACACGATCTCTTAAATGTATGGCTCCATCGGCAATTCTATCTTTAGCAGCTTGTGCTTCTTCTGCTATACGCTTTCTGGTATTTACCCCTTTGTCTGGAGCAAATAAAATTCCTAAAGTTGCCCCAATGGCTGTACCTGCTAAAATTCCGATGATTGTATTACTACTATTATTTCCCATGATTTATGTATTTAAGTTAAACTGATTATTATAAATTTTGAATGTCTTGAATGCTTTTGTATAGATATGTATCATTTGTAGAACGTGATGATTGACTATCTATACCATATTATAGTAAATTTACCACCAAAAACCTAAATAATAAAGGGTTTTACAATGAATTTAACATTTCTAGTCCAACTATCTGATTTTTTTTAGACCTAAGTCGTAATCCTTTATTTGTCAATAGTTTTAACTATTTTGTTGAATTGAAAATTTATTCCTCATTTTTTTGTAAATTAGAGGGACACAATAGTATAACCCTTAAGCTTCCTCATTATGAAATTCTCATTCATTACTTTATTTGCTTTCGTTTTTTTTGTCTCTTGTAAAAATGATTCTAATACTAATTTGAAAGATTCTGAAACTGACAACAAAGAGATGAACATGACACTTGAAGGCACTTGGGAATTAGTTGGTTTTTATAATTATGTTGACAACAAGGTTGTCGATTCTTTTACAACCAATGAAGGCTACAGACAAGTTAAAATGTACACTCCGACAAAAGTCATGTGGAGCAAACATGTACCAACCGACTCAACCGAATGGTTTGGCTATGGCAGCTATAGTGTTAAAGGCAATTACCTTACAGAAATTTTAGATTATGGTTCTGAAATGATGAGTAAAATTATCCAAGAACGTAAAGAGTTCGTTTATGAGCTAAACTTGAACACGAATAGGTTCAGCCAAATAGAGATCGATGAACAAGGCAATCGGATTTACTCTGAAAACTATAAGCGAATTGAATAAACCCAGCACAAGTAAGTATCAGTTTTTATTTATCCTCAATTTAACGAACAGCTTCCACCTTCTTTTTTAACTCCTAATTTTTGCAAAATGGTTTCTAACAGACACCATTTTGTAAATGCCGATTGAATTAAATTAACTCCAATAAACACCGTAAACCACATCCAGTTTTGATTCACATACACGGTTAAAACAACGCTTAAAAGCACCATAAAACCAACTATAACTCTAAAATATGTGTTTAACATTTTGATTGTTTTTAAGTTTATATATATTTTTCAATAGGAACAACAACCGCTTTAATTGGGTTGTTTGTTTCCAATGCATTATTAAATTCCTTTATAAAACCAAATAAGGTTTCAATTTTTTCTTCTTCTGTAAAGGAAAAAAACAAACTCGATTCATTACCACCTTTTTCACTAGGAAACCAGCTTGAGGTCATTAACAAAGACGTGGCATCTTTGTATCCATCAATTTCAGAACTACTAAAGCTTTCGATCTGTGCTTTTTTGAACAACTTTAAAACGTCTTTTTGAAACTGTTCAACTGCTGTTACTATTATTAATTTCATTTGACTATTTATTTATAATTTTTACGCTCAATCATATAATATACCAAGGGCACAACCAATAAGGTCAATATGGTACTTACAATGGTTCCTCCCATTAAAGAGATTGCCAATCCTTGAAAAATTGGATCAAATAAGATGACAAATGCGCCAATGACCACTGTACCTGCTGTCAACAAAATTGGTGTAGTCCTTACTGCTCCTGCTTCAATTACAGCTTGTTTAAGGGGAACACCTTCTTCTAAACGCAGGTTAACAAAGTCTATCAGCAAGACCGAATTTCGCACCATGATTCCAGCGAGGGCAATCATTCCTATAAAAGATGTTGCAGTAAAGAAAGCTCCCATTATCCAATGCCCTAAAACAATACCAACTAGCGATAATGGGATTGCGACCATCATGACAATTGGCGCTTTAAAATTCTGGAACCAGCCAACAATTAGGATATAAATAATGATGATAACACCTAAAAAGGCGATTCCTAAATCTCGAAACACTTCTAAAGTGATCTGCCATTCACCATCCCATTTCACCGTATAATCGTCTTCAAATTCTGGTTGATTTAAATACAATTCGTTCATAGCGTATCCTTCAGGAAGATTGATAGCTTTCAACTTATTTTCCATCCCTAAAATAGCATATACAGGGCTTTCCAATTCACCTGCCATATCAGCCAGCACATAAACCACACGTTTTTGGTTCTTTCTGTAAATACTTTTAGCTCTAGTTGTTTGTTGTATATCGACCAAATCAGCAATTGGAATCATATTTCCTTGTTGTGATACCACTTTTAATTGTGATATATCGGTTATGGTCGATTTTTCTTTTTCGTCCAAAGCCAGCACCAAACCAATCTGGTTTGCGGCATCTTCGTCATACAGGCTAGTAATTGCTTTATCTGACAATGCCATATTCATGGTAAACGCAATTTGTTGTGGCGCAACACCATACAACATGGCTTTTTCTTTATCAATCACAAACTCGTACTCGACCTGATCGTCCTCAACCATCCAATCAATATCCACAACATCTGTTGTCGTTTTTAAGATATTTTGTACTTCGTTGGCAACTTCAATTTGCTTATCATAATCTGGTCCATATACTTCAGCAACAATTGTAGATAATACTGGTGGTCCTGGCGGAACTTCTACTAGTTTAACATTAGCTCCAAATTTCTTTCCAATAGTTTGGATATCATCACGCATGAGCTTTGCTATATCATGGCTTTGTGTGCTTCTAATGTGTTTATCGGTAAGATTAACCTGAATATCTGCCATATTGCTCCCACCACGTAAATCGTAATGTCTTACCAAACCATTAAAGGTTATTGGAGCAGATGTACCAACATAACTTTGATAGTTAACCACTTCTGGCCTATTTGATAAGTATTGTGCAATTTCTTTGGTTACCACACCAGTTCTTTCAAGAGTTGTCCCTTCTGGCATGTCAATGACAATTTGAAACTCATTTTTATTGTCGAAAGGCAACATTTTTACAGCAACCGATTTAGTAAAAAACAAGCTAACCGAACCTAACAGCAAAAGGAAAGTAACTCCCAAAAACAACCAACGTTTGGTTTTATTTTCGATTAATGGTGTTTCAAATGTTGAGTATATTTTATAGATGAAAGTATCTTCCATTGGTTTTTCAACCTTTTCAGCCTTTCCCTTTTTATCTTTTTCACGAAGGAAAATATAGCCTAAATATGGCGTTATGGTCAATGCAACAAATAAAGACAGCAACATAGCTATGGAAGCCCCAATTGGCATCGGACTCATATATGGCCCCATCAAGCCAGACACAAAAGCCATAGGCAAAACGGACGCAATAACAGTAAAAGTTGCCAAAATAGTTGGGTTGCCCACTTCATTAATGGCGTACAATGCTGCTTGTTTAAATGGCAAACGTTTCATCTTAAAATGACGATGCATATTTTCAGCGATAATAATGGAGTCATCTACCACAATACCTGTTACAAACACCAAGGCAAACAAGGTAATTCGATTAAGAGTATAATCTAGTATATAATAGCTCAAAAGTGTTAACGCAAACGTAATTGGCACCGATAAGAACACAACCAAACCTCCACGCCAACCCATTGCAAGCATGACCACTAACGTTACGGCAATAATGGCTCCAATAAGATGCATCAAGAGTTCTGATACTTTTTGAGAGGCTGTCTCGCCATAGTTTCTAGTAACCTCAACATGTACATCATCTGGAATTAAGGTCCTTTTTAGGTGCTCTACCTTATCAATAATCACATCTGAAATTTTCATGGCGTCAGCCCCTTTTCGCTTTGCTATAGAAATAGTGACTGCTGGATATTCAGATTTATAGTTTTCTGTCTGTTTACTCGCTTGACCAAAACCAAGTGACACATAGTTTTTTGGAATTTCTGGACCATCGACAATGGTTGCAATCTGTTTTAAATAAATAGGCTGATTTTGTTGGACACCAACAACAAGATTTTCGACATCTGACACTGTCTCTAAAAACCTTCCTGTGGTTACTAAAAATTCAGTGTCATTTTTATCAAAACTACCAGCACTCAATTGCTGGTTATTAGCTTGTATCATTTTCGAAACCGAAAGTAAATCCAAACCACTTGAAGCCAATTTATCTTTATCCAAAACCACACGCAACTGACGGTTTCTACCGCCAATTTTATGAGTGATCGCTACATCGTTTACCTTCTTGATTTCGTTCTCCAGTTCTACTGCTATTTGACTTAATTGGTAATCGTCATAATTCTCGCTCCAAAGTGTCAATCCAAGCATAGGCACATCGTCAATAGCTCGCGTTTTTACCAAAGGAAAAGTAACTCCTTTCGGCATTTGATCCATGTGCTTGTTAATTTCGTTGTAGAGTTTTACAAATGAGCGCTCAATGTCCTCGCCTACGTAAAACTGCACGATGACCATCCCTTGTTCTTTCATAGATGTAGAATATACATACTCTACACCTTTAATATTAGAGATTAACTTCTCTAATGGTTTGATCACTCTCGATTCCACTTCAGTTGGACTTGCCCCAGGATAGCCAACAAATATATCTGCCATCGGCACATCTATTTGTGGTTCTTCCTCTCGCGGAATTAAAAATGAACTGTACACACCAATAACCATAAAAACGATCATTAAAAGCACAGTAAGCTTTGAGCCTATAAAACTCTTGGCAATTTTTCCTGCTAAACCTTCTTTCATAATTTATTAGTTATTGAATTGACACTTTTGCTCCATTAAATAGTTTGCCTTGAGATGAAACGATATACGATTCATCAGCTGATAGCCCAGACAAAATCTCTACTTGGTCTCCATACGTTCTACCCAGACGCAACCAACGCAATAAAGCAGTGTTGCTTTGGCTCACTGTATAAACTCCAGACAACTGTCCTTTAGTTACAATAGCTTCAGTAGGAATTAACACCAACTCTGTTGTAGTTCTTTTTTCAATTGGAAACTGGACGGTTGCAAACATGCCAGAAAGTATCTTTGTATTTGTCTCATCTAATGCAATTTTCACTAAATATTGACCACCTGTGTTTTTTGCCGAAGTGCTCACTTCAGAAACCTTTCCTTTAATACTTTGGTTAATTGATTTTACAATCACATTTACTTGAGTTCCTTTTTTAACTTGAGAAATCTCTGTTTCTGGAACCATAGTCATCACCTCAAAATTAACTGGCGACTCTAATGAAATTAATGGTTGCCCTGGATTTGCCATATCACCTTCTTCCACTGTTTTGGCAGTAACAACACCATTAAATGGCGCTTTAATATTGGTATAAGCATATTGAGCATTGACTTCATTTTTCATTTGTTTGGCAGCCTCTAATCTGGCCTTTGCCATCTCGTATTGTGCAGTCATGTCATCTAACTCTTTTTGTGACGCACTACTATCTGAAAACAAGTTTTTAAAACGGTTATAATCTTTTTGTGCATTATTAAAAGCTACGGTAGCTTCTGTAATTCCAGCATTTACTTGTGCGCTTTTAGCTTGTAAATCGGTATTATTTATCGACACCAATAATTGACCTTCTTTTACTTTATCGCCAACATTGACTGTTACTTTAGTGACGAAACCCATCATTCTAGTGCTTAAATCGGCACTGTTAGTTGATTGTATTTTCCCACTAACTGATAAAAATGGATTATTATCAGATTCAGATACTTTATTGATCTTTACCACGATTGTTGGTGAATTGTCAATTTTAGCTTTTTTCTCCTTGCTACCACAACTAAATAAAAATAGTGAAGCTGTAGTCAGTGTTAATAGGTATATATGTTTTTTCATTTTTAAAATTATTCTTTGGTTAAAAATTGTAAGTAAGCCTGTGCGTAATTGTATTCAAAAATGGTTTGAAAGTATTCCAATTGCTTTTGAGCAAATTGTGTTTCGGCTATTAATAAATCTGATGTTTTTTCGAGACCTTCTTTAAATCTGTTGGTTCTTATTCTTAATGATTCTTTAGAGTGTTCGAGAGCTAATGTGGTTAAATTCAGTCTATTTTCAGCATCGGCAAACATACGTTTGGCTTTGTTCAATTCTAAATTGCTTTGAGACACATATTGTTCATATTCCAATTTTGATTTTTGAAATTCAGCGCTACTCTTTTGGGTCTTTCCGAAGCGTTTGGAACCTTGAAAAACATCCCAACTCAATTGTGCTCCGAATAGATAGCCATTGGCGCTTCCTTGAAAAATTTGGTCGTCATAAAGTTCATAGCTCCCAAAGGCATTCAACCGTGGTAGAAATGCCATTTTATCGGCTTTGTTTATGGCTTCATATGCATTTGAAGCTAATTGCATGGCTTTAATATCTGAACGGTTTTCAGAAATATCGTAATCCAATTGCTTGTTTAATGCAACAATAGTTAAGCTGTCACTAGGTTTGTAAATCACATAAGCCTCGTCATTCATCAAAAAAGATAAATAGTTAGAAGCGTTTTGAACATTACTTTTTGCTGTTTGCAATTGGTTTTGAACTTCTGTTACCCTAACTTCCACATTCAAAACATCTGCACGTTGCAAATAGCCTTGTTTATAGCTGTTTTCGGCCAATTTTTTATTTGCATATGCAGCCTCCAGTGCTTTTTCGAGTACATCAATACCTTTATAAGCCAGTTGCAATTGCATGTAGGCTTTTTCTACTTCGAAAGCTAAATAATCCTTTGTTCTTTGTTGCTTTAAAGCCGTTGCTTCCATTTTTGACTTTGCCGCTTTACGTTGGTAAACGCCGTCCAAATTGATTAATGGTTGCTGAATTTCGAATTTTGTGGCAAAGTTTTCAATTTGCGAAGGGTCGTTCAATAAGGCAGGATTGAAATCATTTTGCGTTAAAATTTCCTGATTGAGTTTGGAGCCAAAAGCCATTAGAGGATTGGTGGTTGCAATGGCAGTATGGCTAGCGGTAATATTGGGCAAAAAAACCGCATTAGTTTGTCTATAATCTGCTCTTGCTTCAATAAATTCTTGTTCAGATATTTTTAGTGCAGTATTGTCTTGA
This sequence comes from Flavobacteriaceae bacterium UBA5534, assembly GCA_002426015.1. Classification (GTDB taxonomy): domain Bacteria; phylum Bacteroidota; class Bacteroidia; order Flavobacteriales; family Flavobacteriaceae; genus Aquaticitalea. Next base: position 115,010 of record DINS01000008.1, read on the forward strand.
CTCACCTTGCTCAAAACTTCAGATTTTGCAATAGGAATCACCTCTTGAGCTTGAAGTACTGGAGCCAATCCCAAAAAACCAAACGTGAATATCAATAATTTGTTTTTCATTTTATCAATCATTTATAAGGCAAAAATACCTTGGATAAACATGTTGGTCAGTAACCTTTGTTACCAAGCGAAAAAACGATAGATAATAAGTTATTGTATGTTATTAGGTTTACAAGGTTTACTTTAGCGAAATCTTATGGATTCATTGACTCAAATAGTATTAGGAGCCGCTGTTGGCGAGGTTGTTTTAGGAAAAAAAATAGGAAATAAAGCGATGCTTTATGGTGCCATTGCTGGAACAATTCCCGATTTGGATGTGTTTGCCTCGCATTTTACCGATACTGTAACTGCGCTTTCCATCCATCGCGGATTCACACATTCTATTGTGTTTTCGTTACTTTTTGCGCCCATTTTTGGATGGCTTGTGTCTCGATACGAGGCTTATAAAAATTTTAACGGTTGGTCATGGTTATTCTTTTGGGCTTTCTTGACGCATCCCATATTGGATGCACATACCACTTGGGGAACACAGTTATTTTGGCCATTTGATGTAAGGTTCGCTTTTAAGACCATCTTCGTTATTGACCCACTTTATACAATACCGTTTTTAGTGTTTTTAATTCTCGCCATGAGACAACATCGAACCTCTGAAAAACGAAGTTTTTATAATAGAATGGGTTTGGTAATGAGTTCCTCTTATTTGGTCCTTACATTTCTATTGAAATGGATGGCATTCAATCAATTTGAATCTGCTTTGGAAACCCAAAATATCACATATCTAAAATTAGACACAAGACCTTCACCTTTAAATACGATACTTTGGAGTGCGAATGTGGAAACCGAAAACGCTTATTTGTTAGGTAATTACTCGTTTTTTGATACAAAGAGTATCGCTTTTGAAAGCTATCCAAAAAATCATGAATTGTTAGAAAATCTTACTGAAAACAACAAAGTAAAACGTATGATTGCAATTTCTGAAGGCTGGTACACTATTGTTGAAAAAAATGATAATCTTTATTTTAACGATTTGCGATTTGGACTTTTAAGTCTTGAACCTCAATCACAAAATTTTGTATTTCAATATCAGATAGATACAGATGCTGATGATAACGTTCAATTTATAGAAGTACAAAAAAACCAACGTGATGGAAGAACATTGTTGTCTGAATTATGGAAGCGTATCAAAGGAAATTAAGTTTAGTTTCCATTCAGAGGATATTGAGTTTTGTTGCAAATACACAATAAAAAGCAACAAAAAGCACCCTAAAAAAGGGTGCTTTTCCACTACTAACCAACTAAAAACTGATAACCACTTCAGTTTACCTTTCTTGTGCCTCCATGTCCTCCAGCTACAACAAGCATTATTTTAATGCTTAAGTAAATGAATTTAAATAACTGGATGATAGGATTCATCATTTTAAATCTTTGATATTTTGAGATACGTTGTGTCATTTTTTTATTTTTAAAATTTTAAACTGAATAATGAATAGTTGCCTTATTCAGGAATCAACCACCAAAATGGGCGCATTTTGGCTTTGTAGATGAAAGCATAATGCAATGCCAATTTTAACCAATGACCAGCCAAACCAATCTCTCCAAAAGTTTTTCCTAATTGTCTTCCCTGTGTTTTTGGATATTTTTCATAATCTGGAACAATAGGGTAGGTCGTGATGCTGACACCGCTTCCTTGGGTCATTCCGTAACCAGCAGAAGCAATACATGCAGCTCCCATATTTCCCATAGAACCTTTGTGATGTAAGGATTCTTTTCCGTTTTTAATGGTATCAATAATATTATCGGCTACCAATTTTGCAGTGATACCCGAAGGCATTCCTGTTCGTGGTGGAGCAGGAGAAATATCGGTTCCGTTTTTACTTTTTCTGGGTTTAGAAATGGCGTGTGGAGGTGCAAAGGCAATGCCTGGAGCAAAAATGTTTTTATAAGTTGGATTTTGATAGGTTTCTGGCCAATCTTTAACAGACCATTCCTCATAAGGTTTTGGTGTATAATCTGCATCAACAATCATAAAACCTTTAAAAAGTTTATCTGTGATATCGTTTGCCTTTTTATCATAAGCTTTAAAACCATGACCAGAAAAGGAAGGAATTAGCATTGCAAAATCATAGGTTTCTGTTTTATATTCGCCTTCTAAATTTTCATAGTGCGCTACACCATCTTCAATTTTATTTACACCAGCGCCAATAATCCATTTTATGTCCCTGTCTTCAAATATCATCTCAACCATTTCACTCGATTTCATGGTCATGCTACCATAACTCAATAACATTCCGTCCATCCCAAAATCGCCTAATTTATGTTCGTTGGCAATCCAAGTTATTTCAGCCATATCCCGAACATTATGCTTATGCAATTCTTTTTCTACATTCAAAATATATTCAAAAGCTGCACCTTGGCACGTAGATTTCGCGTGACCAGTTCCTATTAGAATTTTTGCTTTTTTGCCTTTTTTCATTTCTTGGATTAGTGCTTTTAAACCTTCCCAAGCATGGTCTGCATGCGTATAGGTACACACAGAATAAGTTTTGTTTGTCCCCGGAATTAAACCTTCGGTGGCTTCAAAATTAAGTTTTGGGCCAGTGGCATTAATTAAGTAATCGTAGGTTACTTTTTCTTGTTGTCCTTTATTATCTCCCACAACATATTCAGCTAATACATAAGCTTTTTGTTCGATTGTATCTCCTTCAGGATGAAATGATATTGCTTTGGCTTGCTTAAATCCAATACCTTTCTTTTTATATAGAGGTGCTAATGGAAATAAGATCTGTTTAGATTTCATTCTTCCAATTCCTACCCAAATATTGGAAGGAATCCATTGGTAATTGCTATTTGGCGATACTACCAAGACCTCATGTTCTTTGGATAATTCTCTGCGAAGATGTGCTGCCGCAACATGTCCAGAAATACCTGCTCCTAATATGACGATTTTAGACATGACTTTAATTTTTATTAAAGATAATTCGCATTTTAGAGTCATACAGTAACTTTTGTTACACACGCAATTTAATTTTTGGATTATTTTTATATTGATTAAATAAATGCAGATGAGAGATAGTTCCAATATCACCATTTATATAGTAGCTGGCATTATTTTACTACATTTTATAGTGGGCTTTATTTGGTTAACAATTAAATTAACCAAGAAGAAAGATGAAGAGTAAAGAAGTGGTCTTTGATTATTTTTATGTTAGCTTTCCATTAAAAGGTCAATAAAGTTAATGCAGGTGAATTAATTAGTCTTCCTATAACTCCAAACCGCCAAACCATTCATAATAACCGCATATAACAGTGTTTTTAATAACTGTGGAAGAATATCCATAAACCCAGAACCTTTGAGCATGACCATGCGCATCACTTCCACAAAATATTTGATAGGATTGAATTCAGTGATGATTTGAGCCCATTCTGGCATACTTTCAATAGGTGTAAACAGTCCGCTCATCAAAATAAAAATCACTGTAAAAAACCATGCAATAAACATGGCTTGCTGTTGAGTTTCTGTGAAATTGGATATAAACAAACCAATTCCTAAAACCACTAATATATAGATGGATGTATAAAAATACATGAGCACCAAACTACCAACCATTGGGACATCAAAGATAAGTTTGGCAATGATTAATCCGATGGTCAACAATCCTAACCCTAAAACCCAAAACGGAAATAGCTTTCCAATGATGAATTGACTCTTTTTAATTGGCGTGACATTGATTTGCTCTAAAGTGCCTATTTCTTTTTCACGAACAATGTTCATGCCTGAAAGAAATAACGTAATCATCGTAACTAGTAAAACCAAAATGCCTGGAACCATAAATGTTTTATAATTTAGGGTTTCGTTATACCAGAACAAAGGAATTGTTTCAATTGCAACTGGCTGTACTTGCTTGTCGGAAATTTGCATTAAATCAACTTTTAAATGCTGATTAAAGTTTTGTACAATCTGTGTCACATATACATTTTCTACTCCAGCTGCTGCACCATCAATTGCGTTAATGGTAACGCCTAAATTGGTGCGTTTTTCTTTTTGTAAATCACGTTCAAAATGGCGTGGAATTTCTAATAAAACATCAACCTCTCCTTGCAACATGGCTGCACTTCCTATGTTTTCAGAAGGAAAATCGGTTAAGACATCAAAATAGGTTGAGGCGTTGAACTTCTCTATTAATGCTCTCGATGTTGACGTATGGTCGTTATCGATATAACCAAATTTGATGTTTTTGACCTCAAAAGTGGCTGCGTTTGATAAAATAACCAGTTGCAATAATGGCAACACAAAAATGATGGGTAACATTCCTTTGTTTCTAAAGATTTGCTTGAACTCTTTTTGTATGATGTATAAGATGGTTTTCATTACTCCAGCCTGATTTTATATTTTTTCACACTCAATCCTATAAAAAAGACCGTCATACCAATCAGAATCAATGTTTCTTTCCACACAAATTGCAAACCTACGCCTTTGAGCATAATGCCTTTAATGATGATAATGAACCATTTGGCAGGAATGATATTGCTGATGATTTGAAGCGGTAACGGCATGCTCGAAATAGGGAAAATAAAGCCAGACAACAATATCACAGGAAGCATCAATCCCATTAAAGAAATCATCATCGCGGTTTGTTGCGTTGCTGAAATGGTTGAAATTAAAATGCCCTAAAGCCAAAGCACTTATTATAAAAAGGATGCTTTCTAAAGCCAACAAAAACAAACTTCCCTGAACAGGCATACCAAATACATAAATGCTTAACACTACAATCACCACTGCATTGATAATGGATAGAAAAATATATGGGAACACTTTACCCACAATCACTTGAAATGGTTTTAGTGGTGACACCAGCAGTATTTCCATCGTACCCATTTCTTTTTCCCTTGTTATGGAAATGGAAGTCATCATGGCAGATACCAACATTAAAATGATGGTCATGACACCAGGAACGAACATATATACACTTTTTAATTCTGGATTATAGACCATGCGTGTTTCTGGAACAATTTGATAGGAAATGGCAACGTCTTTATTAAGTTGCTTTTGATATTGTTGCAGAATGGCATTGACATAATTACTGATGGTATTTGCCGTATTTGGGTCTGTGGCATCTGTAATAATCTGAACGGTTGCTTTGTGTTCTTTAATGAGGTTTTGGCTGAAATCTTTTTCAAAATTTAAAACGGCTTTAACGTGGCCTTTTTCGAAAACGGATGCTATGTCTGCCTCACGAGCCACCATTTGTTTGATGCTAAAATATTTGGATGCGGAAATTTTATTGATGATTTCTGTTGTTGTGGCATCTTTGGAATGGTCCAATATGGCGATGTCCACATTATTGATTTCGTTGGTAATTGCAAAACCAAAGAGTAGAATTTGGACAATGGGCATCCCAAAGAGGATAAACAACGAACGCCTATCCCTAAAAATATGGTAGAATTCCTTTTTTATGAAGCCTATAAATCGTTTCATCCTCTTGCCAATTTTAAAAACACATCGTTCATATTGGCAGCTTTAAATTGTTCTTTTAGTTTTTTTGGTGTGTCCAATGCTTCAATTTTTCCATTGACCATAATGGATACACGATCACAATATTCTGCTTCATCCATATAATGTGTGGTCACAAAAATGGTGGTGCCTTGGTTGGCTGCTTTATAAATCATCTCCCAGAATTGACGTCTGGTAATTGGGTCGACACCTCCTGTTGGTTCATCTAAAAAGACAATTTTTGGGTCGTGCAACAAAGCCACCGAAAACGAGATTTTTTGTTTCCAACCCAATGGTAACGAGCCTACCAATTGGTTGGCAACATCTTGCAATCCCAATTCCTCAATAAGTTCGTTGGACTTTTCCTTTATTTTTGCTCTTGATAATCCGTAAATACCGCCGAAAAACGTAATATTTTCTTTAACCGTTAAATCGTCATATAAAGCAAATTTTTGGCTCATGTAACCAATGTTCTTTTTTATGTCTTCTGCATTGGTATACACATCGAAACCAGCAACAGTAGCATTGCCGGAAGTGGGTTTAGAAATACCTATCAGCATCTTCATTGCTGTGGTTTTTCCAGCTCCGTTTGCTCCTAAAAATCCGAAAATTTCACCTTTTTCAACATCAAAAGTGATGGCGTTTACAGCAGTGAAATCACCAAACATTTTGGTGAGTCCTTCTACTTGTATGACTTTATTTTTGTTCATGATTTTGCCAGTTCCATAAAAGTATCTTCAATGGTGGGCTTGGTTTTTTCTATTTCTATGTTTAGCAAGTTTTTAGATTCCAAATACGCCTGTAATTCCTTCGGGTTAAAATCTGTTCTCCTATCAGTGTAATGCACAAATTCGCCAAAAGGATAAACGCTGTGGTTGAATTCATACGTGTTTAAACTATTAATCAACTGATACATATTATTGGCACGAACGTTATAGATGGGTTTTGGATAATGCCTCACAATGGCTTCAGGCGTGTCAATCTCTAAAATTTTTCCATCTTGAATCAGTGCGATTCTGTCACATAAAGCGGCTTCATCCATATAAGGCGTGGACACCAGAATAGTGATTCCTTTTTCTTGCAGACGTTTAAGCATTTCCCAAAATTCTTTTCTGGAAACCGGGTCAACACCTGTCGTCGGTTCATCCAAAAACAACACTTTGGGCTTGTGGATTAAAGCACAGCTCAAAGCTAATTTTTGTTTCATTCCACCAGAGAGTTTTCCAGCACGACGGTCTTTAAATGGCTCAATCTGAACGTAAATATCTTTGATCAACTCGTAGTTTTCTTCGATGGTGGTTCCAAAAATGGTGGCGAAAAAATTGAGGTTCTCTTCAACCGTTAAATCTTGATAGAGCGAGAACTTTCCAGGCATATAGCCTACACTATTCCGAATATTTTTGTACTCTGTAACTACATCAAACCCAGCAACCGTTGCTTTGCCTTCATCAGCAATCAATAAGGTGGTCAAAATTCTAAAAAGTGTGGTTTTTCCAGCGCCATCTGGTCCAATAAGTCCAAAAAGCTCGCCTGGTTTTACTTCAAAAGAAATGTCCTGTAAGGCTTTTACGGTTTTATAGGACTTGTTAATATGGCTGACGGAAATGCTCAATGACTCCTAATTTTGAACGATTATTTTAGTCTCCATGGTAATCTTTGAAGTAATGGAATTTGAAATCAAACAGGCTTTTTCCGATTTTTCTAAAATGCGTTCGGTACGTTCCCGTTTTGATTCGTCCGTAATAACAACCTCTGGGAACAACAGTACCTCACTTATTACGAATTTGCCGTCTACTTTTTCCAAGATGCCTTTAGAGCCACATTTAAAACTTACGAATTCCAATTTTGAATAGTCCGCAATGGCTAAAAAAGTGGTCATCAAACAACTGCTCACAGCTGCTGTGAATAAATGTTCTGGCGACCAAATATTAGGCATTCCTTTATCGAATTCTGGCGGTGTTGCCACTTCTATACAATTGGCCTCATTGGAAGTGGTATTCTTTAATTCTGGTGAACACATCATTCCTTTTCGGTCTTGTGTCCAACTAATATTGACATTATAGCTATGTTTTTCCATGGTATTTAATTTGAATTTTATTGAAAATAATCTGAATAGGCATTGATGTTTTCCTCGATGGCTTTTTTAATTTTTGCAGCGTCTTCAATTGTTTTAGATTCTGCAAGTGCTTCAATTTTAGCCATCAATGGCAAGAGCCATACATGCAAATTATCGTGTGAGGCACCTTTCATCGTGCAATTTTTTATGACGTAGTTTTTGTCGTCATTGAGTTGTTCGGCTAATTTATGATACTCGTCCAATGTACTGGTGGTTTGTGTTTTGATGCTGTTTTGCATTTTTTGCACACCTTCATTGGTTTCTGCATTGGCTTCCCATTTTTCGTCATTGTACATTACAATTTCTTTTGTCCAAGCATTCCCATAAACATCCGAAGCTTCATCGTTGTGATGTTCTTCTCTAATTTCAGTAGGTTCTTCAACAGTGTTCATTTCTGTGTTGCTTTCTTGATTTTTGTGGTCTTTACAACTTACAAGAGCCAATAGGCTTATTGTAAAAATTAAATGTTTCATTGATTCTATTTTTAGTGATTATTAGTATTTGAATTGTTTATCCATAGTTCTGCTGGCATCCCAATTTTCAAGCTTCCATCGTTGGCTACATCAACTTTTACAGCATACACCAAAGCGACGCGCTCTTCTTTGGTCTGAATGATTTTTGGTGTGAATTCTGCTTCCGAAGCGATCCAGCTGACTTTACCTTTATAAGATTTCATCGCATCTGCATCATCGATTTTTACGGTAACTTCTTGCCCAATTTTCACATTTGCCAATTGGGTTTCACTTACATACACACGCAGTTGCATCGTGCTTAAATCGGCAATTTTATAAAGTGGTTTTCCATAGGATGTAATTTCATCAGGCTCGGCATATTTTGTCAAAACTGTTCCGTTTACAGGATTGATGATTTTGCTTTTCTGTATTTGGTCATCAATCTGTTTTAATTGCACATCGATGCTTTTCAATTCGTTGACCACAGGTGCATTTTGGATTTCCACACTTTTGATTTGATTTTTGATAACGTCAATTTCACCTTGTATGTCATCCAGTTGTTTTTGTGTACCTGCGTTGCCTTTTATTAGATTTTCGGTGCGTGTTTTGTTGGTGTTGGCTGTTTTCAATTTGGCGTTCAGTACATTTATTTGAGACAGGACACCTTTTGATTTTGAACTGATGATGGCTTTGGAAACTTCCAATTGTTCACGTTTTAATGCCAAAGGAATAGTATCGATATACCCTATGAACTGGTCTTTTTCAAGCATATCGCCTTCATTAATGTCAAATTGCATTAGTTTCCCGATGTTTTCGGCGGAAATCATTATTTCTGTGGCTTCAAAATTGCCATAACCATCGGCTTTTCCGTTTCCGTTGCCACAGGAAAAAAGGCTGCTTGCGATAATGCTTATTCCTAATATATAGCTGTAGTTTTTCATCTTTAGTGTTTTATTGCCCTTTAATGACGTTGTAATTTGCTTTCGCAAGTTGTAACTGTATTTTATGTTGAACCAAGGTGTTTTCATCTTCGTATAAATTGGTGAGTTCCGTAATGTATGCGGAAGAAGTAATGACACCATTCTTGAGTTGTGAATCCGCAGCGTTGAGCACTTCTCTTCGAAGCTTGATAATTTCTAAATCAGATGTGATGAAGGCTTCCATTTTTTCGATTTCTCTTTGCTGTTGATTAAGTTCGATATTTGTATTTAGTTTGAAGGTTTCGGCTTCAGTTTCTATAATGTCTTTATTGATTGCCAAAGATTCACGCTGTTTTTTGTTGGAATTCCAATCGAATACATTCCAATTGAGTTTTATACCCATTGTATAAAAGGGTTGGAAGGAATTGTCGAGCATATTCAAACCTGGATTCCCATAGCCTACAGTTGCAAAACCAAGCAGTTTAGGTGCGTTTTGTTTGGCTATCAAAGCTTCATTGTTTGAAATTTCTTCTTTTTTGAGCTGAAACAAGTCGAGTTCAGGTCGATTCAAAGCTGTATCAATTGGTGTATCTATAAAAGGTTTTTGAAAAGTGGTCGAAGCATCCAGAGATTGACCTATCATATTGGAAAGCGATTCAATAAGTACCATTTTTTTACTTTCCACTTCGGTAAATTGTTGATTGATTTTCAGTAATTCAGCTTCCAGAACTTTATCGGATGCTGGCAACACCACGCCATATGCAATGCCTGTTTTTACTTCGTCTAATTTGCTTTGCAACTGTGCCTTTTTAGCTTTTAAGAGAGCGTTCGTTTCCTGCGCCAATAAAATTGAAAAAAAGTACTGATTGATGCGTTGCTTCAATTGGTAAAGATTGACTTCCACCTGTTTTTGCTTGGTTTTGGTTTGAGCCGACTTCACTTCTAAAGAGGCATTCGTAGCACCACCATTGTAAATGAGTTGATTGACCGAAAGGGTTGCCCGATATTGGTCCTTATTGAGGGGTTCAATGCCTGAATTTGGAATAGGGATTTCGATGACATCAGATTGATAGGTAGCTTGGGCATCCAAATTGATCTGCGGCAGTCTTGCATTGGAAACAATTTCTTTGTCCAATTGATTCTGTGCATCAAGCAATTGTGATTGCTTTGCCAATGGGTAATTTTTGGTTGCCAAATCGTAACATTCCTGAAGTGTTATGGATTGTTGGGCCAAGACAGGCACAGCAAAAAAAGAGATTAAAATGATGAGAAAAAGTTTCATTTTATTTGCATTTTATGGAATTGATGATAAAATTGGCGACTTCGGTTTTACGACTTTCTACAAATTCTTTATAGCTTTTTTCATCTTTATCCGAAAAAGCTTTTATCAATGGCTTTCCCAAAAAAGGAAAAATATTGAGCGCAAGGATATTGAAGAACAATTGGTCTGCATCAATGGGTTTTATTATGCCTTGATTGATTTCGTCTTTTACTTTTGCTTTAAATTTTTCAAGATTTGGAAATCCTGTATTTTGCTTGAGTTTTAGAATAAAATTCTCATTTCTATTGAGCTCTTGGATGATAAAATTCGGCAAATAGGGGTGTTTCATCATAAAAGTGGTATAATTTAAAGTGAAGTGTCTAATCTTATCTTCAACCGAGGAATCGTCATTTAAAATCGTATTTAATTGTGGTGCCAATAGGGAAAATGCTTGCTTAAAAACTGCTTCAAAAAGAAGTTCTTTATTTCGATAATAATAGTGAAGCATTGCCTTATTAATATTGGCCTTATCAGCAATTTCCTGCATGCGTGCACCATCCATTCCTTTGGATTGAAATACGCTTTTTGCGGCTTCCAATATCTGTTCTTCTGTAGTTTCGTCTTTTGTCTTTTTCATGTTTAACTATAAGGTTTAACCAAATGGTTAACAAATGTACAAAAATAATCAAACGAATTATCGCTTGGTTATTTTTCTTCTATATCATCTTTCTTTTTTCCGCTTAACATAAAATTAATCAGTATTCCTATTAAGGTTATACAAACTAAAGCGAAAATAACAATCATGAAGACTCCGTTATTCCAATTATATAATGCCATACTTTGAAATATCATATGTTTAAAGGTTTGTAGTTATTTATGAAACACTAAAATACTATTGATTAAAGACATTATTTATGATAAAAATCAGTAAATAAATTATTTCTGTTAGTAATACTCTGATTTAAAATCTAACTAATCAAAAATAAAAAAACCCGAGAGATAATACTTATTCTTTTTAGGAAGTAATTTAATTGTAGCTACGTATTATAGATAATAAATCTTCCTTTTGAAGCATACCAGATTGCCTCCATAACTGTTTACCGTTTTTGAAAATCATCAACGTTGGCACACCTCTAACTTGGTATTTGGCAGCCAAACTCTGATTCTTATCAACATCTATTTTTATTACAGAAACAGTATCTCCTAACACCTCTTTGACCTCTTTAAGAATAGGACTCATCATTTTGCATGGTCCACACCATTCAGCAAAAAAATCAATTAAAACGGGTTTGTCTTGGTTAATTATATCTGTAAAATTGCTCATTTTTGTCTTGGGCTTTTCATTTCGTTAAAATGCTCATTAAACCAAGCTGGTTGATCTATTTCATTATCATACAAATAATCGGCTATTTGTTTTATATCTTCTTCTAAAAAAGACTGTTTGGGCATAACACCAAAACGCCTCACTGCTCCATACATTTTTGCATCTTCAATGTTAGGGTTTTCAATCCAAGTCAACACCGCTTTGGTAAACGCTTCTTTGGTAGTCTCTTTATCAATATAGTGCTTTTTTATGGCTATCATCGGTGGCGCCAATCGTTTTTCGTGACTGTCTGAAGGGTTATGACAAACATAACAGTGTGTTTCCATTAGTTTTTTACCAGGATGTTCTTCATGTTTTTTGAGTTCAAGCTTTGCAATATATGCCATTTTAGACTCGGTATTTTCTTTACAACTAACCAATAGTATCACTAAAGAAAAAAATAAAATAGATTTGATTGTCATGATAGTTTTTTTTAATTACAATGATGTTCGCACAACCACCACATTTTAAATTTTGGGCTTATAAAAAAGTTCTTGTATCTTTTAATTCACCCATTTTAAATAACCTCCTTTTAAATCATAAACCTTTATAAAACCCATTGCTATCAATTTATTGGCGGCTTGGTTACTTCTAACGCCACTTCTGCAATACACATAAACAGGCTTACTTTTATCAAGTTTATCAAATTCTGTGTTAAAATCATCAGAATACAAATCAATGTTTTTAGCATCTTTTATATGTCCAGAATTATACTCAAGTGGTGTCCTTACATCTATCAATTGAACTTTTTTACTTTTGATATGAACCTTAAAGTCAATAGGGTTGAGCAATTCAATAGCATTGTTTTGCTGAATTTTGACTCCAAATAGTGTTGATAATAATGTCATAAGAATGATTATTTGTTTCATTGAAATTGTTTTCTGTAAAATTAATAAAAATCAAAACCTAAATCAGTAACCTTTGTTACACAGCATTATCCTGAATACTAGCTCTAGTCCGAAAGCAATTAATAAAAAAAGCCCAACACTATTGTTGGGCTTTTTAATTCTATAGTAAGCTTATTATTTTATCTCTACGACTTCCAAATCAAAAATTAAATTTTGACCTGCTAGCGGATGGTTCCCGTCAATGATGATGTGGTCTTCCTTTACATCGACCACTCTAAACTGATGCTCTCTTCCATCTTGCCCTTTAGAAGCCAATCCCATGCCTATTTCTGGTTTTACATCAGGTGGCAATTGCTCATTCTTTACCTCATGAAATAATTCCTTTTGTATATCGCCATAAGCTTCTTCTTTAGCAATTTCAACTGTTTTCTTCTCATTCACTTTCATATCAATGATAGCCTTTTCAAAACCAGGAATCAACATGCCTTTACCTATGGTCACTTCTATGGGCTCACGTTCAAGCGAACTGTCAAAAACCCGACCGTCGGTTAATTTTCCTGTGTAATGTACTTTCACTGTGTCATTTTCTTTTACTTGACTCATAATTTGTGTTTTTGTTTTTAATAAAGTGCAAAACTATCATTAATATAAAGAATGCCAAGATTATAAGCATTTAAAACTCATGAATTAAGAAAAACTTAACGTTATAAGCAAGAAACAAAAAAGCCGAACAAAAATGTTCAGCTCTTTTTAGTCGGGGTGGCAGGATTCGAACCTGCGACCTCCGCGTCCCAAACGCGGCGCGATAACCGGGCTACGCTACACCCCGAATTGGTTATCTAGTTTCGATTGCGAAAATCGAGGTGCAAATATATGTCTTTTCTTTAAATTGTAATATTAATATTTATTAAATTTAAAGATTAAACCTTATTTACCATGATTTCAAAACGCTTGTACTTTCTTTCTCTTGCTTTTTTAAGTTTTTTGAGCTGTGCTCAAGATAAAAATCCAGTCAATACAAACCATGATTATGAAGTGGTCGTCCCAGAATTGAGCATTCCTTGGGGCTTTGTTTTTCTGCCAGATAACTCCATGATTATCAACGAAAAAGAAGGCAAAATGATTCATTTTAAAGATGGTAAAAAAACTAATATTGAAGGTGTTCCCGAAGTCTATAATAGAGGCCAAGGTGGATTGCTCGATATTGCACTTCACCCAAAATACAAGGAAAACGGTTGGATATACATTTCATACGCCTCATCGGAAGGTGACGACAATGGTGGACATACAGCCATTTTAAGGGCAAAACTAAAGAACAACAAACTTGTTGATAAGCAACTACTCTATAAAGCCACTCCAAACACAACAAGAGGGCAACATTTTGGCTCTCGTATTGCGTTTGACAATGAAGGGTATCTTTATTTTACAATTGGTGAACGTGGTGAAGAAAATGTAAATCCACAAGATATCACTCGCGATGGTGGCAAAGTATATCGTTTGCATGATGATGGATCCATCCCTTCTGATAACCCTTTTGTAAATAATCCCAATGCCAAAAAAGCAATTTATACCTATGGCAACCGTAACCCGCAAGGCATGGTATTACATCCTACAACCGGAGAAATATGGACACATGAACATGGTCCTCGTGGTGGTGATGAAATCAACATTGTCAAAGCGGGTGCCAATTACGGATGGCCCGTTATAACCTATGGTATCAATTATTCTGGCACCAAAATTACTGACGAAACCGCTCGCCCAGGCATGGAACAGCCTCTACATTATTGGGATCCCTCGATAGCACCAAGTGGCATGGCATTTATATCAAGTGATAAATATCCTGGCTGGAAAGGCGATTTATTGGTTGGTTCTCTAAAGTTTCAATATGTCGACAAATGTGTTCTAAAAGACGGAAAAGTAGTCAAAGAAGAACGGCTGCTTGATGGATTAGGCAGAGTTCGAACCATTAATGAAGGTCCTGATGGCTATATCTATGTAGGGATTGAAAATCTTGGTATTGTAAAATTGCTTCCAAAAAAATAATGAAACTAGTTATGTATCCATTCTTCCTCATTTTCTTATCATTTTGGTCTTGTAATGATGTCAAACTGCAGCAGCCAGAGTTTCAAGAGAGCATTCAACGAGGTGCTGTGGTTTTTGAAGACTTCTGTATGCAATGCCATATGGCAGATGGTAAAGGTGTACCTAAAGCATTTCCACCTTTGGCCAATTCAGATTATTTGATGAAGAAACGTAAAGAAAGTATTAAAGCAATCAAATTTGGAATGTCTGGCGAGATCATTGTGAATGGTCAAAAGTACAATACTGCCATGGCTCCATTAGGATTATCCAACAAAGAAGTAGCTGATGTAATGAATTACATAACAAACTCTTGGGGCAACAAAAATGATAAAATGGTCACTGAAGATGAAGTTTCAAAAATTCAACAATAAAATTCCTTTATAATTGGTTAAATTTGCACTAAAATCTAAACAAAACATATGCTTATTATAGGAATTGCAGGTGGTACAGGCTGTGGGAAAACAACAGTCGTCAATCAAATATTAAACGAACTTCCTGAAGGTGAAGTTGGTGTGATTTCGCAAGACTCCTATTATAAAGACACATCACATTTAAGCTATGAAGAACGTGTCAAAATCAATTTTGACCATCCGCGTTCCATCGATTTTGAACTGCTCGAAAGTCATTTAAAAGAGCTTCGCAATGGTAACGACATACATCAACCTGTCTATTCATTTATCAAACATAACCGCACTGGTGATACTATCCTTACACATCCTCGTAAAGTGATGATAGTTGAAGGGATTTTGATTTTGACCAATCCAGAATTACGCGATCTATTTGACATCAAAATATTTGTGCATGCCGATAGCGACGAACGCTTGATACGACGTCTAAAGCGCGATATTACAGAGCGTGGGCGTGACATCGACGAAGTCTTGTCGCGTTACCAAAACACCCTAAAGCCAATGCACCAACAGTTTATTGAGCCAACCAAAGAGTTTGCCGATATCATCATCCCTAACAATAAATACAATACAGTTGCCATAGATATCGTTAAAACGATTATTAACCAACGCTTGGTATAAGCATGAACATGAATTCCAAATATCTCAAACCTTTCAAAAACCTGTACATACTCATTTTTGCAGTGTTTGTGATATGGATGCTTTTTTTTGATGCCAACTCGTGGTTGATTCATCGCGAACTGAACAAAGACATGGATGATTTGGAAGATGAAAAGGAATACTACCAAAAAGAAATCGAAAAGGACAAAAAAGCCATTAAAGAGTTGAGTACCGAAGAAGGCATCGAAAAACTGGCTCGTGAAAAATATTACATGAAGAAAGAAAATGAAGAAATTTATATTATCGAATATGAAGATAGTATAAAAAACCAAAAAAAAGATGAGTAAACCTTTATTTACAGAATTCCCAGAAATATCTTCAAAACAGTGGAAACAACTGATACAAGCAGACCTTAAGGGAGATGATTATAACGAAACCCTTATCTGGAAAACCAACGAAGGCATCAATGTCAAACCCTTTTATCATGCTGATGAATTGGAATCACTTCCAAATATTTCAGACTCAAAATCAGACTCAAAAGCTACCCAATGGAGCATCTGTCAAACCATCTTTGTTGCCAATGTAGAAAAATCAAATGCCAAGGCGGTAGATGCCATTGAACGTGGTGCCCAAAGCATAAAGTTTATAGTACCTAATGAAGACATCCAAATAAAAGACTTATTGGTCAACATCAACCTAATGGTGACACATATTTATTTAGAATGTCAATTTCTGTCTGCAACCTTTGTCAAACAGTTTGATTTGTTTCCTTCAAAGGCAAATATCCATATCCAAACCGATATCATTGGCAATCTTGCCAGAACAGGAAACTGGTTTTCGAGCCTAAAGGAAGATCATAGCAATTTTGAGGCAATTGTCAATTCTACTTTGGCATTCAGCATCGATGCATCACTGTATCAAAATGCTGGTGCAACCATCGTACAGCAATTGGCATACGCATTGGCACAGTCCAATGAATATCTTAATCACTTTAACAATGGCATTACGAGCGAAGCAAAGCAATCGTTTAAAGTCACGTTTAATGTTTCTGTTGGTACAAATTACTTTTTTGAAATAGCCAAATTACGAGCCTTACGAATCCTTTGGAGCACTTTGGCTACCGAATATGGTTTCAATAACGAATGTAGCCTTTTTGTAACACCCACCAAACGTAATAAAACGCTTTACGATTACAATACCAACATGCTGCGTACCACTACTGAATGTATGAGCGCAGTACTTGGTGGAGCCAATACCATTTGCAATTTGGCCTATGATGCCATCTACCATAAAGACAATGAATTTGGCGAACGTATAGCTCGCAACCAGTTATTGGTTTTAAAACACGAAAGCTATTTTGACAAGGTGGACAATCCTTCTGATGGAGCTTATTATATTGAAAGCCTCACCTCTCAATTGGCAGAAAAGGCATTAAGTCTTTTTAAAGACATTGAAGCCAATGGTGGCTTTTTACACCAACTGAAAGAAGGCACCATCCAAAAGAAAATAAAGGAAAGTGCAACCAAAGAACAAGAACAGTTCAACAATGGTGAAGCAGTTTTATTGGGCACCAACAAACATCCTAATCCTAATGACAAAATGAAACATGAGCTAGAGCTATATCCTTTTATTAAAACCAATCCAGTAAAAACCTTGATTGAACCCATTATAGAAAAACGATTAGCTGAAGCCATGGAACAAAAACGATTGGAAGATGAGTAGAAAAAACGCCTATTTAATTGCACTTCTTTCACTGGTAACAATAATGCTTCAGGCTTGCTTGCACAATGTAGTCGATGTCAAAAATTGGATAGAAGCCGAAAAGGTGGGAGATGTAAAAGGAAAGTTCCATTTTTTGGAAGACGAAGGCGTTAAAATATATTTACCAAAAGTCTTTAAACGGTATTCATCGGTCGAGTACCTTCAATTGGTCGATTCAATAGCATCCAAACAAGATTATGAATATGAGGTGCAGCAACTAAAGGCACGAATCAATATGGAAGGTAGCCTATACATATTTTTAGACGAAGAAACACGTTCTACCTATACAGTAAACGCCATGCCTTTTCAACCCATCTATAAAAGCGATGCACAATATCTTCTTGGGATTATTAAGATGAATCAAGAAAAGATCGCTGAACAATCAGATATGGAGTTTACCAAAATAAGGGCGAACTACACCTCAAGCAGTGGTCCCCAAATTTTTAAGGCCATTTATAAAATTGACAATAAAAAGAAACATACAACAGTGTTCAACACCTATTATATTGTATCCTATCATAAAAACACTGTTTTTATAAACTTAACAACACCATTTGAAGTAGATTTTGATATGTATCTTCAAAAAATGATATTGTGATGAGCAGAAAAAACCTTCAACATATTACTTTAAAACAAACCGCTAAAAGCCAAAAGCCAATAGCTATCAGCCTATTCAAAACAGCTGAAGATATCGACATTAAATCAACTTACATTAAAGATGATATAAAAGATGTTGAGCACCTCAACTTTATTGCTGGCATTGCACCTAACCTTCGTGGCCCTTATTCCACCATGTATGTGCGACGACCTTGGACGATTCGCCAATATGCAGGGTTTTCAACAGCTGAAGAAAGCAATGCGTTCTATCGTCGCAATTTAGCTGCAGGACAAAAAGGATTATCTGTTGCGTTTGATTTGGCAACCCATAGAGGTTACGATTCTGACCACGAACGCGTGGTTGGTGATGTTGGTAAAGCTGGTGTGGCGATTGATAGTGTTGAGGACATGAAGATTCTCTTTGACCAAATTCCGTTGGATAAAATGAGCGTATCGATGACCATGAATGGTGCCGTATTGCCCATCATGGCATTTTATATCGTCGCAGCCGAAGAACAAGGCGTAAAACCCGAACAACTAGCAGGAACTATACAAAACGATATTTTAAAGGAGTTTATGGTGCGTAATACCTACATCTACCCTCCTACACCATCCATGAAAATCATTTCTGATATTTTTGAATACACGAGCAAGCATATGCCAAAGTTCAACAGTATCAGTATTTCTGGATACCATATGCAAGAAGCTGGAGCCACTTGCGATATTGAGTTGGCATACACCCTTGCTGACGGGCTGGAATACATCAAAAAGGGACTCGATGCAGGCATGGACATAGACACCTTTGCGCCACGCCTCTCATTCTTTTGGGCGATTGGGATGAACCATTTTATGGAGATCGCCAAGATGCGTGCCGCACGTATGCTGTGGGCAAAATTGGTAAGTCAATTCAATCCTAAAGACGATAAATCACTCTCCCTTCGAACCCATTGTCAAACGAGTGGGTGGAGTTTAACAGAGCAAGATCCTTTTAACAATGTGGCTCGTACCACTATTGAAGCTGCTGCTGCCGCTTTTGGTGGCACACAAAGTTTGCATACCAATGCCTTGGATGAAGCCATTGCCCTACCAACTGATTTTTCGGCACGTATTGCACGAAACACACAAATATTTTTACAGCAGGAAACCCATATCACCAAAACGGTCGATCCTTGGGCTGGCAGTTACTATGTGGAAAAATTGACTCACGATATCGCTCAAAAAGCTTGGGAACTGATTGAAGAAGTGGAAGCACTTGGTGGTATGACCAAAGCTATTGAAGCAGGCATCCCAAAATTGCGTATTGAAGAAGCTGCAGCTCGCAAACAGGCTCGTATCGATTCTGGGCAAGATATTATTGTAGGCGTCAACAACTACCGATTGGAGCAAGAAGACCCAATTTCTACTTTAGAAGTCGATAACCAAACCGTTAGAAACTCACAAATAGAGCGTTTAAATCGTATCAAAGCAGAACGAAATGCTGATAAAGTGAAAGCGACGTTGACAAAATTAACCGAAGTTGCTCGCACAGGCAAAGGAAATTTATTAGCTTTAGCTGTCGAAGCAGCTCGTCAAAGAGCCACTTTAGGTGAAATAAGTGATGCTTTAGAAGTTGTTTTTGGGCGTTACAAAGCACAAATAAAATCCTTTTCTGGCGTGTATAGTAAAGAAATAAAAGACGATGCGTCCTTTAAAAAAGCTCGCGAACTTGCGGATAAATTTGCCGAACAAGATGGTCGACGACCACGTATCATGATTGCAAAAATGGGGCAAGATGGTCATGACCGAGGTGCCAAAGTGGTCGCCACTGGTTATGCCGATGTTGGTTTTGATGTCGATATTGGTCCTTTATTCCAAACACCCAAAGAAGCTGCCAAACAAGCCGTGGAGAACGATGTACACATTCTTGGTGTGTCGTCATTAGCCGCAGGACATAAAACCTTGGTGCCACAAGTCATTGAAGAGCTTAAAAACTATGGTCGCGACGATATAATGGTGATTGTTGGTGGTGTCATCCCAAAACAAGATTACCAATATCTGTTTGATGCTGGAGCTGTTGCGGTCTTTGGTCCTGGTACAAAAATCAGTGATGCTGCCATTCAGATTTTGGAGATTTTGATTGATTAATTTTAACTTAAAATTATTTGAACCCAGACATCAAAACATATCACAACTCTTTAACACCAAATGACAAAGCCATTTGCGACCTCTTATATTCCGAAATCTGCAAAGCACTTCCCAAAGCCGAGCATAAGATTTGGCACAAACACCCTGTCTGGTTTTTGGATGGGAACCCTATTGTGGGTTATAGCAAACAAAAAGCAGGTCTGCGATTGATGTTTTGGAGTGGTGCCGATTTTGAAGAAGATGAGTTAAACATTAGAGGTGCCAAATTCAAAGATGCCTCCATTTTCTATACAACTGCCGCAGATATTGACACTAACAACTTACAACGCTGGCTCAACACCTCAAAGAACATTCAATGGGACTATAAAAACATTGTGAAGCGTAAAGGTGTGTTAGAGCGATTGATATAGTAAGTGCACTTACTATATCTCAATTTTTTTATTGAAAAATAACCTATAAAAAGCATCTCAAAGGTTGCATCATAGTCGCTTTCCATTTATTTTTTTTTAACTTGCCAATCTTTAAAACGCAAGTCAAAAAAGACATACCACCTATGCACGACATCATCAATACCATCCTTTTTTTAATCGCCGTTATTGACCCTTTGGGCTCTGTCCCTGTCTATTTAGAAGCCACCAAGCATTTTGATAAAAAACATCAAAAGCGTATTGCCGTAAGGGCCTCTATTGTTGCCTTTTTAATTCTGCTGGTATTTATAGTTTTAGGACAGCTTATCTTGGAGGGAATGGATGTCTCTCTGGATGCCTTCCAGATTTCTGGAGGTGTCATTCTATTTCTTTTTGCTCTCACAATGATATTTGGTGATGGCAAACCCGAGTCAGAAAAGCATCTGATAAAAGACTATAAGCACGTTACCATATTTCCTGTTGCCATTCCGTCGATAGCCTCACCAGGTGCAATTATGGCTGTGGTGCTTATGACCGATAATCATCTGTATACCATTCAGCAACAAACTGTGACCACTATTTTGGTGTTTGTCGTCATCCTTATGACCTGCCTGCTCTTGTTGGTTGCCAATAAAGTAAAAGAACGTGTTGGCGAATATGGTATTACTGTGGTTAGTAAAATTATGGGACTGATACTTGCTGCTTATGCTGTACAGAGCATTTTATCTGGGCTTAAAGATTTTTTTGTGGTTCTAAAATAGCGAAGTCATACTAGTAACCCATAGTATTATTATATCTATCTTATTATGCCGTACTGGCCGACCTTGCTTTCCAATCCTCTTTTGATTATAAAATGGGCACTGGTTTTGATTTTAGTTATTTTATGGGTGCTGTGAATGTTTTTCATTAAGCACCATCAGTAAGCTTCGCTCGTTTCTATTTGATTTTTATTTGCTAAATTAGTTATCTAAACAAGGTATAATCAAAACAAATACGCTGTTGTACCTTAAAAACAGTACAGATAGCTCATGAAGAATCTTTTGGTTTTAATATTGATAAGTCTCTTATTTACACAATGCTCGATAGATAGGACTATCTTGCCTTTGGACAAAACAGAACTTGAGAGGTTAGAAAAATTCAAGAGTCTTGATTCTAATAGCAAAGTTCAAATAAGTGATGAAGATGAGCTTGGGCAAAAACTATGGTTATGTCTTACGTTTGTTTCAAAAGAAAGCAAAGCACCCTTAATGAATCAAAAGATTCATTTATATCATACATCTTCAAAAGGCGTCTATGAACCTTACAACCCAAATGATGAAACTACTGCTCGCTTAAGCGGTTCGGTATTTACAGATGAAGAGGGGCAAGTGTTTGTTCAGACTATTTTACCAGGTGACTACGGCAGTTCACAAGACAATAGACATGTTCATACAACTGTTGAAAATGCAAAGCCCGAAGCTTATGATATACATTTTAAACAATTTACTGGGCAAATGGGTAAAAACTTCATTTCGGATAATGACCAATTTTTCCTTGCCAATTTAAAGCAAACTGTTGATAGTACTCTTGTGGCTTTCCTAACAATTGAAGTCAAAAACCCTAAAAGTCTGTCTATGGCAATCAGTCAAGAGCTACCAGATTGTGAATGGTGTGGAGCAAAGGACAAACCTGATAATATTACTTGGGAATCTATCATTGCAGATGAAACCGTGCCTGGAGAACGGTTAATTATGGAGGGCACCATTTATAAAAAAGATGGCAAAACACCTGCAGAAAATGTTCTGGTATATGCTTACCATACTAATAACGAAGGATTTTATGTAAAGAAAGGCAATGAAACAGGCAATGGCGTTAGACATGGGTTTTTACGTGGGTGGGCTAAAACCAATAGTGATGGTAGATATCGGTTTTACACGATAAAGCCAGCCCCTTATCCCAATCATTTGGAACCTGCACATATTCATATGACTTTGATGGGAGACGACTTTAATGAATATTGGATAGATGCGACTTGGTTTAAAGGCGACAAAATCATTACAAAACAAATGACCGAAAAGCTAACACGTGCAGGAGGCTTCTCAAATATCATTGAGCTAATTCCAAACGATAAAGGAATTTTAGTTGGCAAAAGAGACATTATTATAAACCCACCACAATAACTATAAACAAATTGCAATTGAATAAGTTAAAACATATTGAACACCAACAACATTTTAAAACATATGAATGACACAAGCCACCACGACGAGCGTATCGCAAAAATGATATTTGCCTCGGTATATCCACACTATGTCACAAAAGTCGAAAAGAAAGGCAGAACGATAAAAGAACTCCATCGAGTAATTGAATGGCTAACAGGCTATGATGAAAAAAAATTGCAACAGCTCATTAAAGAAAAAGTGACTTTCGAAGTGTTTTTTCAGAATGCTTCCATTAACCCTAATGCACAACTCATTATTGGTGTCATTTGTGGCTATCGTGTAGAGGAAATCAAAAACTCATTAACACAACAGGTGCGATATTTGGACAAGTTGGTTGATGAATTGGCTAAAGGGCGTAAAATGGAGAAGATATTACGAGTTTCGTAAATCGACAATGCAGGATCGAAAAAGAAAGCTATAGGCATAAAAAACCCATCAGTGTTGTACTGATGGGTTTTTAATATTAAAATAAGAATTGGGTTAATCCACTTTCTTTACTTCATTTTTAATGTCCATATTTTCAAAATCACCACCATTGACAACTGTCCATTTGTCAAAGTCTTTGAAGTATTGCTTAATCACTCTGTTAACATCAGCAACCGTTAATGATTTCACTTTTGCTTCAATGTTCTTTTGGAAAGTCATATCTCTGTCATAATACAGATTGTTGCCAATAGTACCAGCTAACTCATTGTCTTTTGCTCTCGATACGTTTTGTTCTTGTACCCAACCGTTCACCACATTGGTCAACTCATCTTCAGTAATACCATCAGCTATAAAACGAGCAATCTCTTCTCTAAAACCTTGCTGCACTTTGGCTGCATTTTCAGGGTTATAAATTGCATACACGTACATCGATGAATTTTTGTCTTTAGGGTCACCATCAACGCCAACATTACCTCCTGCTCCATAACTCACACCATCTTGCTGACGCAAACGTCCTGCAATACGTGAATTTAAGAAACCTCCACCGAAGATTTCACCAGCTACTTGCAATGCTGCATAATCATCATCGTATTGGCTCGCTTCAAAAGATAAAATACCTAATGTAAAGGCATTCTTTTTATCAGGAGTCATGATTTGCTCATTGGCTGGCTTATTGGGCTTAAATGGATTACGAATTTCAGCATATGGTTTATTGTTTTTAAAACTTCCATATTCTTTTTCAAAATATCCTTTTACAGCCTGTTCATCCATATTACCTATAGCTACCAAAGATGCACTATTAGATATGCCATAAAAATCTTTATAATACGATTTTAACACATCGACGTTAATTGCCTTAATGGCCGCAATTTCTTCGTCATAAGTCATACGATAGTTTGGGTGCCCTTTTGGATATTGATTGTTCAACAACCCAATCTGTCTAGACACCAAAGGTTGTGGCTCATTCTTGCTTTCTTCAAGTCCTGCCAAATCTTGTGTTTTTAGTTTTTCTAGTTCAGTGGCATCAAATATTGGGTTTTTCAACATGTCAGTCATCAATGCCAATGTTTCCATTAAATGTTCCTCTGTACTGTTGATATAGACATTGACACGACCATTGCTTCCATTAAAAAACACCGAAGATTTTAATGCACTCAATTTATCTTCGATATCTTGTCTCGATTTGGTTTTGGTGCCCTTGTTCAACATTCTGGCAGTATAACGTGCCGCAAGCCCTTTGTTCATCAATTGATCAACAGTTCCGTTGCGCATCGTAAAGGTAAGATTGACCGTTTTTCCACGATTGTCCTTTTTGATAAAACCGTATTCAATCTGACTTTTATCTAACATTCCAGACTGTAATGTTTTCTGGATATTCTCATAAGATACATCAAACGCTTCACCAGCATCCAAAGCTTCTTTTCCTTTGTAGTTGGATACTAAAGCATCGACATTTTCTGTATGCTCAATTTCAACTCTAATCGGTTGTTTACTTGGTATAAAATTACCTACAGTTCTATTGGTGTTTATCAAATAACGCTGAATAGCTGCATTCACTTTTTCTGGTGTCATGCTCTCAATACGATCTCTAAAAATGAAAGCCAATCGCCAATCACCAGCTCCAATAAACTCGCTCATATACGTTCCCAAAAAGGACGAGTTTCTGAAAATTTGATCGATTTGCTTTGACATATTAGCTTTTGCTCGGTTTACTTCGGCTTCTGTAACAGGGTTTTTAGCCAAACCGTCTAATGTTGATAACAATGTTGTTTCAGCTTCTGCCAAAGACTTATCAGATGGCACATCAACATTGATGTATAAAAATGAGGGTTCTTTTGTAAATGGCGTAAATGACCAGATATTTGATGCTTTTTTGCCATCAACCAACGCTTTATATAAACGACCTGAAGGCTCATCGGTTAAAATTGCTTCCGCAATAGCCATTGCAGCTGCATCTTCGTGCGAGCCAGCAGGAACATGATATAAAGCAGAAACTATCTGCAAATCACCTACGCGACTCAAAGTCACTCTTTTTTCACCGTCTTGTGCTGGTTCAACTGTTGGAATATCTCTTAAAGGCGTCGCAGGGTTTTTGATGCCTCCAAATTTCTTTTGTATGAGAGCCAATGTTTTATCGGTTTCAAACTTACCAGTAACCATCAAAATGGCATTATCTGGTCGATAGTATTTTTTATAAAACGCCTGTAAGTTTTCAATAGGAACACGCTCAATGTCTGAACGATTACCAATGGTCGATTTTCCGTAATTATGCCATAGATAAGCTGAACTGATCACTTTTTCCATCAACACACCAGAAGGTGAATTTTCACCACTTTCAAATTCATTTCGAACCACTGAAAACTCCGATTCTAAATCCTTTTTAGCGATATATGAATTGACCATTCTGTCTGCTTCCAAATCTAAAGCCCAATCTAAATTTTCGTCAGTAGCATTAAAGGTCTCAAAATAATTGGTTCGATCGTACCAAGTGGTTCCATTTGGTCGTGCACCATGCGACGATAGTTCTTCTGGAATATTAGGATGATTTGGTGTACCCTTAAACACCATATGCTCTAATAAGTGAGCCATTCCCTTTTCGCCATAACCTTCATGACGAGAGCCAACCATATAAGTTATGTTAACTGTAATTGTTTGTGCAGAATTATCTGGGAACAGAAGGACTTTCATCCCATTATCCATAATATATTCTGTAATTCCTTCTACACTTACATTCTTTTTTAATTGCGCTTCTGCCGAAAAAGAGATGGCAAAAAACAAAACGAATGCAAAAGTTGCTTTAAATAAATAATTGATTTTTTTCATATGAAGTTGTTAATTGATTGATTATAAAGATAACCAAAAAAATCTCGTAGGTTTTATCCTTATCAAACTTTAAGATTTTTTTAATATGGATAAATTTGTCCGAATTAAAAATATTTATATCTTTGTAGCAACAAAAAAAGTCAATTATGTTCTCTAAAGCTTGTGAATATGGTATCAAGGCCAGCATCTATATAGCTTATAATTCTTATGAAGGTAAGCGTGTAAGCTTAAAAGATATTGCCAAAGAAATAGATTCACCAGAAGCATTCACGGCAAAAATCTTGCAAGATTTGGCAAGACACAATATCATAAACTCTGTAAAAGGCGCTTATGGTGGTTTTGAGATTGATAAAAAAGATATTCAGTCCATTAAACTTTCCGAAATCGTCAATGCCATCGATGGTGACAAGATTTATAAAGGTTGTGGATTGGGTTTACACACCTGTGAAGAAGAACATCCATGTCCTGTGCATGATCAATTTAAAATAGTGAGAACAGAATTGAAAAACATGTTAGAGAGTACAAATCTCGAACAATTGGCTTTAGACATTAAGTCTGGAGTTACATTTTTAAAAATTTAAAAAAAATTGACTACAAATAGGATAAATTTATCCGAAATAAAAACAATTATGGACGTATTACATAAAGATTCACAAAAACAAATTGGACAGTTTGTGGCAGAAGATTTTAGAACAGCTGCAATATTTAATAAGTATGGTATTGATTTTTGCTGTAAAGGAGATAGAACCATTGAAGAAGTTTGCGACAAAAACAATGTAGATTGCAATCAGCTTCTTGATGAGTTAGATCATGTTTTAAACAGCTCTACCGATCAATCCATCGACTACAAATCCTGGCCATTGGATTTATTGGCCGAGTATATAGAAAAAAAACACCATCGCTATGTAGAGGAAAAAACGCCAGTACTTCGTCAATTTTTAGATAAGTTGTGCAAAGTACATGGACAAAGACATCCCGAACTTTTGGAAATTACTGCATATTTCATTGCATCCTCCAGAGAATTAGCTGCTCATATGAAAAAAGAAGAACTCATCCTCTTCCCTTTCATTAAGAAAATGGTAAAAGCGCAATTAGATGGTACTGCAATACAAGCGCCACAATTTGGCACCGTCGAAAATCCTATTGCAATGATGAAAGATGAACACGAAAACGAAGGGGAACGTTTCAGACAGATAGCAAAATTAACTGATAATTACACACCACCATCTGACGCTTGCAACACTTATAAAGTGACGTTTGCTATGCTTGAAGAATTTGAAAAAGATTTGCATTTACACATACATTTAGAAAATAACATATTGTTTCCTGCAGCCATAAAGCTGGAGCAATTATTCGTTTAATATTTGGTTTTGATTGAAGTTACACTTCCTTTGGTGGCTTAACCTACAGTAATGTACGGATGTTTTTTTGAGGGAAAACAACATACATTACAATGTGAGAAACAACAAGGGGAGTGTTCTTTTTTTAAATTATTTCTACCTTTACAAGACCAAAATTGAATTTTAATGCAGAAAAAATTTATCCTCGTTTGTCTTCTTAATTTTTTAGTGGCAGCGTCAATGGGTTTGGTTTTGCGTTATGTTTTTATACAACCGTTATCACTCAATTTTAGGTTTTTAACACATGGACATTCGCATGTGGCGATGTTGGGTTGGGTCTATTTAATGCTGTATCTGTTAATTGTACATCATTTTATTCCTGATAAAAAACCAATATACAACCGTTTATTTTGGATTACCCAACTTGCCGTTGTTGGCATGATGATCAGCTTTCCGTTACAAGGCTATGCTGCCATCTCAATCAGTTTTTCGACCTTACATATTTTTTGCAGTTATTATTTTGTTCGTTTAGTTTGGCAACACCATAAAACAACCTCGCTTCCTGCTCGCTATTTATTGAAAGCATGCTTGTTGTTTATGTTGCTATCCACCATTGGTGTTTGGTGTTTGGGACCTGCAGTGGCTACATTAGGGCAAACCTCGGCCTTTTATCAAATTGCGATTCAGTTCTTTTTGCATTTTCAGTTTAATGGCTGGTTTTTGTTGGCTGTTTTGGCTGTTTTCCTAAATCAGTTCAACATCGCCAATCATCAACTTTTTAAACACTTTTTTGCACTATTAATTCTAGCTACAATATTTACTTTTGCTTTGCCTGTAAGCTGGTTCGCCTTCCATCCTCTCCTACTTTGGATAAATGGACTCGGTGTTGTTTTGCAAGTTTTGGCATTATATTATTTATTGAAGCTGTTGCAACCTCATTGGAATTCGTTTTGGGCAAATGGTTCAACAACGATTAAACTAATGTATCGATTTGCGTTGTTATGCTTCGTTCTAAAAATTGGCATACAGACATTATCATTGATTCCGGAAGTGGCCGAGAAGGCATATCAATATCGTGATTTTGTGATTGGTTTTATCCATTTGACCATGTTGGGCATCATTTCTGGATTTTTATTTGCCTTTATATTGCAAAGCCCTTTAGTCAACAAAAAAAGTAAAATTTTATCGTTTGGCTTATATAGTTTTATAGCTGGTTTCCTTACTACTGAATGCATATTGTTCATTCAAGGATGTCTTTATTATTTTGGTGTAGGAATGATGCCTAATTATCATCTCTTATTATTTGTTTGTAGCATCTTGTTGCCTTTGGGCATTTTATTTATAATTGTTAATATTTTCAACCATGACTCCAAAACCCTTAAAACGACATAAAGCTTTGCAACCCTTGAGCAGAGACCACCATCACGGATTGTTGCTCTCCTGGAAAATAAGAAATGGATTTAATAAAAATGTAGAAACAGAACGCATTAAGACTTATGCAGACTGGTTTTTTGAAACCCATTTGGTGCCTCATTTTGAATTGGAAGAAGCTCATATTTTTACGCTTTTGGAGGACAACAATGATCTTATTAAACGTGCGTTGGCTGACCATCGTAGGTTAAAACGATTGTTTAATGAAGAAGGTGATATTGAAAAATCTTTACATAAAATTGAGGAAGAATTAGAGCAGCATATTCGGTTTGAAGAACGTGTGCTGTTCCCAGAGATTCAGAAAGTTGCCACTGAAGAACAATTGGCTGTAATAGAAAAAATCCATCATCAAGATGGTTTTGAAGACAAGCTTGATGATGAATTTTGGAGGTAAATTAATTCCTATTTTGTATAAGTAAACAATTTTGGTTTAAACACAAACATGGCCCAAGCCCAATTGTTGGTGTTGTCTTTATTGCCACCTTTCAACACTTCCATGGTTTCTGTGGCAAGCATATGTGAATACCCAACTTGGAAATCAATGGCGTCAGCAATTTTGTAACCCAGTGTAAAATCGATTTCGGTACCTAAATAACTATCCATTTCATTCCCTGAAGTATTCACAATCGTCGCCGCAGAAGAAAACACATGAGGCACCAACTGAATTGACACTTTATCCTTTTTATATTTCAAAGGCAAATTGATGTCCAGCAAGCCTACAGAATTGATATGATTGCCCACATAAAAATAATCCATCCAACCATTGAATTTGTGATTGGTTCCAAACAATGGGTTGAAGGATTTTAGCTTATCATCATTTGTGTTCATATCAGTTCCAGAAAGATATTCAGCACCAAGTCCCAGATTAAAATTGACCGTGAAATCATAGTGAACATTTCCAGATAAATTAAAGGCATTCAAATTGCGATTGGCTATTTTCCCTGTTTGAAAATATATCGAAGCATCTGCTTTCAACTTATGCTTTGAGTACTCTGAATACATTCCAAAGGTCTGATTGTAATCGACTTCCTGTTCTTCTTCATGCTCAAAAGTAAATCCAGTATTCAATGCCAAAAAACTCAAGGCAAGTGATTCAAATTTGGTATGATACCATGCATACTGAAAGGACTTATAATTATTAACATCATAATCGGTTTTAAAAAGAGTTTCGTCTTCTTCATTGAGTGCGATTCCAACATCCAATCTCGTGTTGCTGTTTGGGACATAAGTTGCAATAAAAGCATCGTGACTACGACCAGTTTGTGCCCAATCGACATTCCCAAAAATGCGATGGTCATCATATACAATCTCCTGACGTCCCATTTTTAGAAAGAACTTACTGCTTAAAATGGCCGATGCCCAAGCTTCATGAATAGCTGTTCCATTTGCATCGCTGGCTGAAAGCGTATTGACATCGCCCCAAATCCTTACATTCTGCAAAGAGATAAAAGCCTTTAGTTTTTCACTTGCATAATTAAAATTAAGTCTTGAACGTTGCGACACAAAAGATGCCGCATCAACATCATCAGGAATCAAAGTTTTAAAGCCATGTCTGTACTCAAAGCGTGGTTTTAATTCTAAATTGACTTCAAATTCTTGGGCAACATAGGTCTGGCTCAACATTCCGAAGAATGTCAAAAGGATGAGTTTTTTCATAAGTTTATTTTTATTAGTCCCTTGGATGTGAAACTTTAGTTGAGTTATTCTAACATTAGATTTTATCGACCGCTTCTTCAATATGCTCTATAGTAGCATCAGAGTTGACACCAAGCCCTTCCTGTTGAAACACCATTTCACCATCAGCATTAAACACACTGATGATGTTAGAATGTGAAAAATCGAGAGGCGAAATCTTTTTATAATTCACGGCCAAAACTGCCGCAAATTCTCTAGTGTTTTCCTCCGAAGATCTTAAAAAGAGCCAAGGGTCTTCATCCATAAAATTTTCTTTAGCAAAAGCTTTTAGGCGTTCTGGTGTATCCGTTTTAGGGTCAATGCTTACCAATACCATTTTCACTTTATCTTTAGTGCTTTTTGGTAATCGTTCTTCGATGTTTCGCATATCGGCTACCAATCGAGGACAAGCCGCTTTGCAAGACGTATAAATCATGACCATGACCAATACATCACCTTTTAGGTCAACCAATTGAATGTCTTCACCATTTTGATTGGTCCAGGTAGAAGGTAAATTGTAAATGGACATGTCTGAAATTTCGTTGGATGCTTTATCGGATTCATTTTCAATTTCAATTTCCTTTAAATCCATTTTACAAACAGGACAACTTCCGGCTTCATCATAAGTTTTGTCACTTTCACATTGCATTGGACATTGATACATTATGGCAGCATCCGTTTTGTTTTTGGCAGCATCATTTTTGCATGCAGTCAATCCAAAAGAAAGAATGCAGCAGATTATAAATAGTGTTTTTTTCATGTTATTGTGTGTTATCGATGTCTTTAGCACATCTAAATCCGAGGTTTTTAATCGCGTAGTTGGCTTTAATACTTCCCCTAAAGGCATAGCGCATAAATGCCGCATAATTCATTAAATCGGTGGCACCCAATGCTGCGCTTCCGCAGAACAAATTATTGTCTTTATCATTGTCTTTTCGAGATTCTCCTGACAGCAGAACTGAATTAAAATCAGAAGTCCATTCCCAAACCAAGCCATGTAAATCATAAACGCCCCAATAATTTTTTGGGTTTTGACCGATCTCATTCTCATTAGATCGAGAAGCTTCGTACCAAGCCAAAATTTGCTCGTTGTATGATTTTTTAATACGAGCGTCTTTTGTGTTTTCATCTGCCATGGCAGCATATTCCCATTCATCCATTGTAGGAAGTCGCTTCCCTTGACATTCGCAATAGGCTTTAGCTGCAAACCAACTGACATACGTTACAGGACTTTTAGGATTTTCAGTGTCTTTATATTCTAAATCGCTTTTCCAATTTCTCAAGTAATTGGCGTCTGCAAAAAGTCCCTTGACCTTCGATTTTTGCCATTTTGGATACTTTTTGACAAACTCTTTATAGTCAGCATTTGTGACAGGATACGCATCCAATTTAAAATCCTTAACCTCAACCACTGTGGAATCTCTTCCATATAATGGAATGTAACGAGCTCCTTTTATGTGAACCATTCCTTCAGACTGTCCATAACTAAACATCTGCATTGCAATAAATACTAAAGTCAATCTGAAGGTTTTGGTACACATCACTACTTGCTATTAATTAAGTTTACTTTTTACTCTTTACATTTTTAACTCGCTGTGGAGTCACAACTGTTTTGTTATTTCCCCAACTGTTATACACGTAGGTCATAACATTTGCAATTTCTTCTGCTGATAAAGACTGTCGGGTCATCACACTGTTATATTTTTGACCATTGACTGTAATCTCACCTGTCTTACCATGAAGGACGATATCAATAGCTCTATCTACATCAGCATTGAGATAATCTGATTTTGCCAAAGGAGGAAAAGCATTTGGAATACCTTGTCCTTCTGCTTGGTGGCAAGCGATACATGTTTGACCGTAAATTTGTTTACCAAATTCCATTTGTTCAGCAAACGATTGAGCCGGAATATCAGACTCCTTGACTTCATCTGTTGTTGGCATAGACTGGATTCCAGGACCTTCAGGCAAATAGATATTATCCATCAACTCACCAGAATATATTTTTTTATTCTTCTCTCCTTCTACTTTCAACATCCCCAAAGCACCTTTATTGAAGGCTCTAAATATGGAGTGGTCGACGAGAATAAATGTACCAGGAACATCCACTTTAAATTCTACAATGGCAGCACCACCAGCAGGTATCATAGTCGTTTGAACATTTTCATTAACAAGATCTCCACCTTCTACATGAACCTTATCAAAAATTTCACCAATGACATGGAAAGACGACACCAATCCTGGGCCTCCATTTCCAACAAACAGCCTTACTGTTTCACCAACTTTGGCCGTTAGGGCTCCATCACCTGTCAATGCTCCAACTTTTCCGTTGAAGACTACATAATCGGCCTTTTCATCAACGGCTTTCTGCATATCAAAAGGTTGTAAGCCACGTTCGCCATTGGCACCTTTGGTATAAAAATCACCTTGCATGACATAATATTCTTTATCCACAATTGGCAGTCCACCTTCAGGCTCTACCAAGATCAGACCATACATTCCATTTGCAATGTGCATTCCTACAGGAGCAGTAGCACAGTGATAGACATAAAGCCCTGGATTCAATACTTTAAATGAAAATACCTTCTCATGTCCAGGTGCCACAAATGAAGATTCTGCACCTCCACCTGGACCTGTGACAGCATGCAAATCGATGTTGTGAGGCAATTTATTGTCAGGATGGTTTTGTAAATGGAATTCTATTTCATCACCAACGCGAGTTCTGATAAAACTTCCAGGTACTGAGCCTCCAAAAGTCCAATACACATAACGTACACCATCTGTAATTTCACCTTCCTCTTCAAGAATTTCCATCTTGACAATGAGTTTTTTGGCTTTTCTTTTACCAATTGGTGTTGGCACAAAAGGAGGTGCTGTCAGTTCTGCAATCATTTCTCTATTAACTGGAATTTCTTCTGCTGAAGCATATTCTGTTTTTTTATCCTCAAAGCAAGAGAACAATAAAAGAGACATTAAGGTTAAAAACGATAGGTTTCTGGTGTTGTTTTTAACAAAGAATTTAAAAATAATTTTCATAATTATAGTGTTTTAACATCATATATTTTAAATAGGATATTTTTATCCGATTATTGAGCAAAAATAAGGAGGTCAACTCAACAAGAATATGACATTTGTCAGTTATTCAAAATTAAAAATATTTCTCTACAATATCAAATTGCCAAATTCTCTATCATAATAAAGTGCAATCCCCATAAACATCACCCTATTAAAAAACATAACAACTATTAAGATTTGTTAACAAGTAACATTTTTTATCCTCACAAATAATCGTATTTTTACCCTCTTAAAAAACCAAATCATTTAATGGGTAAAATCATTGCAATTGCCAATCAAAAAGGAGGCGTAGGAAAAACAACAACGTCAGTAAATTTAGCTGCTTCCTTGGGAGTTTTAGAAAAAAAAGTACTGCTTATCGATGCCGACCCTCAAGCCAATGCCACATCTGGTTTGGGTGTTGATGTAGAAAGCGTTGAAATTGGTTCTTATCAACTTATCGAACATTCGGCAACTGCTGAAGACATCATCATAAAAACGTCATCTCCAAACGTCGATATTATTCCAGCACATATCGATCTGGTAGCTATTGAAATAGAATTGGTAGATAAAGACGAACGTGAATATATGCTCAAAAAAGCAATTACGCACCTTAAGTCGTCTTATGATTATATATTGATAGATTGTGCACCTTCTCTGGGTTTATTGACATTGAATGCCTTAACTGCGGCCGATTCGGTCATTATTCCTATACAATGTGAATATTTTGCTCTTGAAGGTCTTGGAAAATTACTTAATACCGTAAAAAGTGTGCAACGCATCCACAATCAAAATCTGGACATTGAAGGTATGTTACTAACCATGTACGATTCTCGTTTGCGTTTATCAAACCAAGTGGTCGAAGAAGTCCAAAAACACTTTAGTGACATGGTCTTTCAAACAATCATTCAGCGTAATGTACGTTTGAGTGAGGCACCAAGTTATGGTGAAAGCATTATTAATTATGACGTTAGTAGTAAAGGTGCTTCAAATTATTTAAGTTTGGCAAAAGAAATTATTAAAAAGAATGACTAATGGCGAAGGCAACACAAAAACAAGCTTTAGGTAGAGGTTTATCTGCACTTTTAAAAGACCCAACAAACGATATCAAATCAGTACAGGATAAAAATGCTGATAAAGTTATTGGCAATATCATTGAATTAGAATTGGATGCCATTGAAATCAATCCGTTTCAACCTCGTACCAATTTTAATGAAGAATCCTTACGCGAATTAGCATCTTCCATAAAAGAACTTGGGATCATCCAACCCATTACTGTTAGAAAGCTCGATTTTAACAAATATCAATTGGTTTCTGGAGAGCGTCGTTTAAGAGCCTCAAAACTCATAGGACTAGAAACTATTCCAGCATATATTCGTTTGGCAAACGACCAAGAATCGTTAGAAATGGCTTTGGTCGAAAACATACAACGCCAAGATCTGGACCCAATAGAGATTGCGTTATCATACCAACGCTTGATTGACGAAATCAACCTGACACAAGAGCAAATGAGCGACCGTGTAGGTAAAAAACGCTCAACAATCACCAATTATTTGCGATTGTTAAAGTTAGACCCAATCATTCAAACTGGTATGCGCGATGGGTTTATATCGATGGGTCATGGTCGTGCCATTATCAACATCGAAGACCAAAGCAGCCAGCTGGATATCTATGAAAAAATCATAAGTAACCAATTATCTGTTAGAGATACGGAAGCTTTGGTAAAAAATTACCATAACACTAACGAAATCAAGATTTCACCAAAAACTGAAACAGAAGAACTTCCAAAATTCATCAAAAAAGGAGTTAAAGAATTTTCGGAATACTTTGGACACAAAATCAGCGTTAAATTGAGTAAGAATGGCAAAGGAAGTATTACCATTCCATTTCATTCGGAAGAGGATTTTAATCGCATCAAAAAACTAGTT
This sequence comes from Flavobacteriaceae bacterium UBA5534, assembly GCA_002426015.1. Taxonomy (GTDB): domain Bacteria; phylum Bacteroidota; class Bacteroidia; order Flavobacteriales; family Flavobacteriaceae; genus Aquaticitalea. The sequence goes on from DINS01000008.1 coordinate 150,366, forward strand.
CAAAGTGCCAAATAAGCAAGTTTATATTACACTTTTCTTATTACTGATAAGCATTTTTGGGTTTTCCCAAAAAGAAACTGACAGCACTGCAGTAGAGCTTCCAAAAGAAGTCATTATCGATAGCCTTACAAAAAAACCATTCGATGTGTTGGCACCATCGAGAGCAGCTTTCTATTCGGCTATTCTTCCAGGACTTGGTCAAGCTCATAATAAAAAATATTGGAAAATACCCATTTTTGTTGGCGGCGTTGGTGCAGGAATATATTTCTACAAACGCAATGACAAACAATACGATAGGTATCGCGATGCCTATAAACGTCGTTTAGCTGGTTTTACTGATGATGAGTTTTACGGAACTGGCGTAACGCCCAGAGTCTCGACTGATGGACTTATAAGAGCTCAAAAGACATTAAAACGAAATAAAGAACTGTCATTACTGATTACTATTGGTATTTACACTTTAAACATCATTGATGCTAATGTCGATGCACATTTACTACAGTATAATGTTGATGAAAATTTGGCCTTACGCCCACATTTTCAATATAATGAATGGGAAAACTCATCGGATCTAGGTCTCACTTTGAATTTTAAATTCTAATGAAGATAGCACTACTCGGTTATGGTAAAATGGGGAAAGTTATTGAAGGCATTGCACTTCAAAGACAACATACTATTGTACTTAAAGTGACAAGTAAGGATAAAGACTATTTGCTCAATGATGTTGATGTAGCCATCGATTTCAGCACACCAGAATCAGTCGTTGAGAATATTACCTATTGCATCACCCACAATATCCCTGTAATTTCTGGGACCACTGGTTGGTTATCGCATTATAATGATATGGTGACTTTATGCCAAAACAAAAATGGTGCTTTTTTATATGCTTCAAATTTTAGTTTGGGTGTCAATATCTTTTTTGAATTGAATAAAACCTTATCTAAATTGATGAAAGGTCTGCCTCAATATAAGATAAGTATTGAAGAAATACATCATACACAAAAACTAGACGCTCCAAGTGGAACAGCAATTACACTAGCTGAAGAGATCATCAAAAATTCAGAATATAAAAACTGGACACTAGAGCATCCAAAACATAATGAAATTGGCATGACAGCCAAACGCATTGAAAATGTTCCGGGAACTCACGAAATCACATACGAGTCTTCTGTTGACACCATCAATATAAAACATACTGCTCACAGCAGAGAAGGTTTTGCGCTTGGCGCTGTGATTGCAGCCGAGTGGATTGTTGGTAAAAAAGGCGTATTTACAATGAAAGATGTGTTAAACATAGGTTAATTTAGAGTTTGAAAGCAACAATCTCTATTAATTTTCAACTGATAAAAACAAAAATACAATTATGACAATTACTCAATGGGTTATATTTTTCTTTATAGTTCAGATTATTCATGGGCTTGGTACATGGAAATTATACGTAAAAGCTGGCAGACAAGCTTGGGAGGCCTTCATTCCAGTGTATAACGCGGTAATCTTAATGAAAATCATCAACCGACCTTGGTGGTGGACCATTTTATTGTTTGTACCAATTGTCAACCTCATCATGTTTCCAGTCGTTTGGGTAGAAACTTCGAGAAGTTTTGGCAAAAATTCAACCATTGACACGCTATTGGCTGTCATAACATTTGGGTTTTATAACTACTATCTTAACTATTTTGTAGATGTTGAGCATATTAAAGATCGAAGTTTGCATCCAAAAACAGGTCTTGGTGATTGGGTAAGCTCTATATTATTTGCCATTGTTGCTGCAACGATCGTTCATACTTATTTTATACAACCTTTTACAATACCAACATCATCATTAGAAAAAACATTGCTCATTGGCGATTTTCTGTTTGTCAGTAAAGTACATTATGGTGCCAGAACTCCGATGACAACAGTCGCTGCACCTATGGTTCACGATACCATCCCTATAGCAAAAGTGAAATCATACTTACCTCATCCACAATTACCTTATTTTAGGTTTCCTGGTTTTGAGGATATTGAACATAACGATATTGTGGTTTTTAACTGGCCTGTTGACACCTTATACAATATGTACAAACCAGCAGACAAAAAATATTATAAACCGATTGACAAGCGAACAAATTACGTAAAACGCTGTGTTGGTCTTCCAGGTGATTCACTATCCGTAAAAAATGGTTATGTTTATATCAACGGAAAGCAAAATGTGTTACCAGATAGAGCGCGCTTGCAGTTCTTTTATACAGTTGAAACCAAAACTCCAGTTGACCAATCCTTTTTGGATACTTACGAAATTAAAGAATATACCAGAGTTTATACTTTAGCTGCTGATGTTTGGGAAAATGAAAGAATTCAAGAGTATCTAAAACAAAACCAAGCAGCATTGGATGTCGTTTCTAAAGATTCATTAACCGTTGGATTATCTGGAAACTTATCACAAGAAGTGTTTAATCAATTAAAATTTGGAATATCTCCAACAGTGCTCAATGTGAATGTTACTGATGATTTAGTTGATAAGATCAGAAGTGATTCAAGAGTAAAATCGATTAAAAAAATCCCTTCAACCACTTGGGACCCAAGCATTTTTCCTCGGGATGCACATTTCGATTTCAATAATGATAATTTTGGTCCAATCTACATTCCTCAAGCTGGAAAAACTATTGACCTAAACATAGATGTCCTTCCATTATACAAGCGTATCATTACCGAATATGAAGGCCATAAATTATCGGTTAATGGCAACCAAATAAGTATTGATGGGCAAATAACCAACTCATATACCTTTTCACAAGATTACTATTGGATGATGGGAGACAATCGTAACAATTCTTTAGACTCTAGAAGTTGGGGTTATGTGCCTTTTGACCACGTTGTTGGCAAGCCCGTATTTGTGTGGATGAGTTGGGACACTAACGGAAAAGGATTGAATAAAATACGTTGGGAACGTTTGTTTACAACCGTTGGTGGTAGTGGAAAACCAGTGTCTTATTTCATTCCATTCTTGGTGGTATTAGCTGGTTGGTTTGGTTTTAGTGCTTGGAGAAAAAAGCGTAAGGCCAAATAAGATTAATTTGTTTTTTGGTAATTTGTTGATTTTCTAATGAACATATAGTTTTGAGAAATTATCAATAAACAAATAATCGCATCGACAAATGAACATTTTACTCCATCCAACCTATCTTCCAAGCATCGCAAGTTTTGTGGCGATTGCAAAGGCTGATACAGTGACTTTTGAAGTATGCGATAATTACCAAAAACAAACCTATCGTAACCGAGCTTATATTTATGATGCCAACGGCAAATTGCCACTGACAGTACCTGTCGTATATTCTCAAAAAAACAGGCAATTGTATAAAGATATTTTGATTTCGGAAGATGAAGCTTGGCAAGAGTTACATTGGAAGTCGATACAATCGGCTTATAGCAGTTCACCTTTTTTTGAGTTTTATGAGGATGATTTAAAACCACTTTTTACAACAAAACACACACATCTTTTAGATTTTAATTTTAAATGTTTAGAAGTCATTTACGACTGTTTGCAGCTGCCATTTGACTATAAAACAACCACAGTATTTGAAAAAGAACCTAAAGGCTCCATCGACTATCGATTGCTTGCTGATAACAGAAAAGAAACACCTCAAGAATTCAAATCGTATGTTCAGGTGTTTGATGACAAGCACGGTTTTATGCCCAATTTGAGCATTTTGGATTTGATTTGCAATGAAGGTCCAAATGCCATGTTATATTTAGAAGCACAACACCTACAATTATAATGGCACAATCAATCATTCATTACGGAATTCATTTTGGGCTGCCTTTAGTGGTCGCTTTAGTCTTCTTTAAATCTAACTGGAAAATGGCCTATCTCATTATGATCTTGGGGATGCTCATTGACCTTGATCACTTATTGGCCACTCCGCTGTTTGATGCTAACAGATGTAGCATCAATTTTCATCCGCTTCACACTTATTATGCCATGGTAGTTTATGTGCTGATGCTATTTTTCAAAAAAACGAGACTGCTCGGTATTGGATTGGTCATTCATATCATTGCAGATACAGCAGATTGTTTGATGATGTAAAGTTTTTGATTTTTTTTTGGTTAAAAAATTCTGAATCATTAATCCTTAACCTTTTAATTTAATCTTGGTCATGATCGGATAATGGTCAGAAAGCACGACATCGAAGGTCTTAAAACTATTGATTTCAAAAGCTTCATCAACCAAAAGGAAATCGATTCTGACAGGGAAAAATTTAAAATCAAACGTACGCCCAAACCCATTGCCAGCTTCAACAAAAGCATCTTGCAACTCCCCTTTTACTTCTTTATACACATACGAATATGCTGTATTGTTAAAATCGCCACAAATAATCATCTTATATGGGCACTGCTTTTTGTGAACCAAAAACTGCTCTGCTTGTGCCTGCTGCATGGTAAAGGTATTGCTGACACTTCTATAAATACTTTCTGAAGATTCATTTTTTAAAGCATCTGCATTTGCATCAATTTTCATTGATTGAAGGTGTACATTGTAAACTCTAATGGTATCATTTTTTTTAACAACATCCACAAAAATAGCATTGTTAAACGAATTAGGAAACTCAATGGAACCAGAGTTTACAATTGGAAATTTCGAAAAAATAGCCTGGCCATTTTTTACTTTTTCACCCGAAATGACTTCATACTTATGATAACCATCAAAGCTGATGTCTTTATCACGTCTATACTCTTGTACGCTCAAAATATCTGGTTGTTTCTCGTTGATAAACGCTATGATTTTTTTGTCAACATCTTCGTCAGGAATCCATTTAAAGACATTGAACAATCGCACATTATAGTTCATGACCTTAATGTTTTCGGTGTCATCCACATTTTTGGAAGATGAAAACTTATAAAGCGATCCTAGGTAATTGAAACCAATCATCAATACAACAAGTGATAAAATGAGTTGCTTTTTAACTTTTAATAGCCAGTATATTAGAAAGAGAATGTTCAGAATGATCAAAAATGGTACTGTTAAACTCAAAACTGATAAAAAAGCAAATTTTTTAGGTTCAACATGAGGCAAAATATAAGCGAGTAAAAGCATCGTTGCTGCCAACGAGTTAAAAAAGAACACTATTTTATCGAACAGCTTAAGGTTCTTCATAACTATTTAGTCTTTTCCTGCCTTGAACAAAAAAGCTTTTTCTGCTTCAGTTAAACTCTCATAACCACTTTTACTGATTTTGTCCAAAATTAGGTCAATTTGCTTTTGCTTATTAAACTCATTAAACTCTGTTTTAGTATGACCAGCCACTTTAGTTGATTTGCCTTTATAGACAGTTTTTAAAGGTGACCGCTTTTTTGGTTCAAACAAACCAGATACCCAATCTGTAAAACGTTCAAAACCTTTTCCAATATCTGTTCCCTTATGCAGTTGGACTGCATAAAAATAACCCAATAAGCTACCACCAAGATGCGCCACATTACCACCTTGATTGATACTGAACAATCCAATAATATCGATAACGACCAAGGCAATTCCTAAATATTGAAGTTTTACATTAAAAGCAATGAGGCGCACTTCTGTTTTAGGCATATAGGCACACAAAAAAATCAATAATGCTCTGACTCCTGCCGATGCGCCTACCAATGCGCCAACGACATTGACCATGCTTTTAGGCAGTACATTATAGACGAACAAGAATGCCAATCCACCAGAAATGATGCCCAAAAAATAAATATTAAGTATCAATTTTCGACTGAATAAATTGTGCATCAATCGAGATAAGTAATATAACACAATCAAATTAAACAGAATGTGCAGAAAACCATAATGTACAAAGCCATAAGTGATAATGGTCCAAGGTTTATAAAGGGCATCATAAAAATTGCGAGGCAATTCAAACCAAGCTAAAGGACTCGCAACGTTGAACACTCTAAACAAAACAAAGCCAACCAAAAACACCACGACATTAATAGCAATGATTTTTTCTAAAGCATTGAGACGTTTTAATTTGTACAGAATATCTTGTTGCAATGAGCTCATTTAGTTCCAACGATTTTTGTCGAATTGGGTTTTTTTCCAATACCACATCATAATAAACCCTGTTAAAGCACCTCCAATATGTGCTATGTATGCTGTATTACTCGGACTAAAGATAGATTGACCTGTGATGGCCGAAAACAAATCCAAGGCGATAATGCCTGGAATAAAATATTTTGCTTTAATAGGAATTGGCAAAAATATAAGCATCAATTTTGAATCTGGAAACAACATCCCAAATGCAACCAAAACACCCATAATCGCTCCAGAAGCACCAACCATTGAGCCATGTGATTTTACATTGAGATGATAAAACGCTTCAAACGTCGAACTATTAATAGACGACAAACTCTCATTGTATTGGGCAAAAAGTGGTATTAATTTTTCCTTGAGCACCTCACTATTGTAATACAAATCTCCAGTTCCTGATTCAGCCCTTAAGATGTTTAAATTGATCACTTCATCAACTAATCCTTTTGGCAAACCTAATGCTGACACCTGGCTTAAGTAAGGAAATATCTGAATATAATAAACAATAAAGGTCAATAAAACCGCTCCTAAACCTGCAGAAAAGTATAAAAACAAAAACTTCTTACCTCCAAAAACCTGTTCAACCGCTGTACCAAACATCCACAAAGCAAACATGTTAAACAAAATGTGCATCAAGTTACCATGCATAAACATGTGCGTGACTATTTGCCAAGGTTGGAACAAATCGTTTTTTGGAAAATATAACGCAAACCATTGGTAAAACAATTCATTCTTCACAACCATTGTGCCTACAAACATCAATATATTGATGATTAATAAGTGTTTTACAGTATCTGTGATTCCTCTCATCATACGTTTTTATATAAATTTCTTATCCAGTTCGTCCACATCAATCGTTACGAAGGTAGTGCGATTGGTTGGCGACACATTGGGTTCTTTACAAGCAAATAAACTGTTGACCAAATGCTCTTGCTCGGCATTGTTTAATGATTGACCAGCTTTAATAGCCAAGCTTTTTGCCATCGATTTTGCCAACAAATCGGTCGCACTAAAATGACTATCTGGTATTTCTTGCTCCACATCGCTTATCAATTGTTCTAAAATAATCGACACTTCACTGTCTGGAACACTTACAGGAACACCAATGATTTCAATATTTTCATTCTTAAAATTAGAAAAAATAAACCCAGTGGCTTCCAAATCTTCTTTTAATTGTTTTAAAATCGTCAATTCGTTAGATGAAAAATGCAACTGCAACGGAAACAGCAATTGTTGGCTCACAGCTTCCTTTACTGTCATACTTTTCAACAAATTCTCATATAAAATGCGTTGATGCGCTCTATGTTGGTCAATGAGCAACATCCCAGATTTTATTGTACTAACAATGTATTTATTATGCAACTGGTAGGTTGAATGTACGGTTTCGGAAGATTGATCTTTAAAAAGCGACTCTGTTTTTTGCTCACTTTCAAACTCCACTTCGCTAAAATCGTGCTCTGAACGTGTGCCTTTTGATTCTAGCCCAACATACAAACTATCCCAATTATTGGCTGTTTGTTTTTTGAACGCCGTAATTTGCTTACCAGAACTTCGCTTTTCTATAAATGGATTAAAATTTCTATCGACCTCAATGGTTGGTGTTGAAGCGGCTTTATCTTTGTAATCGTAAGGTGTATCGAGATTAGGGTCGTACTCAAAATCGAGTACTGGAGCAATATTGAATTGCCCCAAACTGTGTTTTACTGCTGAACGTAACAACGCGTATAAAGTATGCTCGTCATCAAACTTAATTTCGGTTTTAGTTGGGTGTATGTTGATATCAATCGATTTTGGATCGACTGACAGATTTAAAAAATAGGTTGGATGGTTGCCATCTTTCATCAGACCTTCAAATGCCGAATTAATGGCATGGTTGAGATAAGGACTTTTTATAAATCGGTTATTGACAAAGAAAAATTGCTCTGCCTTGGTTTTTTTGGCAAATTGAGGTTTTCCAACAAAACCTGAAATTTTCAGTACTTCGGTGGTTTCTTCAACTGGCACCAGTTTTTCATTGGTCTTCGTTCCGAAGATATTGACCACACGCTGACGATAGTTGCTTATTGGCAAATGAAACAGCTCGCTACCATTATGGTACATCGCAAAAGAGACATTAGGATGCGCCAAAGCCACACGCTGAAATTCGTCAATAATATGGCGCATTTCGACTGTATTAGACTTTAAAAAATTGCGTCGTGCAGGAATGTTAAAAAACAAATGCTTGACAGAAATGGACGTGCCTTTTGGTGTCACCACTACGTCTTGTGATTTTACCTCACTCCCTTCAATGGTAATTTGAGTACCCAATTCGTCTTGCTCTTGTTTGGTTTTGAGTTCTACATGCGCAATGGCAGCAATACTTGCCAGCGCTTCACCTCTAAAGCCTTTGGTGTGCAAACTGAACAAGTCTTCGGCAGTCCTTATTTTGGAAGTTGCATGGCGCTCAAAACTCAATCGAGCGTCGGTTGCACTCATACCTTTACCATCATCTATTACCTGAATCAGGGTTTTACCAGCATCCTTAACAATCAACTTTATAAGTTTTGCATCAGCATCTATGGCATTTTCAAGTAATTCTTTAACGACTGAAGCTGGTCTTTGTACGACTTCGCCAGCAGCAATTTGGTTAGCTACATGATCTGGTAAAAGTTGAATGATATCTGCCATTAGCGGTTGGGTAGAAAAATTGACAAATCGAATTCAATGAGCAATAAAAAGATAAAAATCAAAATAGCAATGATGATATAAATTCGTTTATTCGCTGACTTGTCAGGAGATTTATAATCATCAATGGCGTTTACAAATTTTGTTTTAAGCCCTTTATTATCGATGGTTTTGCGATGTTCATCAAATTTATGTTTTACCTCAAAAGGATTGCCTTCACCTTTGTAATAACGAGGTGTATAATCGAATTTTTTGTTCTTTTTTAGTTTAAAAATACCCATAATTTTAGCTATTCGTAACGTCCTAAAACGTACATTAATACAATAACCAGTATCAAAAACAAGACCAAATAAATTGGTGAAGTAAATATGCTTTTACGTTTAGCTCTTGGTTTGATTTCTTGCCATTTCGACTTAAAATCATCTTGTAAAGATTCGGACGCATCATTTTGATGTCTAGGCTTGTAATTAAATTTCCTATGTTTAGGCAATAAACTCACTAAATAACTTTAAGTATTGTAACGTTTCAAATGTACTTAAAATACAAGGAAAAACCACTTTTGAAATCCTAAAAATTGTTAACAAATGGTTGCAAGTGAGTAGTGAATGGTGAATAGTGAACAGAAAACTAAAAACTATTTTCTAAATCCTGAACTGAAGACTGAAGACTGTAAACTGAAGACTAGTTTCGGTCCTCGTTGCTTAACTTAAAAAAATCGTTTACAGGCTTCCCAAACAGTTCTGATAGTTTTAAGGCCAACACTGTAGAGGGCACGTATCTATTGGCTTCGATAGAATTGATGGTTTGTCGTGAGACGCCTATTTTTTGAGCCAGTTCGTCTTGTGTCAAATTTAAAATAGCACGTTCTACCTTTATTGTGTTTTTCATTACCTGTTGCGTTTTAGAAGTTCGTAGAATCCAACTTGAATCAACAACATAAATAAGAGCACCTCAAAATAATAAACATTATCAACTTCCTCTTGTGTGCCCAAAATCATATTGACGACATAATTGACAACTGGCTGCAACATGGTATAAACAACACCTATGATAAATGCCAATGCATACGATTTGGAACGTAAAATCTCAATCAACTCATCCTCTATTTTTTCTCTGGAAATGGATATGACCAATAAACCAACAATCATTACATGTTTTAAAAATAGTCGCATCCACGATGGTTCGGTATCGATAAACTTAATGACCGTCAATAGAACAAAACTTAACACAACGATACCAGCACCAACTTTCTTAAATGGATGAGGCAACTGAAATTTACTCAAAAAATGCTCTAGTTTTGTACGTTCACACTCTTCAACCTTTTTAAAACTCATGACAAATATATTTTATAATTAGGAAAATTATTTTTACTATATGACAAATATACTTTACATTATTGAATAAAACAAATATTGAGCCCCTTTATTAATTAATAGTCACTTTGGGGGTTGCTTAACGACTCGATACGAAATCGTTTTAACATTTTATATCTGATGTTTCTGAAACAAGTTCAGTACAAGTAAACGAAGTTCGATAATTCTACAACAAATTCAAAGACTATTAGTTACTTCTTCAAATCAATCTGTTTTAGATTTTCGATTCTATTTCTTACCAAGAAATCATCAATGGTCTCGAAATGTTCAATGACGCGTTGGTCTTTAAATTCGAATACTTTTTGGGACAAGCCTTGTAGAAAATCCCTATCGTGAGATACCAATATCAACGTGCCATCAAAGTCCAACAGCGCTTCTTTGAGGACATCTTTAGATTTTAAATCCAAGTGGTTGGTTGGCTCATCGAGAATCAAGAGGTTTACGGGTTCCAACAGCAATTTCACCATTGCCAAACGTGTTTTCTCTCCTCCAGAAAGTACACTTACTTTTTTATCGATATCGTCGCCTTTAAACATAAAACGGCCGAGAATATTCTTGATCTGAGTGCGTACATCACCTTCGGCGACTTCATCAACCGTTTGGAAAATGGTCAGGCCTTCATCTAATAATGATGCTTGGTTTTGTGCAAAATAGCCAACTTTCACATTATGGCCCAAAGCACAGTGACCATCCACATCAATTTCGCCCATAATGGCTTTAATCATTGTTGATTTTCCTTCACCATTTCTACCAACAAATGATACTTTTTCGCCACGCGAAATGGACATGTTGGCATTTTTAAACACCACATGGTCGCCATATGATTTTGACAAATCCTTAACTGTTACAGGGTAATCACCAGAGCGTTGTGATGGTGGAAAACGAAGCTTTAAAGCTGATGTATCGATTTCGTCGATTTCAATAATTTCCAATTTTTCGAGCATACGTTCGCGTGAGTTTACTTGGTTGGTTTTAGAATATGTGCCTTTAAAACGCTCGATAAACGCCATATTGTCTGCAATGAATTTTTGCTGCTCATTATAGGCTTTTATTTGATGAAGCCTTCTATCCTCGCGCAATTGTAAATAATGGGAATAATTAGCTTTATAATCGTAAATACGACCCATTGTGACCTCAATAGTTCGGTTGGTAATATTATCGATAAATGCTTTATCGTGCGAGATGACCATCACTGCATTGGCTTTATTTATAAGGAAATCTTCCAACCAAATGACCGATTCGATATCGATATGGTTAGTTGGCTCATCCAACAGGATCAAATCTGGTTTTTGCAATAAAATTTTGGCCAATTCAATACGCATTCGGTAACCACCACTAAACTCACTTGTTTGTCTGGTAAAGTCTTCGCGTTTAAAACCTAGCCCAACCAATGCTTTTTCAACTTCGGCATCATAATTAATGTCTTCCAAAGCATAATATTTCTCACCCAAGTCGGAAACTTTGGTAATAATGTTCATGTAATCGTCAGACTCATAATCTGTTCTGGTTTCGAGTTGTTTATTTAGAGCATCCATTTCGTCGCGCATGGCGAAGATGTGTGCAAAGGCTTTAGAGGCTTCTTCAAAAACAGTGCATTTGTCTTCGGTCAATAAATGCTGTGGTAAGTATGCTATTACTGCATCCTTTGGGAAACGTACATTGCCTCGAGAGGCCTTTTGCTCTCCCGCAATAATCTTCATCATGGTCGATTTGCCTGCACCATTCTTACCCATTAGTGCGATTTTATCGGTTGCATTAATGGTAAACGACACATCACTAAACAAGGCACTTCCGCCAAACTCTACTGCTAAATTATCAACTGAAATCATATATTATTTATATCCCAAAAATTAGGGAGCAAAAGTAATAAAAAGGAAGATAGTGCAAAGAGGATTTATCTATCTTTTAGTAAAAGAAAAAAACGTTACAAACATTCCATCTATAACGATTTATAAGTTGAATGTTAGATTAATTAAAATTAGTCTTTGTGTATTTAATGATGATGTCTTCTTGTGGATAACTATGGTTTGATCCATCATACATTTCGATAGTAAAGGAATATTGATAGAAGCATCAAAGCATTGGTGAAAACAATCGAGCCAATTTATCGAGAAAAATATGGTATTGTGGCCTGTTTTTCCATTGTTCATATTCGATAGGCTCGGCATCTAAAAGATCGTTGTAGAATTCCTTTTTCAATTGATTTGCTACGACATCGTCATAAACAATAGCATTGACTTCAAAATTAAGGTCAAAACTTCTCACATCCATATTGGCTGTGCCAACTATGGCTATTTCATCATCGATGACCATGGTTTTGGCATGAATAAAGCCTTTGTTATACTTATAAATTTTAACACCTGCTTTTAAAAGCGATCTATAATACGAACTCGCTGCAGCATTAACAAGTCTTGAGTCTGAAACATTTGGAACCAAAAGCTTTACAGAAACGCCACTCATGGCCGAAATAAGGATGGCGTCCATAATACTATCGCTTGGAATAAAATAGGGCGTTGTAATCAAGACTTCCTTTTGAGCCAAATTGATGGCCTGAAGTAATGCAAAAAGAATCGTTGGTACATCAGAATCTGGACCACTTGCCGCAATTTGAACATGTGTGTCTTGTTGCGAATCAAAAGTTTCCTTTCTCGGGAATAAACTATCATTCAAAGCCACTTCGTCTTGAGCGCAAAAATTCCAATCGCACAAAAACAAAAATTGTAAATACCAAGTTGCTGGACCACAGATTTGAAGATGTGTATCTCTCCAAAATTTCTTGTTTTTAATAGTATGATCATTTATGTAGTTATCGCTGACATTGATACCACCCACAAAAGATGTATGCCCATCGACCACAATGATTTTTCGATGGTTACGATAATTGATTCGGTTGGCCAATGCTATCAGCTTTATTTTATAAAATGGAAAGACTTCAATTTTTGAATCTTTAAGTTTCTTAACCAATTTTTTGCGAATGGAACGACTCCCAAAATCATCGTAAATAAAGCGAACTTTAACACCTTCGTTAGCTTTTTTAATCAAGATATTGACAATTTCGTTTCCAATGTGGTCGTCTTCAAAGATGTAGTATTCGATATGAATATGGTTCTTGGCTTGTTCCAACGCTTTGATAACTTCAGGAAATTTACGCTCACCGTTTATCAATAACTTTACATCATTATTATTGGTCAAAGGGCTTAAATTTTCTTTTAAAATAAGGTTGACCAGCTTTTTGTTTTCCTTAACGGACGCATCACTTTTGTTTAAAATGTCTTTTGAATAAGATATAAGTGCTGCTTCTAAATTATTCTGGAATTGTTCATTGATTACTAGTTTTTTATCATACATCTTACGTTTTCGATAATTAACACCAAACGAAAAATAAATGACCATTCCGACAATGGGCACAAAAACCACCAGCAATAAATATGCTAACGTTTTAGTCGTGTTTTGTGTATCATAAATCACTCGAAGGCATACGAATAGCAATAAAATAACGTAGCAAACCTGTAAAATCAATAATCCGTTCATTTTATTATCAGCTTGTTTTTCTCTTCAATCCACTTACTCATAAATTTGGTACTTTGCATGGTATGGTGTTGTAGCATTTGACCTGTAAAATTATGGAGTCGATGACTGTTAAGTTGTTGCGTTATATCTTCAATTTTTGAAATCAGTTTTTCATGAAACTCTGCTTTATGAAAACGTTTGTTGATTATCTTAAATCCGTTTTGCTGTTTTTCTTTCCATAATAATTCATTTTGGTACAACTCAACTGATTTGTTTGCATAGGCTTCTGCTTGATCTACAATAAACCCATTGGGCTGCAAATCTCCAAACATACCTTCAGCGGCAATTGTAGTCATCAAGCAAGGTGTGCCATATTGCATGGCATCGACCAACTTCCCTTTGAGGCCAGCTCCAAAACGCAATGGTGCCAAACATATTTTGGCATTTCGCATGACTGAAGCAACATCATCAGCAAATCCCTTAATGATAAATCCATCACTTTTGTTGTGCAATTGATTCACTTTTTGATTTACATAAGAGCCATAAACATGGAGTTCTGCTTTTGGTAATCGCTGTCTGATTAATGGCCAAATAACCTCTTTGAGGTATAGAATAGAGTCATAATTAGGCTCGTGCAGAAAATTTCCAATGGTAATAAAATGGTGACGATTTTCGAACGAAGGAAGGTCTTGGATTGTATCTTCAGAAAGTTGTTTTAGCAAAAATGGCAAATACAACAGTAAATTATCTGGAACTTTAAATTGATTTTTTAATATATCCATTTCAGCTTCAGAAATTATCAAACTCAAATCGCAGCGATAAATGCTTGCAATTTCGCGCTTTGCATGGTCATTAAACAAGTCATTCTTATCAAATAGTTTTCCAGCTTTATAAGCATGCTGCCTACTTTTTCGCAAGCAATGCAAATCTTCAGTATCTAGCACTCTTAAAGCTGTTGGGCACTGCTCGACAACTCGCCACCCAAATTGTTCTTCCATCATAAAACGGTCGAACAAAACAATATTAGGATTTAGGATTTTGACAAAACTATCAAAACTATCGTCGTTGAGCTCTATGCTGACTTGCTCAATTCCTATGGTCCTTAAATCAAAAGCGTTATCGTTTTTGGCACAAGGGCTTGCAAATGTAATCTTGTAGTTTTGGTTTTGAAATGCTTCAATCAATTGCATCATTCGGCTTCCAGCAGCAGAACTTTTGGGCTCTGGCCAGACAAAACCAATGATTAAAAGAGTGGTATTTTTTGCCACGAATTCTCAAATTTTTTTTGGACAAAAACCTGCCAATTGAAGACTATCTATTCCGCTTTAGGCTCCAAACTATACTTAAGACGTACCTGTTTTGCCCATTCGACCACTGATTTTATTTGGGTGTCAGTCAGTTTTGCTTCGGTGTGTGTCCAGGTATATGACGGCAAAGGCATTTCTTTTTCCTCAACCATTTCTATCAATTCTTCAAATTTGTGATCTTTTTTCTTCACTGAATTGTTTTCCCATCCAGAGATGTTAAAGTGTTTTTTTCCGTCTTTTACGTGTTCTGCCATCCAAAAATTTACTGGTGTGATGTTATTGTACCAAGGATATCGAGTGACATCACTATGGCAATCGTTACAGCTTTCTTTAAGAATAAGCTTCACATCATCTGGTGGATTTGTTTCAGCATAAAAACTATCCATAGACTCTAATTTTCCTTCGTTTTTTTCTGGTCCAAACAATTGAGCCAATACAAACACTACAAGTAAAAACAATAGTATCTTTTTTATAATCTTCATTTTTGTTAGTTTTAGATCTTAAAAATAAGAAATTCCTTTGACTACAGACCAACTCTATCGAGAATTAAATTACGTCGATCATTCGCGAGCAAACCGATTGAAGTATGCCAACTTGATAATCGATAACCCAGATTTGATTCCTAAATTACTGGATATTTTATTTATGGTCGATGATAAAGTGTCGTGTAGAGCTGCTTGGGTTTTTGAGTTTATGTGCGGTGAAAAATTAAAAGCCATAATACCGTATTTGGACACATTTACAGAGAACATGCACAAGGTACATCTCGATCCTGCTGTACGACCAGTTGCCAAAGTCTGTGAATATTTGATTAAAGCTTACTACTCTAAAGAAGACAATAGCATCCAAACAAGCTTAACTTCTAAACACAAAGAGAAAATTGTTGAAGCTTGTTTTGACTGGATGATCAATGACGAAAAAATTGCACCAAAAGCCTATGCAATGAACACCTTATACCTTCTTGGTAAAGACATCGATTGGATCCATCCAGAACTGGCACTGATTCTAGAACGCGACTTTCAGATGCAGAGCTCTGGATTTAAAGCACGAGCGAGACATATCTTGAAATGGATAAAAAAGAAATAAAGCTCATTTTTTGTCAAAGCTTCATCACCTTCTGTAATTCTTCATCAGAGATGACCAATAACTTACTTTTCACCAATCGCGACGTCAAGGTTTTCCAGTTAGTGTCGAGTTTGAAAATTGATTTTAAAATTGGATGCGCTTTATCAAAATCTTTATTGTTCAATAAATTAATCGCATACCAATACTGCATTTCTAAATTTTCAGGAAATAGTTTTTGTGCTCCCAAATATAGTTCTTCAGCTTTTTTAGAATCTCCAGCTTCCATCGCCAAATCACCTTTATTCATAAAATCATAAGCTTTATGGACTTTAACCAATCGCTCTAGTTCTGTAATTGGATTGTTGCTATCCTCTACTCTCAAATCCATAATGGTATCTTCCCAAGAATTTCCAGTTGCTTCGCCTTTGACTATTAATATCGCAGCCGATTGTTTACCTCTGATGTCACCTTTTTCAGATTCTGCAGCTTTTAATGCCGTCAACATACGCTCGCTCAAAGTGCCTTTGGAGTTTTCAAATGCTTTTGCCATGGCGTCCCAAACCGTATTGTTGAGCATCATATTTGCTTGAACAGAAAAATTCTTACCCTGTCTGTGGCCAGCTTCTGCAATACACAAACTTCCTGTATGTGTTGCCACATCACCTTTTGTATTCAAAAAAGCAACTTGTCGATACATTTCGCCTGCATCATTCACCAACAGAGCGTCCAAAGCTTGCTTCGGACTTAAACCTTGCTCCATCAATGCCAAGCCTTTAGGTCCATAACTTGGATTGACCAACGATTGAGTTGCTACAACACCAACACCAGCTTTACCATAAGTAACAACGCTACCAACACTAAACCAGTGACTTTGTACAGCAACACCAATGTCGCCTGTAATCGAATCTCTTGCAACAATAGAATAGGTATGTGTAAAAGGCTCTGATTTTTTATATACTTGTGAAAATACCATAGGAGTTATGATCAGAGAACAGAAAAATAGAAATTTCTTCATTTTTTAAAATTTGAATCTAAATATAATGAATTTAGATGTCAAACTTCTAACTTCTAACTTCTCTCTTCAAACTTTCTTTGCTATCTTTGCGTCTTTCAAAAAAACACACAACACATGTCAATTTCATCTCTTAATGCCATTTCTCCAATCGATGGACGCTATCGAAATAAAGTCAACGCATTAGCACCTTATTTTTCAGAAGAAGCGTTAATTAAATATCGTGTTCAGGTAGAAATTGAATATTTTATTGCCTTGTGTGAACTGCCTTTGCCACAACTCACAGATTTTGACACTACCTTATTTGAAAAATTGAGAGCTATTTATACCGATTTTTCAAGCGAGGATACACTTAAGATTAAGGATATTGAAAAAGTCACCAATCATGATGTGAAAGCGGTTGAATATTTTATAAAAGAACAATTTGACACTTTAAAGCTTCAAAAATATAAAGAGTTTATCCATTTTGGATTGACATCACAAGACATCAACAATACTGCTATTCCATTAAGTATCAAGGAAGCTATGAATGATGTATATGTACCGGAATACTTCGTCATTCTTAACAAGTTAAAAGAGCTTTCAAAAGATTGGTCAGAAATCCCTATGTTGGCAAGAACCCATGGCCAACCAGCTTCTCCTACTCGTCTTGGAAAAGAAATTGAAGTGTTTGTAGTACGATTGGAAGAGCAATTTAATTTACTGAATGACATTCCAAGTGCTGCAAAGTTTGGTGGTGCCACAGGGAATTTTAATGCTCATAAAGTTGCGTATCCATCTGTTGACTGGAAAGCTTTTGGAAGTGCTTTTGTTCAAGAAAAATTAGGATTACAGCATTCATTCCCTACAACTCAAATTGAGCATTACGACCATATGGCAGCTTTGTTCGATACATTAAAACGCATCAATACCATCTTGATTGATTTGGACAGAGATTTCTGGACTTATGTATCGATGGATTATTTTAAACAAAAAATCAAAGCTGGTGAGGTTGGTAGCAGTGCAATGCCTCATAAAGTAAATCCTATAGATTTTGAAAACAGTGAAGGAAACCTAGGAATTGCCAACGCTATATTTGAACATTTGTCTGCAAAATTACCTATATCGCGTTTGCAGCGAGATTTGACCGACAGTACAGTGTTGCGAAATGTTGGAGTACCTTTTGCCCATACCATTATTGGTTTTAAATCAACCTTAAAGGGTTTGAATAAATTGCTATTAAACGAAGTTAAATTTGCTGAAGATTTAGAAAACAATTGGGCTGTAGTTGCAGAAGCCATTCAGACGATTTTGCGACGTGAAGCCTATCCAAATCCTTATGAAGCTTTGAAAGGTCTGACAAGGACCAATGAAAAAATCAATCAGAAATCGATTTCAGATTTTATTGATACCCTGGACACCTCTGACGCAATAAAAGAAGAATTAAAACGTATTACACCAAGTAATTATACCGGAATTTAATAGTTATGTTGCCTTCTAAAGATTCTTTTGCATTAATCTACACAGGAATTATCACCATTGGTTTTTTTGTTGCTGGTGTGTTTGATGTACTCGATTATTTTATCGTACAAGTGCTTTTATATATTGGTGTCTCACTACTTTTTATCTACCTGTTTTTTATTGTAACTAATAATAAAAACAAAAATCACTTGAAATAATTTTCAAGTGATTTTCTATTAACGTTCGAAATTACAAGGTAATCTCTATTTAAAAAAATCCATCATTTGCTTGACCTGCCCGTTTTCAATGTCTCCTTTTTCGAGCACTGATGAGAGTTTCATTAGCTTGTTGGCATCCATGTCATCGCCTAATATTCTCACTACGGCAAACCCCATCTCATTGGCATTTCCAAAGAGAATAAACTCATCGATATCATCATCGTCTCCAAGGTATTTGATAACAAATTTTCCGTCTGAAGAGTTGCCTCCACGCATCAATTCTTGATATTTTTTATCATTTAGAATTGTTTTGATTTTGTTCAACTCCGCCTTATAATTGGCAGGATTGACACTGTCAATCTTATAGGCCAACATATTGAGCTTCTGTACAGACCTATAAGCCTCTTTTTGATCATCTGTCAGTTGATTTTCATCTATTTTGAACATGGACAAAGGCACGTCAATCGATAAGAAATTAGGTCGTTCTTGATTATCTACAAAGTAGGTTTGTAAAGATGGCCCTTGGTTGCAACTGTATAAGGTTGCAACCACAAAGGCCATAGTGATTATATGTTTGATTAATGATGCCATTGTTATTGTTTTTTAGCTTTCTCGGCTTTTTTCAATTGCTCACCTCCAGGAATGTTCATCTTGCTCGTCAATTTTGAGATCTGCTTCAAATCGATATCACCTGTTAACGATAACACAACCGTTTCTATTTCTCTCTTTTTTCCATTAATGGTGACATCTGTGCCTTTAGTTACTTCTTTAAGACCTGTGATATACATCAGTAATTCTTTGACATGTTTGTCATCTTTGCCTTCCTTGACATAAAAATTTACGGTTTGATCACCATCTTTCATTCGCATTAACTCTTCCATATTGGACGATTTCAAATAACTTGACACACTTTGACCCATTTGTTTTGAGATGCCCTCATCACCAGTTGTCAATACTTTAAAACTTGTTATTTTTTTAATCATCTCTATGACTTCCTGGTCTTCTGCATTATCTGCATTCAGCTGAAGGTCAGCCAACATTTTAAACATTTTGTTGTTGACTACTACTGAGGTCACACCATCCATATCTTCAAATTTATCGAACATACTTTGTCCAAAGGACATTACTGGTGCAATGATAATTGCTAATACTATTATTAATTTCTTCATGATTTCTACTTGTTTAATTATTTGTTATTTACTTGTTTTTAAAAATTTTATCTGTTGTTTTTGAAAATTCATCTATTTGACCCACTTGTTGTACACCTTCGTCAAATTTCTCACCTGCCAAGGTCAGGACATTTAAACTTGTACTTCCTTGATTTAATTTGGAGGAAATCAACCCTAACGCCTCCTTGGTTTGGTTATATGCCAACAACTCTTCATGTGTTAAATCGTCCAACGTTCTTTTTTTGTTGAAATCGAGCTGTGTATAGGCCCCAAACATAATAGCTACTACTGCTGCGACAGAAATCCATTTGTACGGGATGCGTTTTCTAGTCTGTAATGGAACGTCTTTGGTAAAAGTCTCTTGCTTGGTGTTAGAAAAGTACTGAAACATTGCTTTATACGATTCTAAATGAGGTGGCACGTCTTCTTGAGCAAAATAGGCTCGGAGTTGTTGCTCCTCTTTTAGAGTGGTTTCTCCGTTATCGAACTTTTCTAAAAGTTGTTCTATATTATTTAATACCATAACTATGCTTGTTTGTTAATTCTTCTCTTACTGTTTTTCTAGCTCTTGATAAGGCAACACGAATGGCCGTTTGGTTCATTTCGAGCATTTCTGCTATTTCTTCAAATTCGTATTGTTCTATATCTCGTAACTGTAATATTATTTTTTGTTGTTCGGGTAAAGCTTCAATTATTTTTGAAACCCAATCAACGCTATCACTTAACTCTACCTGTTTTTGTAACGATGTATTGTTATCTTGATAGTTACTATGTACTATTTTCAAATTTTGTGCCTGTTTTGATTTCAATCGGTCCAAACAAAAATTCTTGGTCATTGTCATTGAAAATGCTTCAACATTGTTGTAGTCTTCAATTTTATCTTGGTTGTTCCACAACTTCAACAAGATTTCTTGCGTGGCATCTTCGGCTTCTTCTTTTGAAACCAAAAGTCGCTTTGCTAAACGAAAGACCTTATCTTTAAAAGGCATTATCATATTTACAAAATCTGCCTGTGTCATTTGTGGTTAGTTTTATTTTAAAAAACAGTTTAGTTATTCCTGCTTATATGATTACGACGATACACTTCTATTTTTGTTACAATTTGTTTTTAATTTATAATAATGTAAGTAAATTTAGAGTTTATTAGACTAACTATTTATACAGTCTTTAAATAATATAAATTGCTTTGAATATGAAATATCTTTTTAAAATGAGCCTTTTGGCTTTTCTTGCCTTTAGTCTAACGAGTTGTTTTGAAGATAGAGATGACAATGGTACATCTCCTACTGAAATCAAAAATTTTGTTTGGACAGGTATGAATGCTGTATATCTTTATAAAGCCGATGTCCCTGATTTGGCAAATGATCGTTTTTCTAACAATAGTGAGTATTCTGATTATCTTGATAGTTATGCTTCACCTGAAGACTTGTTTGGAAGTCTTATCTATCAACCTCAAACCATCGATCGTTTTAGTTTGATACATCCAGATTACATTGCATTAGAACAACTTTTAGTAGGCACAAGCATTTCTAACGGTTTACGATTTTATGCGTTTGCACCACCAAGTAATGCATCAGAACGCATATTGGTAATACGACAAGTGTTGGAAGGAAGCGTGGCTGATAATGCTAATTTGCAAAGAGGTCAGTTCATTAATCAAATTGATGGTGTTACCATTACTGCAGACAATGTAAACACGCTATTGTCACAAGATACCTATACACTACACTTTGCCAACTATAATGACAATGGCACTCCTGAAACCACTGATGATACGTTTACATCTAATGGAAACACCAGTACGTTAACAAAAACTGTTTTTACAAGTAATCCAGTGCAATTGTCCAGCATTATAGATGTGGATAGTGAAAAATTAGGTTATTTATTATATAGTGCATTTAATTCTAACTTCAACACAGAATTAAACAACGCTTTTGCTCAATTTCAAAGCAATAACATTCAGCATTTAGTGATTGATTTAAGATATAATGGAGGGGGAAGCATCGATACCGCTCGACTGTTAGCAAGCATGGTCACTGGACAATTTAATGGCCAAGTGTTTTCTAAACTTTTTTTTAATGAAGATCAACAACAGTCAAATAGAGATTACAAATTTGTTAATAATTTTGACGGTAATTCTATTAACAGTTTAAACTTAAATAAGGTTTATGTACTGACAACCTCTAGTTCAGCATCAGCAAGTGAATTGATAATTAACAGCTTAAAACCATACATCACAGTAGTACAGGTTGGTGATTACACCACTGGAAAAACACAGGCTTCTACAATAATATATGATTCGCCAGATTTAGGCCCAAATAATAAAAACCCAAATCATAATTATGCCATGTTGCCCTTGATTGCAAACTCTGCTAACGTTAATGATGAATTGGTACCTTCTAACGGTTTGATGCCAGATATTCTTTTAGAAGAAGATGTTTTAAACCTTAATATATTAGGAAACACTAACGAGCCATTGCTTTCGGCAGTAATCGATGACATATTGGGTATTGGAAGACCACAAAATGCTATGGAAACACCTTCTGTTTCTATTAAAAAAGATATCAAAACAAATCCAATAGAAAGCTTGATGTTCATCGATTATCTGGATTCCGAACACTAAAATTCAATAAAAAAGCCGCTCTTCAGCGGCTTTTTTATTTTATAGACGAATCGTCATCCCAAAATTAATATTTCGCCCTTTGGTGCTATAACCGAATAGCTCAACATACTCTTCGTTTAATAGGTTAGTGACATTAGCGAACAGTTTTAGCTTCTGCTTTATAATGCTATGGCTGATGTAAAAATCTAATAGACTGTAACTTTTCAACGTTACATCCTCATTCGTAAAAGTATTGCTATTATATATTGATTCTCTTCTATCATCATTAAACTGATATGACAAACTCAAAAATGTGGCATCACAAACATTGTAATCCAATCGTGCGTTTGCTTTTAGTTTTGGAATTCTTAAGTTCAGCTCTTCCTCCACTTTGGTATAGGTTGTGTTTACATTCAAGTTAAATGATTTCAAAAATTTATAATTTCCTACAAACTCAATCCCACTGGCCACAAACTGCTCATCTATATTATTGTACTGATAAACAAAACCTCCTAAGTCGATAAAATCGATAAAACTTTTCTCATTTCGTCTAAAATAAACAACACTCAATGTCGCTTTGTTCTTTAAATGAATTTCAGCACCAATTTCAATAGTTGTATTCTCTTCGGGCTGTAGTTCCTTATTACCATAAGAAGGTTCAAATAATTGGTACAACGAAGGTGTAATATAGGCTGTACTATAGCTTGCCAATCCTTTAACATATCCAAAATCAACCGTCTTTTTAAATGAAGGATTCAAACTATAAACCAAATGCGAGCCATATTCGGAATGGTTATTCAATCGCATACCAGCATTTACGTTCAGTCCAAAATTGGACACATAAACGACATTAGCATAAGGGTCGATGATAGTAAATTTGGCATCGCTTGGGTAGATACTTTGTTCAAAATCTGTAGAACCAAACGGTATCGAAAAACTTTCCATGACGTTTTCCTGCGCATTCACACCCAAAACTGTATAAAATTGGTCATTAAAATTATAGCGATTAAAAAGGTCACCAATAAAACTTTCGGCATTAAATTGAGCTGGATAGCTCGAAAATATATCTCTTTCTATATGATTGTATGCAGCATTAAAGGTGACACTTCCGCTTTTATAACTTAACTCTGGAGCAATGCCTATTCGATATTGATTGGTTATTGATTGATTATCGGCATCGTCTAAAGCAAAAGCATCGTCAAAATCGGCTTTGAATTTGTCAAAACTTCCATAAGCGTTCATTTGAAACCCATCAGAAAATTGATAGCCCAATTTAAAGTTACCATTAATCGAATTATACGCATCAGATTCTGTTCCATTGGAGATTGAAGACAAACCATCGGTGTATTGATTGCCAAAACTGGCCAAATAATTGAACTTATTAAGAGTACCATTGACAGATATGTTATTTTTAAAATCCTCAACAGCATAATTAGTATCAGTTGTTGATTGATTGCTTCCCATAATGGTTGTAAAACTCGCAGCTATGTTGTCATTTGAGGCTTTTTTCAATTTGATATTGATCACAGCTGTTGCAGCACCAGAACCATAAAGTGTACTCGAAGCCCCTTTTAAAATTTCGATGCTTTCAACTTGGTCAGTATTGAGCAATCGCAAATCATAATCATTTGCTATTTGTGAAGCATCTGTTATTGCAATGCCATCAATCAACACTAAAACCTGACGATTACGTCCTCCTCTAATATAATAAGCCAAATTTTGTCCTGCATTACTTTTAGTACCATTAATTTCTATACCAGCAGTAATATTGATGATCTCGGCTACACTTTTACCTTGTAAATGCTGTAATTCCTTTTGTGTTATCTTGGTAATGACCTTACCAGAATTTTCTCGCTTGAGATTGAATTTAGAATCTGTAATGACGACTTCGTCTAATTGTTCCACTTTTGTAGAATCTGTTTGCTGTTGGGCAAAACCAGTTACCGACATACCAAATGCCAGTAAACCAAAAACCAATGTTTTGTTGTTCATTTTAATTGTTAATACTCGAGAGCAGTATGAAAATCATACTCCAACTTTTATCCCGAAAGTTTGACTTATGTGTTTGAATCTGGCAGGTCTCCTGACTTGTTTTATGTTATCATACCTTCCCAGCCAATCGACCAGTGGTAAATGAAGTCAATAACATCTCAAAATGAGGTACTCAATCAAGTTGAGTATAAACTTACAGTTGCGGGAACAGTTCTGGATTTTAACCAGATTCCCTTTTAATCGACACAGTTTTCTATATCGAACCTAAATTCGCAGCAAAATTAAACATTTTGTACAATGATTCATTAGAAACATTAAATAATCTTATTTTTGAAGTTGAATAAACATCTGTTTTGAAACACATCATTTTCATTTTATTAATTATCACATTTACCTCGTGCAAAAACGAGCCTAAAAAATCCACAGAAAACAATCTAAAAGCGAGTGAATTGAACTTGAATTTTGCTAAAGGTTTTTCTGTAAAAGATTATGGAACTTATAAAACGCTCGAAATAAAAAACCCATGGCCAACTGCTGAAAAAGTGTATAGGTATGCTTTAATTAGTCAAAAAATGTCAACAAAAATCACTTTGAATGCAGATGAGTTTGATGGCATTTTAATAACGCCAATCAAAAAAATAGTCGTCACCTCAACCACTCATATTCCTGCATTGGAATTGTTGGGTGTTGAGCAAACTTTAGTGGGTTTTCCTGAAACGGATTACATATCATCAATAAATACAAGAAATCGTATTGATAATGGATTTGTAAGGGAATTGGGCAAAAACGAAAGTATCAATGCCGAGGTTTTATTGGAGGTACATCCAGATGTGGTTATTGGTTTTGGAATCGATGGCAACAATAAAACATTTGAAACTATCCAAAAATCTGGGATTCCAGTCATTTATAATGGTGATTGGGTAGAAACATCACCTTTGGCTAAAGCAGAATGGATTAAGTTTTTTGGTGCCTTATATGATAAAGAAAAAGAAGCAAACTCGATATTTGAAAAGATTGAAAACAATTATATGGATGCAAAACAATTAGCTTCAAAAGTTGAAAATCGCCCAACCGTTTTAAGTGGAGCAATGCACAAGGACATTTGGTATTTGCCTAGTGGTACAAGTCCAGAGGCCTATTTGTTGAAAGATGCCAATGTCAATTATCTCTGGAGCGAAACCACTGGAAATGGAAGTTTGGCCTTAAATTTTGAAACGGTTTTTGAAAAAGCTAAAGATGCCAATATTTGGTTAAATCCTTCTTATTATGCAAGTTTGGAAGCTATCGAAAAAGCAAATTCACATTATACAAAATTTAAAGCTTTTAAGACAAAACATGTGTATTCGTTTGTGAATAAAACTGGTGCAACTGGAGGTGTTTTATATTACGAACTTGGGTTTGCTCGGCCAGATTTGGTATTGAAAGATTTAATAAAAGTTTGCCATCCCGAATTATTGATAGATTACGAATCTTATTTTTTTAAAGCATTAGAATAATTGTCCAACACATCAACATATCGCTTTTCTTTTTTGGTACTTGTCATCGTGCTATTGGTTTGCTTTTTTGTAAATGTTAGTTTAGGTTCTGTATCCATCCCTACGTTAGAAATTTTCAAGAGTTTGATTGGTGATATCGATAATGAATCTTGGCAATATATTGTTCAAGATTACAGATTGCCCAAAGCCTTTACTGCCATTTTGGTTGGTTCTGGTCTAGGTATTTCTGGATTATTGATGCAAACTTTGTTTAGAAACCCATTAGCAGGCCCATTTGTGTTAGGAATCAGCTCTGGAGCAAGTCTTGGTGTGGCATTGGTCATTTTAGGTTCTGGAATTTTTGGAGGTGTCTTTGCATCATTATTAATCTCTAAATGGAGTGTAGTGATTGCTGCAAGTTTAGGTAGTTTTATGGTGCTTTTGGCAGTAATGATTGTATCGTCGAGAGTGAGAGACACAATGGCTATATTGATTATTGGATTAATGTTTGGGAGCATCACTGCTGCAGTAGTAAGTGTACTCTCCTATTTCAGTTCTGCAGAACAATTACAACAATATATCTTTTGGGGATTTGGAAGTTTGGGCAATTTATCATGGCAAGAACTCTTCATCTTCTTTATCATTTATAGCTTCGGAATTGTGTTGAGCATCGCTTCTATCAAAGGATTGAACACGTTGTTGTTAGGTGAAAACTATGCAAAAAGTTTAGGTTTAAACTTAAAACAAAGCAGATTAGTTATCATCATTGCTACGAGTTTGCTTGCAGGTACCATTACAGCGTTTGCAGGACCAATTGCATTTATAGGCTTGGCAATTCCGCATATGACAAGGCAAATATTCAATACCTCCAATCATAAAACCTTATTGCCTGCCGTATTTTTGTTTGGAGCCATCATAATGCTTATTTGCGATAGCATTGCTCAATTACCAACGAGCGACTATACCTTACCAATTAACGCCATAACGTCACTGATTGGAGCGCCAGTAGTGATTTGGCTATTGTTGAGAAAACGTAAAATGATGTTTTAGATGAATGACAAAACTCAACATATCGTCTTAAAAACCGAGCACCTTTCTATTGGTTACAAAACCAAAAAGCATGAAACCATCATCGCAGCCAACATTGCCATTGAGTTACAAAAAGGAGAGCTCATTGGGTTGGTTGGTGCCAATGGCATTGGAAAATCAACTTTATTAAGAACATTGACCAGCGTTCAAAAACCACTCAAAGGCCATGTTTTTATCAATTCAAAATCGGTAGCCGATTATTCACCTGTGGAACTGGCAAAACAAATGAGTCTCGTCTTGACCGAGCCAATTGCTTCCAAGAATTTATCGATTTTTGAATTGATTGCGCTTGGACGTCAGCCTTACACCAATTGGGTTGGCAATCTATCTGAAGATGATATTGTTATTATAAACAAAGCCATTACCCAAACAAATCTTGAAGATTTAAAGCACAAAAAATGTTTTGAATTAAGTGACGGACAACTTCAAAAAGCGATGATTGCTCGTGCATTGGCTCAAGATACCGATTTAATCATCCTCGATGAGCCCACGACACACCTCGATATGTACCATAAAGCATATATTTTAAAACTTCTTCAAAAATTAGCCAAAGACACCAACAAGACCATCCTGTTTTCTTCACACGAAATCGATTTGGCCATTCAATTATGTGATACTATGATTGTGATGACCAAAGAAAACGTAGTTTCAAACTCACCCTGCAACTTAATCTCTAACGGTACTTTCAATACCTTATTCCCAAAAGATTTGATTGCCTTTGATGAAAACACTGGAAATTTTAGAGTTAAAAAATAGTATTCAGTAAACAGTCGCAGTTTACAGTGAGAATTTCAAAATTCTTCAATCATTGGTCATTCTTCATCCGTCAAAAAAAATTATCTTTGATAAAATTCAAAATACATTCATGAACGACAACATCACTCTCATTATAGCCATTCTCATATCTGGAGGGATTGGAGCCTATATTGGTATGACCATTGCCAAACTCAAGAGTAAAAGCGATCAAAGCACATTAACTGAACGTCAAAATCAGTTGAGTCTTACCATTGAAGGTTTAAAGGAAAACCTAATAAAGCTTGAAAGTGAGCGAGAAGACATTCGTCGTGAAAAAGACTTTTTAAATTCAGAATTGACCCGAAAAAACACCGAATACGAAAACCTACAACAGCAAAATTTAAAGCGTGATGAAGAACTTGCCAAACAACAAGAACAATTGCGTAAAGATTTTGAATTGTTGGCCAATAAAATTTTAGAAGAAAAATCGGAGAAATTCACGCTTCAGAACAAAGAAAACATCAAGAATATTTTAAATCCGCTGCAAGAAAAAATTCAAGGATTCGAGAAAAAAGTTGAAGATTCACAAAAGGAAAGTATCAGCATGCACAGTGCTTTAAAAGAACAATTATTAGGCTTAAAAGATTTAAATGTCCAAATGGCCAAAGAAGCCACCAATCTTACCAGAGCTTTAAAAGGCGATAGTAAAATGCAAGGCAATTGGGGCGAATTGGTATTGGAGCGCGTCCTAGAAAAGTCTGGTTTAGAAAAAGATAGAGAATATTTTGTACAGCAAAGTTTTCAGCGAGAAGACGGTTCTCGTGTAATGCCAGATGTCGTCTTGCACCTTCCAGACAACAAACGAATGATTATTGACAGCAAAGTATCGTTAACAGATTATGAACGTTTTGTCAATGCCGATGAAGATGACAGGCCTCAATACCTAAAGGCACATGTCAACTCCATCAGAAAGCATGTTGACCAATTATCAGAAAAAAAATACGAAGATTTGTACGACATCCAGTCTCCAGATTTTGTCTTGCTTTTCATTCCGATAGAACCTGCCTTTGCCGTAGCCATCAATGACGATAATTCCATTTACAATAAGGCCTTTGAAAAAAACATTGTGATTGTCACACCTTCAACGTTGTTAGCCACTTTGCGTACCATTGATACCATGTGGAACAATGAAAAGCAGCAACAAAATGCCATTGAAATTGCTCGGCAAGCTGGTGCTCTCTATGACAAGTTTGAAGGCTTGGTAAGTGATTTGACAGGAGTTGGCAAAAAGATTGATGATGCCAAAAAGGATTATTCTTCTGCCATGAACAAATTAGTTGAAGGTAAGGGTAACCTCATTACAAGTGTTGAAAAGCTTAAAAAATTAGGTGCAAAAGCTAAAAAAGCTCTGCCTGAAGCTATTATAAAGCGTGCAGACAATGATGAAGACTAATATTTTCATTCCTCAAACAGGGAATATATTTGATTATTCAATAAAAAAGGAATATATTTGATTATCGTTTTAAAAGACGATAATATGATATATCGGTTTTTAAGACGATATATTTGAATATCACTTTTTAAGACGATAAAAAAACATACTTATGACCAGCATAATAACAGGTGATATCATCAAGTCGCGACAAAAGTCTGACCCAAACAGTTGGTTAAGCTCTTTAAAAGAAGCATTATCTTTTTTGGAAAAAGACACCAAACTTTGGGAAATTTATAGAGGCGACAGCTTTCAAATAGAGATCAAAGATGCAAAACAAAGTTTTGGAGCTTGCATCTATATCAAGGCTTGTATAAAAATGCAAAAAGGGCTAGATGTTCGCCTCGCCATCGGCATAGGCAACAAATCATTTGTAGGTGACACTATCACAGAATCTAACGGAGAAGCCTTTCAATTTTCTGGTGAAACTTTAGAAACATTGAAAAAAGAAAAGGTCAACCTTAAAGTAAAAACAGACAATGAACAATTAGACAATGAGTTGAATCTCTATTTTAAATTGGCATTGGCCATTATGGATAAGTGGACATCAAATTCTGCCGAGATTGTAAAATTAACCATTGAACAGCCCAAAGCGCTTCAACAAGAGCTGGCAAGACAAATAGGAATTAGTCAAAATACGGTTAGTGAGCGACAAAAAAGAGCAAAACTGGATGAAATTTTAGAGTTAGACAAAATGTACAGACAAAAAATTAATACGTTGCTAGTATGATGATATTACTAAAACTATTTCTTGCTCATATCATTGGAGATTTTTTTCTACAACCAGAAACTTGGGTTAAGGAAAAAGAAAAAAGGAAATTAAAATCCCCAAAACTTTACATTCATATCATAATACATGTCTTATTGCTGTTTGTATTGCTTTGGGATATCTCGTTCTGGCCTTTGATAGTGACCATTGGTATTTTACACTTTATAATAGATAGTATAAAACTTTTATTTCAAAAGAAAAAGACCAAGCGTTTGTGGTTTTTTATTGACCAAATATTACATATCGCTTCCATTATTGCGGCTTATATTGTGCTAGTTGAAAATACTATAGATGTTGGAGCATTGTTTACAGAAAAAACAGTATTGCTGCTCATTTGCATATTATTTTTAACACAACCCGTTTCTATCATTATGAAAACCATTTTTAGCAAATGGAACATTTCAAAATTGACAGAAGGTAATGAATCGTTAAAAGATGCAGGAAAATACATAGGAATATTAGAACGTGTTTTGGTCTTTGTGTTTGTGGTTTTAGACCATTGGGAAGCTGTTGGTTTTTTGATTACTGCTAAATCGGTATTTAGATTTGGTGATTTAAAAGAATCCAAACACCGAAAACTTACCGAATATATCTTGATAGGTACACTCATTAGTTTTGGCATTGCAATAGCAATTGGGTTACTTTTTATAACATTGCAATAAAAAAACCATCAAGTAATTGATGGTTTATATCGTTATTTTTTGGTTAACTACTGCTTAATAAAGCGCTTGGTCTGCGTAATGTTATCGGCCGATAATCTAACTAGATAAACACCACTGTTCCATTTTGAAACATCGATCGAGGAAGACATACTGTTCAACTCTTTGGTAAATATTTTTTTTCCCAGGACGTCAAAAATTTCCATAGTTAAAACACCAGAAACACGAGGCAAACTCAATTCTAATTTAGATTTTGAAGGATTCTGCAAAATCTTAAACTGCCCAACAGTAACATCTTCAATTCCCAATGTGTTCCAAAATGCTACACCATTTTGAGCACCATTCCCAGAATATTGATAAGGTGCTGGAGCACTTATGAAAGTTCCTACGGTCCAAATACCTTTGTTGACAGCTACATTTTCGCGACCGTCAGGAAATGAAAAACTTCCTCCCCATTGGGTAAAATCGACCATAACTGTAGATAAGCCAAAAGAATTTGTATTATAAAAACCCAAATCTGCAGCTGCATCTAGGCTTACCGAACTGGTCAATTCAACATCAGCTCCAGCAGCCAACATTCGAGAACCACTAACCAAAGTCATACCGCTTAATTGTCCATAATTGAGTTTGGAACAAAACCAGTAATTATTAATATCTACTGTTGTGCTTCCATAATTATGCAGTTTTACTCGTTCAGTAGCAGGATCTACTTCAACTATCCTCACCTGTCCTGTTGTTTTTAAAAACAAAAACATCACAAAAATGAAGGTGATAAATAACTTAAAATTGTAATTTTTTTTCATAGCTGTGAATCATATAATTGATTAAAAATCAGATTACAATCTTAAAATTACAATTTTTTTGGAAATAAAATGTGAATCATGACAATAAAAAAACACCGTGTACAAGTAAACGGTGTTTTATATATAAATTTTTAAATGTTTATTGTTTTATAAAACGTTTGGTTTGAGCTCCATTTTCAGATGTAATTCTTACTAAATAGACACCGTTATTCCATTTGGAAACATCGATTGATGATGATAACTTCGATACTTCTTTAGACATTACTTTTTTACCAAGAACGTCAAAAACTTCTAATTTAACCGTTATTGTTGATGAAGGCAATAACAAGTTTAGTTTTGATTTTGAAGGATTTGGTGAGATTTTGAAATCATTTGGCTGCAAAACATCATTTATTCCTAAACTAGTCAATGCTGTAATGTTATCCAATTCTAGTACAGCTGCAATTACTTCTCCTTGAAAAGATGGAGATGGGCTACTGATAATTCTGAATTGAGTACAATTACTTAAAGTAAGACCAACATCTGTTCCGTCTGGCACATTTCCGTTTCCAGGAACCGTTTGCATACTTGATGCGTCAATAGGGATTGTTACACTGGTCCATCCAGAACCTGCTGTTACAGTTATACCTGTTGTAGAGCAAATGGCTCCTCCAGCTCCATTCATGGCAATTCTTAAGACCAAATCATTGGTCAGCACTCTGGCGTCAAAACGAATACCAATCACACCTTGTGAAGGGTATGATCCTCCCCATTGAATTGAATTATGTACTGCTACTCTACTACCTGCCGTTCCTGCGCCAGTTGCAGTAATTTGTAGATAATTATCATTAACTCCAGCTGGGCCATCTGTTGTAATATTTACTGGTCCAGCACCAGACCAATCTTGTGTTGTACCATCTTCAAAATCATCCACCTGATTTGCAGTCACTTGTGAAATGGCATTTGTAGAAACAAATAATAAAATAAGTATAAGTAGTTTTATTTTCATAATATAAATTTTAAGCTAAAATAACAATTATTAATAAATTATAGCAACCACTTTCTTGAAAAGAGTCATTATTTACTCAAATACATTTTACGTCTAGAGTATAGATTGTAGAACTCATCATCCTTTAAACTATCAATAAACAAAATGCTTTCGCCTGTGCTCTTCATTTCTGGTCCTAATTTTTTGTTTACATTAGGAAACTTATTAAACGAAAATACTGGTTGCTTGATAGCAAAACCTTCCAATTGTGGATTAAAGTTAAAATCAGTAACCTTCTTCTCGCCTAACATCACTTTAGTTGCATAATTGACATAAGGTTCTTTATAAGCTTTTGCAATAAAGGGCACAGTACGCGATGCTCTTGGATTGGCTTCAATGATGTACACCATGTCATCTTTAATGGCAAATTGAATATTGATCAATCCAACAGTATTCAAAGCTAACGCAATTTTCTTCGTGTGATCTTTAATCTGTTGCATTACAAACTCACCTAAATTGAAAGGAGGCAAGGTCGCGTTACTATCGCCAGAATGGATGCCACAAGGTTCAATGTGCTCCATAATACCGATGATATATACATTTTCGCCATCACAAATGGCATCAGCTTCTGCTTCAATAGCACCATCGAGATAATGGTCTAATAACAGCTTATTATTTGGCATGGTTCGAAGCAGATCGACCACATGTTCTTCCAATTCTTTTTTATTGATGACAATTTTCATCCCTTGACCTCCAAGTACGTATGATGGACGTACCAAAATCGGGAAATCCAACACATCGGCAATTGCCAAGGCTTCGTCTGCGGTAGTGGCAACATCAAACTCTGGGTAAGGAATGTTATTTTCTTGTAATAGTTTTGAAAAACTACCTCTGTCTTCAGCTAAGTCAAGAGATTTGTATGTAGTACCAATAATTTTAATACCATATCTATCCAATTTTTCAGCTAATTTCAAAGCGGTTTGACCACCTAATTGCACAATGACACCTTCAGGCTTTTCATGACGAATAATGTCGTAAATATGTTCCCAGAATACAGGTTCAAAGTACAATTTATCAGCAATATCAAAATCGGTCGAAACAGTTTCAGGGTTACAGTTAATCATGATGGTCTCATAACCGCATTCTGAAGCAGCCAATACACCATGAACACAGCAATAATCAAATTCAATACCTTGTCCAATTCGATTTGGTCCAGAACCTAAAACGATGATTTTCTTTTTATCTGTAACTATACTTTCATTAACAGATTCATGTTTACCATCAGCAGTTTCAACTTCATTCTCAAAGGTGGAATAGTAATAAGGCGTTTGTGCCTTAAACTCTGCAGCACAAGTATCAACCAATTTATAAACACGCTTTATTTTTAACTCGTCACGCTTTTTATAAACTTGGCTTTCAAGGCATTTAAGCATGTGTGCAATCTGTCTGTCACCATACCCTTTTTGTTTTGCTTCAAGTAACAAATCGCGCTCAATGGTCTCTATAGTGTATTTTGAAATCTCCTTTTCGAGATGGTAAAGTTCTTCATATTGTTTTAAGAACCACATATCTATTTTTGTGATTTCATGGATGCGACTCAATGGAATTCCCATTTGAATGGCATCATAAATCACAAAGACTCTATCCCAACTTGCAAAGGTCAGTTTTTCAATAATTTGGTCATAATTCTTATAGCCTTTACCATCAGCTCCCAAACCATTTCGTTTGATTTCTAATGACTGTGTAGCTTTATGAAGTGCTTCCTGGAACGAACGACCTATGGCCATGACTTCACCAACCGCTTTCATTTGAAGGCCTAAAGTTCTATCAGAGCCTTCAAACTTATCAAAATTCCAACGTGGTATTTTAACAACAACATAATCTAATGTTGGCTCAAAAAGTGCAGATGTCGATTTTGTAATTTGGTTGCTCAACTCATCGAGATTATAACCAATCGCTAGCTTAGCTGCAATTTTTGCAATAGGATAACCAGTCGCTTTACTTGCTAATGCAGATGAGCGCGACACACGAGGATTGATTTCAATCGCAATGATATCTTCATTTTCATCTGGACTTACAGCAAACTGCACATTACAACCACCTGCAAAATCACCAATACTTCGCATCATATGTATAGCCATATCTCGCATTCGCTGAAATGTCGTATCTGATAATGTCATAGCAGGCGCCACAGTAATCGAATCGCCTGTGTGGATACCCATAGGATCCATATTTTCAATCGTACATATAATGACAACATTGTCATTTTTATCTCTCAATAACTCTAATTCATATTCTTTCCAGCCAATCAACGCCTTGTCAATCATTACTTCATGAATAGGGGACACTTCCAAACCTCTGGTCAGCAATTCATCAAACTGGTCTTCGGTATGTACAAAAGATGCTCCTTCACCACCAAGTGTGTAAGACGCTCTAATCACCAATGGAAAGCCAAATTCCTGTGCGATTTCTTTTCCTTTTAGATACGAATTGGCTGTTGCTTGAGGAGCCATCGGAACTCCGATTTTGAGCATCAACTCTCTAAATTGCTCTCTATCTTCAGTGATATTGATAGCATTGATATCAACACCAATAAGTTTTATTCCAAAGTCACTCCAAATTCCTTTTTCATCTGCCTGAATACACAGATTAAGTGCAGTCTGTCCTCCCATTGTTGGCAAAACTGCATCAATTTGAGGATGTTCCTTTAGAACTTGAATAATGGATTTGGTTGTTAATGGCAACAAATATACATGGTCTGCCATCGTTGGGTCAGTCATGATTGTTGCAGGATTAGAGTTGATAAGAATGGTTTCAATTCCGTCTTCTCGAAGTGATCGTAGCGCTTGGGTACCAGAATAATCGAATTCACAAGCTTGACCAATGATGATTGGGCCAGAACCAATAATAAGAACAGAATTTATAGCTTTGTTTTTTGGCATTGTAATGAATTTATGTCTGCAAAAATAGTTATGAAATAGGTACAAAAAAAGGCGTTACACCGAAGTAACACCTTTTTATATCAACAATTGTTAATCATTATTTTTTATGTCTTGATTCTGAAGATACTGACAGTTTTTTTCTTCCTTTAGCTCTACGACGCGCTAGGACTTTTCTACCATTAGCAGAAGCCATTCTTTCTCTAAAACCGTGTTTGTTTCTTCTCTTTCTTTTTGATGGTTGAAACGTTCTTTTGCTCATTGTCTTGTATCTTTAAAATCTTCTTTATAATCTAAATATCCGCTTTGATTGATTTTTCAAAACTGCGTGCAAATATACAAAGACTTTTTACTTACACAAACCTAATTTTAAAAATATTTTACCGAAATTTACATTTCAAATAAATACGCTAAAAAAAATAGCTATTTTAATGGTTGTAAGCTTTCAAAATAAAAAAATAACCCTCAACCTTAAAAAAAATTAGTTTCTTTGTGGCGTCTAAAAAAGCTATAAAATGAGAAAAATAACTGTGCTCCTTATGTTTTTGTTTTCGTTAACATTAACTGCACAAAATGTGTTACAATACAACTTGTCTGTTGGCGACTCGTTTACTATTCACCAAGAAGCCATCCAACATATTACTCAAGACATTGATGGTACCATACAAGAAATTGACAACAAACTATCTGGTATGATGAGTTTTGAAGTCATAAAATCTGAAAAAGAGAGCATTACTTTTGAAATGAATTTTACAAATCTTAAAATGTTAATGAGTTCGCCTACATTAGGTGAACTGTCCAATGTTGATTCATCTTCTGACGATACTGAAGATATTATGTCGCTAATGTTTAAAGGAATCTTGAACATTCCTGTGACCATTGTTATGTCTAAAAATGGCAAGATTACATCGGTTACTGGTGGAGACAAATTGATTGAATCAATGTTTAAAGCAGCCGATATCACTCAACCAGAAATCATTGAAGCTTCAAAAGGGGCTTTGGAAAAACAATTTGGTAGTGATGCACTCTCAAGTAGTTTTGAACAAATGACTTATTTGTTCCCTACCGGAAAAGTAAAAGTTGGTGATACTTGGAAAAATAACTATGAAGGTGATATGAGTACAACTAACATGTGGACACTCACCGACTATGATGCCAATACCTATAAACTATCTGGCACTGCAGAGGCAAATATGAGCAGTATTGACGAAGCGGTCATTATGACCTTAACAGGTAACCAATCAACAACAGTAATAGGTAACTCCAAAACAGGATTGTTTACAGAAATAGTGGTCACTGGCGAAAATACTGGAAATACGCTATATAGCGCTCAAGAAATAACCATACCGACAACTATAAAATCAACAATTACCTATAAAATCACTCAATAATTATGTACAACAAAAACATAAAATTAATCATTGCTTTCTTAATCATCGCTTATGCTGTGTATCAATTTACAGATGGTGAAATCGGCAATGGCATTATGCTTATTCTGCTATCACTAATATTCATTTTCTTATACTTTAAAAATGAATTTATATTGCTTGCCTTTTTAAAGTTACGTAAACAAGATTTTGAAGGTGCGAAAAACTGGTTAAATAAAATTAAGAATCCATCAAAGGCATTGGTAAAAAAGCAAGAAGGTTATTACAATTACTTAAATGGCATTATGGTGTCACAAACCAATATGAACGAGGCCGAAAAGTATTTTAAAAATGCTGTTAACCTAGGCTTGTCAATGGATCATGATATGGCGATGGCAAAATTAAATTTAGCAGGTATTGCTTTTAGCAAAAGACGTCCGCAAGAAGCAAAAATTTTGATGAAGGAAGCAGAAAAACTAGATAAAAGAGGTATGCTTACCGATCAGATAAAAATGATGAAAGATAGTATGAAAAAAGCACAAATGCCTAACCAACATTATGGTGGAGCAAGACAAGGCAGACGTCGCTGATTAAAAAATATAATGACGCTAAAAGGCATTAATCAACCGATTAATGCCTTTTTTTATCGGTAAAATGTACTATAGAAATCTAATTCTTACAAATAAAGCCTCATCAACGAAAAGTTTTGTTAGACAAAATATTCTTTTGTAGCTTTCATCTACTTTATAATCAACCAAATAAGTAAACATGAAAAAAATGTTTACCATACTTTGTTTAGGATTTGCACTTTCAGTTTTCTCACAAGAACCTAAAGTATATTTTGACGACGCCCTTTCTGAACACTTAAGAACATATAACTCAAAATCAGATTTAGCCGTAAAAAACAAAAACATTGAACGGGTTGATATCTTGTTCGACTCCTTAATTCAATTACATCTCAAAAACACTTATGTTGCCAACTTAAAACTTAAAAAAACAACTGGTGGATATATTAATACTGATGCTATTGAAAAACCTTTTCTAATCATCACAAAAAAATCATGCTTTATTCAAAAGCAAGAAGAAATCAAAGCCATCAACGAAATCGCAAATCAATATAAAGGAAAAGTTGAAGTAATCGTTTTGTATTGGGACAAACGACATGTTGCTAAAAAAATCGCAAGACAGTACAACAAAAACATTAGTGTAGTTTACATTGATGAGCGTAAAAACAAATTAAATAATGCGTTGTCTGCCTACAAACATTCTTTTGGAGTACCAACTTGTTTTTATGTGACCCAAAACAAACAAATCTCTAGTATTGATAGAAAATTTTATTTGAAGAATATTAAATCTTCCACCAAAAAACTATTTTTCGAAAATGCCTACAATGGCATTACCCAATTAATGTTCAAAAATGAGACCCAAAACAAAGGCACCATCACCAACAATGTCAATAACTAAACTGTTTTAAGGTCTAGAATCATAATATCCCTTTTTAGGAATATCAATTGTATATTTTTTTCTTGAACTGTTATTCAAATGATCTTCACGCAACCAAGGATTGTGAATTTTTAAAATCTTATAGTTGATACCATATTGTTTTGCAAATGCAGTAAAATCTGAAACAGCAGTATCTACAACAATAGGCTCTGTTGGTATTTCAGAGTACAAATCGCTCTCGTTAAAATTAAAACCATAGATTTTGGGATTGTTGAGTATTTCTTTTAATGCTACGATTCTGAACATATAGCGTCCTGTTTCTTCCCCTAAAAGCAAATCATAATAGCTATCTACCTTTTGATCTTTCAATCGGTTACCTATGCCTGCATTGCCTGCATTATAAGCCGCAGCAGCTAGTGTCCAGGATCCGAGACTTTCTTTGGACTTCAACAAATATTTGCAAGCAACTTCTGTCGCTTTTGCTAAATGGTAGCGCTCATCAACATTATCATTAACCTCCAACCCATTCTCTCTTGCTGTTGCAGGCATAATTTGCCAAAAACCTCTAGCTCCAGCAGGTGACACTGCATTGGTCAATCCACTTTCAATAACCGATAAATATTTAAAATCATCAGGTATTCCATGCTTTTTTAAAATTGGCTCAATCACTGGAAAATACTTTCTTGCACGCTTAAACATCAAAAGCCCATTAGACTGCCAATACGTATTCACCAACAATTCCTTATCCATACGCTCATAAACATCTGGATCATTGAGAGGCATTTCTTCACCTGCAAAGTTTAATTTATCTGGTACGCTAAGTGCATAAACGTTATAATCGTTTATCAATTTATCTTCTTTCCCAATTGTATCATCAGATGGTGCTTTTTGCACTGCAAAAATGAACAATCCAGATAGGCTAATGAGCCCAATTGCTGCTAAAATATTCTTAATATAGTTCATAATCTTATTTTTTTATAAAGGTAAAAAATTTATGTAAGTCTTTCAATATTAGTCGGTAATAAGTTTTGGCAAATGCTCATTAAACCATTTATATTTTGTAATTACCATAATATGTGTTCCGCCTTCGACAACAATACAATTGCCGTCACATGAATGTGTAAAAATTGCATCTTTGTCTCCATGAATGTAAATAGCTTTAGGATTGGGCTGCTCTTGATCCCAACAAACAACCTGTTTAATTGCCCAATCTAAATAACGCTTATCACTGACCGAAAGATACGTTTTATATAGATCGATACGCTTGCTAATGGTGTCATTAAACGCATACTTTTTGAGAACGTCGATATTAGACAATAATTGCGTTGGTACCATCTTATAGGCTTTTAAAAATCTAGCAATTTTCATTCGTTTGGGAAGTTCATGTTGTGACTTAACACTTGACACCACAATCAACTTTTTAACATCGATGAATTTGCTCATTTCCTGAACCAAAATCCCTCCAAAGGACACACCTAACAATACTATGTTATCATGTACAATTTTTGCTGTCATACGCTTTGCATAGTCTTGCAAACTCTCGTCTTTGTTGGGAATCATCCATTCCAACCAATGAATCTGAAACTGATCTTCTGGCAATTTAATGCGCTCAAAAATTGTTGGGCTAGCGGCCATTCCAGGCATCATATACACATGTATGAGTTCTTGATTCATAATAGTTTAACAGGCAAAGCGTTTATTATATATGATTTTTTTGTACTTTTGTAGTGCAAAGCTATATAAAATAGCCTTTCTACCCTACCAACCATTGAATTAAAAAAACAAAATACTATGATTGATGCTGCCGAATTAGTGGACAATGACTTTTTACGTCAATTTGAACTTAAAGTAGAAGATGAACTTGCCAAAATTGAGTACTCTTTACAAGACCGAAAGATATTTTTAACAAAATTGATCATTCCAGAATGCATTAATTCAGAAGTGTTCGAAACCAATTTTTTGACATTGGTATTTGAAAACATTTCAGAACGCAATATTAGTGTTGTACCAACGAGTCCTGAAATTGCGAAATTTATAAGAAAAAATAGAAAGTATAAGAAAATGCTTCCTGTAGGCATTAGAATATAATTTCTGAAAAACATATTAAAAAAACCGAAGCTATCAACTTCGGTTTTTTTGTTTTTATATTACAAACTCTTCTACAAAATCGAATCTTACAAGACCATCATCGTCAATTTGTGTAAGTTCCACTTTGTGAAGTGTATTAACCAATTCTGGATTCCAAGGCGCTTTTACTTTTACATAGTTTTCGGTAAATCCATGAATATATCCTTCTTTATTTTCACTTTCAAACAATACAGTTCTTGTAGTTTTTAGCTGGCTTTCATAAAATTGTCTTCTCAATTTAGCCGATAAACCACGTAACATTTTACTACGTTTAGCTCTTACATTTTTAGGCACAACGCCATCCATTGTTGCTGCTTCTGTATTATCTCTTTCTGAATATGTAAAGACGTGCAGATATGAAATATCTAATGACGTTAAAAAGTTATATGTTTCTAAAAAATGCTCGTCAGTTTCTCCAGGAAAACCAACAATAACATCAACACCAATACAGGCATGAGGCATTACCTCTTTAATTTTATTTACTCTGTCAACATAAAGTTCTTTCATATATCGACGTTTCATTTTCCTTAAAATATCATTACTTCCACTTTGTAACGGAATATGAAAATGTGGCACAAATGCTCTAGATTTAGATACTAAATCGATAGTTTCATTCTTAAGCAAGTTAGGCTCTATTGATGAGATACGGAGTCTTTCTATACCTTCAACTTTATCTAATTCGGTAACTAAATCTAAAAATGTATGCTCATGACGTTTATTGCCAAATTCTCCTTTTCCATAGTCACCAATATTAACTCCTGTAAGCACAATTTCTTTAATATTCTGTTCAGAAATTTCTTTGGCATTTTTTAAAACACCTTCCATGGTATCACTTCTAGAAATACCACGAGCTAACGGAATGGTACAATAAGTGCACTTATAGTCGCAACCGTCTTGCACTTTTAAAAAGGCACGAGTTCTGTCGCCAATTGAATAACTTCCTACATAAAAATCGGCATCTTCAATTTCGCAAGAGTGTACTTCACCAAAATCGTTTTTTGACAAATCGTTTAGGTAATCTGTAATCTTAAATTTTTCGGTTGCACCAAGTACTAAATCAACACCATCAACATCTGCTAATTCTTGAGGCTTAAGTTGTGCATAGCAACCAACAGCAGCCACAAAAGCATCTGGATTAGATTTCTGTGCTTGCTTTACAATAGATTTAAAACGTTTATCAGCATTTTCGGTTACAGAGCATGTATTTATCACATAAATATCTGCCACTTCATTAAACTCCACACGATCAAACCCTTCATCAGTAAAGTTTCGGGCAATGGTAGATGTTTCTGAAAAATTCAATTTACAACCTAAAGTATAAAATGCTACTTTCTTTCTCATTTGTTAGTTTTCATTTCCACAAAGGTGGAAAACTCATTATATTTACTTTCTTTGTTAAAAGTCAGCAAATTTACAACTATTAAATTATATGATAAAATATGTTTCATCTCAATTAATAAGCTATTTATCAATCAGTTGTATATTTTTCCTGTTTTCCTGTGTAAACTCATCAAAAACTAATAATGATCATTTAGTTTTTAGATATAATGAACACAAAAATATCGGCTCATTAGATCCTGCGTTCTCTAAAGACATTGCAGATATTTGGGCAACAAATCAGTTATTTAATGGTTTGGTGCAAATGGATGACCAAATGAAGGTATTACCATGTATTGCTAAAAGCTGGACAATTTCTGATGATGCACTAGTTTACACCTTTTCGATTCGAAAAGATGTAAAATTTCATAAGCATCAACTCTTCGGAAAAGATTCGACCAGAACTGTAACAGCTTATGATTTTGAGTATAGTTTAAACCGTTTACGCGACACTCAATTAGCTTCGCCAGGAAGTTGGGTGTTACAAAAAGTTGATAATTTTAAAGCTATAAATGATTCAATATTCGAGATAAAATTAAATCAACCTTTTCCTGCCTTTTTAGGATTATTAACCATGAAATATTGTTCGGTTGTTCCGAAAGAAATTGTTGAGCACTACGGAAGTGATTTTCGTTCAAATCCAATTGGCACAGGACCTTTTCAGTTTAAACGATGGGAAGAAAATTTAAAATTGGTTTTTAGAAAAAATCCAAGCTATTTTGAAGTTGACAACCAAGGACAAACATTACCATACCTCGAAGCGGTTTCAATAACTTTTTTACCAGATAAACAAAGTGAATTTTTACAATTTGCACAAGGAAACATCGATTTTGTTTCTGGTTTAGATGCATCATATAAAGACGAAATTTTAACTGCAGATGGGCAGCTTCGTCAGTTATATACAAATGATGTAAATATGATTCGTGGCCCATATTTAAATACCGAGTATTTAGCGTTTTATATGGATTCAAAAGTTTCCGAAATACAATCGGAACTTATTAGAAAAGCTGTAAACTATGGTTTTGACAGACATAAAATGATGGTGTATTTGCGCAATGGAGTTGGCATTCCTGCAAATGGTGGTTTTATCCCAAAAGGATTACCTGGTTATAATGAAACAATTGGTTTTGATTATCAACCAGAAAAAGCAAAAGATTTAGTGGCTCAATTTAAAAAAGAAACAGGAATAGCAAATCCAGAGATTACCATTACTACAACAAGTAATTATTTAAGCTTTTGCGAATATATACAACGTGAAATTCAAAAAACTGGACTTAATGTAAAAGTAGATGTTATACCTGCTGCTACATTAAAAGATGCAAAAGCTAATGGTAAACTAGATATGTTTAGAGCAAGTTGGGTAGCCGATTATCCAGATGCTGAAAATTATTTGTCGTTATACTACAGTAAGAATTTTGCACCAAATGGACCAAATTACACACATTTTAAAGATGAACAATTCGACTTGTGGT
Source organism: Flavobacteriaceae bacterium UBA5534 (assembly GCA_002426015.1). Taxonomy (GTDB): domain Bacteria; phylum Bacteroidota; class Bacteroidia; order Flavobacteriales; family Flavobacteriaceae; genus Aquaticitalea. The sequence goes on from DINS01000008.1 coordinate 193,475, forward strand.
ATGAAGAAGCTTATACAATTACAAACACAGAAAAACGTGAACAGTTATATTCTAAAATGGATAGTTTAGTGATGCAAAAAACACCTGTAATTGTCATGTTTTATGACGAAGTACTGCGCTTTACCAGAAAAAACGTGAACGGTTTGGGTATTAATCCTATTAACTTATTAGATTTAAAAAGAGTAAAGAAAAACTAACTATTCTATTACAAAATAGTAAATATCATCTTCACCTTTTCCTCCAGACCTATTGGATGTTAAATAACCTTCTTTACCATTCTCGTTCAAAACATAGCAAAAATCGTCTTGCTTACTATTGATTGGCTTTGAAAGCAATACAGGTTCTGATATTGAATTATCTCCATTGATTTTGCATTGATAGATATCCAATCCTCCAACACCACCTACTCTATCAGAAGAAAAATACAAAACATTATCCTTGCTGACAAATGGGAATGTTTCTCTTCGTGGCGAATTGATATGGTCTCCCAAATTTTCAATTTTACCGAATTCATTGTTGCCTATAATTTTCACTCTAAAAACATCGGTTGGACCTTTGGCACTTGGTATGTTGGACACAAAATACAGATAATTACCATCTGGACTTACACTAGGATGCCCATAAGAATAATCTGGGCTACAAAACGACAATGTTTCAAAATTGGTCCATCCTTCGCCTTCTATATATTCACCGCGTTCGATATGAAGGTTGACAGATTTATAATCGTGCTTGTAAGTTTTGCCTTTTCTCACAAAATTTGTCGTGATGTACATATATTTCCCATCTGGACTAAAAGCAGCACTCGAACTGTTGAATACCACATCTTCAGTAGCCTTAAAACGCTTAATATCGTTTACTTCACCATCTTGGGTCTTTTTTCCTTCATACAAAGTAAAAATTGGATGCTGGTCATTATCCAATCTTATTTTGTTGCGTGTGTTTAATAAATATGATGTGAAAAATACTTGGTCATTTTGATAATACACCAGTCCATAATGCGCTTTTTCATCATTCATTTTCAGATTGGTGATTTTATATGTTTTCTCTTGAGAGTAACTAAAATTAATAAGTATAAAAGCCACAAAAATGAAGGTAATGCCTGATTTCATAGTTCAATATCTTTTCCAATGTCCTGTATTTCATCTTTAACGACGACGACATTTTTTTCCCAACTTCTTTTCAATAAATAATGTAACAAATAACAAACTCCAACTGCAAAAGGCATAAGAATAATGGTTAATAAAAACGTATTTTCCCAATCAATTCCTATTTGAAAATACACTTCTAACAAACCTAAAATAAAACCACCAATGATAGCAGCTATAAAATAAGTAACAACACCTATAATGGCATATAACCATTTATTTTGATTGTACTCTTCTGCAAGTTTATAAAAGTATTTGCCTGTAAAAAAAATAATTACGATCTCTAACATAACTATATTAATCTCTTCTATATTTTTTCGTAATCTCAAACACGTGCTCCAAAATATCCTTATCAGCTTTAGTCAATTCAATATTGCGACGTGACATCACAACTTCGGCAACCTCAAAAGCCTTATTTGTTAGATACGTTGTAAAGCCTCCATTTCCTCCCCAACTAAAACTAGGCACAAAATTTCTAGGAAAACCACTACCAAATATATTGGCACTTACACCAACAACTGTTCCAGTATTAAACATGGTGTTGATTCCGCATTTACTATGATCTCCCATCATTAATCCACAAAATTGCAAACCTGTTCTGGCAAAACTTTCAGAATTATAATCCCAAAGTCTTACTTCGGCATAGTTATTTTTTAAGTTAGAATTATTGGTGTCTGCACCAAGGTTACACCATTCGCCAAGAACTGAATTACCAAGAAAACCATCATGGCCTTTGTTAGAATATCCAAAAAGCACAGAGTTATTTACCTCTCCTCCTACTTTACTATGTGGCCCTATGGTTGTCGGTCCATAAATTTTGGCCCCAAGTTTTACGGTAGCGTGCTCACATAATGCAAAAGGACCTCTAATGATGCTGCCTTCCATTATTTCGGCATCTTTACCAATATAGATTGGTCCTGTACTAGCATTTAACGTCGTAAACTGCAACGTAGCTCCTTCTTCAATAAATATATTTTGAGATGCAATGACATTATTATTCGAAGGGATTGGCTGCGATTGTCTTCCGTGGGTCAATAATTCAAAATCCTCTTCGATGGCAATTCCGTTTTTACTGAAAATGTCCCAAGTATGCTCAATCTTAATAACCTCATCAACAAACTCAATCGCTTCAAAAGTTGCAAAATCAATATCGTCTTGTGCGTCTTTAGTAAAAAAGGCTATGACATCTTCACCTTTAAAAATGGCTTGGTTTTCTTCAAGGTTTTTTATCATTTCCACCAATTCGCTATTGGGCAAATATGATGCATTGATCATCACATTCTCTTCCATTTCCACCATAGGATATTTGTCAGATAAATATTCTTCAGTTATGGTCGTAGTGGTATACCCCAAAAACATTTCCCATTTTTCACGTATGGTCAAGATGCCAACTCTTATGTCGGCCACTGGTCTTGTAAAGGTAAAAGGCAAAAGGTTATTTCGTGAAGGTCCATCGAATAATATGTAGTTCATCTTCTTCAGTTTTGAGTTAATAATTATGAGAATAAAAAACGAAAAACATTCGTGTATTCGTGGCAAAAAATCTCAATCCAAAAATAGACTAATTATAGAAAACAAAAAAGCCTTCGAGATAATTCTGAAGGCTTTACACATTATTTTATTGCTAAATTTATTTTTTGAATTGAGCGTATTTGTTTTTGAACTTGTCAATACGACCAGCCGTATCTACTAATTTAGATTTACCTGTGTAGTAAGGATGAGATGTTCTAGAAATCTCCATTTTCACAAGTGGATACTCAACACCATCAACTTCTAACGTTTCGTTTGTATCTGCTGTAGATTTTGTTAAAAACACATCTTCGTTAGACATATCTTTAAATGCTACAAGTCTATAATTTTCTGGATGTATACCTTTTTTCATCTCTATTTACTTTAAATCATTTCATTTTTTGGAAGTGCAAATTTAGGTATTTTTTACAAATCTACAATACTTTTGGTTTTATTTTTTTCAGTTTAATTGAATAATGTGTGATTATATTTTTTTGATAAAGAAAAAAATGAGTTTCTTTATAGTAAGATTACCTTTTTCGTGAGAATAAATTGTAACGTTTTGGTATCTTTGTTTACTAACTAACATATAAACTAATTAAACCAATTATTATGGAAACACAAAAACCAGCTGCTGGAAAATTTTCAATGAATTATGGAATCATTTTAGGAGTTATAATGATTTTGATTTCAGTTGTCACTTATGTAACAGGAATGACTCTAGAAGGTGTCCAATGGCCACAATATTTATACTACATTATTTTTCCTGTTGTTATTTTTTATGCAATTAGTCAGTATAAAAAACAGAATGCTAATTTATTAAGTTTGGGTGATGCCATCAAAATTGGAGTTATTATAGCTGCAATTAGTGCCATCGTTTATGTAATATATGGGTTCATTTTTAACTATATCATCGACCCAGAATTTATGGGGCAAATGAAAGATGTGGTTAGAGACAAAATGCTTGAAAACCCTAATATGACTCCAGAAATGGTTGACCAACAAATGGTTTGGGTCGAAAAATTCATGAGCCCTGTATTTGGTTCAGCTTTTTGGATTGGAGGCAGTATGTTTTTTGGATTACTTTGGTCACTGATAGCAGGTTTGGTCATGAAAAAAGATGATAACCACGGATAATATCTTAAATTTGAAAAAAAATAATCAAATTAATGAACATATCAGTAGTCATACCACTACTTAACGAACAAGAGTCGCTTACAGAATTACACGATTGGATTGCAAAAGTTATGCAATCCAATCGTTTTTCGTATGAAATCATTTTTATTGATGATGGAAGTACTGACGGTTCTTGGCAAACAATAGAGCAATTATCGCAAAAAGACGATAATGTCAAAGGCATTCGGTTTTTAAAGAATTTTGGAAAGTCGCAAGCCCTTCATGCAGGTTTTGAAAAAGCCCAAGGCAATGTTGTCATCACCATGGATGCCGACCTGCAAGACAATCCTGAAGAAATACCAGAACTTTATAACATGATTGTCAATGACAAATATGACCTGGTATCTGGCTGGAAGAAAAAACGCTACGACTCAGTATTATCCAAAAACATGCCGTCAAAGCTGTTCAATTGGGCAGCAAGACGAACCTCTGGTGTTAAGCTCCATGATTTTAATTGTGGTCTCAAAGCCTACCACCATAATGTAATTAAAAATATTGATGTCAATGGCGAAATGCATAGGTATATCCCTGTTTTGGCAAAAAACGCTGGTTTTTCTAATATAACAGAAAAAGTCGTATTGCACCAAGCACGCAAGTATGGTACCACAAAGTTTGGCATGGAACGATTTATCAATGGCTTTTTAGACCTTGTAACCATTTGGTTTATTTCTCGATTTGGGAGACGACCAATGCATCTTTTTGGAGCTTTGGGAGTTATTATGTTTATAATCGGTTTTGGGTTTACACTCTATCTTGGTATTGACAAACTCTTTTTTAATACCACTGGACGACTCATTACCGAGCGACCTCAGTTCTACATTGCTTTAGCTACTATGATTATTGGTACGCAGTTTTTCATCGCTGGCTTTTTGGGCGAAATTATTTTGAGAACCAAAGAAGATAAAAAACGTTATTTGGTTAAAAGTGAGTTGAATTTATAACATTCAGCATCAAATTAACTCACTATTACCTTTAACATTTATCAGATTGCTTATTTTTGTATTCTAAATGATGACTTCTTATGATTTATATTGATCCTAAAATTTTAGAACGTATCAACAGTTGGTTAACACCAACATTTGATAAAGACACGCAGCAAACCATAAAAGATAGTATTGCGCTACATCCAAAGGAAATTCAGGAGAGTTTTTATCAGGATTTAGATTTTGGAACTGGTGGCATGCGAGGTATCATGGGAGTTGGCACCAACCGAATCAATAAATACACCCTTGGTAAAAACACACAGGGATTGAGCAATTATATGCACAAAGTATTCCCAAACCAAGCCTTAAAAGTTGCCATTGCTTACGATTGCAGGCACAACAGCAAAAGCTTGGCCAAAGTGGTTGCTGATGTATTCTCTGCTAATGGAATTACTGTTTATTTATTCGAAGATTTACGTCCAACACCCGAATTATCATTTGCAGTAAAACACTTGGGATGTCAATGTGGTATTGTATTAACAGCTTCCCACAATCCGCCAGAATATAACGGTTACAAAGTATATTGGGAAGATGGAGGCCAGTTGGTACCACCTCAAGATGGCGACATCATAAATGAAATCAATCGTTTAGACTATTCTGAAATAAAATTTGAAGCTAACGACAATTTAATTAAAACAATCGGTAAAGATGTGGATGATGTGTTTATCAATGCATCTGTTAAAAATGGAAGTTTTAATACTCCACAAGAAGCAAAAGACAATCTAACGGTTGTTTTTACGTCACTACATGGCACTTCTATAACTACAGTTCCAGAAACGTTGAAACGCGCAGGCTATAAAAATGTGCATATTGTTGAAGAGCAACGTATCCCAAATGGCGATTTCCCCACTGTAAAATCACCAAATCCTGAAGAGCCTGAAGCACTAAAAATGGCTTTAGAACTCGCTGATAAAGTAAATGCTGATATCGTTATTGGAACAGATCCAGATTGCGATCGGCTTGGAGTCGCAGTGAGAAATTTAGAAGGGAAAATGGTATTGCTCAACGGCAACCAAACCATGGTAATGATGACCGCTTTCCTGCTAAAACAATGGAAAAAGCAAGATAAAATAAAAGGTGAAGAATTTATTGGGTCAACGATTGTATCGACGCCAATGATGGCAGCACTTGCAAAAAACTATAACGTTGAATATAAAGAAGGCTTGACTGGTTTTAAATGGATTGCCAAAATGATCAAGGATTTTCCTCAACTCAATTTTATTGGTGGTGGCGAAGAAAGTTTTGGTTTTATGGTTGGTGATTTTGTGCGTGATAAAGATGCTGTGACTTCGACCCTTTTGGCAATTGAAATTGCTGCACAGGCAAAAGCCAATGACAGTTCATTTTATAAAGATCTGATTCAACTATATGCCGATAACGGATTTTATAAAGAACGCCTTATATCAATGACCAAAAAAGGCATTGAAGGTGCACAAGAAATAAAGCAAATGATGGTTGATGCTCGCGAAAACCCTTTAAAAACGGTTAACGGCTCTAAAGTTGTTCGTATTGAAGATTACCAATTATCGAAAGCAAAAAATTTTATAACAAATACAGAGGAAACCATCGACATTCCTAAATCGAACGTATTGATCTATTATACTGAAGATGGAAGCAAGATTGCTCTGCGACCTAGCGGAACAGAACCAAAAATCAAATTTTATATGAGTGTCAATACAAAGCTAGACAATGTGTCAGCGTTTGCGGCTACGGAACAACAATTGGAAGATAAACTTGATGCAATCGTAAAAGACATGAACCTAAGTTAATGGATAACAATCTAAAGAAATTAATTCCTTTCACAAAACCATATAAATCACATATTATATGGAATATTATTTACAATATCTTGTACGCTTTATTCAGTACACTGTCGCTTATTACTATTTATCCATTATTGGAAGTCTTGTTTAAAGAAAATGAGCAAATTCTTGTAAAACCAATCTATACAAACATTTATGACATAGGAGATTACTTAAAGGACAGCTTGTTCTATTACATGTCCAATTTGAACGAAGCCTATGGTCCACATTATTCTTTGTTATTGACCGTAGGGTTGGTCATTTTCACATTTTTACTCAAAAATCTTTTTAATTATTTGGCATCATTTCACATCATGCATTTAAAAAATGGTGTACTGCGCGATTTAAGAAAAACGATGTATGAAAAAATCATCTCATTGCCAATCCCTTATTATTCAGAAAAACGAAAAGGCGATGTCATGGCTCGTATGCTTGGCGATGTCAATGAAGTACAGAATTCCTTTTTTTCCATTTTAGAGCTTATAGTCAAAGAACCCCTTACCATCTTATTTGCCATCATAGCAATGTTTAACATCAGTCTAAAACTGACACTATTTGTTTTTATATTCATTCCTATTTCTGGTTTTATCATTTCGAGAATTGGAAAAACCCTAAAAGCCAAATCGATAAAATCGCAAGAAGAACGAGGTTATTTTATTTCATTGGTTGAAGAGAGCCTTTCTGGGCTAAAAGTGGTAAAAAGCTACAATGCCGAGTCTAGTTTTAAATCAAAATTCAATAATTCCATCAATAGATTATTAAAATTATCCAATAGCATAGGCAACAAAAACAATTTAGCTTCACCTTTAAGTGAATTTATGGGAATCGTCACCATTGCCATATTGCTATGGTATGGAGGAAATTTGGTATTGGTTGATAAAACACTCGATGGCTCGTTGTTTCTGGTATATATGGTGTTGGCCTATAACATACTAACTCCTGCAAAAGCGATATCAAAAGCATCATATGCTGTAAAAACAGGGCTGGCAGCTGCCGAACGCGTGTTTGAAGTCATTGAACAAGAAGACAGCATCCCAACAAAAGAAAATGCGATAATGAAAACTGATTTTACGGATGCCATTTCAATTCAGAATGTTAACTTTAGATATCAGGACGAAAATGTGCTTAAAAACTTTTCAATAGTTGTCCCTAAAGGTAAAACCATAGCACTTGTTGGACAATCTGGAAGTGGAAAAAGTACTATAGCTAATCTTTTAACACGTTTTTACGATGTCAATGAAGGCCGTATTGCCATTGATGGTGTTGATATAAAAGACATGGACATTCATTCACTTCGCAATTTAATGGGATTGGTCACTCAAGATTCAATATTATTCAACGATTCCATAAAAAATAATTTACTCATCGGAAAAGAAACTGCAAACGACGACGACATCATTGAAGCTCTTAAAATTGCTAATGCTTGGGAATTTGTCAAAGATTTACCTAACGGCATTGATACCAATATTGGCGATGCTGGAGGCAAACTTTCTGGTGGCCAAAAGCAACGCTTGAGCATTGCGCGTGCAGTACTTAAAAATCCTCCTATTATGATCTTGGACGAAGCTACTTCTGCACTTGATACTGAAAGCGAGCGTTTGGTACAAATGGCATTAGAGAACATGATGAAGAACAGAACATCTGTTGTTATTGCACATCGCCTATCTACGATTCAAAATGCCGATGAAATCATCGTAATGCAAAAAGGTGAAATTGCTGAACAAGGTACTCACAATGAATTGATGGCAAAAAACGGTATCTATAAAAAGTTGGTAGAAATGCAGAGCTTTGAATAAAAGCTACAGTTACTATATATAATCCAAAAAGGATGCGACTTGAGTCGCATCCTTTTTTTCAATCACCAGATTTGGGGACACTGGTAATTTAGTAGGTTAGGGTGTGTAAACATAAAATATTTTCTTCGATAATACAAGAAAAAAATGCGTTTCAGCGAATTATTTTGCACTTTGTCGATGTTTATTTTTTTAATATATTGAATAACAACTATTTAACTTTTTATTATTTTTTAAACAATTTTCATTAAACTTTTTATAACTTCATCAGTCTTATAAAAAAAACGTTTTGTGGGCAACGAACTTGAGTTAATAAATCGACTAAAAACCGAACATACTAAAGAACAGGCTTTTAAAGAATTGTTGTCACTTTATAAAGAGCGACTTTATTGGCATGTTCGTCATATTGTGAAATCTCATGATGACACCGATGATGTTTTGCAAAACACATTTATAAAAGTTTATAGAAACATTCAAACCTTTAAAGGTGATAGTAAGTTGTTTTCTTGGATGTATCGTATAGCTACAAACGAATCCATCACACATCTTAACAAGAATGCAAAGCGTCTTCAAATATCAAATGAAGAAGCACAGGGTTTAGCCATAAACAATTTAGAATCGGACGTTTATTTTGAAGGCAATGAGATACAGCTTAAACTGCAACAAGCCATTGCCACATTGCCCCAAAAGCAACAATTGGTGTTTAATATGAAATACTTTGAAGAACTAAAATATGCTGACATGTCTGAAATTTTAGATACAAGCGAAGGCGCATTAAAAGCATCCTATCATATTGCCGTTAAAAAAATAGAAGCATATTTAACCAAAGATTAAACCATTTGCCTTAATTTGAGTCAAATAATAGATGAATAAGAATAATTTACATAACATTAAAACTGCTGGGTTTAAAACTCCAAACGACTATTTTGAATCGTTAGATAAGCGTATCCTTTCAAAAATAGATGCACAACCTCATCTAGAAGCCATAAAATCATCTGGTTTTAATGCTCCTGAAGGATATTTTGAAACATTTGACGGTCACTTGTTAGAAGCCTTAAAAAAAGAGCAGAACACAAAAGTGATTTCACTTTTTGGCTGGAAGAAAATTGCTTATATCTCGGGAGTTGCTGCCAGTATCTTATTGATGTTTCAGCTATTTATCAATAATTCTGATAGCGTAACTTTTGATGAATTAGAAACAGCATCTATAGAAAACTATCTTTATCAGGAAGATTTGAGCATATATGATATCGCATCTTATTTGTCTGAAGATGATTTAACAAAAGACTCATTTATCGACAACAAATTATCAGAAGAATCACTCGAAGATTATCTGTTAGAAAACACAACCATTGAGGACCTAATTATAGACTAATGAAAAAAATCATCCTATTGCTTTTGCTTATTGGCACTTTTAATGCAACTGCACAAGAGTTTAAAAATAGAGAGCGAATAAAAGCTTTAAAAGTAGCTTTCATTACAGAAAGGCTTGAATTGACTTCAACCGAAGCCCAAAAATTTTGGCCTATTTACAATACATTTGAAGACGATCACAACAAGTTTAGAAGACAGTCTTTTGAAAATCGCAAAAGTACTGACTTTGATAATTTGAGCGAACAAGATGCTAAAGCTTTACTTGACACTATGATTTCTATCGAAAATCAAAAAAGTAAGCTTCGCGAAAAGTTTTTAAGTGATTTGATGAAAGTGCTCCCAGCAAAAAAAATCATACAATTAAAAGTAGCTGAAGATGAGTTCAATAAACGTATGCTCGAAGAAATGAAGAAACGACGAGGCAATAAAGACTGATACTTTTTCTCTCAATCAATTAAAATTAAGTTTTGAGATTCGGCCTTTGCCAGCAGCATAAGCAACACTATCGTTTAAAAATCGGATCGTATAAAACGGCTCGTCGCTTAAATGTCTCCAAGTAGCTCCCATATCACTTGAAAAATCTATACCATCAAATCCAACAGCTATCAATGATTTCGCATCACTGTTAGGAACATATTGCACACAACTTCTGTAACCAGGTTTGTTGCCATCGGCAACCAAAGTCCAAGTTTTTCCACCATCATTTGTCACCATTTTATTGGCTTTGTTCAATTCTGGGTTTAAATAATCGCCTCCAATTGCAAATCCATTGTTCTCATCAAAAAAATCAATCGAATATAACCCAGTGGTAGCCTCACCTTTAATTACAGGTGTTTCAAAAACTTTCCAAGTTTTTCCCTTGTCATCAGAAAATAAAACACGACTCGTCTTCCCTCCTGTTGCAATCCATACCTTATCACCAACTACAGCAATATTCGAATTGCTTGCTGCAAAGGCAGCTTCTCCTTCCTTTATTTTTGGAAGTTCATTACATGAAACTTTAGTCCAGGTCTGTCCACCATCTCGCGTAATGATTATGCTCATACAATCTTCAGTTGGATCACCAATGGCAATGCCTTCTCTATCATTCCAAAAAGTCATGGCATCATAGAATGCTTTCTCATTTTCTTCTTTATAGACCAACTCCATAGTTCCATCATCACCAGTTTTAAATAACAAAGCAGGATTTGCAATACTCAACATAAAAAAATCAGTACTTGTATGTGCTATGGCTCTAAATTGCAAATCGAGACTATCATACGATTGTATCGAAGTCATCCACTCATTAGTTTTTGGATAGTAAAGTCCAAACTTGCCGTTATTGGCAGCAAATGCCAAGCTTTTATCATTCAACAATTCAATAGCTCTAATACTTAAGGTTGAATCGTTAAGAATGTCTTTTATCTGCACAGACTTAAAAATATTTGATTCTACATTTTTCTCGTTTTTACATGACAAAAAACAGAAGGATATAAACAAGAGGGACAACAATCTCATAGCTAAAATTTTGAATAAATATAATCGATTTGCAATTAAAAAATAAAACATTCGAGAATTCATCGCTTTTAATGTAACTTTGCAAGCTATTTTTTTGATGCCAAATCGAGAAGTAATCAACTTATCGACAAACATCTTAACAACAAACAAAATGAGATTACACAGAAACTTATGCTTCGCTGTTATTGATGGATTGATGCTGATTTTTAATGAAGGTCAATACGCAGACAAAGTGATTCAGCAACTATTAAAGCGTGATAAACGTTGGGGAAGTCGTGATAGAGCTTTTGTTGCCGAAACAACTTATGACATCGTCCGTTGGAAACGTCTGTACGCAGAAATTGCAGACGTAAAAGAACCTTTTGATAGAGACAATATCTGGCGAATGTTTGCCGTTTGGGCCACCTTAAGAGGCATTAAGTTACCTGATTGGACCTATTTTGAAAATACGCCATTGCGAAAAATCAAAGGTAAATTTGATGAACTCTCAAAAACCCGAAAATATAGAGAATCCATTCCAGATTGGATGGACGAACTTGGTAAAAAAGAATTGGGAGATGCTGTATGGACCAAAGAAATTGCTGCTCTAAACGAACAAGCTAATGTGATTTTAAGAGTGAACACGCTTCAAACTACCAAAGAAAAACTTCAGGCCGAATTATTTGACCAAGATATCGAAACCGAATTTTTGGCCGAGTATCCAAATGCATTGAAACTAAAGGAACGAGCAAATGTGTTCCAAACCGAACAATTCAAGAATGGTGCGTTTGAAGTTCAGGATGCGTCTTCACAATTGGTTGCCGAATTTTTGAATGTAGAACCTGGAATGCGAGTGGTTGACGCCTGTGCAGGAGCTGGTGGAAAGACATTGCACATTGCGTCTTTAATGGAAAACAAAGGGCAAATTATTGCTTTAGATATTTATGCCAACAAACTGCACGAACTAAAGCGTAGAGCCAAACGTAATGGTGCTTTCAATATAGAAACTCGTCCTATCGAATCGACGAAAGTTATCAAAAAACTCTACGACAAAGCCGATAGGGTTTTGATAGATGCACCATGTTCAGGATTGGGCGTTTTACGTCGAAATCCAGACGCTAAATGGAAATTGCAACCAGAATTTATTGAAGAAATAAAGAAAACACAACAAGAAATTCTACAGCAATATTCAAGAATTGTAAAACCTGGAGGACAATTGGTCTATGCTACCTGTTCCATTTTACCTTCTGAAAATCAAAAGCAAGTCGAACAATTTTTAACATCAGAATCGGGAAAAGAATTTACCTTTGTTAAAGACAAAAAAGTATTGTCGCACAAATCTGGCTTTGACGGATTTTATATGGCATTGTTAGAAAAGAAAAAATAAACTATGAAAAACCTTTACCTTCTTTTGGCACTTTTGGTTGCCACCACAGCTTCTGCACAAATCCCTAATGGATATTATGATTATGCCACAGGAACTGGATACACTTTGAAGACACAATTAAGAAAAATCATTGATAATGTTGATGACCCAGAAATCAACAATTCTGTTGAAAAAACTCATCAGCCGCAAAGTTACAACTCCCTTGATGCGTTTAACGCGACATATGAATTGGATAATTATTACGAAATAAACAGTAACAAAATATTAGACATCTATTCAGAAAACCCAACAGGAGCTGATCCTTATACGTTCAATCCAGGAAGTGATGAATGTGGTAATTACAACAGCGAAGGTGATTGCTATAACAAAGAACATGTCATACCTCAATCGGTTTTCAGTTCGCAAGCACCCATGTACAGTGATGCACATCATTTGCTACCAACCGATGGACGTGTCAATGGATTTAGAAGTAATTACCCTTTTGGACGTGTTGACAATTCGCAATTGGTATCACAAAACGGGATTACAAATCCTACGTTAAATGGTTCTAAACTTGGCAATAATCTCAACAGCGGTTATTCAGCAGGTTACACAGGGATTGTTTTTGAGCCTATTGATGAGTTTAAAGGTGACATTGCTCGTATCTATTTTTACTTTGCCACTCGATACGAAACCCAAATTAGCAGCTGGTCTGCCTATCCTATGTTTGATGGAAGCAGCAACAAGGTGTTTACCGATACATTTTTGAGTATTTTATTGACTTGGCATCAAAATGACCCTGTATCACAAAAAGAGATTGACCGAAATAATAATATCTATTCCAATCATTCACAATTGAATAGAAACCCATTTGTTGACCATCCAGAATATGCTGCCATGATTTGGAGCACAACTCCAGATACACAAGCACCAACAACACCTACCAATCTGGTTGCTACCAACCCTTCTGACACGACTATTCAACTTAATTGGACTGCTTCTACTGATAATGTTGCTGTTACTTCTTATGATATTTACATGAATGCTGTTTTGGCTTTCAATTCAACAACCAACGCATTTACAGTAACTGGCTTAACTCCAAATACCAATTATTGCTTCACAGTATTGGCTAAAGATGCGGCCAATAATATGTCGGCCCAAAGCAATCAATCTTGCGAAACAACAACCAACAATGGTTCTGGTGGTGCCTGTGCTACTGAGACTTTCGAGACAATCACGACAAATTCATCTTCATATACAACAGTCAACTGGGCTGGAGATAATGGTTTGAATTGGACAGCAACATCTGCAAGAACTGACCAAACCATTACTGGGAAAGCACTTGTTTTAGATGTAAGAGGCTCAACAAATGGAGTAATGACATCGCCAGCTATTTCTGGAGGTATTGCAAGCCTCACAGTAAAAACGCAACGTAAATTTGGTGGAGCAACTGGCTCTTTGAGTCTTTATGTCAACGATCAACTAAAAGGATCCATTCCTTACGATGACACCGTTATAACCACGACCATACCCAATATTAATGTTGAAGGTAGTGTTATCATAAAAATAACCGAAGACACTGTTGATGGAGACCGAGTTGCCATTGATGATTTATCATGGACTTGTTATTCTCCTTTGAGTGTAGATGAATTTGATTTAACATCAATAAAAGTCTATCCAAACCCAGTAAATAACACCTTGCATATTCGTTTACATACTGCAACCGAAACGTCTCTGGAGATTTATAATGTTTTGGGAAGTCGCGTGTTGAGCAAAACGATTCAAGAGTCTGGTACTATTCAACTTGATGGTTTACAACAAGGTTTGTATATCCTAAAAATCACACAAGGCAATACAACAATAAGCAAAAAACTAATTAAAAATTAAAGCGGCTTTCGAGTCGCTTTTTTTATGTTCAAAACCTCGTGAATAACTCTAAATTTTCCTTTAGATATTTAGATGAAAATACGTTGAAAAAAAGTAAATTTGCACTTTCAATTCAACACTACAAACTCATACATAATGATTCATTTCTTTGGAAACACAAACAGCAAGATATTTGCTGTTCAAACAACAAAAGAATTATCAACTGAAACCATCTCTAAATTAGTATGGTTATTTGGCAACCAACCAAAAATAGAACAAGCATCACTCGATGCTTTTTTTGTTGGTCCTCGTGCAGCAATGATAACGCCTTGGAGTACCAATGCTGTTGAGATTACTCAAAACATGGGAATTGAAGGTATCATTCGTATTGAAGAATTTAAAGCAGTAACCGAAGATTTTAAAGGTTATGACCCAATGATTTCAGAAAAATACAAAGGGTTAAACCAAGAATCATTCACAATAAACATTCACCCAGAAGCCATATTAGAAATCGATGATATTTCAGCTTATAACCAAAAAGAAGGTTTAGCATTAAGCGACGAAGAAATAAACTATTTGGAAGGTGTTGCAAAAAAAATAGGGAGAAAATTAACCGACTCTGAAGTGTTTGGGTTTTCACAAGTCAATTCAGAACACTGTCGTCATAAAATCTTTAACGGAACCTTTGTGATTGATGGCGTAGAAAAGCCAACATCGCTTTTCAAAATGATTAAAGAAACATCCAAACAACATCCTAACGATATTGTTTCAGCATATAAAGATAACGTGGCATTTATAAAAGGCCCAAGAGTTGAACAATTTGCTCCAAAAACTGCTGACAAACCTGACTTTTATCAAACAGAAGAATTCGATTCTGTAATTTCTTTAAAAGCAGAAACACATAATTTCCCTACTACTGTTGAGCCTTTTAATGGTGCAGCAACAGGTTCTGGCGGAGAGATTAGAGACAGACTTGCAGGAGGAAAAGGCTCATTACCACTAGCAGGAACTGCTGTGTACATGACCTCTTATTCTCGTTTAGAAGAAAATCGTCCTTGGGAACAAAAAATGGAAGCACGTCCTTGGTTATACCAAACACCAATGGATATCTTAATAAAAGCAAGCAATGGAGCATCAGACTTTGGAAACAAATTTGGTCAACCCTTAATTTGTGGTTCTGTATTAACTTTTGAGCACGAACAAGATGCTCGTAAATTAGGCTTCGATAAAGTGATAATGCAAGCTGGTGGAATTGGTTATGGTAAAGCAGACCAAGCACTTAAAGACAAACCAAAAGTTGGCGATAAAATCGTTATTCTTGGTGGTGAAAACTACCGAATAGGAATGGGAGGCGCTGCTGTTTCGTCTGCAGATACAGGAGAATTTTCAACTGGAATAGAACTTAACGCTGTTCAACGTTCAAACCCAGAAATGCAAAAACGTGCTGCCAATGCAGTACGTGGAATGGTAGAAAGTGATGAAAATTTTATCGTGTCTATTCACGATCATGGCGCTGGTGGACATTTAAATTGCTTATCTGAATTAGTTGAAGATACTGGTGGACATATCAATTTAGATAAATTACCTGTTGGAGATCCAACATTATCTGCTAAAGAAATTATTGGTAACGAATCTCAAGAGCGCATGGGATTAGTTATTGCCGAAAAACATTTAGATACTTTAAATCGTATTGCTGAACGTGAACGTTCTCCTATGTACACGGTTGGTGATGTTACAGGTAACCAACGTTTTACTTTTGAATCTAAAACCAAAGGTGACAAACCAATGGATTTAGCATTAGAAGATATGTTTGGAAGTTCTCCAAAAACCATTATGACAGATACTACTGTTGACAGAAATTATGGTGGAATCTCTTACGACACAAATAAGTTTTACGACTATTTAGACCAATTATTACAGTTAGAAGCTGTTGCTTGTAAAGACTGGTTAACTAACAAAGTAGATCGTTGTGTTGGTGGTAAAGTTGCTAAACAACAATGCGCTGGACCATTGCAATTACCATTAAATAATGTTGGAGTGATGGCTTTAGATTATAAAGGTAAAGAAGGTATTGCAACGTCTATTGGACATGCTCCAATTTCAGGGTTAATCAATCCTACTGCTGGTAGTAGAAATGCAATTACCGAAGCATTAACAAATATTATCTGGGCACCTTTAAAAGATGGTTTACAATCGGTTTCATTATCTGCAAACTGGATGTGGCCTTGTAAAAATGAAGGTGAAGATGCTCGTTTATATGAAGCTGTACAAGCAGTCTCTGAATATGCAATAGATTTAGGAATCAATGTCCCAACAGGTAAAGACTCTTTATCTATGAAACAGAAATATCCTAACGAAGAAGTGATTTCTCCAGGTACAGTAATTATTTCTGCTGCTGCAAACTGCAATGATATCACTAAAGTTGTTGAGCCTGTTTTTCAAAAGGATTCAGGACCTATTTATTACATAAATTTATCTCAAGATGATTTTAAATTAGGAGGAAGTTCGTTTGCTCAAATAATGAATAAAATTGGAAACGATACGCCTACAATTACTAATTCTAGCTTTGTAAAATCTACATTTAATGTCATTCAGCAATTAATTAAAGATGATAAAATTGTTGCAGGACATGATGTTGCTTCAGGAGGTTTAATTACTACGCTTTTAGAAATGTGCTTTGCTGATACAAATCTTGGAGCAGAATTAGATATTACTGCATTAAATCAAAAAGACTCCTTTAAAATTCTATTTGCTGAAAACGCTGGAATCGTTTTTCAGGCAAAAGACAATTCCATAGAAAATATATTAACTAAATCTAATGTTGACTTTTTCAACATAGGTAAAGTTGTTGAAGGTGACACGTTAAGCGTGATTAATCACAATGAAGTCTTTACAATGACAGTATCTCGTTTAAGAGATATGTGGTTTAAAACCTCTTTCCTACTCGACCAAAAACAAACAGCTAATGGTTTAGCAAAAGACCGTTTTGATAATTATAAAAATCAACCTTTACAATATACGCTTCCAAATCATTTTACAGGAAAACTACCAGTAATTGATTCAAATAAACCAAAACCCAAAGCAGCCATTATTCGTGAAAAAGGTTCTAATTCTGAACGCGAAATGGCAAACGCCATGTATTTAGCAGGTTTTGATGTTAAAGATGTTCATATGACAGACTTAATTTCTGGTCGTGAAACGTTAGAAGATATACAGTTTATTGGTGCTGTTGGTGGATTTTCAAATAGTGATGTTTTGGGTTCTGCAAAAGGTTGGGCTGGAGCATTTTTATATAATGAAAAAGCAAATACCGCTTTAAAGAATTTCTTTAAAAGAGAAGACACGCTTTCTGTTGGTATTTGTAACGGTTGCCAATTATTTATGGAATTAGAAGTTATTAATCCAGAACACCAAGTTCATGGAAAAATGACGTATAACGATTCGCACAAACACGAAAGTGCATTTACTTCTGTAAAAGTGCAAGAGAATAATTCAGTAATGCTATCAACTTTAGCAGGAACTACTTTGGGTGTTTGGATAAGTCATGGCGAAGGAAAGTTTAAACTTCCGCTAGAAGAAAATAAATATAATATAGTAGCAAAATATGGCTATGAAGGCTATCCTCACAATCCAAATGGCTCAGACTTTAATACTGCTATGATGTGTGATACAACAGGAAGGCATTTAGTAACGATGCCTCATATTGAGCGTTCCACCTTTCAATGGAATTGGGCAAACTATCCAAAAGACAGAAAAGACGAAGTATCCCCTTGGCTGGAAGCATTTGTGAATGCTCGCAAATGGCTGGAAAACAAATAAGTAAAAATACATCTAAAAAAAGGATGCATTTTTTATATAAAAACACACTAGATTTTGTAAGAGTTATCTTGTTTTGTATTAAATTTCATTAAGGATATCACAATTATCCAATTCATAATATGAGTAATGAAATTAATAAACTCAAGAATGTTTGGGATGAAGGAAAAAAAACAGCTGTTCAAAACACCAAACTTCCACAATTAAACTTTGAAGAATTAATTAGCTCAATTATTAGTGTTGGTCCTTTTTACTATTATATAATAGATTTTTTCGACATGTCACTATCTAACGTAAGTCAATCTATATATGACATACATGGTTTTGACCCTAATACGGTAACTTTTGATGATATATTAAGAAGTATTCACCCAGATGATATAGAGTTTGTATCTCAAGCTGAAGCTGCTAATATTGACTTTTTATATAAAAACATTGGAAAAGAAAACATACTAAATTATAAAACAAATTTCTCTTTTCGAAGTAGAATGAAAAACGGCAACTATGAGTTGCTAAATCATCAAGCTATTATTCTTACTGTTGATGAGTCTGGTCGTTTTGGTAAATCATTAAACATACACACCTGTATAGATCATTTAACTAAAATTAATACCAACCAAATTTCTTTAATAGGACTTAATGGTTTTCCGTCTTATATGAATATAGATATAGTGCCAAATTTTGGGCACTACATTACTTACACCAAACGCGAAATAGAAATTATTAAATGTATTTCTGAAGGGTATTCAAACAAAAAAATTGCCGAAAACCTACATATTAGCGAAGGAACTGTAAAAAAACACCGTAATAATATCAACAAAAAATCGGGCTGTAAAAACTCGGTAGAATTGATTAACAAAACCATACTGCAAGGGCTTATATAGTTTCTCACAACTAAAATACGCACTTATAGGTATTGTTTTCTGTAAGAATTTTGATGTTATTTGTTTAACAACCAACTTTAATTGTGCTTTTAATACTTAATAATTAGAATTATAGATGAGCAAACCTCTTTCATGTCTTTTACCTATTAGCCAAAAACCGATCTTATTGTTGATTCTTATCTGTTCTTTCTGGACGATATGGAGTACAGCTCAAAATAACGAACCTCTCATAGGCCATTGGGAACTACAAAAAATAAGCTTTAAGAAAACGGCTGTCAATAGTTCCGAAAAAAATAAAGAACAACTTCTTGACATTTTTAAAGCTGCTTTGTATGACCAACTTACAAACGAGCAACAATCAACCCTTGAAGATTTAGAATGGACCAACTCAGAAGCCGGGTTACTTCTTGACAAATATTACCTGACCTCATTAGAATTTAAGCCTAACAGGGCTTTTTACAATACGTCAATAGATTCTGAAAAATCACTCTCTGGAGAATATTTGTTAGATAAAAAAAAGCTCCTTATGGAATGGGAAACAGCAGAGAAGATCAACTTTAAAGTTTTAAAAAATAGTGCTACAGAACTCATTTTAAAAGACACCAAATTGAAAATTACCTATTATTTTATTAAATCAAATTAACTATGAATCCAATTCGTCTTTGTTTCCTTATCCTACTTTCATTAGGAATGTACACAACTTCATTTTCACAACAATTTTCTTTGGAGCAGACCAAAGAGATCCTTATGAGCCATAATTGGCTAATGACTAGCTATACTACAGGCTATGATGTAAAAAATTATGCCACAGACGAACAAAAGATTGTAATCAATTTTGGAAAAAATGGAGTGATGAATGTTTTTGATATAACTAGCAACTCACCTTTAGAACCAAGAGACTATGTGGTAACAGTTGATAAAATAAAGTATGGGCAACTAGTGGAAGATCCTAAATTGGATTATACGATAGAAAAAGGATATGATGGATATACCTTATCCCTCACAAACCCAGATATTAATAGCTCAAATATTTTTACTTATAAATCAGTGGATGCATCTAATGGCCAATATAAGCTGCCTACAAACAGATCCATCATTGTTGGAGCTAACCGTGAATCATATGATGGCACTCCTGGAGATGCGCCAGTTATTATTTCTAAAATTAATAATATCATTAAACAAGCAATAGGCAATATACGATTTTACGAAGAAGGTGATACAAAATATATTATCGAAGATACTTACTTTACCACTGGAGATATAGGCGTAAATCTGGTAGTTACTTTGAAAGAAGGTAATGAAGCTCCAAAAAGTTACAAATATGAATTTGATCCTAAAAACATAGAAGAAGTAACTTTAGTTGATATGCCACAGATGTCACCAGTTGGGATACTAAAAATAGAATTTCTCGAATATGACAATGTCTATCAGGAAGTTATAAAAAAGAAAGAAAATCTTTATGCATTTTACACCAATGAAGTCTACCTATCTTACTTAAAAGTCGATCCAAAAAATTACGGAAGATTAAAAGACTTATTTATGGAATTGAAAGATTTATATAAAGACAAACAAATTCAACGATTATCTTTATTAGAGAATTTTACCGATTTAGGTATGGAATATTGGATTTCAGGCACTGGGATCTCACAAACATTTGAGCTTAACAATATCCAATTCACATCATGTACAATGCGCTTTCAGTATGATTTAGTTGCCATAGGTACTTCGGGAGACACCACTGGTTCTTTTGTTACAGAAGTTCCATTGAAAGATATTTCGTCTATTTCTCTGGATAAGAGTAAGAGCAGACCCAATACCATATTACTACATGCAACAAAAGATGGTTTTCGAACCTTCAAAGAAGATGATGAAGGTGATTTTAACCTTAAAGCACCAGTCTCTCAACTGCCATTATTTATTGATGTTTCCAATTCAAAAACATTAGAAAGAGTTTTAGAACTTTTAAAAACTCATTGTAAAGAATGTGGAGGCACTAATTTAAAATTAAAAAACCTTTAAAAATGATTAAATCACTGTTACAATTGGTAGTACTTACTTTATTAACCTATAGTGGTGTGGCTCAAAACAGTGATGATGACATAGAATACATAAAAAGCTACTATTCAGATTTTAAAACAGGTTATGATTTTGATAGTGAATATGTTGCTATTTCAGAGAATTACAAAGCAACATTTGCTGACACTATCTTCACATTAACATTTGATACTTTTGATGAAAACAAAGAGATTCAAAAGCAAACTATCACCATCAACCTAAAAGGTGTTTTTAGCATCGAGCCTAATGGTACAGACGTCGTAGAAATTTTTGGCAATGACCCACTTATAGTTCCTATCTGTGGGAAATTAGCTTTTATAACAGCTCATCAAACTTTCAATATTAATATTTATTATGAAGTGGATGCCGATGTTGAACAATCGGAAATATACTTTGCCTTTAACCAATTAATTGAAACCAATAAAAACTAAAACTCATGAAAATAAACAAAATCGCGCTATTGGTAGTTTTGCTCCATATAGCAACCCTTGGAATAGCTCAAAATGGAGAGTCTTCAAATAGTTTTCCGCCAATTCAAAAATATTTGGATAAAATTAAAAGTGAAGATTCCTTCACAGAGCCCACAAAAGTTTCGCAAACCCTTACTGCCACTACTTTTGTTGTTACTTTGGAATCTGTTGACATGAAATGGAAAGAAACATTTTCAGGCATAGATTGGAGCGATTTCGCGCAGTATAAATACAAGGCATATAAAGATTATTTCGTGGTTGAATTTTCATTCTATGACGATATAGCGTACAAAATGGATGATGATGAATTTGGTATTACTACGGAAGAGGTAGATTCGTTTAAATGTAAATTTTTACTGGAAGACCAAGAAAAAGTTAAAGCGCTTCTGGAAACTTGGGAAGATAATTTAGAGGATTAATAACCGAAAATTTTACGCTACTTAATGCCTCTTAACTTATAGATATGAAAACAAAACTAACCGTTATAATTATAATGCTCTTTTGCGGCATACAGGTAAATTCCCAAACGCGGCAGCAAGTTTTTGGCAGTATCCAAAAATTGGTAAGCAAGACCGAAGGCCAAAAAGTAAAGTCGAATAATGTATTCGCAAAAAAAGACGATAAGTTGGGCAAACAGGTATTTAGTGAAAAAGTAATAAGTGTAAATAAAATACCCGAGGGCAAAAGCAAATACGAATGGGTTTACCGCGCAAGCGAAATTTCGTGGAATGACTTTTTTGATTATTTCATCTATTCTGAATACAACAATGACAAGCTTCAGGTTGTAAGGCTCAATTTCAATAAATCCTTTAAGAAAGAACACTTCACAAACGATAATGACAGCGATACTTCGCCATCAACTTCTGATTATTTCGAGTTTTATGTTTTAAGCAGCGACAAGGACGAGATTACCAACCTATTGGACCAATTGGAGCGTTTAAAGGAAAAGAAACCAGAATCTGAATTCAACAAAGAGATTGCCAAATTCAGTAAGGAGCAGACCATTGCTTGGTTGACCGAAAAATTGAAGAAACACATTGCTGGCGATGATTATACTAGAGGTTTAACGCTTGTAAATATAGAGGCGTGCAAGCTAGTTTTCGATTATTCAAATATGGTTGGCAGAAAATATCGGGAAATTATACCAACCGATATAGCGTCTATCAATAAATACAACCAATTTACGTACAATGCTGATGTCTGTATTTCAAAATCGTACGCATTTGGAATAATTCAAGATAAGGATGAAACAACCTATAAAAATACATCATTTTTAAATATCTATACCACCGATGAAGATTTAGTATCAAACATAAACTTCGCCATGAAGCATTTGACAAGTTTTTGCAACGGTACCAACGCTTCTAAAAACACCGCATCTACTGCCAATAATAGTAATTCAAAAAAAATTGAAGACCCAAATGTTGATAATACTTTTGATTTAATCGATATTGAAACTATAATGGAACTCCTAGAAAGACAAAAGATTAAAGAATTTAAAACAATTTTCAACTGTTTTACACTTGCATCTATGGAAGTAAAGGTTTTGGATAAAGGAGTGTATAAAGATTTATTGCATTCAGCAGAATCTAATGTTCGCTGGGACAAAAAAGACACCATAATTAATAAAACCAAAGGAATAGAGTTTACAACATTTAAATTTATTAAAAAACCTGAACAAATATTTTTTGATAATACTGAACAGTTTTGTTATTACAACAAACTAGTAGATGCTACTAGTCATTTAGAAGTAATTGAAGAACTGAAATCTAAAAAATTCATCATTACAACCAAAAAATCTGGAACTGCAATAGAAGAAAGGTGGGAAAAAGCGGGTGTTCCTTATCAAATAAGAATACAATATGAAGATGGTCATAAAGGAGGAAGTGTAGCACTAATTGCATTATCATTTTTAAAGAAAGATAAATAATAAAGGCATTGAATTGAAACTTATAAAAAATGAAATTCTCAAAAGAATAAAAAAACCATGAAAAAAAACAAAACAATACTTATAATTATTTGTCTTCTTATTTCTACAATTGGTATAAGTCAAAGCAAAGAAAAAGAAGAGAAAGAATATTATGAAAACGGAAAACTAAAATCAATTGGAAAAACTATTGACGGAATAAAAGTTGGAGAGTGGAAAGCCTATCATGAAAATGGCCAATTAAGGTCCATTGGAAAAGTTGTTAACAATAAAGAAACTGGAGAATGGAAAGCATATTATGGAAATGGGCAATTAATGGCCATTGCAAGTTATATTGATGGAAAATTTGCTGGATCAAGGAAATTATATCATGAAAACGGAAAGCTTTACAAAACCGAAAACTATATTGATGGAAAAAAAACTGGGGAATGGAAATCCTATTACGAGAATGGACAATTACGTGATGTAGGAAACTATATTGATGGAAATTATACTGGAGAATGGAATTCATTTCACTACAATGGCCAACTAATGACCAATGAAAATTATATAGATGACAAAAAAAATGGAGATAGGAAATTCTATTACGAAAATGGGCAATTAAGGGAGAAAGAAAATTATATAAATGGAAAACTTAACGCTGAATGGATATCCTATTACGAAAATGGACAAATTCAAAAAACCGGAAATTATATCGATGGCGAAAAATCAGGAGAATGGAAAAGCTATTATTCTAATGGAAAATTAAATACGATTGGGAGTTATATAAACGGAAAAACTATAGGTGAATGGAAATTTTATAATGATACAGGAGAATTGTATAATATAAAACAATATTAACATACTATCAAAAATGAGCCTATCCAAAGCAGAGAAAAAATTCTGGCAACGTCATTATCGTATAGAGAAATTGGCAGATATTCCTCATGAAATGAAAGGCATTGTGTCAATAGATTCCGATTTAGATGATGATTTTCTTTTCTATGTAACCTCACGAGTACCAATCATTAGAGCTTTCGATTTAGAGAATACAGATATTACTGATGAAGGCGTTAAACTTATAAGTATTGTAAAACATGTCGAAAAATTAGAACTTAAAGATTCTAGACAAATTACAAAAGACTGCTTGCCGTATATTAATAATTTAAGAGAATTAAAACTACTCAATTTAATGAAAACCTGTATCAAATTAAATGACGTGATTGTTTTAAAAGATTTACAAAACCTGAAAGAACTTTATATGTCTTCTGAAGAAAGCTATGAATACAATTTAGAGAAAGTCATTCAACTTAAAGAAATACTTCCAAGCTGTATCACTTTTGTCAATTACGAGATGCTCGAATAGATTTTTTTTGATTCAAAATCAAACAATTATAAAAAAATATATTACTTTACTTACAATTACTCCGTAAGTATGAATCTCACTTATTTCAATACAGACAAAATCAATCATCTAGTGGAAGAGATTTTTGAATTGACATTTTCTAAAGAAGATATTCCATTTCAGACAACTATCTTACCTTTGGAGTATTCAAACCTTACTTATATAATATCTGGCAATCCCAAAACTGTAAACAAGCAAACCGAAACAGATTTAGAAGGCCTAATAGTAACTGGTCAATTTTTTAGATCCTATCAATACTATGTAAACGCTCCTTCCAAATCATTTGGGTTGAGTTTTCATCCCACGGCACTCTACAAACTATTACAAACCGACATCTCCAAGCTCGAAAACAAGCACATACCCTTAAAATTATATCACAAAGCCTTTTATGATCAAATCAATCCAATATTCGAAAACGACATTACCTGTACAGATTTTGTAAAAAAGCTAAAGGTCTTTTTGTCCAAAGCCACTTTTACCACTACAAAGGATACAGACACAGTCGATAAAGCCATCCATATCATAAGAAAGAAAGATGGCCTTTTAACAATCAATGAACTGTTGGATGACATACTAATTTCTCAAAAGTCATTGGAACTACAGTTCAAGAAAATTGTTGGAATAACACCAGGAAAGTACATCCGAAAATATCGATTTATCAAGTTGATGCGAAAGTTTGAAAGTCAGGAAATTGAACTTAAAGACCTCATTTATATGTACAACTATTATGACCAATCACACTTTTCCAAAGATTTTAAGCTCTTCATGAAAGAGTCTCCAACTTCCTATTTCAAAAAAGAATATCCACTGATTAAAGAATACCTAAAAAATTAACAATTACGATTTTTTACAATACCAATCTTTTTATTGTACTTAATTTTATAACGAATAAATAACCTTACAACAAAGCTTAATTATAGGGTTAATTTAGTTTAGTTATTAGTTAGTTAATATGGTTTTGGTTGTTTTTATTCACCAAATATTACCAAATCGAAGGGAGCTGTAAACATTTGCAGCTCCTTTTTTGTGCTTTCATTTGAAATTCCTTTTTTATTTCCTATTTTGCGTTGATTCAATATACCCTATTCAATGACTGATATTAAAAGACTTTTTGATTTTCCTTATTATCAATTAGAAGTTCACAATTTAGAGGCTGCTTTGGTCACCAAATACAATGGCGAATGGATAAAAACTTCAACCAAAGACTATATCGCTAAAGCCAATGCTGTCAGTCGAGCACTTTTAAAATTAGGCATCCAAAAAAACGATAAAATTGCAGTCATTTCATCAACCAACAGAACCGAATGGAACATAATGGATATTGGTATCCTTCAAACAGGAGCACAAAACATCCCAATATATCCAACCATTTCTGCCGAAGACTACGAGTATGTATTAAACCATAGTGAATCTATTTATTGCTTTGTTTCTGATGAAGAAGTATTGGAAAAAGTAAATAAAGTTAAAGCAAACACCAAACTTAAAGATGTTTATTCTTTTGACCATATTAAAGGCTGTAAACATTATTCTGAACTGTTTGAACTTGGAAAAGACGAGAGTACACAACCAGAAGTTGAATCTCGAAAAAATAACGTTTCTGAAGATGATTTGGCGACCATCATCTATACGTCTGGTACAACAGGAAAACCAAAAGGTGTGATGTTAACACACAAAAATATCGTTAGCAATGCATTGGACAGCGTTCCTAGATTGCCATTGATACAAGGCGAAACAAGAGTATTAAGCTTTTTACCAATTTGCCACATTTTTGAACGTGTCCTTATTTATATCTATCAACATGCAGGCACAAGCATCTATTTTGCTGAAGGTATCGATAAAATAGGTGACAACGCTAAAGAAATAAAACCAAACCTAATGAGTGTCGTGCCTCGATTGCTCGAAAAAGTGTATGATAAAATAATGGCCAAAGCCGAAGAGTTGTCAGGTATCAAAAAGTCACTTTTCTTTTGGGCTGTAAAATTGGGCGAAAAATGGGAACCTTACGGAGCAAATGGCTGGTGGTACGAGTTTCAATTGAGTATTGCCCGAAAACTGATTTTTAGTAAATGGAAAGCCGCTTTAGGTGGCAACTTGCACACTATGGTTTCTGGTAGTGCACCTTTGCAGCAAAGGCTTACAAGAGTGTTTTGTGCTGCAGGAATGCAAGTGATGGAAGGTTATGGGTTAACAGAAACCTCACCTGTTGTGTCTGTAGGCATGTATAAAGGTAAAAACTTCAAAGTTGGCACTGTTGGCAAACCAATTGCCAATGTTGAAGTAAAAATAGCTGACGACGGAGAAATTCTCATCAAAGGCCCTAACGTCATGAAAGGTTATTTTAAAGACCCTGAAAAAACGGATAGTGTCATGACTGGTGAATATTTCCATACTGGAGATAAAGGTGAAATTGATGCCGATGGATTCTTAAAAATCACAGGACGAAAAAAAGAAATGTTCAAGACATCTGGTGGCAAATATGTAATTCCAACACTACTTGAGAATGAATTGAAGCAATCACGATTTATAGAACAAGTAATGGTAGTTGGTGAAGGTGAAAAAATGCCAGCCGCAATCATACAACCAAATTTTGAATTCATTAAAGATTGGATTGAGCATAAAAAGAAATCTATTGGAACAACTCCTGCAGAAATAGCAGCTTCTCAAGAAGTTATTGATCGCATCCAAAAAGAAGTTGATACCTGTAACAAACATTTTGGCAATTGGGAACAAATAAAACGTTTTGAATTGACACCAGATGTGTGGAGTGTAGATGGTGGACAATTAACACCTACAATGAAAATGAAACGCGACATCATCAAAGGGATGTATCAAGAATTATACGATAAGATTTACTCTTAATAATACTAACTCTTCACAAAAATTTAATATAAATTTATTATGCACGCATAATAAATTTTTGTATATTTGACTTTCCAATAAATATACAATGAAAGACAAAACCATCGACTACGTCTTGAGAACCACTTGGTTAGCAGTTACAAAAATGTACAATGAAGAAGCCGCCAAGTTTGAAAGTACCATGGCAACTGGTTTCGCATTATTGAGCATTGACCCAGAAAAAGGAACACCATCAACATCGTTGGGTCCAAAAATGGGAATGGAAGCAACTAGTCTATCAAGAACACTCAAAATGATGGAAGCCAGAGGCTTAATAGAGCGCAGACCAAACCCAGAAGACGGACGAGGTGTACTAATTTTTCTAACCGATTTTGGAAAAGAAAAGAGAGCATATTCTAGAGAAAAAGTACTAACCTTTAATGAAACCATTCGCGAGAGTGTCACTGCCGAACAATTAAAACATTTTTATGAAGTCGCAGAGGTTATCAATAATATGATATCAAACAAAATTATATACAACCAAAAAGATCATAGTTTAAAATAATATGAGTACACGCAGAATAAAAAAAATAGCCATCATAGGTTCCGGAATTATGGGAAGTGGTATTGCTTGCCATTTCGCTAATATCGGTGTTGATGTGTTATTACTAGACATCATCCCAAGAGAACTCACTGATGCTGAAAAAGCAAAGGGATTAACTTTAGAACACAAATCAGTAAGAAACCGTATAGTTAATGAATCACTAACCGCTTCATTAAAATCGAAACCCTCTCCTATCTATCATCAATCTTTTGCTAGTAGAATTACTACAGGTAATCTTGAAGATGACATTGCAAAAGTAAAAGATGTCGATTGGATTATGGAAGTTGTCGTGGAACGTTTAGACATTAAAAAACAGGTTTTCGAGAAACTTGAAAAGCACAGAACTCCAGGTACATTAATCACGTCTAACACATCAGGAATCCCTATTCACTTTATGAGTGAAGGGCGAAGCGAGGATTTCCAAAAGCACTTCTGCGGAACACATTTTTTCAATCCTGCGCGTTATTTGAAATTATTTGAAATCATTCCAGGCCCAAATACATCTCAAGAGGTATTGGATTTCTTAAATGTATATGGTGAAAAATTCCTTGGAAAAACCTCTGTCGTTGCCAAAGATACACCCGCTTTTATTGGAAACAGAATTGGAATCTTCAGCATCATGAGTTTATTCCATGCTGTAAAGGAAATGGATTTAACCGTTGAAGAAGTAGATAAGTTAACAGGTCCAGTAATAGGTCGGCCTAAATCGGCAACCTTTAGAACCGTAGATGTGGTTGGTTTAGACACTTTAGTACATGTAGCTAATGGTATATATGACAATTGCCCAAAAGACGAACGCCATGAGCTTTTTAAATTACCTTCATTTATTTCCTCAATGGTCGAAAACAAATGGCTGGGAAGTAAAACAGGTCAAGGTTTTTATAAAAAAGAAGGTAAAGATATTCGAACATTAGATTTGAATACAATGGAGTATCGTGATTCTAAAAAAGCAAGTTTCGCAACTTTAGAATTGACCAAAACGATTGACAAAGTCGTCGATAGATTTAAAGTATTGGTTTCTGGAAAAGATAAAGCTGGCGAATTCTACAGAAAGAGTTTTGCAGCATTATTTGCTTACGTATCCAATCGTATTCCAGAAATTACAGATGAGTTATATAAAATAGATGATGCTATGAAAGCTGGATTTGGTTGGGAACATGGTCCTTTCCAGATTTGGGATGCTATCGGTGTTGAAAAAGGAATTGAAATGATGAAAGCTGAAGGATTGGAGCCAGCAGCTTGGGTTAATGATATGTTAGCATCTGGTAGCACATCGTTCTACTCTGTAAAAGATGGCGCAACCTATTTCTATGATATACCTTCTAAAAAACAAGAAAAAATACCAGGACAAGATTCATTTATTATACTAGATAACATCAGAAAATCTAGTGAAGTTTTCAAAAACTCTGGTGTTGTTGTTGAAGATTTAGGTGATGGAATTCTTAATGTAGAATTCCAATCTAAAATGAACACTATTGGAGGTGATGTTTTAGCTGGATTGAATAAAGCGATTGATATTGCGGAAAAAGATTTCGCAGCATTGGTCGTTGGTAATCAGGCTGCTAACTTCTCTGTTGGAGCCAACATTGGAATGATTTTCATGATGGCAGCAGAGCAAGAATATGACGAATTAAACGCTGCTATAAAATATTTCCAAGATTCGATGATGCGTATGCGTTATTCTTCAATCCCAACTGTAGCTGCTCCTCACGGAATGGCTCTTGGTGGTGGATGCGAATTGTCAATGCATGCTGATAAAGTTGTTGCTGCTGCAGAAACATATATTGGACTTGTTGAGTTCGGTGTTGGCGTAATTCCTGGTGGTGGAGGTTCCAAAGAAATGGCACTTCGAGCACAAGACACTTTCAAAAAAGGTGATGTAGAATTAAATACACTTCAAGAATACTTCTTGACCATCGGAATGGCGAAAGTTGCAACTTCTGCTTATGAAGCTTTTGATTTAGGCATCCTTCAAAAAGGAAAAGATATCGTAGTCGTAAATAAAGACAGACAAATTGCAACTGCAAAAGCTCATGCCAAATTAATGGCTGATGCTGGTTATACACAACCTGTTAAACGAAACGATATAAAAGTACTTGGTAAACAAGCATTAGGAATGTTTTTAGTAGGAACAGATGCTATGCAAGACAGTAACTATATTAGTGAACACGACCAGAAAATCGCCAATAAATTAGCTTATGTGATGGCTGGTGGCGATTTATCAGAACCTACTCTTGTTAATGAACAATACTTATTGGATTTAGAACGTGAAGCTTTCTTATCACTTTGTACAGAAAGAAAGACTTTAGAGCGAATTCAACACATGTTAAAAACTGGTAAACCGTTAAGAAATTAAGAAAATGAAACAAGCATATATAGTAAAAGCATACAGAACCGCAGTTGGTAAAGCACCAAAAGGGGTGTTCCGCTTTAAAAGAACCGATGAGTTAGCTGCTGAAACCATTCAGTACATGATGAAAGAGCTTCCTAATTTAGACAAGAAGCGAATTGATGATGTTATAGTTGGTAATGCTATGCCTGAAGGCTCACAAGGGTTGAATATGGCCCGATTTATTTCACTAATTGGTTTAAATAGTGTTGATGTTCCTGGTGTTACTGTTAATCGTTTTTGTGCATCTGGTATTGAGACCATTGGTATAGCAACAGCAAAAATTCAAGCTGGAATGGCTGATTGTATTATAGCTGGTGGCGCAGAAAGTATGAGTGCTGTACCAATGACTGGGTTTAAACCAGAATTAAACTATGATACTGTTAAAGCTGGACATGAAGACTATTATTGGGGAATGGGTAACACTGCTGAAGCGGTTGCAAACCAATTTAAAGTATCTCGTGAAGACCAAGATGAATTTGCATATAATTCACATATGAAAGCTTTAAGAGCTCAAGCTGAAGATAGATTCAAAAATCAAATAGTTCCTATTGAAGTAGAGCAAACCTACCTTGATGAAAATGGTAAAAAAGCAACAAAAAAATACACAGTAACCAAAGATGAAGGTCCTCGTGCAGGAACAAATCTTGAAGCTCTTGCAAAACTACGTCCAGTATTTGCTGCTAACGGAAGCGTAACAGCAGGTAACTCATCACAAATGAGTGATGGTGCAGCTTTTGTAATGATTATGAGTGAAGCAATGGTTAAAGAGTTAAATCTTGAGCCAATTGCTCGATTAGTCAACTATGCAGCAGCAGGAGTTGAACCTCGTATTATGGGAATTGGACCTGTTAAAGCAATTCCAAAAGCTTTACAACAAGCAGGTTTAAAACAGTCAGATTTAGAATTGATTGAGTTAAATGAAGCTTTCGCTTCGCAATCATTAGCTGTGATACGTGAACTAAATTTAAATCCAGATATCATCAATGTTAATGGTGGAGCCATTGCATTAGGTCATCCACTTGGTTGTACTGGATCAAAACTTTCTGTACAACTGTTTGATGAAATGCGTCAGCGTAATATGAAAGGTAAATATGGTGCTGTAACTATGTGCGTAGGTACAGGTCAAGGTGCTTGTGGAATATTTGAATTTTTAAACTAATACAAAACTTAATACAACATAAAAAAATGGAAGCAACAGAAAAAGACATCTTACGCGGAGGTCAGTTCTTGGTAAAAGAAACAAAATGTGAAGACGTTTTTACTCCTGAAGATTTTAATGAGGAGCAAAAAATGATGCGTGACTCTGTAATTGAGTTTAATGATCGCGAAATTATTCCTCATAAAGAACGCTTTGAAGCTAAAGATTATGCTTTAACTGAAGAAGTAATGCGTAAAGCTGGCGATATGGGCTTTTTGGGAGTTTCGGTTCCTGAAGCTTATGGTGGATTAGGTATGGGTTTTGTATCTACAATGATTGTTTGCGAATACATATCTAGCGGAACAGGTTCTTTTAGTACTGCTTTTGGTGCTCATACAGGTATTGGTACAATGCCAATCACACTTTATGGTACCGAAGAACAAAAGAAAAAATATGTACCAAAATTAGCCACAGGCGAATGGTTTGGTGCCTATGCACTCACAGAGCCTGGAGCAGGTTCTGATGCCAATTCTGGCAAAACTACCGCAACCCTTTCTGAAGATGGTAAATCATATAAAATCAACGGACAGAAGATGTGGATTTCCAATGCTGGTTTCTGTAACCTGTTCATCGTGTTCGCACGAATCGAAAATGATAAAAACATCACAGGATTTATCGTTGAGAAAGATTTCAATAATGGAATTACTTTAGGTGAAGAAGAACATAAACTTGGAATCCATGCGTCTTCGACAAGACAAGTATTCTTTAGTGATACAGTGGTTCCTGTCGAAAATATGTTGGCTGGTCGTGGCGAAGGGTTTAAAATTGCCATGAATGCACTTAACATCGGTCGTATCAAATTGGCTGCTGCTTGTTTAGATTCGCAAAGACGTATCACAACCACAGCGGTTCAATATGCCAACGAACGTAAACAGTTTAACACACCAATTTCTGATTTTGGAGCAATTAAGTTGAAATTGGCTGAAATGGCAACTAACTGTTACGCTGGTGAATCAGCATCTTACAGAGCTGCAAAAAACATTGAAGACCGAATAGCCATGCGTGAAGCTGCTGGAAACAGTCATCAAGAAGCAGAACTTAAAGGCGTTGAAGAATACGCCATCG
Source organism: Flavobacteriaceae bacterium UBA5534 (assembly GCA_002426015.1). Taxonomy (GTDB): domain Bacteria; phylum Bacteroidota; class Bacteroidia; order Flavobacteriales; family Flavobacteriaceae; genus Aquaticitalea. The sequence continues at coordinate 226,598 of DINS01000008.1, forward strand.
AATGTTCAATCCTTAAAGTAGCAGTATCCGAAGATGTTCAAAATTGTGCCGATGAAGGCATCCAAATTTTTGGAGGTATGGGCTTTTCTAAAGACACACCTATGGAAGCTGCTTGGAGAGATGCTCGAATTGCTCGTATCTATGAAGGAACGAATGAAATCAACAGAATGCTTTCAGTAGGCATGTTGGTTAAAAAAGCAATGAAAGGCCATGTCGATTTGTTAGGCCCAGCAACTGCTGTTCAAAATGAATTGATGGGCATCCCTTCTTTTGAAACACCAGATTATTCTGAATTGTTTGCGGAAGAAAAAGAAATGATCGCAAAACTTAAAAAAGTATTCTTGATGGTGGCTGGTGCTGCCGTACAAAAATTCGGACCAGATTTAGATGGTCAGCAACAACTATTGTTGGCTGCTTCTGATATACTGATTGAAATCTATATGGCAGAATCAACCATCTTAAGAACCGAGAAAAACGTAAAACGCTTTGGTGAAAAATCTCAAGAGACACAAATAGCAATGGCAAAATTATATTTATACAATGCGGTATCAATTGTAGAGAAAAATGGAAAAGAAAGTATCATCTCATTTGCTGAAGGTGATGAACAACGAATGATGCTTATGGGCTTAAAACGCTTTGTAAAATATCAAAACTACCCAGATATCGTAGATTTACGTAGAGCCATTGCTGCAAAAGTAAAATCTGAAAACAAATATTGCTTCTAAAATTTTAGGCTAATTCAAATTAATTTTAGTTGTTTTAAAAAGCCAATTCATTCAGTTGAATTGGCTTTTTATTTTCATTATCTTTAAGAACTCATTTTAAAAATCGATAATGAAACAATTCGTCCTATATCTATTTCTAGGCTTTTCAATTAAGGCATTTTCCCAATCCAACACAGAGGTTTTTCTGTTTGATTTAAACACTCAAAATGGAAAATTCGAACTTTCAAATTTCAAAAACATCTCATTAAACGAAGGCTACGACAACCAACCTTCTTTTATGGACGACAACACCATTTTATATGCAGGCACTCGAAATGGACAGACAGATGTTGTAAAATACAATCTTACCTATGGTACAAAAACTTGGATTTGTTTTACCGAAGGTGGTGAATACTCACCTCTAAAAATCCCTAATCAAGACGCAATTTCAGCCATTCGATTAGATCCTGATGGCAAACAACTTTTGTATCGCTATGATTTAAAAAATGGTGAGAACAAACCACTAATGGATACCTTGGTAGTCGGTTATCACACATGGTTTGATAAAAACACCATTGTGTCGTCTGTTTTAGAAAATGATAATCTAGCGCTTTATGTAAGCAATGTAGTTGATCATAAAAACAAGAAAATGGATGAGGCTATTGGTCGTTCACCACATAAAATCCCTAACACCGAATTGGTAAGTTATATTTCTAAAAAAATGGATAGTACATGGATGATTAAATCCTTAAATCCACTTACTGGTGAAACAAAATTAATCACAAAAACATTACCTCTCATAGAAGATATGTGCTGGCTTTCCAATGGAAGCATCTTAATGGCCAAAGATGGCATTCTGTTCAGATATCAAACTAAAACAGACCCTACTTGGAAAGAAGTCGCATCCCTCAAAAATTTCGGTATCAACAACATTACACGTTTAACGGTTAGTCCCGACGGAAAAAAAATGGCGATAGTAGGAGAGCTAATGAAACCGCAAACTACATTGGAAGGACCACTTTCACCTCGTTTAGAAAACATCAAGTGGATTGCTGGCAACTGGAAAGGCGAGGCGTTTGGAGGACAAACTGAAGAAAACTGGAGCGAACCTTCTGGTGGCTCAATGATGGCAACCTTTAAACTTATTAATGATGGAAAAGTGGCATTTTATGAAATTGAAATCATTCGCGAAGTTGAAAACTCGCTTATTTTACAACTAAAGCATTTTGACAGCGATCTAAAAGGTTGGGAAACTAAAGATGAAACCGTTGATTTTCCTTTAAAAGAAATAACAGCCAACAAAGTCATATTTGAAGGCATGACTTTTGAAAAAGTAAGCGACAATGAAATGAATGTTTATGTAGATATTCATCAAAAAGATGGCTCAATTGAAACGGTAAAATTCAACTACAAAAAATAAATCATGAAATATACATGCATCACATTCCTACTGCTGTTTAGCCTTTTATCGTCAGCACAAACAGACCAAAAAATATATGACATCATTAATGCAGTTTCAGAAGAGCGAATTAAGCAAGATGTTAAAACCCTTACCGAATTCGGAACACGAAATACCTTTAGCGATACCGTTTCAAGCACTCGAGGCATAGGAGCTGCAAGACGTTGGATAAAAAAAGAATTCGAAACGATTTCTAAAGATTGTGCCAACTGCCTCAATGTATTTTATCAAAAAGACTTGGTGACTAAAGAAGGGAACAGTCGTGTACCACACGACGCATGGGTTGTCAATGTAGTTGCTATCCAAAAAGGCACAAAATACCCTAATCGTTATATTATAATGAGTGGAGACATCGACTCACGTGCCAGCGACACTATGGATTTTACAACCGATGCTCCAGGCGCCAATGACAATGCATCAGGTATGGCAGGAACCATTGAAGCTGCTCGTGTTTTATCAAAATACAAATTTGAAAGTAGCATTATTTATGTTGGTCTTTCTGGTGAAGAACAAGGGCTTTTTGGAGGTGCAGGATTAGCTGCTTATGCTAAAGAGAAGGGCTGGGATATTATCGGCATTCTCAACAACGATATGATTGGAAACATTGAAGGTGTAGATGGCGTTATTGACAATAGAACCTTCCGCATTTTCTCTGAACCAGTGCCTCCAACAGAAACCGAACGTGAACGCAACGCACGGCGTTTTTATGGTGGTGAAGTTGATGGAGTTTCACGTCAGTTGGCACGTTATGTCCATAAAACGGTTCAAACCTATATGCCAGAGATGAACCCGATGATGGTTTACAGATTGGACCGTTTTGGTCGAGGTGGACACCATAGACCATTTAACGATTTAGGTTTTGCAGGTATCAGAATTATGGAAGCTCATGAAAATTACACACAACAACATCAAGATATTAGAACCGAAAACGGAATTAAATATGGAGATACTTTTGAACACTTAAATTTTCCATACGCTAAAAAATTAACTGCTGTAAATGCCATTAATTTAGCAAGCTTGGCTTCTGCTCCTCCTCCACCAAAAACAGTTTCTATTGGTGGTATTGTTGAACCTTCTGTAAAACTAAAATGGGATAAAGTCGATGGTGCAGTTGGTTATAAAATTTATTGGAGAGATACTACATCACCAACTTGGGACTATTCAAGATTTGTTGGTAATGCCACAGAATTTACTTTGGAAGGTATCGTCATTGATAATTTCTATTTTGGAATTGCATCTGTTGGCAAGGATGGACATGAAAGCGTTGTGGTATTTCCAAATCAAATTTTAAGATAATAATGTCTGAATTAGAAGAATACTATTTCAAAACAGATAAAGAATGGCGAGAATGGTTACATGATAATCATTCATCTTGCAAGGGTATTTATCTCATTTTCTATAAGGTAGAGCATGAAAAAGATTCTATGCGTTGGGAAGAAGCTGTAAAAGTGGCTTTGTGCTATGGCTGGATAGATTCAACGGTCAAAAGTTTAGGTAATGGCAAACGACGACAATATTTTACACCAAGAAACCCAAAAAGCGTATGGAGCGCTTTGAACAAAAGGCATATAGATGAATTGATTGCAAATGATCTAATGCACAAGAGTGGCTTGGAAAAAATTGAAATAGGCAAACAAAATGGAAGCTGGTCAGCACTTGATGATGTGGAAAATGGTGTTATTCCTGATGATTTACAAATTCAATTTGATAAAAATCCAATCGCTTATGAAAACTACCAAAATTTTGCGCCATCATACAGAAAGAGTTATCTCTACTGGTTAAACCACGCCAAACGAAAAGAAACCAGACAAAAACGAATACTCGAAATTATTCAATTATGCACCAATAATATTAAAAGTAGAAGTGATTGGTAATAAGGCTTAAAACAATTTATTATGTCAGAAGAACTCGAACCAAAGAAGAAGAAGAAAAAGAAAAAAGTAAAGTCAAAAAAATGGAAAATTAACTGGACCACTGATAAAATAATGAGTACTTCTGCACTTTTCATAAGTGTCATTTCACTAATTGCATTACTATATCAGTCTTATTTAGCAAGAGAAGAAAATAGATTAATACAAAAACAGCAAAGTGCTAGTGTTTTGCCTTACCTTAACCAATGGCAAAGTAACTATAATGATGAATATAAACTTATTATTGGAAACAAAGGTGTAGGTCCAGCCTTTATAAAAAAAGTGGAAATTCTATTAGACTCCACTAAAGTCTTTGATAATACCGAAGATTTATTTGATGAGATTTTTAAAACAGCAGAAGGCTTTGATACTATACCACATACTAAAAGTACATTAATAAGTGGTTTTGTTTTACCTGCAAATGATGATATTAAAATAATAGAATTAAAAGGTCATGAGAATATTGTAAAGTTTCAAAAAGAACTCAATAAAAGAAACATTTTATTTAAAATAACATATGCCGATGTTTATGGAACCCAATGGCTATTAAGCAATTCTGAAGAAGAAAATAGTAGCACCAACATTCCTGTATTAATTCCAAAAACAGAATAGCTTAACAAAGTTTTAAGATATCTAAATTTTGATTTAATTATTTTTAAAAAAAATAAACCAACTCAATAGTTACATTATGAAAAAACTCCTAACCATTGTAATGCTCCTTTGTGTTACACTAGTCACTGCACAAGAATTCTCTCTCGATTTAGTAAAAAACATGAAGCCTCGCAATATTGGTCCAGGTGGTATGTCTGGTCGTGTCACAGCGATTGATGCGGTACACTCCAATCCAGATATCATGTATGTCGGTACCGCTTCTGGTGGTCTTTGGAAATCAACATCTGGAGGCATCAAATGGGAGCCCATTTTTGATAATGAAGTGACGGCTTCTATTGGTTCGGTTGCCATTCAGCAATCCAATCCGAGTGTCATTTGGGTAGGAACTGGTGAAGGAAATCCGCGCAATAGCTTAAATGGTGGTTATGGAATTTATCGCTCACTCGATGGTGGTAAAAGTTGGCAATTAAAGGGTCTTGAAAAAACACGCCATATACACCGTGTCATCATTGACCCAACCAATCCCAATATAGTTTATGCAGCAGCTATCGGCTCTCCTTGGGGAGAACATCCAGAACGTGGAGTTTATAAAACAACCGATGGTGGCGAAACATGGAACAAAATATTATTTGCCAACAACAAAACAGGTGCAGCCGATTTAATTATGGATCCAACCAATCCAAATAAATTGATTGCTGCAATGTGGGAACACAAACGTGACCCTTGGTTTTTTAATTCTGGTGGCGAAGGTTCTGGATTGCACATTACCTATGACGGAGGAAAAAATTGGAGAAAAGTGACTGAAAAAGATGGTTTTCCAAAAGGAAATCTTGGTCGAATTGGAGTTGCCATTGCTCCCAATAAACCAAATATTGTATATGCTTTGGTAGAAGCCGAAAAGAACGCGCTTTACAAAAGTGAAGATGGCGGCTTTAAATGGAAAATGATAAACAATAAAGATGATATTGGCAATCGTCCTTTCTATTATTCTGAAATATATGTTGATCCTCAAAATGAAAACCGAGTATATTCAATTTATACTTATGTGAATGTGAGTGAAGATGGCGGAAAGAATTTTGACCAATTAATGCCAGCTTATGGTGTCGACAATGGTGTCCATCCAGACCATCATGCATGGTGGATTCATCCAAAAAATGGCAACTTTATGATTGACGGAAACGATGGCGGCATGAACATCACTAAAGATGGTGGAAAATCATGGCGATTTATTGGTAACCTTCCTGTAGCTCAATTTTATCATATCAATGTAGATAATGACTTTCCTTATAATGTGTATGGAGGTATGCAAGACAATGGCTCTTGGAGAGGACCAGCCTATGTTTGGAGAGTTCAAGGTATTCGCAATAGTTATTGGCAGGAAATTAGTTTTGGTGACGGATTTGACGTTGTACCAGATAAGGACGATTCGCGTTATGGTTGGACGATGAGCCAACAAGGTTATGTTGAACGTTACGATTGGGAAACTGGCAATAATTATATTGTAAGACCAACGCATCCAGATGCCAATGTTGAATTGCGTTTTAATTGGAATTCTGCCATCAATATAGACCCCTTTGACAATAACACCATCTATTTTGGAAGTCAATTTGTCCACAAATCAACTGATAAGGGAAATACTTGGACTTTAATTTCACCTGATTTAACCACGAATGATCCAGAAAAATTAAAACAAGCTGAAAGTGGAGGCATCACCATGGATGCCACAGGTGCCGAAAATCATTGCACCATTTTAGTGATAGAGCCTTCTCCTGTTGAAAAAAATATGCTCTGGGTTGGTACTGATGATGGTCGTGTACATACTTCACAAAATGGAGGACAAACTTGGACTGACGTGACCAAAAACATTAAAGGTTTACCAACTGGGAGTTGGATACCTCAAATAAAAGCATCCAATAAAAATAAAGGGGAGGCCTTATTGGTTGCCAATGATTATCGCCGTTTTAACTTCACTCCTTATGCCTATAGAACAAAAGATTATGGCAAGACATGGACACGAATTGTCGATGAAACCGATGTTAAAAGTTATACCCTTTCGATTATTGAAGATATTGAGGAACCAAACTTAATGTTCCTTGGAACAGACGATGGACTTTATATTTCATTAGATGCTGGCACAAAATGGACGAAATGGACCGAAGGTTTTCCAACGGTTTCTGTCAAGGATTTGGTGATACATCCTCGTGAACATGACTTGGTTATTGGTACTTTTGGAAGAGCCGCCTGGGTATTGGATGATATCAGACCTCTTCGCGAAATGGCAAAAAACAAAAACCTCATCAATCAAAAATTAGAATTGTTTACACCTCCAACTGCTTATCAGGCTGCTTATCAACAACCAACAGGCAGTCGCTTTGGTGCTGATGCAATGTACCATGGCGAAAATAGACCTTATGGTGCCCAACTTTCCTATTATGTCAAAATTGATGAAAAGAAAACTGACGATAAGGAAAAAGACAAAAAGAAAAAAGAAGAAGAATCTGATAAAGAAAAAGATGAGACCACAGCTGAAGATAAAAATGTAGTAAAATGGGATTCGTTAACCATGAAAATATACGATGGCGATCGCTTAATCAGAACCTTAAACCAAAAAGCACCTGACTCGAGTGGTGTCCACAAGTGGACTTGGTATTTGGACGAAGCTGGTGTGGACAGACCTTCAAAATCTGTTAGGAAAAGAAACAACGAACCAGGTGGAGCATCTGTAAAACCTGGAACTTATAGAGTGGTGATGAGTTTTGGTGATCAAACGTCAGAAGAACAAATTACCGTAAAATCAGATCCTCGTTTAAATATTTCAAATTCAAATATCACCGAGGTTTATAACGCCACAAAAGAGCTACAGAGTATGCAGCAAGTTGCTGCTGATGCAGTGAAGCAATTGATTGAAAGCAAAAAAATTGCTGAATCTTACCAATCAGATTTAAAAACACTGGACAAAGACGCATACAAAGACCAAATAAAGGCATCTAAAGATATCATTAAAAAAATAGATGACATTGTTGATATCTACCTTGGCAAAGAAGACAAACGACAAGGTATCACACGTAATCCAGAAGTTACAGTAATGCAACGATTGGGCAATGCAAGTAGTTATGTAAGCTCGAGACAAAATGGATTGACTTCTACCGAAAACACTTTAATGAAGCATGCAAAAGATGCATTAAATGCTGTGTTGGATACAACCAATGCTTTTTTCAATGACGATTGGAAAACCTACAAAGCCACAATGGAAAACCTGAAAGCATCACCATTTAAAGAAACAAAAACTTTTAAATTAAATTAAGTTTTAAAAAAAACGCTCTAAAATTTTAGAGCGTTTTTTTATTCAATACGTTTCAATCGTTCCAGATCCATTATTTTAATGGATTTTCCTGATGTAGAAATTAAGCCCTCTTTTTTAAATTGGGATAATATCCTAATGACAGATTCTGTTGCAGTACCAATAATGCTCGCATAATCATCTCTAGTTAACACAACATTGATAGAACCATCGTTTGCTACTCCAAAATCATTTTTAAGAGTTATAATGGTTTCGGCCAAACGTTGTTTAACTGACTTTTGGGCCATATCAATGAGGTCATCTTCAGCTTGTCTTAAATTTTGAGCCAAATGCTGCAAAACATCAAATGAAAAGTCTTTATTGACGTGTAAACTATTCAAAATCTGATCTTTTGGAACATAGCATAGTTCGACATCGTTTAATGCAACAGCGCTCAAATTAGTTCGTTCTTCACTAATAATGGATCTCTGTCCTATAAGCTCTCCTTTTCCCAAGAGCTTGACTGTTTGGTCTTTTCCATTAGAATTCAGTTTTACCAATTTACAGACACCAGATCTAATACAGTAAACACCATTGAGCAACTCACCTTCATCAAAGATAATATCTCCCCTTTTATAACCGAGAGAGGTCTTACTGTCAGAAACTTGTTTCAATTCTTCTTTAGTCATTGACCTCATCGAATTCAGCTGCCTGGCAATACATTGTTCACATTTACTCATATCTGTATTAACTTATTCAAAAATACTGAAAACATGATAATAATCATATTTTAAAAACCTTTCATTTTTAACCTTTGCACAAGGTATAAATGAGCAATTTAATATGGAACAATCCACTTGTTTCCATTGTGGTGACAACTGCGGTAAAAATGTAATCAATTTTCAAGAAAAAACATTCTGCTGTAATGGCTGTAAGACTGTTTATGAAATTTTCTCTGAAAATGATTTAACATGCTATTACGATTTACAATCATCACCTGGAGCTATTCCAAAAGAGATTGAAGGAAAATATGATTTTCTAACTCAACAAAACATCATAGATAAACTTGTGGAGTTTGATGATGGCAATACACAAATTGTCAATCTTTTTATTCCTCATATTCATTGTAGTTCATGTATTTGGATACTTGAAAATTTAAATAAACTCAATAAAAACATTTCTCTATCACAAGTCGATTTTGGTAAAAAATCGGTTCGTGTACATTACAACTCCAAAGCCTATTCATTAAAAGAGGTTGTTGTATTGTTAAGTTCTATTGGGTATGAACCATATATAAGCCTTGATGATTTTTCTGCTGGAAAAAAACAGGTCAATAGAACTTTGATTTATAAATTAGGTATTGCAGGTTTTGCCTTTGGCAATGTCATGTTTTTATCCTTTCCAGAATATTTTGAGGTTGGCGAATTTTGGTTGGAACAATACAAGCCTCTCTTTAGGTGGTTGATGTTTGCATTTTCATTACCAGTCGTATTTTATGCCTCTCAAGATTATTTTATTTCGGCATATAAAGGATTACGTGCCAAAATATTAAATATTGATGTTCCTATTGCGTTAGGAATAGTTGTTTTGTTCTTAAGAAGTACTATAGACATTGCATTCGATTTTGGTTCTGGTTTTTTTGATAGTTTAACAGGACTGATTTTCTTTTTATTGCTCGGAAAGTTCTTTCAACAAAAAACCTACTCCTTTTTATCGTTTGAACGCGATTACAAATCCTATTTTCCAATTGCCATTACCAAAATCACTTCAGAAGGCGAAGTTCCGATTCAAGTGTATGAAATTGTAAAAGGTGACCGATTGCTCATCAGAAATGAAGAATTGATTCCTGTTGATGGAATACTAATTAATGGCAATGCAAAAATTGATTACAGTTTTGTAACAGGTGAGTCAGAAACTATTTCTAAAAAATCAGGAGACAAGTTATTTTCAGGAGGAAAGCAGACTTCTGGAGTTATTGAAATGGAAGCCATAAAAACCGTTGAGCAAAGCTATCTTACCCAATTATGGAGCAATGATGTCTTTACAAAAGTAAAAGAAGATGGCTTTACAACGCTCACCAACACCATTAGTAAGCGTTTTACAATAGCTGTATTAAGCATTGCTTTTATTTCCACTACTTTTTGGTTATTTACAGATGCATCTATTGCAATGAATGTATTCACTTCGGTGTTAATTATTGCTTGTCCTTGTGCCATTGCTTTGGCAGCACCTTTTACATTAGGAAATTTACTACGCATTTTTGGGAAACAAAAATTCTACCTCAAAAATGCCACTGTTATAGAACAATTGGCAGCCATCAATACCATTATTTTCGATAAAACAGGTACTATAACATCAAACAAAAGAAGCACAGCAACTTATGATGGTATAACACTTTCAAAAGATGAAGAGTTGCTCTTAAAGAATACACTGCGTGGTTCTAACCATCCATTAAGCAGAACACTTTATGAGCTGTTAAAAGAGCATGATATTATCACACTAGATCAGTTTGAAGAACACCTCGGCAAAGGTATTGAAGCTACTCATAAAAAAAACAAGATCAAAATTGGTTCAGCTGGTTTTGTAGGTGCATCTGACACTTCTGTTTTAAACACTACTGTCCATATAAGCGCTAATAATACTTACAAGGGAAAATTTACATTTTATAATAGCTATCGTAAAGGTTTATCAAAATTATTTAATAAGCTAAAAAAACAATACGATTTGGTGATTCTCTCTGGAGATAATGAAGGTGAATTAGAGAATTTGAAAAAAATGCTGCCATCAAAAACAAAAATGTTATTTAATCAAAAGCCTGAAGATAAACTAGAATACATTAAATACCATCAAAGTGAAGGTGCTAAAGTCTTAATGATTGGTGATGGGTTGAATGATGCTGGAGCTTTGGCTCAAAGTAATGTTGGCATAGCTATATCAGAAAATGTGAATGTATTCTCTCCTGCTTGTGATGCTATTTTAGATGCAAGTCAATTCAACAAACTAAACAATTTTATAAAAGCTTCAAAATCGGCCATAAGTATCGTTAAATGGAGTTTTGCCTTGTCATTTATATACAATGTTATTGGACTTTATTTTGCAGTAACTGGTCAATTAGCACCAGTAATTGCAGCTATTTTAATGCCTTTGAGTTCTATTAGTGTTGTAGTATTTACTACATTGGCAACAAATTTTATTGGCAGAAGATTAGAATGAGTAAAAATAACCAAATATGATAAATGTCATGTTTTAACAACGTGTTCAAACGTAATTTTGAGCCATAACTTCAAATAGGTATGAGTGTTATATATATTTTATTAACTATCAGCATTATAGTAGCCATCGTGTTCTTTGTCGCATTCATTTTTGCCGTGAAAAATGGCCAATATGATGACAGCTATACACCTTCGGTTCGTATGCTTTTTGAAGATGAACTTGTAAAAGAAAAAACAAAAAAACCAATACAATCTAAAGACTAATCAGAATCACTATGGAAATGCAACAATTTTATTACGATAATAAGATCGTTAAAAATTTTATCTACGCCACAATACTTTGGGGTGTTGTAGGAATGATAGTAGGCTTAATGATCGCCTTTCTTTTTATTTTCCCTAACTACATGGAAGGTATTTCTTGGTTGAGTTTTGGTCGATTGCGACCGCTTCATACCAATGCCGTTATTTTTGCCTTTGTTGGAAATGCTATTTTTGCTGGTGTTTACTATTCTTCCCAACGATTATTAAAAGCCAGAATGTTCAGTGATTTATTGAGCAAAATTAACTTTTGGGGATGGCAACTTATTATTGTTGGTGCAGCAATAACATTGCCTTTAGGCTATACAACTTCTAAAGAATATGCTGAATTGGAATGGCCATTTGACATTGCCATTGCATTGGTTTGGGTTGTTTTTGGTTGGAATCTTATCGGAACTATTCTAAAAAGAAGACAACGACACTTGTATGTCGCTATTTGGTTTTATATAGCTACGTTCGTAACTGTTGCAGTACTTCATATCTTTAATAGCCTAGAGTTACCTGTGAGTGCCTTAAAGAGCTATTCGGTATATGCTGGCGTACAAGATGCATTGGTACAATGGTGGTATGGTCATAATGCTGTCGCGTTTTTCTTGACCACTCCGTTTTTAGGTTTGATGTACTATTTTGTGCCAAAAGCTGCTAACAGACCTGTCTATTCATATCGATTATCTATCATACACTTCTGGTCTTTGATATTCATCTACATTTGGGCTGGACCACACCATTTACTTTATACTGCTCTACCAGAATGGGCTCAAAATTTAGGTGTTGCATTTTCTGTAATGTTATTGATGCCTTCTTGGGGAGGAATGATCAACGGACTACTAACCCTTCGTGGAGCTTGGGACAAAGTACGTGTTGACCCAGTGCTTAAATTTATGGTGGTCGCTATTACTGGTTATGGTATGGCAACTTTTGAAGGACCAATGTTATCGCTCAAAAACGTTAATGCCATAGCACATTTTACCGATTGGATTATAGCACACGTTCACGTTGGAGCATTGGCATGGAACGGGTTTTTAGCCTTCGGTATGATTTATTGGTTGGTACCTAGACTGTTTAAAACCAAATTATATTCTATAAAACTTGCAAACTTTCACTTTTGGATTGGCACATTAGGTATTATTTTATACGCATTACCATTATATGTTGCAGGTTTCACTCAAGCAAGTATGTGGAAACAATTTAGACCAGATGGTAATTTGGTATATGGTAACTTTTTAGAAACCGTTACAGAGATCATGCCAATGTACTGGATGCGTGCCATAGGTGGTACTCTATACATCACAGGAATGCTCGTACTTGTATACAACGTGTATGTAACCATTAAACAAGGAAGCAAAGTAGAAGACGAATTGGCCGAAGCTGCAGCTTTAGAGCGTGTTTCTAAAAAACGTGTAGCTGGCGAAGGATGGCACACTTGGTTAGAGCGTAAGCCAGTACAATTAACCGTTCTTGCTACAATTGCCATCTTAATTGGTGGTATCGTACAAATTGTGCCTACCATTATGGTAAAATCCAACATTCCTACCATTAGCAGTGTGAAACCTTATACACCTTTAGAATTAGAAGGGCGTGATATTTATATACGTGAAGGTTGTGTTGGCTGTCATTCACAAATGGTAAGACCTTTTAGAAGTGAGGTAGCGCGTTATGGCGAATACTCAAAAGCTGGTGAATATGTTTATGACCATCCATTCCTATGGGGAAGTAAGCGTACTGGACCAGACCTACATAGAGTCGGTCAAAAGTATTCAGACAATTGGCACTTTAATCATATGTACGATCCGCAAAGCACATCATCTGGTTCTATTATGCCATCATACCAATGGTTAATTAGAAGCGAGTTAGACAAATCCCAAACAGAGGATAAAATGAAAGTAATGGTAAAATTAGGGGTGCCATATACAGATGAAGATATTGCAAATGCTCAAAAGCAAATGTTAGAGCAAGGCACCAAAATTGAACAAAACCTTTATAGTGATCCAGATTTTGTGACTGCTTATGAAAACGACAAGAAAAGTTCTGGTGACGACTTCGTTGAAATGAAAAACAGAGAGATTGTAGCACTTATTGCATATTTACAACGGCTAGGAACCGATATAAAAATTCAAGATCTAGAAGACAAAACCACTCAAAACTAAAGCATTATGTTAAAATTCGTAAAAAACCATATGGAGAGCATAACTGGAATTGAAATATATCCAATCATCTCCTTACTTATATTCTTTACTTTTTTTGTGATACTATTTTGGTGGGTTTTCACAGCAAAAAAAGATTACATCAATAAAGTAAGCAACCTTCCATTAGATAACCAACAAAACGACACGATATCATGAGACAGTTATTTCCATCATATGTAAGAGTTCCGTTAGTATTCTTTACCATCTTCGGACTCATAGAGTTTTTTGTAGATTCGGGTAATGAGCCTGCTTTTTTAAAGTATCCTATAATCATGTTGTTTTTAGCATTGGTTTTTTTAATCATTATTGCTATCGAAGCTATTGTTGGTGCATTAGAAAATGTGATGTTCCAAAGCCTTGATGAAGCAGCCAAAGAACGATATCTCGCTTCAAAAAACAAATCTGTTAAATTCACTTGGTTAAGTACCACTTATAAAAAATTAGTAGGTACAAAACCAATTGAAAAAGAGCAAGAGTTAATATTGGACCACAATTATGACGGTATCAAGGAATTGGATAACGACCTACCGCCTTGGTGGCTTTATGGATTTTATGCATCCATCATTTTTGGAGCAATCTATTTAGTTAAATACCATATTTTTGATGGTGACACTCAATATGATGAACTCGAAACCGAGTATGCACAAGCAAAAATCGAACTTGAAGAGTACAAGAAAACTGCTAAAGATTTGGTCGATTTCAATACTGTGACTGTATTAACTGACGCTGCTGATATTGCCAATGGTAAAGCTATATATCAAGAAAACTGTGTGGCATGTCATATGCCAGATGGTGGTGGAGGTATTGGGCCAAACCTTACCGACAATCGCTGGATTCTTGGTGGTGGCATAAAAAACGTGTTTCATACGATTAGCGAAGGCGGACGTAATGGAAAAGGTATGATTGCATGGAAACAAAGTTTGAAACCAGCAGAAATGGCTCAAGTGGCAAGTTATGTATTGACCTTACAAGGGACAACACCTGCAAATCCAAAAGAAGCTGAAGGTGACATTTGGGTTGATGAGAATGCACCAAAAAGTGATGTTCCAACCGAGGCAATAGAAGTAAAAACCGATTCAGTGATAACAATCAAAAATTAAACTAGAATAAAGGCTTCCTAAAAACATACATCTATCACATCGAGCATGGTCGAGATGCCAAGATCAAAGATTTTCGACCATGCTCTAAATGACAGCTTTAATCAAAACCATGGAAACACCAGAAAACGAAACATTCAGAGATTCTATTGGTACTGTAACCAAAGAGGGAAAGCGTGCTTGGGTGTTTCCAAAAAAACCAAGTGGTAAACTTTACGATTACCGAAAAGTAGTGAGCTACATTTTATTGGTGTTTTTTATCAGCTCTCCATTTATAAAAGTGAATGGGAATCAATTTTTGATGTTCAATATTTTAGAGCGTCGATTTAATATTTTCGGATTTCAGTTTTGGCCACAAGATTTTCATTTGTTTGTCATATCAATGATAATCGGTGTTATTGCCATTACCTTGTTCACTGTCGCTTTTGGTCGTATTTTCTGTGGATGGATTTGTCCACAAACCATTTTCATGGAAATGGTATTTAGACGAATTGAATATTGGATTGATGGTGACAGAGGTGCTCAAATGCGATTGGACAGACAAGCATGGAATGCTGAAAAAATAAGAAAACGTAGTCTCAAATGGTTCATTTTCCTAGTCATTTCATTCATCATAGCCAATGTGTTTTTAGCTTATCTGATAGGAAGCGATAAGTTGATAAAGTACATAACCGACGGACCGATGGAACATCTTGGCACTTTGTTCCCTCTGATCATTTTTACGGCAGTATTTTATTTTGTTTTTGCATGGTTTAGAGAACAGGTTTGTATTATTGCCTGTCCATACGGTAGATTGCAAGGTGTGCTATTGGATACCAAATCAATTGTAGTGGCTTATGACCATAAACGAGGTGAAGCAGAAAACGGTCGAAAAAAATTCAGGAAAAACGAAGACCGAGAAGCTCTGGGTTATGGCGATTGTATCGATTGCTTTCAGTGTGTGAATGTTTGCCCAACCGGAATTGATATCAGAAACGGAACTCAATTGGAGTGTGTTAACTGTACTGCCTGCATTGACGAATGTGACCATATTATGGAAAGCATCAACTTGCCAAAAGGGCTTATTCGTTATGCGAGTGAAGAGGAAATAGAAAAGAAAAAGAAGTTTGAGTTTACGCCAAGACTCAAAGGGTACTCTGCTGTTTTATTGATTCTAACTGGTGTCTTAATTGGTATGTTAATGCTGCGAAACGATATAGAGGCCAACATTTTGCGACTCCCGGGACAATTATACGAACATAAAGAAGGCAGCATCATAAGCAATGTGTTTACATACAAACTGGTTAACAAAACCTCTAAAGATATTGAGCATATCAGCTTTAAGCTTCGCAAATATAAAGGCAACATTAAGTTGGTGTCAACTAAAGAAAACGTCATCGTACCACAACAAGGAATGGCCGAAGGCACCATGTTCATCGAGATTGACAAAAAAGATTTAAATGGTGATAAAAACAAGCTTACCATTGAGGTTTATAGCAATAACGAATTGATAGAAACAACAACGGTGAATTTTTTAGGCCCTAGAAGTTTCAATTAAACACTAAACATCATGAAAATAAATTGGGGAACAGGAATCGTATTGGCATTTATAGGCTTTATAAGCTTTATCATGTATTTCGTCATCAACATGAACATCAACAAAAAGTACGATCATGATTTGGTAATCGAAAATTATTACGGTCAAGAGTTGGAATTCCAAAATGACATCGACAAACAGAACAATGCCAAAACACTCGAAAAAAACATTAGTTGGACAAAAACTGATGAAGGCATATTAATAGCATTTCCAGAAACATTTGAAGCAAAAGATATTTCTGGAAAAGTGTTCCTATACAGACCATCTAATAAACAATTGGACTTTGAAACCACAATTTCTTTGTCTGACCATACTTTGCTCATACCTGACAAACGTTTGTTAGGTGGTCGTTGGAACCTCTCTGTTGATTGGAAAGTTAATGGAAATTCTTATCTCTACAAAAAAGAAATCACTTACTAAATGTTATGGTCGGCATTCATATTGGGACTATTAGGAAGTTTTCACTGCGTAGGCATGTGTGGACCGATTGCCTTTATGTTGCCTGTAGATAGAAGCAACTCGTTTAGAAAAGTCACGCAAATTTTTACTTATCATTTTGGTCGCTTATTAGCATATAGTATCATTGGATTGTTTTTTGGGTTGGTTGGAAAAAGCCTTTACATCTTCGGTTTGCAACAACAATTATCGATTGCCATTGGTGTATTGATGATTGTGGTGGTTTTGATTCCTGTGCAAACATTTAACAAATACAACTTTTCTAAACCCATTTACAGCATCATCTCAAAAGTAAAGTCTTCCCTTGGCAAAGCCTTAAAGAAAAAAACTGCTGACACGTTTCTGACCATCGGTTTTCTAAACGGCTTTTTACCTTGCGGATTGGTCTATATGGCTGTTTTTGCATCATTGGCTATGCCAAATGCTACTCAAGGCAGTTTGTATATGGCTTTATTTGGTTTGGGCACCATTCCGTTGATGACTTCTGCAATATATCTTGGAAAGTTTTTGAATACAAGAATGAAACAACGCATCCAAAAAGCGATTCCAGTGTTTGTAATTATCATTGGAATGTTATTTATTGTTCGTGGTTTGGGCTTGGGAATTCCTTACCTATCGCCTGCTCCAGTTACTGAAATAGCAACTGGAAACATTGAATGTCATTAGACATTTCTACTGAATGATATAAGACAAATTCACATAAAAATTACGGCCTTGTCGCGGAATGTTGTTCCAATCAGCATAGGTCGAATATTGGGTGTCCAACACATTTTCTACACCATATTTAAGCACAACTTTATTTTGATTTATATAAAACAAATTCCCAAGGTTCAAATTTAGCACTGCATAGGAAGGAGTTTCATCTTCACCATAAAAACTGCTATACTGACTTTGATTGCCATTACCTTCCAATTGAATGGCCGCGTTAAATTTTGCTGTAGAATAATTGAATTCAGCAAGATATGACAGTGGTTTAATCAAAGGCAAAGGCTCATTATTGCTGCCTTTCCCATAATTATAACCAACCGTTCCATTCATCGAAAACTCTTTGGTCAATTGATAGGATGAATTCAAATACACATCAAAAATCGTAGCATGTGATAAGGCATTATAAACACGAACTCCGTTGGCACCAATAGTCATTGGACTTAAACTTTCGTCAATCTCACCAATGATATAATCTATAAGATGGAAATAAGACGATTCGATGCCAATGTGAAATTTATTCTTGTGATAATTCACCTTCATATTCCCTTCTATAGCTTTTTCATTTTTTAATGTTGGATTGCCTATATAATCATAATTATCAAAACTATTAAAGAGAAAAAATCCATAACCTTCACTCACTGAAGGTGCTCTTTCGCCATATCCAAGTCCGAGTGTGACATCAAAATGTTCTTTTTTTAGTTGATAATCCGTAGAAAAACTGGTCAGGAATCGACTTTTGGAATCGCCAATTTCCGGATAGAAAATCTGAAGACTTTCCAATCCTACTTCTTGGGCAATTCTATTCTTGTGGAAACCCACTCGCAAGGAAGCAGAAATTGTTTCGTTAGCATTCAACGAAAGGGCATCTTTTGCATAAAATCCTGTATAAAATGTTCTGATATCTGGCCAGGTGTACATAAACATCGCTGGCTGATTTGGATCATTCGGATACATGGTCATTTCTGCCAACGAACGATTGTAAAACCCGTTAAGATTGAAGGTTAGTGCGTGTTTTTGTTCATTTACAAGGACTTTGCTATAAAATCCGTAGGTATCACTCCAACCTGGCATATCCATACGAATTGGCACATCAGGACGCTTGGAATCATCCATGATATGTGTAACCGTGTTGAAGTATAATTTGGTTTCCAGCGATTTTACAAAAGTGGAATCATTTTGATACTTATGAGACAATGAAGCTATCAAAGCTTCAGCCAAAGACACATCCATTGGCAACGCTGGATATCCGACATCAGTCGCTCTATCATAAATAACATTGGCATCGATGGATTGCTGATCATTCAATTTATAGCCTGTTTGAAGCGAAATATTATATTTTTCAAATTGAGAATACAATACTTCCTTATTTCCACCAGCGTCATAGTTGTCTGATTTTCTATAAATTCCATCCGTATTGATATAAAAGCGATTGCCAGAATATTCGATATCCAAACCACCAGTTTTATAATTCCCGTTGGTTTCAAAACCCAAATCGACGCTGGACTTCAGTCCTGAATCAAAAAACTTTGAAGAAGGCAATTGCAAATCGATACCTCCACCTACACAATGTCCATTTTCGGCGCCATCTTGCCCAGAGCCAACGCTGACTTTTTCTAGATTAGAGACATCCACATACGACGTAATCGGGTCCATCTTGTCAGTACAGGCACCAAAAATCTGCATGCCATCAATAGTAACATTGAGGCGTTCGCTATTCATATTGTTGACAGAAGGTTCCCAAGCATAGTTACCACGTTTTATCATCGTAATTTTGTTGGATTTTTCCAAGAATTCATCAATGCTCGACAATGTTTTCTCCTGTCGATAATGACTTAATTTTCGTCTGCCAACCACAATGATTTCATCTAACTTGGTCGTGTCTTTTTTTATGGTGTTTTCTTCTTCTTGTGCAAACATTAGTCCGCTGAACAACAAGCTAACACTTATGATGATGAGCTTTTTCATTTGAAAAGGTTTAAAACAGACACATTAAACAGCCTCAATGTGCCTGTTAGTTTTAGAAGAAATTCAGAGCTTAAAATTCGAGTTCTAGATACAATGAACTTTGAGTGTGTTCAGTGGTGACATCTTCACCTTTCAACACATTGTCCTGTGCATCCAACAATTTTAAATTCAACACCCAATAGCCTGTCATGGTCAAGGATAAATTGCCATGGTACATCTTATCTGCTATATTATAGTTCAAATCGGTGTTATTTGGTGAACTGTGGTTTCCCATTCCTGGCATACGAGGATCGAGAGTGATTGTATAGTTTTCTACCACTGGAAAAGACATCATGGTTTCCATTTTGAACAATCCTACCTTAAGATTATTAATCGCTATTTTGGGAGCTGTCGGCTCAATCAGTGTTATGATATAACGTCCTCCATCTGAAGCCATAAAACTGGTCACATTTTGATTGTCACTTTGCAACACGGTAATGGTGCCAGCTACTGAATACGCAACATTGTCTATTGTATAATCAATCGTCAATGACCAGCCAGAACCATCAGTGTTGGTCATTTGATAAACAATGTAACCTTCATAGACTGTGTCCTTACCCAATCCTTTGATGATATTGGAATTTGGACAGGAATGTTGCATGGTCGGCATCTGCATCATTGGCATACAAGATAGGGAAGCATTCTCCACATACAGGTTTGAAGTATTATCCTTGATACGAATACTGACAGCGTTATAACCCGTTTTAAACTGTCCTGTTTTGTTAAACATCTCTATGGTATGAGTGTCATTAACTAGTTCTTGTATTTTGGTCAATCCTTCAACTTCATTAACGGTTGCAGGACTATCGTCATCGGTTGAACATGAGGTTGCGAATAGCGTTATAAACACAATTGGTAATATATATTTAAGTTTCATTTTTTTAGTATTAATGTTTCTAATGGATTATAAAACTCCTGCTCGCTTATCATTTAAAGCCAGAAAAGAGAAAAACTTGAAAGTTTTTAATGTTTAGAAAAATCAACTAAAAATGGGAGGAGGTGTATCGATATCGAGATACGTATGGATGGGATTATTTAAATATCTGTTTGAAATCTTCTTCTGATTCAATTTATATACAACTATTGGAGATTCTGGTGTATGGATCTTATAAAAACAGAACGCATCCAAAGACATGCGTTTGGTTTCTTGGGCTGGCATTTCAGAATGGGATTCTGGTGTGCTTTCCTTTAACTGCTTTCGCAAATGACATTTTCCATTACAGCCTTGTTGGTTCTCTTTTTGAACGCAAAGATTCTTGGCTATGACTGCCTGATTGACCATAAAATCACCAATGATGACAAGAGTATTGATATTATGTGCAAATAATATAAACACCAATACAAAGGCTGTGATTTTATGCGCAATGGTCGAAATCATAGTGCAAATTTAATTATGAAAATCGGTTAAGCATATGATAATAATCAGAAATAGTTGACAAATTAAAAATCTTTCTTTTTCGATTTAAAAGTCATTCGAGACACAGGCAAAACGACCCAAAGTACCAATGCTACAAATGACACCATCAATCCGAAATTTGTGCCAAAAAACTGTTTGAACACAGCTCCAGTGTATCCCAATAATGCTGAAATATCCAACTTCAATAAAATTAAGGTACGAGATAAGTCAATTGGATTGAGCATGGTACCTACGAGCGATACTTTGTCCAATGGATAATCTTCAAATATAATCAAGGTCATCAGAAACAACCCATCATAAATAATGGCCAAAAACAACCAGAGCAAAATAGCATAACCGAAGCCTTTGATTCTGTTTTCGTTGGACAACGCAATATTGAATGCCAAAGCTGTGAAAATAAAGGTCAAAAATGTGCCTGTAATAAGCAATAACGAGAAATCCCAAATAGCAGTTGATTTAAACAGTCCATAAAACACAAACGGAATGCCCAACCCTAAAATCAAGCTCATCGACAGCGATATGGCGACACCTAAATATTGTCCTAAAAAGATGGACGAACGCTTCAGTGGTTGTGCCAGCAAAAGCTCTGTAAACTCTTTAGAATTGTAATAATACATAACACCAAAAATGGTGCCTATGAGTGGTACCAACACGATTATGACATTCATCAACGTAATGACTGCTTTTGAGAGGTCGTTGTTTAAAAATAATAGCACGATGCCAAGTAGTAAGTAGAATGCGAAATACACATAACTCCAGCGGCTGCGCATTAGATCGTAAAAACTATATTTGAGTATCTTAAGCATGATTTTCGGTTAAAATGGATGCAATGGCGTGTTCAAAATCGGGTTGATCGGTTTTGGTTTTGAGTTCGTTGATGCTTCCTTTAAAATAAATTTTTCCTTCTAATAAAAAGACGATTTCATCAGATACTTCCTCGACAAAACTCATGATGTGAGAAGTAATCAAGATGGTTTTTCCTTTTTCTTTTTCGGCTTGTATCAAATTTTTGAGACGTATCAATGAAATCGGATCCAAACCAGAGGTTGGCTCGTCGAGTATAATCAATGGACTATCGAACATAAAGGTCAATACCAAATTGACTTTCTGTTTGGTACCACCTGAAAGATTGCCCAATTTTTTATCTAAAAATGGTTCCAATTTGAACAGACTGATCAATTGTTCATCAACCGTTGTTTTATTGCCTCTCAAATCTTTAATCATCGTGATGAGTTCTTTCACTTTCAGATTGCTCGGAAAATTTGCAATTTGTGGCAAATAATCTATTTGGTATCTATAATTAGAGCCATGCTTGATGTTTTTCCCAAGTACAGAAATAGTACCTTTATTAGGAATGACCATTCCCAGCAAACATTTAATAAGGGTAGTTTTACCTGAACCATTGGGTCCAAGCACCGCAAATATGCCGCCTTCGCCAATCTCTAGATTGACACCACTTAAGACTTCGTTCTTGCCAAATTTTTTATGTAAATCTTGAATGCTTACCATTCTATTTTTTTCATTTTAGGGTTATTGTCCAACAAATTGTCTGGTGTAAATACTGGCGATACCTTTTCGGAAAAATCGATGATATCGATAAATAAACTGCGCAGTAGAATGATGGTTTCTGGTGTTCTGTTAACGATATAAGAAAACAGCTTTACTGGTCTGTAGGGTACATCTCCAATACCATTTTTATCTAAATCGTAACCAGTATAATTGCTCCAATAATTTTTATCGAACACATTATCATTGATATTGCTGTTATAAGAGATATCAAAAGAATTGTACAAAAAGTTATTGCTCAAAAAACTATTGGTATAACACGCACCTCTCACTTTGATGGCCCAACCGTTATTGATAAAGTTGTTATTTTTATAAACGATTCTATTAGAGCCTTCGATGTTGATTCCGATGGTGTTTTCTTCGAAGGTGTTGCCGATGATTTCAGCATCGTTGATTTCCTTCAATAACATTCCGTAAGATGCTGTTCCCCAATTTTCCTTAAAAATATTATTGTACATCTTTATTTTTTTGGAAAACATGACCGCTACTCCTGCGCCATTGCTTTCAAATGTATTGTCTCTATAAATATCATTATTGGAAAACATAAAGTGCAATCCGTAACGAAGGTTATTGGCTGATACATTATTCTTAATAGTGCAATCATCAGAAAATTCGAGATAAATGCCATCTCTAACACGCTCTACATAGTTATGTTCAATCAAAATATTCTTGCTGTACCACAATTGAATGCCGTTACCAGAATTGTATTCTTCAATGGCATCGCCAATGATTTTATTGTGAAACACTTTTCCATCTCTTGCTTTTTCGAGATAAATACCAAAAAACAGTTTTTCCAATACCACATTTTGAATCAAAAAATTCTTACATTTTTGTACGCGAATCGCTGCGTAATCTTCAGTGTAACTGGTTCCGACATTGATGATAAACAATCCATCCACTGTAACGTTATCTGATGTAATGGTAATGATTTCACCTTTAAGCTCGCCATCAATCACAGGATAATTTTCACCAATAATGGTCAAAGGTTTATCAACCAAAATATTGTATTCTTTATAAGTACCCTTTTTTACTTTGATGGTATCATAGTCACTGGCAAGTGCAATGGCTTTTTTTATGGATGTCACCTCACAACTATTGCAAACTGTTATGGTTTTTGCATGCATAGAGTTGATGATTGCCATAAATGCAATCAAAATAGATATCAATAATCGGTTCATGGTTATCGATTATTTAGATGTGACAACAATTCGTCCCAAGTGTAGAGCGTTCCTCCTTTTTCAGACTGAAACCTTTTAGCGTCTTCTTTTGATTTAAAAGCTGACAAAAAAGCACCCATTGGACTTGGAATCTCTTTACTGATTAAAAAAGTAGCTTTTGTAGCATCTATCAATGCTTCAGGTTCTGTATAGTTATTAGATAGGTAGAGTTCGACTTCAGAAGTGTCAAAATCATTCATGAAGTTGACCATACATTCTGTAGCATCAAATTTATAGACCTTTCCTTTTGTAGTAACGATTTCGGCTGCATGTACTTTATCGACGATCGTCATTTTACAAAAGTGGCAGCCATCTTGGCCATAATCAATGGCTTGTGGTGCGACATTGCAACTGAATACCATCAATAACAATGCAAGGATAAAATAGTGTTTTAGTGTTTGCATGATTTTAGTGTTTTAGTGTTTTTTTGTCGTTTAATCCTTCTTCATAAATAGGTGTTTTTTGTGAAACTTCTTTCCAACTATATAGGCAACAAATGAACAGGCAATACCAAGCGCTAAAAATAGGGCTCCCAATCGTGGATACGAATGTGCTTTAAAATTAAGAATGTCTTTTGAGCCGAACATAGGCGGCTGAAAACCCATTTGGGTGCCATCTGGATTTGTAAACTTAAGGATTGCTTTTGGATCGAGGTTATGTCCATAATCATGTTCCCAAAGATAAAAATCGTACATCCCAGCAGCACTTAATACAAGCATCAATATAAACCATCCCAAAAACCATTTATAATTCCCTTTAAAAGCGATTAACAACCCGATGACTGTTGTAATCAGGATTCCTGCAGGAAATATTTTAAATTCAGGAATCGCATCAGGAATATATTTCATCCCAACATAATGATTCATTAGGTTGATGTTTTTGATGTCATGCGGATTGGCATCAGAAAAATCATTGATATGAATGTACATTCCTAAAGGTGTTGGATATTGAGGCGCTTCAAGCGTAATCTTCCAAAGTGGAAATAGAAACAAACCTAAAGGTAAAATGGCTGCAATAAGCATGATGATGTTTGACTTTTTCATCTGAAAAAAATTAGTGGTTTTATAGTGTTTTAAAAGAAAGGCGAGAGCGAAACCTCAACTCTCGCCTTCATAGGAAAATAAACACTAAAACAAAATTTTCCTAGTTAGTTTACTAAAAGTCATCTCCCAATGACCAAGACAATTCAATGTTTGATGATGCAGGAGAAACCCTTACGTAACCTTGCATTTCTTGATGTAGGGCAGAACAGAAATCTGTACAATAAAAAGGCCATACACCAACTTGTTTTGGTTCCCAAACAAATGTTTCGGTTTGCCCAGGCATAATGAGTAATTCTGACGTGTTAGCTCCAATCATACTGACACCATGAGGTACGTCGTAATCTTGTTCTAAATTGGTGACGTGGAAATACACTTTATCTCCTACTTTGACACCTTCAATATTATCTGGTGCAAAGTGACTTCTAATCATGGACATATAGATATGTACTTCGTTACCATTTCGTGTCACTTTGGTATCGGCTTCACTTTTTACAGCATATTTATGCTTGTTTTCTTCCAATTTGAAGATTTTTTTAGATTTTGGCTTGATCAAATCTGCAGGACATCCAGCAGCATAGTGAGGTTCGCCAATGGTTGGAAAATCGAGGAGCAGCTCCATCTTGTCTCCAGAAATATCATAAAGTTGTGCAGATTGCGTCACTTCTGGTCCAGTTGGCAAATAACGGTCTTTGGTGATTTTGTTCATCGCAACAACATATTTTCCAAAAGGTTTTTGTGAATTTCCACCAGGAATCATCAAGTGACCTACTGAATAGTAGCAAGGTTGTCTATCGACCACTTCCCATGTACCTAATTTCCATTTCACCACTTCTGAAGATATAAAGAACGTGGTATATGCATTTCCTTTACCATCAAACTCGGTATGTAAAGGTCCTAAACCTGGTTGCTCAACAGAACCTGCCAATACGTCTTCAAATTTTAAGATTGGAATACCATAGGCATCACCATCAAATTTTTTGTTTTTGATCGCATCTTGCATCTTGGTGAAAGAATGCACTGTTAAGTTAGCTGATAATTTTCCGTTACCGACAATATATTCACCAGTTGGATCGACATCACAACCATGTGGTGACTTTGGTGTTGGCAATAAATATACAGCACCAGGAACTTTAGTTGGATCAACAACAACCACCTCTTTTTTCATTGTAGAAGTTGCAGTGTGAGTTTCTTCGTCATAAATGTTATGGGCATAATTGGTTGCCATTTTTTCACCACCACCTTTATTCACATAGTCTTCAATGATTTTCCAGTTGATAGCTGCAATAAAATCTTTATCGTTTTGTGAAGCATTCACTTCCAAAAGCGAGTTAGCTTCTTCAGTATTATAGGTCGTAAAGAAGAACCAACCATGTGATTTTCCACGTCCTGGGTGTGATAAATCGTAATTAAATCCTGGCATCAAAATTTGGAATTTGATATCCATTCGTCCATCTTCAGGATCTACAGAGATAAAAGATAAAGCACCTTTAAAGTTGCCTTTATAATCTTTAATGGACATATCGCGTTGTGGTACAGGGACTGAAAAACGAGTTCCTGCAACTACATATTCGGTGTTTTCAGTCACAAATGATGAACTGTGGTTACCAGCACTATTAGGCACCTCAATAATTTCGGTAGTTTCAAAGGTTGTTAAATCCACTTTCGCAATACGAGGTGTGTTGTTACCATTGATAAATACCCAACGACCATCTATTTCACCAGCTGTTTGTGAAATGTCTGGGTGGTGAGCATCATCCCAAGGCACAAATCCGTGAGACGTGTTCAACATTGGTTTTGTTTCTTCATTGTAACCATAAGCTTTTTCAGGATCTTGTGAGAAAACAGGTATCACTTTGAACAGACGACCAGATGGCAATCCGTAAACAGATAACTGTCCACTAAATCCACCAGAGATAAATGCGTAGAACTCATCGTGTTCACCTGGTGCTACATAGACTTTTTCGGCAGCACTAGAACTTAAAGCACTGTTTGACTTTGATGATTTTCCATCGTTGCAGCTTGTAAAAGCAATTGCAACCATCAAAAATCCGATAGATATTTTAAAAATGTTTTTCATTGTTTTATGTTTGTTTTAGTTAATTAATTTCCGGGAAGGATGACTTTATCTACGACATGCACAATGCCATTACCTGCAGGAACACTCGCAATGATTTTAGCACCTCCTACATATACATCGTCACCTTTAACCTCCACTGTTACATTCTCATTACTTGCCTGTCCAAGGTGTTTGAACTTTTTCAGGAAGTCTTTAGAGTAATTACCTGGCGTCACATGGTGTTTTAGAATCAATGCAAGCTTGGCTTTGTTTTCAGGTTTCAGCAAATTTTCAACAGTGCCTTCTGGCAAAGCTGCAAACGCTTCATTAGTTGGTGCAAAGACCATTAAAGGCCCTGCATTAACCAATGCATTTTCCAATTGCGCTGCCTGTACAGCTGCGACCAAAGTAGTATGATCTTTAGAGCCGATAGCTATTTGCAATACATTGGGCTTGGCAACATCACCTTCAATAAAGGCTTGTCCTTGTTTAGTATCAGTTGGTGTAGCAACTGTTGTGGTCTCTGTAGTTGCTTCAGTACCTTTATTATCCTTGCAGGAAAAGAAAGCTATAAGAAGCACAATGGTACTTAATAGTTTAAGATTGGTTTTCATATGGTATTATTTTAATGTTCTGAAATACTCCAATACAGCTCTTGCTTCTTCCTCTGTCAAGTTTTGGTTAGCCATTGGCGACCCATTAAATTCAATAAGCAACTCTTTAGCAAGAGGATCATTTTGAACCATTTCTTCAGGGTTTAAAATCATGTTCATGATCCATTCTGGAGTTCTTCTTTCCAAAATCCCTGTAGGAGCTGGCCCAATAAATTTTTTGTCTGGTCTATGGCAAGCCATACACATTTTTTTATAGACATCTGCTCCATGGGTTGCCATAGCCTGATCAATTTCTGGTGCTAGAGTTATCGATTTAATTGGTCCAATACCTTTATTGGTCAAATCGACTTTTTGAGACGCAGGTGTAGATGTCTCTGTTTTGGTTTCAACTTGTTGTTCGGTTGTTTCCTTTTTTTCATAAGAAAAGCCTTCTTTCTTTTTTTCTTCTTTACCTCCACAACTCATTAGTAGTGACACAGCAAATACTGCTACGATTTTTAGTGATTTTTTCATCTGATAATCAATTAGTTTTTATTTATAGTTTGAATGCAATCATTGAATATGATACTACATTTCACGATTTTTATATGACAAAATTAAGCTCTAAACCGATGAAAAAACATGATAATTATCATATTTAGGATAATTTTATCCTATTTAAACAATCCTTTATATGGCTATCTTATACACAATAAAAAATGCCGAACAAATGTTCGGCATTTTTAATCACCATACAGTACTAACTAATACAATTTATACAGTGAAATAGGTTATATTTTAAAGGTCATCACAGGCAAATTAGCATGATTGGCCAAATCTTCAGAAATACTTCCTTCAAAGAAATGAGCCAAACCTGTACGTCCATGTGTAGGTATCGCAATAAGGCTTGCTTTAGATTTTTTTACAAAGTTCAATATTCCTTTTTCAACTGTTAAATCAGCCACATAGTTGACATCATTAAGCTTATTGGTATTGCCCTCTGCTTTTTGTAAAAAATCTTTGACGTTGGCTTCCATGTCTGGTGTACTTTTAAAACGCTCTCCAGGCAGGTTGACATAAAGCAAATGAAGTTTAGAGTTTAACGTATCAAACATCTTAGAGGCTTTAAGGTAAGGCTTTATAGCTTCATCAGAAAAGTCACAAGCAAAAACAATAGTATCAAAATCGGAAGCCTTTGGTTTGTTTTTTATTACCAATACAGGAATATCGGAGTGCCTTACCACTTTTTCGGTATTGGAACCTACAAAAATTTCAGTAAGCCCACTCACTCCATGCGATCCCATCACGATAAGATCAACATTGTGCTCTTTTGCAACTTCATTAACTTCACTAAAGACTTTAAAATGTTTCACAATTGGAATGACATCAACATCTTTCAGAAAATCTTTGTCTAAAAACTCATCAAACTTCTTTTCAGCTAATTTTAAGAAGAAAACCGCTTTAGCATGTTGCTCGCCATCAGATTTAGTCAATAAAGCGTCTGACATTTCTAACATGTGCAATGCCAAAATTGAAGCCTTGTGCTTTTTTGCTAAAATCGCAGCAGCTTCCATAGCATATTCCGAATGTTTTGAGAAATCAACTGGTACAATAATTTTTTTCATTTTATAGAGTTTTAGTGGTTTTTACAAATACTTTTATAGTACATATAAGTTAATCATTTTGAAGCAAAAACACAAGTATAATCGACCATTTACCGTTTTATTAACACTCTAAACAGTCATCGAAAACAATTGGGTTTCGGGTTTGTTGCGCTGCAGCAAGAGATCAAACGCCATACATACATTCCTAACAAAGGGCTTCCCTTTCTCGGTAACCCTAATTTGATTTGGGTATAGCTCAACTAGACCATCAGATTCCATTTCTTTTAAACTGATAAGGATGTCAGAAAGCTCATCGATAAATAGGTGTTTTGAGCTCCATGAAGTTTCAAATTGGCACATTAAATTAAGAATGTGCTGTCTAATGATTAAATCTTCATCATTAAGAATATGTCCTCTATATACAGGAATGATGTGTTCATTAAGTAAATGGTAATACTCTTCAATTCCTTTTACGTTTTGGGCAAAACCATACCAGCTATCACTTATTGCTGATACACCAAGACCAATCATGGCTTTGGTTTTTGAAGCAGTATAACCCATAAAATTTCGATGGAGCGATTTACTCATCATCGATTCGTACAACGAATCTGTTGATAATGCAAAATGATCCATTCCAATCTCATGGTAACCAGCTTCAGACAACAAATGTTTGCCTAATTCGTATTGATTGCGTTTGGTTTCGCCAGATGGCAAATTGCTTTCATTAAAGCCTCGTTGGCCATTTCCCTTTATCCATGGTACATGTGCATAGCTATAAAAAGCAATACGATCTGGCTTTAAGGTATTTGTTTTCTTGATGGTTTCTTCGATATGCTGTAAGGTCTGAAAAGGTAGACCGAAAATAATATCGTGGCTAACTGAAGTATAACCAATCTCTCGAGCTTCTTCAGTGACACGCTTCACATTTTCGAATGGCTGAATGCGGTGTATTGCCTTTTGTACCGTTTCGTTATAATCCTGAACACCAAAGCTAACACGTCTAAAACCTATATCGTACAAGGTTTGCAAATGCTCTTTGGTAGTATTGTTAGGGTGCCCTTCAAAACTAAATTCATAACCATCTGCAAGGGTTGCTTTGCTTAAAATGCCATTTATCAATTGCTTTAGATTATTTGGAGCAAAAAAAGTAGGAGTACCTCCACCCAGATGTAATTCCTTTATATTAGGCTTGGCATCAAAAAGCTGACAATATAAATCCCATTCTTTTAGAACAGCATCTATATAGGGTGTTTCCAAATCGTGTCGTTTTGTGATGCGCTTATGGCAACCACAAAACGTGCACAAACTCTCGCAAAATGGCAAATGAATATACAAACTCAACCCTTCAGAACTATTACTTTCATCAAACGATTTAATCAAAGACGATTTCCATTCTTTTAATGAAAACGTGTTGTTATTCCAATAGGGAACTGTAGGATAACTTGTATACCTTGGTCCTGCTACATTATATTTATCAATCAGTGAATGGCTCATACCTTACCAAATTTTTATCAAAATTATTGGAAACGTGACAAAAAAAATATGATATAAGTCATATAACAATTTTGGACTCAATTAATTTTAAAACTAAAAATTTGTTATCATATAAATTAATAGTAATTTTAAGGTTTAACACTAAAAAATATTAAACAATGAAACGATTACTTCCAATACTCACATTTTTTGCATTAGTAATGATGACCTCATGTAAAAAGGATAAAAAAGAACCTGTGACTGAAGATGTGAAAACTGAAGAGAAATCAACCCAAACAACTTCGCATGAAATAAAAAAGCTTCAAGTTCCTTTAGAGGCTAAAAGCGGCAGCAAAGTGACTGGCAATGCCCTATTTTCTGAACAAGACGGTATTGTAACCATGATAGCGGTTATTGGTGGATTGACAGAAGGTACTCATGCCATACATATACACGAAAAAGCAGATTGCTCGTCTGATGACGGAACATCGACTGGTGGACATTGGAACCCAACCAACCAACCTCATGGACAATGGGGAAGCAAAGATGGGTTTCATAAAGGCGATATAGGTAACCTCAACGCCAATGCCAATGGAAATGCCACCATATCTATGACAACCAACGAATGGTGCATAGGATGTGGCGACCCAAATAAAGATATTGTTGGCAAAGCCATTATCATACACGAAGGTACTGACGACTTTAAAACACAACCAACAGGAGATGCTGGTGGACGTGTCAGTTGTGGTGGTATCATTCAATAATTTTAAAAAACAAGCGACCCATAAAAAGCTACAGAAATGTAGCTTTTTTTCTTTGCCATTAATTCACTACATTAGAAAAAAAAATTGACTATGCAATTAGAAGTATTAATTTCTAAATTTCAGCAAAAAGACGAAAAAGCATTTGAGTCGTTGTATGCCATGTACAGCGACAGTATGCATGGTGTCATATATAATATTGTAAGGGACCACGACATTGCTGAAGAGATCATGCAAGACGTTTTTATCAAAGCTTGGAACAACGCTGGTAGCTATTCTGCCGAAAAGGGTCGCTTTTTTACATGGATCCTCAATATAGCACGTAATGCAGCGATTGATAAAACACGTTCAAAAGCATTTAAAAATTCCAAAAAAAACCTCGATGCCGAATATTTCGTAGATATCTTGCAAACAAGTGAGAGCCTCGATGACCAAACAGATGCCATTGGAATCAAAAAATTTGTGAGCAAGCTCGCAAAAAAGTGTATAAAAGTGATAGAGTTGCTTTATTTTAAAGGATATACGCAGCTTGAAGCTTCTGAAGAGTTAGACATGCCAATTGGCACTATCAAAACTCGGAACAGAAATTGCATTAAAGAATTAAGAACCATTGTATTAGAATAAATGGATATAAATGCCTACATAGAATCTGGAATATTGGAACTTTACGTTGCAGGCACACTTTCTGATAAAGAAAACAAAGAAGTGTATGACCTCATGCTGAAGCATCCCGAAATTCTTCAAGAAGTTTTAGAGATTGAAGCAGCCATCATTAAGTTGACCGCTTCGACCTCTCAACAAAATAATGTCCACATTTTACAGCTGATAAAAGACAAGTTGAAGTTTAACGCATCTGACACTAAAGTGGTACAGATGACTAAACCAAAAAACAACTGGTTCACCTATACAGGTTGGGCAGCAGCCATTATTTTGGGCGCAGGATTGTTATGGACCACTAACCAGAACAAACAGTTGCAATCTGATTTACAAACTGCCGAAATTGAACAGTCGTATTTGGAAACCCAGATTGCAGATGCCAAAACCGACTTGGAAGCCTCTAAAAACTTATTGAATGTATTGAGAGATAAAGATATTATCTCGGTACCACTTGGTGGACAAGGCAATTTTGCCAATACTTATGCCAAGGTGTATTGGGACAAAAAAACAAACAAAGTATATTTAGATGCACAAGGACTGCCAGAAGCACCAGAAGGCAAAGTGTACCAAGTATGGTCGCTGACCTTAAACCCATTAACACCAACAAGTTTGGGCACCATAGATACCTTTAATACAGATGATAACAAAATCTTTGAGATTACCAATGCCAACGAAAGTCAGGCATTTGGTATCACGCTAGAGCCTGCTGGTGGTAGCGAGTCACCAACGATGGAACAATTATATACATTGGGTGTCGTGGCTTCTACACCTTAACGAGATAAACCAATTGATATAAAAAGCACTGACATTGAGTTGGTGCTTTTTGTTTATCGCTTTTATGGAAAAATATCTAATTGAATAAATGAGTATATTGGTCTTTTAATAATATCCTAGCAGTAACCTAAAAAATCAATTAAATGACAAAAACTTCCTTAAAAATAATATCTGTCGTTTTTGGAATAATTGCCATTTACTTTACTATCAACTTAATTCCAGACAAAACAAAAAAGAAATTTATTGCTTTAGAAAAGCAATATTACTTTACAAAAGAAATTAGTGTCTCTGAAAAATTCACAACTGATTTTGAATCAGCTTATAGGGTTTTGTTCCGTTTTGAGCACTCTAATGACTCTATGATTCCAATCAAAAAAAATCTTGAAATATTACGCAAGGGAAAACCAATTGAATTGTATGGAGACAAAAACAATTGCTTCGTGAGTAAGTCTGGAGCTACCTATCAGCTTAATTTAAAATTAGCTAATGCTAATGCCAATTTTTCCAACCAGAATAGATTCAAAATAATAATTCAAGAAGATGGTCTTCCTGGACCTATATATGAATTAATGTTTGAAAGAGATTATAAATGGCTATTTTGGATTATTAACGGAGTAATTATTTTAATTTCGCTGATTACAGGTTATTTCGGTTTCCGAAATAGAACAGAAAACAAAGAAGCATAGTATTTTTTGTCATTCGCCATTGTCGTGTTTTCCACCAACAATCCATACACAAAAAATCAAAACCCAAATTTTCTGCCAACTCCATTCTCTTCACTTCTAAAAACAAGAAAGCACCCAACCACATCGCTGCAATTAGGCACTTTCCACTAACAAAAAACTCTAAAAAAACTACCACAACACTCATCGTGGTCTCTTTACAAACAAAAATGATGAGCTATTTTTGTTAGTATTCATTATTAATTCCCTCAAATTAATATCAAATTTCTTTTTTTTTCAATGTTTTACTGCGTGTCGATTAAAATCGATACGTGATACTTCCTCTTATAAAAAAAGGTGTTCCTGGTGTAAAATGAATTTCCTCAACAGAGTTTACTTCATTTTGCAATCGAGATTCAGTAGCAAATTGGGTCTCGTTCCAATCGACATCAAATAAGTTTTCTATAACAACACCTAAAGTGATGTGATTAAAACTATAGTTCACATTAAAATCAGTGACAAAATAACCTTCTGCTACAATACTATTATCTTCATTGGCTGGCCTATCGTCAATATATCTATATCGCAATCCACCAGAAAATCCATCTAGATTATTAATCGACAGTCCTCCTGCCATAGTAAAATCTGGTGCTAAAGGAATATAGTTTTGACCTTCTGGGTCTTCTTTGCTCCTGGCATGAGTCAAGGTCATATCTGAATCCAAAAACAACCAATCGTTAAATTGATATCTAAATCCGAAGTCAAGACCATAGCGCTCTGTTTTGCCGCTTGGCTCCACGATGCCAGCATCACCTACATACACAAATTCTTGTTCTAAAAAAAGGTACCACAGCGTTGTATTAACTACTAGTCTAGGTACTGGTTTCCATATATCTCCTAAATCGACACCATAGGCACGTGGTAAAACATCTTTCCCGTTTTGTGCAACCACCACACGAGTATCATTAGAGTGAAATCCGATTCCTGATTTTAGGAACACTTGATAATTGTCCTTTACGTCCCAGAAAAAATTCAATTTTGGACTTATAATTGTTTTTGTTTCTGACAAAGGTTGGTATTCGGTTTGAAGCTTGTCATTATATAAAAACTTAAAATAGTCCAATCGCAATGCTGGAGCAATTCTAAATTTTCCAAGTTCGAACTCGGCATTCACAAAACCATTAACATTGGTTTCATTTATATCTCCCAACTGAACATTTTCAATGACTGTACTTCTATTTAACGTTTTTGACAGTTCAATATCATTCACAACATCATGTCTAAAACCCATGCCTGTGGTCAACCTCAAAGGTGTTGATCCAAGATGTGTTTCATTAAGAATTTTTGTGTTCAGCCCAAAAATTTGTCGGTCTTCCTTTTGATGGATTTGGTCACCATTGACAGGGTCTTCTAAAAAAAAGGTGAAATTAGAATACAAATCAAAAGCATAATGCGAATAGTAAGCATTGACACTAAAATTGGTATTATCTTTTATATATTTATTGTATTCGACATTCAAATTGGTACGTTCGGTATTACCTCCTTCGGTAGCATCAATTGCACCAAATCTTGATATAGATCCGTTATCAACCGAACGTTGTGGAATTTGCCCTGAAGCATCCCATCGGCTTGTAAAATGTGACGCTGTTAGCGTTAATTTATCATTGCTTGGTAAATATGATACATACTTTCCAAATAGATTCAATCGGTTAAAATTCTGTGGTGAAACATAAGGCCCATTATTGGCCAAATACTCTACAGCGACATAAGCGTTTTGATTTTTAACATTATCCAATAGATTGAACATTCCCAAGGTTCTCAAATTATCAAACTGTCCTAATGTAAAAGTCACAGAACTTTCTTTTAAATAATCTCTTGTTGAAAAATCTACATAACCTGCAGTTGCAAAATCGCCATGGTTTGCGTAATGAGGTCCTTTACCAAAGTCAACTTTACTAACCGTTTCTGGAATTACAAAATGCAAATCGCTATAGCCTTGACCATGCGCATGCGATACCATATTTACTGGTATTCCATCCACTGACAAAGAAATATCTGTACCATGGTCTATATCAAATCCTCGTAAGAAAATTTGTTCGGCCTTTCCGCCTCCTGCATGCTGACCTATAATCAGTCCT
This sequence comes from Flavobacteriaceae bacterium UBA5534, assembly GCA_002426015.1. Lineage (GTDB taxonomy): Bacteria > Bacteroidota > Bacteroidia > Flavobacteriales > Flavobacteriaceae > Aquaticitalea. The sequence continues at coordinate 262,081 of DINS01000008.1, forward strand.
GGCACTTTTCGTAAAGCCTCTTGGGAAGAATTTATGGGATTAGTATTCAAATCTAATCGTGCAATGGTGCTTACTGCATTTAATTCTTCAGTGATGACCATCTCATCCAACTGGAAAATTTTTTCCGTCAGAGTAATGCTTATGCCATCATTAAAATCGATTGTTTTCAATACGACTGTTTTAGTTTCATATCCAAGTAAAACCACTCTCAAAGTATCACCTACTTTATTGTTCTCAATAATAAACAAACCGTTTTCCAATGTATGGGAATGGCTTTGGCTATTGATGTTATACACATATGCAGCTTCTAACGGATAGTTGTCGATATCGACAATTTTACCTTTAATCTTTTGAGCTTGCACAGAACATAGACTACCGAGCACTATTGAAAGTGTTATAAAAAATATCCGTTTCATACCTATTGGTTTACTAAATTTGATTCACTTTTTTAGCCACCAATGGTCCTAATTCGTATGAACTTTCCATAAGTTCTTTTTTGAGCTCGTTTGCTTCTTTGGTTTTTCCAGCTGCTTTATAAATCTCGGCACTATGGTATAATGCTTTAGGCTCAAAAGTATGTCCAATAATATGCTGTTCTACAATGCGCAAGGCCTCATCAATGTTTCCATTAGTATAGTAAGCCCAAGCCAATAATTCATACGATTGAGGTGTTGGCCTATGCTCAACTTCTATCTTTGCAAGAGCAAGAGCTTCTTCTATTTTTCTGTTTTCGCCAGTATATAAAAACACGTTATACTTGTTGTACATATCACCATACAAGGTGTCGGCAACTGCATTTTCATACAATTTTAATTGCTCATTTTTAGAAGCTACATCACCTTTAAATTCAAATATTTCGGCTTTTAATAAGTAGTAATCTGGAGCGTGGTAAGATTGAGTTACAGAATTCAAAATACGCAAAGCTTCGTCTGAGTTTTTCTCGTGTGAATAAACGATCCAAGCGATTCCTTTTTTTGCATAGGCATCATTTGGGTCAATTTGGAGTGCTTTCAAATAATGCTTATAAGATGCTTCAATATCACCTGCATGACCATAAAAATCAGCTAGATTAGTGTAAGTCCATTGTTTGATACTCGGCAGATTGGAAGATTCGGCAATGTCTTGAGCCTTTTCCAAATATTTAATGGCAGCATCCAAATTACCTTGATGGTCACTCCATTTTGCCAAACGTATGAGGTAATCGAAGTCTGACATATTTTCAATTTTTTGAAGGTAAGCTTTTGCTAAATCGTAATTTCCCAATTCTAAATGCACATCAAACAGCATTTTTTGAATATCCGATAAACGATCACCAATAAGCTCTGCTTTTGTCAATAATCCCAAAGCTTCTTTAAAACGATGTTGCGATATATAATTGACTGATAGGCTCATCAAAGTTCCTGGACTTTGATAATTGGTCATTTCATTGGACTTTATAAGATTTTTCTCAGCCTGTCTCAAATAGTCTATTTTTCCTGTCGCAGAAAATAAGTGAGAATAAGACGCTGCAATTTTGTTTAAATATGGAAACTGATTAGGCTGATTTTCAAATTTATTCGTCCAGAACTCATTATCCTTCTGTACGTATTGCAGCGTTTTGTTCTCTGATAATTCTAAATATGCCTGATAATCATTGGTATCAGTAACCTGTTTTGTTGTTGTATTGCAACTACTTACTATACACAGTAAGCAGAAGAGCGATATATATTTTAGTGAGTTCATTGTTGAGTGTGTTTTTTATGCTTTTTGTTTTTTTATAAAAACCCTGAAGTAAGTTTACAACATACTTCAGGGCCTAAATTTATACTACCAAGGCGAAGCCAAGTAAGGGAACGATGTCAAGAATGGTTTGTCATTGGCATCGACATGGTCATCAGAAAATGCTGGATTTTCCGAAAAATCTTCACCACCAAATATCAAAAGTAGTTCTACTGTAATCACATCATCTGCCAAACGACGTCCTGATAACGTGTTAGCTGGATTACCATCATAAAATGTAGTGGTTCCATCTAAAGACACATTAAGCACATCTGTTGCTAAAAATCCAGAAAATTGAGCTGAAGTTAAACCAAGTGCATTGGCATCGGTCGGTGTGTTATACGCTGGACTCAATGCTTCCAAGTTTGTTTGGAACATCGCTTGAAACGCTGCATTTTGTTGCGAAGGTATCGTCGTATTAAACGTATTTTTACTTCCAGCCGACACAAAAACCGTGTTTACTGCTGGTCGTCCCATTTGATCTTCTTGCATATAAGTACCACTAAAGTTAGGACCAGTTGGGCCTGTTGGTGCATCATCATCACTACAGTTATAAGCTGTTAGCGAAATTAAAACTGCTATTGCTGTTATTTTTATGTTATTAAATTTCATAATTAAAGTTTTTAAAGGTTATTGTTTTCTTTTTGATTCAACCCAAGTGTTGATAGTTCCAGTACCACCAATCATTGATTTTGGCACTTCTACAACAATTGACATTACATTCGATCCTGCAAAAGTGTCTGTTCCTGGATTGTTGAATCCTGAAGCTGTTCCTCCTATAATGGCGCTGTACTGCCCGAAATCGAAGAAAAATGGGTCATCACGTGGACCAGCAAAAAAGCTCATTCCTGCATTATTTGCTACAATAGCACTGGCGCTATTATAAGGTGTAATATCAACAACATTAGGAGCAACTCCAGTTAAAAAAGTACTGCTCAACCCTGTCTGGCCTGGAGCTGCTGGACCGAAGAAATACATTTTTCCATCTCTTGCTGCTGCTTGAATTACCAAATCTTCTACATTGTCACCAGTTGTGTCGATGTTAAATTCGATCATCGTGTTTTCATCAAATGCTGCATTTGCTGTAGCTGAAGGCCCTAACAAACCTTGTACATTGGCAACAAACACCAAGTTGCTTGTGTTTTCACCTTGAAAGGCATAAAAGTCTGTGATATCATTTGTACCACCAGTAACTGCAGGAGCATCGATGTGGTCAGCTGCAATTGTGAAGAACCCTGCAATTGCAATAACTGCGATTCCTAAATAAATTTTTGATCTTTTCATAATAATGAGATTTTTGTTAATTATTAAATTTGTCTCTGCACTACCTACGGAAAAATCTAGAAGGCGGTTTTGTTAAAGTTTTGTTAATGAAAAATAATGTTGGTTTTGAGATTAAAAATTATCTTTGCAACCAAATACAATAACCATGAATCCTTCTGCTAGTGGCTGGATAAAAAAATTACTTAAAGTTGTTTCTGAAGACGACGCTTTTGTATCGCTTCCTGTCAAAACATTTTATAGTGAATTAAAAAAAAGCGGATTCATCTATGGAAGTAATGTTGCTGTAGTCAACAATGCTGTTGAGAAAGGCGATTTGACCGACGAGGAACTTTCTAAAGTAAATTTGCTCTTGACGTTCTATTACTTTTACAAGCAAAAGCCTAATCAGGAGAAGTTTGTAGATAGTGTGGTCAGTTTTTACAGTTTTATCAATAAAAGCAAAACATCTATCTTCGATTCGCTTTTAGGTAAAAAGAAGTCCAGTGCTTTATTGGAAGACATCATCAACAAGCGCGTACATATTGACGACAATATATTCACAAAGAATTTTAATTATTTTATAACAAACGCTTTATTATTTGTTGATGTATTAGCATATCAGAAATTTATAAGAACGCATAAGGTTTCTGAAACTTACTTACAGCAATTTGAAGCTGTCATAGAAACCATTGCCATTGAAGTCTTTGAGTCTAAACATGAAAAAAGCAAATATGACGACAGTTTAATTCGCTTATTTGAAGCCTCTAAACGATACAACAGTAAATCGTCATTAACTTACAAAGGAGCCGTTTTAAGCGTAAAACAGCCTCTGGAAAAACAGTATTTAGTTGATATTGCCTGTATGGCATCATGGAGTGATAAAGTCATCGATAAGGAAGAACTCGATTTTTTAATCAAACTTTCCAATGATTTACACCTTAATGATAGCATCATAAAACAGTCGATTGCTGACGTCAATACTTTTTACACAGTCAATGAAAACAACATCGCTTTATTGGGATCAAAAAACATGGTCCAAAGTTTTTATGACAACTCTAGTAAAATGGTAAGTAAACTCATTAGTAGGAATAGTAAACGACTGCTGAAAGAGTTGAGAGAAAGTAAAGAATTGATGGTACTGTTAAAACAATCAACTTACCGAGAGCTTACAGATGACGAAAAAAGAGATATGCAAGATCAGCTTTTGGATATTTTTAAATCGATACCAAGTTTGGCCATTTTCATGCTTCCTGGAGGCGCCATCTTATTGCCATTGTTTGTGAAATTCATCCCAAAGATGTTGCCTTCTGCTTTTGACGAGAACAGAATTGAAGATTAATTCTCAAGCCAATCCTTAAAATCCTTAACACGCTCCCTAGCAACAATAATGTCTTGTTCATTAAAGGTATTGAGCTTTATTTGAAGTCGTGAGTTGGTGTAACTTATCATATCTTTTATGGCATTGATATTGACAAAAAACTTACGGCTGACCCTAAAAAAAGTTTGAGGTTCTAATTCGGCCTCTATTTGCTCTAAAGTATTATCCAACAAGTAGTTTCTTCCTTCGTTTGTAAAAGCATAAGTGCCTTTGTTCTCGCTGTAAAAACACTCTATATCTTCGCTATTGATGAGTTTAAGGTGTTGGCCAACCTTTACTGAAAACCGCTTTTTGTACTCGCGCTCAAAGGGGTTGACCAATAACTTCTTGATATCATCAAAATCTAACGTTACCGATTTTTTTGATGGCACTCTATCATTATATTTTGCAACGGCCTTTTTTAAGTCATCATCATCTATAGGTTTCAATAAATAGTCAATACTATTGAGTTTGAAGGCTTGCAATGCATATTCATCATAAGCAGTCGTGAAGATCACAGACGATTTGATATCAACGGTTTCAAAAATCTCAAATGAAAGCCCATCACTCAATTGGATATCTAAAAATATAAGATCTGGATGCTCATTGTTTTGAAACCATTCAATCGATTCCTCAACCGAATGTAAGAGGACTTCTGTTTCCATATTCATATTTGCTAACATACGCTGCAAGCGTCTAGCCGATGGTTTTTCGTCTTCTATGATGATAATGTTCATTTTTTGGTGGTTAGTGATTAGTGATTAGTTCAAAATTATTCATTGTCAATTGTCAATTGTATAAAGACTGCGACTGAACATTGATGGCTAACTTCATTCCCATCGATTGTTCTTCTGTTTATCCATGTATTCCTTTATTTTTCGCTCTTCCCAATTTTTTCCTAGAATAAAATCTGGCAAAAACACGCTCATTCCATGTGCCAACAGACCAATTCCCCAAGAGCCAAGCGTTATAAAATTTTGCCATTGAAAATAACTTTCTCCAGGGCCTAGATTCTGAACATTGATAACCACAATCATTAAATTAACAACGATGTACACCAATAAATGTGTATAAAAACCTTTGATTCTCTTGACCTTCTTGGCCGCTCGTTCATATTTGTCGTTTTCTATAAATTTGTTATCCATTAGTTCCAAGTGTTAGTGCGTTCTTCCTGTTCCATAATCTCTCTTATCTTTCGTTCTTCCCACGATTTTCCGTAACCGAAAACGCCGAAAGCGTGAAAGACAATACCCATTCCCCATCCTAGCATCGGGAACCAAAACCATTGAAAGCTCCATGAGGTTTGATAGTTAATAAATGCCAGAAATGGTATGACAAGGCAATAGGATAATAAGTTCCCATAAAAACCTTTGATTTCTTCGACTCGCTTTTTTGCTTTGTAATAAGCATTTTCTTGATTATTGTACTTTTGAATTTCCATGATTGATACTTGTTTAGTAAGCATTGGTATTGCCACTGCAAAACGGTCTGCTTGTTGATTGATGTTTACTTTTTTATTTGTTAATAATTCGTAGCGCTGTTTGATGTTCTCCAATCCTACACCACTACTCTTCTTCACGATGGCTTTGGTTTGAAGATTGTTTTCCACAACCAAATTACCGTCCGATTCATATATTTTAATGTGCAATGGTTTGCTTGTGGTTACTGTGTTATGTTTCACTGCATTTTCTAACAGCAACTGTAATGATAATGGTACCACTTTGCTTTCTGGGTCGTTTGCTTTTTCTGGGATTTCAAAAATAATACTGTCTTCAAATCGCATTTTTAAAAGTGACATATAAGTACGGGCAAAATCCAGTTCTTCATCCACACTCACCAAGTCCTTGTTTTTTTGTTCCAAAACATAACGGTACACTTTAGATAAGGATGTCGTAAACTTTTGGGCACTGTCTGGGTTTTCTTCAATGAGACTGGTCAAAACATTCAAACTATTGAATAGAAAATGTGGGTCTAATTGATTTTTTAAAGCATCAAACTTGGCACTTGCAGTGCCAGCAATGACTTTTTGCTCTTTGATTTTGTTTTTTTGATAGCGATTATAAAAATAGATGACATGAAAAACCGAAACAATCGTAAGTGTAATCCACAAACCAAATGAGTACCCTTTCCAAGATTCTTTTTCGATGAAGGTGCTAAAATCTATATTATAAATAACGGTTGATGTAAAAAGTCGCAACAAAAAGATGCCAACCAAGGTTATAATAGTCGATCCAATAATGCCTAAAATGACTCTTTTTATAGTATCACCTTGATTCCATTTTCTTCTTTCCATATAATCAAAAAAAGCCATATTGGAATATCCCAAAACAAAAGCATACAATTGATAAAATCCGAAGTCAATCAAAAAATCATTAACCGTTTTGTAGTCAAATCCTTCAGAAATAAAGTTCCCAATAAGGTAAACCAGTGTTCCAATAATTAAGGTAATGATGATATTTTTTGTGTTCTTTGACATGGATTTTAGTTTCTATGTATTACTCTTCGCAAGACTTTAATACGTGTTCGGCACGATCTTTTCCCCAATTTGGTGAAAATGCTGTTTCTGGTTTAAAGTTAACAAAAAGTTCAATAGCCTTTTCGACATCTTTACAATAGGGTTTGGTATCCTGACCAAAATAACGAGCACTTCCCATATTCCATTCTGCTTTACTGAAAACCACTCTTGGATTGTTAGGGGCCAATTTTGAAGCAGTGTTGTAAAGTTCAGTGATTTTTGCAGAATATTTCATTCCATAGGTCATACCATCAAAAGCAACCCAATTGGTCAACACATGTGCTTGTAGCACTATCAGTTCTGGATTGTCCTTACTGATGCTCATTGCAGTATTCAAGTATTCTTGGGCCTTGTCCAATTGTGCTTTTACTTTATTGGCATCTTTTTCTTCCCACGTTTTTAAACTGTTCATTTGAGCTACATAATAACTAGGCAACCATTCATTTGGTTCAGCAGCTGCTATGCGTTCAAATAACTGTTCGGCTTCTGTCCAATTGTTGTTTTCCCAAAGGCCAAATGCTTTTTGCATGCCTTTTTCATAATTGGTTTGTGCATTGGCAACTACAGAAACCAATAATGATGCAATAATGATTAAATGTTTCATCTCTAATACATATTTTTTTCAACGGTCAGATACATGCCCAAGAGCATCTTTAGGTTGGTTAATGATTTTTGAATATGGGCATTTCATTTTGATTAAATTTTAATGGCCTGATGAATGGTTTCATTTTTAACTTCAAACTTTGCATCTTGCCATTTTGGTGGTCCCATAAAGCCTTTTGCATTATTGGAGCAAGCGTAATCCTCTTTAGGGATTCCTAAAAAGTTACTGTCCATTTTATTGTTCCCGTTTTCATCATGAAAAAGTGAAATGGCATAAATGCCATGAGGTACGTCTTTAAATGTAACCGAACAAGCCTTGTCCTTAATATTACTAATAACAGACATATAACCTGTTCCTAAAAAAGAAGCTTCTGAATTGTAAAGCGCAATAAACACTTTGCCTTTGTCATTATCAAAATTTGTAATGGTAACAACAACATCTTGTGTTACTTTGTCTTGTGCGTTAACATTGGCAATGCCAAGAGTTAAGATTAAAATTAGGTTAGCAATGGTTTTCATAAGATGTATGTTTTAATTGATGAAGCAAATATCCAACAGTTAATCACGTTTTTAAAAAGTGATTGACCGAATTGTAAATTATGTAGGATGAATTGTTATTTTTTATCCCATAAAGTTTTAATTACTTTAGCAGCCCGAACAATCGGGACAAAAAAAATTTGAAATGAAAAAATCGATTATTGCAGCAATAAGCACGCTATTCATCTTATTAAATTGTGCACAAACAAAAGAAGAAAAAACAATGCAAACCTATGTCGAAGAGCCGCATTCGTTTGCGCAACCCAACAAAGCGGTCATCACACATTTAGACCTAGACATCAAGGTCGATTTTGATAAGAAAATCATCAGTGGAAAAGCAACCTATGATATTAGAAACAATAAAGCTTCAGAAATCATATTAGACACTAAATATCTCGACATCATCAGTGTACAAGCAGATGGCGAAAACACTGCTTACAAGCTTGGGAAAGATGACGAACAATTAGGAAGGCCATTAAACATCACAATTAATGAAGGTACCCAAAAAATATCGGTTGTTTACAAAACCACCGACAAAACCGAAGCCTTACAATGGTTAACACCACAACAAACAGCCGATAAAACGCATCCATTCTTATTCACACAAGGGCAAGCCATTTTAACCAGAACATGGATTCCGATACAGGACAGTCCACAAATAAGGGTTACCTATAATGCAACGGTTGAAGTGCCTTCAGAGTTGATGGCTGTGATGAGCGCCGAAAACCCAAAGAAAAAAACGGCTGATGGTGTATATCATTTTAAAATGCAACAACCTATTTCGGCATATTTGATCGCACTTGCAGTAGGTGATATTGAATACAGAGCCATCAGTGACCGAACAGGAGTTTATGCTGAAAAATCAATGGTCAACAAAGTACATTCCGAGTTTTCCGATATGGAAAAAATGGTAGCAGCTGCCGAAAAACTATATGGCGATTATGATTGGGAGCAATTTGATGTCATTGTCTTGCCACCAAGTTTCCCTTTTGGTGGTATGGAGAATCCTCGACTCACTTTTGCCACACCAACCGTTATAGCAGGTGACAAAAGTTTGACATCATTAGTAGCACACGAGTTGGCTCATTCTTGGTCAGGAAACTTGGTCACCAATGCCACATGGAATGACTTTTGGCTCAATGAAGGCTTTACCGTTTATTTTGAAATCAGAATTATGGAAGCTCTCTACGGAAAAGAACGTGCAAACATGTTGGCACTCATAGGCAGACAAGATTTGGATGATGAATTGGAATCGCTCAAAGAGTCACCAAATGATACCAAATTAAAACTCGACCTCAATGGAAGAAATCCAGATGATGGGATGAATAGCATTGCTTACGACAAAGGGTATTTGTTTTTGAGGACTCTTGAAGAAACCGTTGGTCGCGAACGATTTGACACCTTCTTGAAAGCCTATTTTAAAGAGCATGCATTTTCGACTACCAATACCGAAGATTTTGTAGCTTATTTAAACAAAAATCTATTAGAAAAATACAACATCTCTTTTAATACCGAAGAGTGGATTTACAAACCTGGCATTCCAACCAACCAAGCCATCATACAGTCAGATGCTTTTGAAAACGTAGAGAAAACCCTAAAGACATTTATTGAGACCAATACCATCGATGCAGCTGCAACACAAGAGTGGACACCGCAAGAATGGGTGCATTTTGTGCGTAATTTTCCAAAAGATATTTCTGTTGAACAAATGGAAACGCTTGACGAAATCTTTGATTTTACCAACTCTACCAACTCATACATTGCAATGGTTTGGTTTGAACAAGCCATTATCAACAACTATCATGGACACGAAGTCGATACCAAAATTGCCGAATTCCTAACCACAGTTGGTAGGCGCTGGTATGTGACCACACTTTTTGAGGCCTACAAAAAAAGTAACAGGGTTGAGGAAGCATTGGCCATTTATAAAACGGCACGACCTAACTATCATTCGGTGACTGCCAATACCATCGATACGCTGTTGGGTCATAAAGGGTAATTAAGTATATTCGTTTTGATTATAATGAATGAATGGTGTACAATTTGAGATAATCGAACTAACAAATCAACTGGTCAAATCAAAAATCAATATTAATGGAAGCACCCAAAAGAACTCTCGAAGAGCAAAGAATTGAGTTTAAAAACGGAAAATTTCTTGCGACACCTTTAGCTGGATTAATTGCTTGGTCAATTGTAGGAATAGCAGGTCTTACATTATCAATTCAAGCAACCGTTTGGGTATTGTTCATTGCAACTGGCTGCATTGTGTATTTGGGAATGTTTATTTCCAAATTTACAGGCGAGAATTTTCTTGATAAAACGAAACCAAAAAATGAATTTGACAAACTCTTCCTTTTTACTGTTGGGCAAGCAATTTTGGTATACTCAATTGCAATTCCATTTTTTATAGTGGACTATTCGTCTTTACCACTGACCATAGGTATTTTGACAGGTTTAATGTGGCTTCCGTTTTCGTGGATAATCGATCATTGGGTTGGAATTTTTCATTCATTAGTAAGAACAATTTTGGTTCTTTCATTATGGTATTTACTTCCTGAACATAGATTTGTTGCCATTCCTTTTGCAATCGTTTTGATTTATATCATTACAATAGTGATTTTAAAAAACAGAAAGAAAGCGGAATAAAACTGTAACTGATCTTGCACAAGACCTTTCTAATTTGGTGATTATAAGAAAAATCTTATTTTTTATAATTTTACAATACGTTTTTAAACAAATAATATCTATGAAGTATTTTAACTGTGCAATAATCACAATACTGGCATTGATGATGTCTTCGTGTTCATCGGATGAAACCAATAATGAAAATCCAGAAAACGACACAAAATTACTAAAGCAAGTAACTTGGAATACAGGCTATTCTGAAAAATACTTTTATGATTCAGAAAACCGATTGGAATTGATTGTTTCAAACGAATACGCTTTTACAGGAATTTCTCCCAATGATTCAACATATATCGAATACCAAAATGGTCATATTTCAAAAATATTAGAAAGAGACCACACCTTCTCTGAAATAATCAATGATGAAAAGTTGTTTTTGAACTTCACTTCTACTGTAGCTTCTGGCACTAGAAAAATTTTCACTGACTCTGGGCAAACTTATATGGAACAGACTTTTGAGTTTAAATTTGCTGGTAACCTACTCAAATCTTACACAACATTCAATCTTAACGGAAATGTTCATTTCTTTCAAGAATACACTCATAATGCCGCTGGCAATTTGACGGAATGGAATGAAATTTCATATGACTCATCAAATGGTCAGATTGTGTACGAAAACAATAATGCCATCACTCAATGGGATCAAGGCAATCATGCTACTGAAAAACTATTTATGTGGGATTCCATAACACTTCCAGGGTTTTATTTGTCAAACAATAACTGTTTGAATCTTATTGATGAAACACCTACAACCTATCATTATACTTTTGAATATGATGTTGATGGTTATGTGACAAAATACACTTTAGATAATGGTGATTTTATAACTTTAGATTATTACTAATTAAAAGAGGTGCCGAACAATAAATTATACGTCGCGCCTATTCTTTCTTATCATAATTTTCCACAAACGTTCTAGCGCGTTCATTGCCAGCATTTAATTGCAATGCCTTTTGGTAATTGGTAAAGGCTTGCAAACTGTCACCTGATCTCAAATAGGCGTCTGCCAAGCTATCATACACATTATCACTCAAAGGATATAAAGCTACGTTCATTTGAAATACTTTGATGGCATTGTCATAATCTCTCTCACGCAACAGGCCATAACCGATACTGTTGAATCGTCTTTCATTTAAAAACATACTTGTAGAATCTTGTTGATGAATTTGCATATAACCTGCAATGGCCTCATCGTATTGTTTGTTTTTTAAATACATGCTCGGCGTTTTAAACGTGTCGGCAACTTTCAAATAGGCATAATCAACTTTAGTGTCGTCATCGTCTGGTACAATGCCCAAATATCTTTTCTTGGTCGTTGGGTGCACAACAAAACGCAACTTTTTGTACATATCAGGAACAAAAAAAGTATTTTCATCCAAGACCACAGGCTTTATACGACCCGATTTCCAATTTAGATATAAGTCATTATCGTCATAATACACATCAATCACTTCTTCTTGATTGAATAAATAACGTCCTGAAGTTTGCTTGATATGTTCGGGAGTATATTTGACATTTTTTGAACAACCAAAAACTGCTAAAACGAGAAATAAAGTAATCAGTGAATTTTTCATTGGTGTTAGATTGAAATCGCAGAATAAGTATAAGAAAAAAATCGCCCCATTACAAATGAGACGATTTTTAATATTATTTGTTACCTGTAAACCAGGTAAAAACGGATAGCTTTAGTTCACATCCATCAACTCCACATCAAATATTAAAGTTGCATTTGGAGGAATCACACCTCCTGCACCTCTAGAGCCATAGCCCAAATCACTTGGAATGACCAAACGTGCTTTATCGCCTACATTGAGCAAACAAATGCCTTCGTCCCAACCAGAAATTACCTGGCCAACACCCACTTGAAAATCTAATGGTTGGTTGCGTTTGTATGACGAATCGAAAACCGTTCCGTCTGCCAACTGGCCTTTATAATGTACAGACACCATATTGCCTTTCTCGGCTTTTTTACCTGTTCCCTTTTGAATGATTTGGTAACGTAATCCACTTTTCGTTTTTTCAAAACCAGCAGATAACTTATCTAACTCACCTTGTTTTGCGGCACGTTCAGCTTCGATTCGTTTTTCGCGTGCTCCTTCAAAAGTTCTGAATGCTTCTACAGCATTAAACTTTTCAGCGTCAGCTCCTACTCTTACAATTTCCAAACTTTCAATCACATCACCTTGCGCAATGGCATCTACAACCGCTTGTCCTTCTTGTACTTTACCAAAAACCGTGTGCATATTATCCAACCAAGGTGTTTCGATATGTGTGATGAAAAATTGGCTTCCATTGGTGCCTGGTCCTGAATTGGCCATCGATAAGACTCCTGGACCATCGTGTTTTAAGTCTGGATGAAACTCATCATCAAATTTATAACCTGGATGTCCTGTCCCTGTACCTTGAGGGCAACCACCTTGAATCATAAAATCTGGAATCACTCTATGGAATTTTAACCCATCATAATATGGTTTTCCTTGAGGTTTGGCGTCATTTTCTAAATCTCCTTCAGCTAAAGCCACAAAGTTGCCTACCGTTCCTGGTGTTTTCTTGTATTCTAAATTTACAACGATGTCGCCTTTCGTCGTTTTGAATTTGGCGTATAATCCGTCTTGCATTGTGTTTGTTTTATTATTTAAAGCTGCAAAGATACGGAATGATTTAAGATTAACGATTTTGAAATTCAGAATTTGAATCTTAAACGTTGGAGGAAATTTGGAATTTGGGATTGATAAAGCTAGTTTTACAAAAATTCAAAAAAAATGGGATTCTTTAACAAACTAAAAACTGCGTTAAATACTTCTAAAGCTGAAGAAGATGCTATCGACAGTTCTTATACTGAAAGTATTATAAACGAAATTGAGAACATTCCATTTGCTCTATCTGGCAGCAACGTGATGTATGCTGGATTGAGCGAACTTGCTGGTTACCATTATTTTAATACAGTCATTGTTGGGACCTTTAACATAAAAACGCATAAAGGTGCACAACTAAAGATGGTAGGTGATGATTTTGAATTGAAACTGAATTCTGATATGGTGGAGTTGGAATCTGATTTTTCTAATACATCCAACAGGAGCATTACCAAAATAGATTTTGAAATCAATGAAAACGACCTTCCTAAAATTGCAAAATCTAAAATAAAATCGTTGGAATTATCAGCAAAAAAAGAACAGGTTATCTTTTCAATTATTGATATTGAAAAAATAAAAGAAGAGGAATAACGATTGCTAAAAATCACAAATCGTTACTGAAGGCTGCTAACTGCATACCGTAAACTAGTTAGCCACTTCACTAATAAATTTGATTCGGTATAAACGCAACTCTTCATCATCATAATCACCATCAAACTCTTTGATGGCATCATCGATCTTATCGGTTTTTGAATCCATAAAATAATCATGAATTTCTTCCTGTTGATCTTCATCCAAAATATCGTCAATCCAATAATTGATATTCAATTTGGTGCCAGAATAGACAATGGCTTCCAACTCTTTGATGAACTCTTTCATTTTCATGCCTTTGGCTTTGGCTATATCATCTAAAGGCAATTTTCTGTCGATATTTTGGATGATATACAATTTTAATGACGAATTGGAGCCTGTTGTTTTAACCACAAAATCATCTGGCCTATCAATATCATTCTCCTCAACATAACGAGCTATCAACGCTACAAAATCTTTACCATATTTTTTGGCTTTACCATCTCCAACACCATGCACATTGCTCAACTCGTCTAACGTCATTGGATATTTCAATGCCATGTCTTCCAACGATGGGTCTTGAAAAATCACAAATGGAGGCACTCCCAATTTTTTAGCATTACGCTTGCGCAAATCTTTGAGCATGCTCATCAACTGCTCATCTGCTACTGCACCATCACCTTTTGATGCGGTAATGATGCTATCATCGTCATCTACATCAAAAACGTGGTCTTCGGTCATCATAAACGATGTTGGTGCTTTTATAAACGCACGTCCTGCATCGGAAAGTCGCAGTACACCATAGGTTTCAATATCTTTTTTCAATAATCCAGCCACGAGCAGTTGGCGAATCAATGCCATCCAATAGCGTTTATCTTTGTCTTGTCCGATTCCAAAAAACTCTTGCACTTCTGTTTTGTGTGAAGAAATCAAGGCATTGGATCTACCTGTAATGACATGTACCAAATCTTTGGCCTTGTATTTTTCATTGGTTTTATCAACGGTTTCCAACACAATCGAAACATCCTCTTGGGCTTCATGCTGCTTTTTTGGATGGCGTATATTGTCGTCCATATCGCCTCCTTCTCCAGTTTCATTATCAAACTCTTCACCAAAATAGTGTAAAATAAATTTTCGTCGAGACACCGAGCTTTCTGCAAATGCAACCACTTCCTGTAAAAGTGCATGGCCAATTTCTTGTTCGGCAACAGGCTTGCCAGCCATAAATTTCTCTAATTTTTCAATGTCCTTGTAAGCATAATAGGCAATGCAATGGCCTTCACCTCCATCGCGTCCTGCACGTCCTGTTTCTTGATAATAACTTTCAATGCTTTTTGGAATGTCATGATGGATTACAAAACGTACATCTGGTTTATCGATTCCCATTCCGAAGGCAATAGTAGCGACGACCACATCGACGTCTTCCATCAAAAACATATCTTGGTGCTTCACTCTGGTCTTGGCATCCAAACCTGCATGGTATGGTACAGCTTTGATACCGTTTACCTGCAGTACTTGTGCGAGCTCTTCCACACGTTTGCGACTCAAGCAGTACACAATTCCAGACTTGCCTTCATTTTGCTTTATAAAACGAATGATATCAGTATCGACATTTTTGGTTTTTGGTCGTACTTCATAATATAAGTTGGGCCTGTTAAACGATGCTTTGAACGTATTGGCATCGGTTATATCCAAACTTTTTAATATATCCTCCTGAACTTTTGGTGTTGCAGTCGCTGTTAACCCAATAATAGGAATGTTGTCACCAATACGCTTGATAATGTGCTTTAAATTTCGATATTCTGGCCTAAAGTCGTGTCCCCATTCGCTGATACAATGCGCTTCATCGACAGCCATGAAAGAGATGGTCACCGATCGTAAAAAATCGACATATTCTTCCTTTGTAAGTGATTCAGGGGCCACATATAACAGCTTGGTAATTCCGTTAGTGATATCTTCTTTTACCCGCTTAACCTCTGTTTTATTTAGTGACGAATTGAGCACATGGGCAACGCCATCATGCTGCGATACAGCACGAATGGCATCCACTTGGTTTTTCATCAAGGCAATTAAAGGCGACACAATAATCGCAGTTCCATCTTTTATCAATGCTGGCAATTGGTAGCATAATGATTTTCCTCCACCAGTCGGCATGATCACAAAAGTATTGTGACCAGCAACTAAACTCTTAATAACATCTTCCTGAAGCCCTTTAAACTTTGAAAAACCAAAGTAGGTTTTTAGTGCTGAATGTAAGTCAATTTCTTTAATACTCATTAATCCCTATTAGTATTTTATATACATTTGCATAACTTTAAAGATAACAATTTCTTTAGACGCTACAAACCCAAAAATTAATAAATTTTGAACAATAAAAATTCTATCCTCAATACAGCTAAAAAAACCATTGAAATAGAAAGTTCGGCAATTGCCAATTTGGCCAACTTACTTAATGATGATTTTGCTGAAACTGTGGAGCTTATTTATAACTCAAAAGGAAGAGTCATTATTACAGGTATTGGAAAAAGTGCCATCATTGCGAACAAAATTGTAGCTACATTAAATTCTACCGGTACACCTTCGGTTTTTATGCACGCTGCTGATGCCATTCATGGCGATTTAGGTTTGATTCTCGAAGATGATGTGGTCATTTGTATTTCAAAAAGTGGCAATACACCAGAAATAAAAGTGTTGATTCCATTAATCAAAAATGCCAATAACAAATTGATAGCCATCACTGGCAATAACAAGTCATTTTTAGGACTACAAGCCGATTACATATTAAACACTTTTGTAGAGCAGGAAGCCTGCCCTAATAATTTGGCACCAACAACAAGCACAACAGCGCAATTGGTGATGGGTGATGCTTTAGCTGTTTGCCTATTGGAATTAAGAGGCTTTTCGAGCCGAGATTTTGCTAAATACCATCCTGGTGGTGCTTTGGGCAAGCGTTTGTATTTAAGAGTAAGCGATTTGTCGTCCATGAATGAAAAACCTCAAGTGCAACTGAATACCAATGTCAGACAAGTTATTGTAGAGATTTCAGAAAAAATGCTTGGTGTTACCGCTGTGGTTGAAAACAATAAAATTGTCGGGATTATCACTGATGGTGATTTGCGTCGTATGCTATCTAAAAATGAGTCTTTTGTCAATTTAACTGCCAAAGACATCATGAGCAGCAATCCGAAGCGCATTGATGAAAGCGCAATGGCTGTCGATGCCATGGAACTGATGGAAGCGAACGAAATTTCACAATTATTGGTAGAACACAATGGCAATTATGCTGGTGTGGTCCATATTCACGATTTGATTAAAGAAGGAATTATCTAATGGCAAAAAAACAAAAAGATGAGATGTCATTTTTAGACCATCTCGAAGATTTACGTTGGCATTTGATTCGTGCCACTTTAGCCATTTTAATTGCAGGAACAGCGGCATTTGTTTTTTCGCGCTTCATTTTTGATACCATTATTTTTGGTCCAAAGCACATGGATTTTCCGACCTATAAGTACCTGTGCAAAATATCAAATTATTTTAATGTCGAGAGCACCTTTTGCTTGGATGCCTTTCCGTTTACTATTCAAAACCGAACCATGGGAGGACAGTTTTCGGCAGATATCTGGACAGCCATTTATGCAGGTTTTGTGATAGCTTTTCCTTATGTCATTTATCAATTTTGGAAATTTATCAGTCCTGGTTTGCATCCAAACGAGCGCAAACATTCGAGAGGATTTATCTTGGTAACAACTTTATTGTTCTTTATTGGAGTTCTTTTTGGGTATTATGTCATCACGCCCTTATCGATTAACTTTTTAGGCACTTACAGTGTCAGTTCAGAAATCACAAACGAAATAGATTTAGGGTCTTATATTTCATTGGTAAGGTCATCGTCATTGGCTGCTGGTTTTGTATTTGAATTACCTATCATTATTTATTTTTTAACCAAAATAGGATTGGTGACACCTCAATTTTTAAGAAAATACCGAAAATACGCCTTGGTCATTGTATTGATTCTTGCTGCCGTAATCACACCTCCAGATGTGGCAAGCCAAGTAATTGTGGCAATTCCTATTTTGATATTATACCAATTAAGTATTTATATTTCTGCCTTAGTTGTCAGAAATCAAAAACGTAAAGAGAAAAAGCATGTCTGATATTGTTAAAGAATTCAACGAGTACCGTTCAAAAATGAACGAGAAATTGTTAGCAGATAACAACAAGATTGTCAAACGGATTTTCAATCTGGATACCAATGCGTATGCAGAAGGTGCATTGGATGTCAAAACCAAAGAACTTTTAGGCTTGGTAGCCTCAGCAGTGCTGCGATGTGATGATTGCATCAAATACCATTTAGAAACCGCTTTCAAAAACGGAATTACCAAGGAAGAAATGATGGAAGCCATGGGAATTGCCACGCTGGTTGGTGGTACCATTGTCATCCCTCATTTAAGAAGAGCCTATGAGTTTTGGGAAGCACTGGAAACGCAGCGTTAAACTTTTAATAAATACAACGCATTTTTATAGGAGTCGATATGATTTTACTATTTTTAGCGTTCAGTACATGACTTATGAAGTTAAGAGCAGAAAATTTAATGAAGTCCTACAGTGGGCGTAAAGTGGTAAAAGATGTGTCTCTTGAAGTGAACCAAGGAGAGATTGTTGGATTATTGGGACCTAATGGCGCTGGTAAAACCACGTCTTTTTATATGATTGTTGGTCTTATAAAACCAAATAGTGGAACGATTTTTCTCGAAAACCAAGACATCACCAAATACCCAATGTACAAACGTGCCCAAAACGGCATTGGTTATTTGGCGCAAGAGGCTTCTGTATTTAGAAAATTAAGCATCGAAGACAACATACTGAGTGTGTTGCAGATGACTAAATTGAGCAAAAAAGAACAACACGACAAAATGGAAACTCTTATCGAAGAGTTTGGCCTTGGCCACATTCGTAAAAGCCGAGGCGACTTATTGTCTGGTGGTGAACGCCGTCGTACCGAAATTGCACGTGCTTTGGCAACAGACCCAAACTTTATTCTACTCGATGAGCCTTTTGCTGGCGTGGATCCTGTGGCAGTGGAGGATATTCAGCGCATTGTAGCGCAATTGACCAAAAAGAATATCGGTATCTTAATTACCGACCACAACGTACAAGAAACATTGGCGATTACTGATAGAACTTACCTAATGTTTGAAGGTAGCATCCTTAAAGCTGGTAAACCTGAAGAACTGGCAGCTGACGAAATGGTACGAAAAGTGTATTTGGGACAGAACTTTGAGTTGCGTAAAAAGAAGCTGATGTTTTAGGTAATGATTATGTCATTGTTGGTGTTTTTCAATAACAACGCATTAACGTTTTTTTTGCCATTGTTGGTGTTTTCCACCAACAATTTAAACTACCTAAAATCACTTTTGCCATTGTTGGTGTTTTTCACCAACAATATGTTTATAGCTCATAAATTTGCAGTACGTGCCTTTTCCTTGACTTCGCCATTGTTGGTGTTTTCCTAGCCATTGTTGGTGTTTTCCTAGCCATTGTTGGTGTTTTCCACCAACAATTTAAACTACCTAAAATCACTCAAAATCCCAAACTCATCATCTAACTCCTTATAAAATCTAGCTGATGAGAATCTATAATCTTCAGCATTGCTGCAATAACCCGCTTTTACAGGATTTTGATGAATATAATTCAACTTTTCTTCAATGATAGCATTTGAATATAAATCAACACATAATGCATTGCGTTTCCAGAATTGATAACTTCTATCTTTTGCCTCAACTGAAAAATGGCTTAATAGGTCTAAATGGTGGTTCTCTAAATCTCTTTTAATTCTTTGGGCAGTAAATTTCATAAAACTTAATTGCGTATGTTTTAAAGAATATAAAGGTGTAGGCTTCCAAATTATATGTATATGATGGTCCATAATGACATATCCATAGACGATAACTCTTTCAGTTTTAACTAAATATTGAAGCGATTCAATAATGATGATTTTATACTTTTCAGGCTTTAATAATTTCTTCCAATTGACAATCGTCGCAGTATAAAATTGCGGACAATCTTGAATATGTAAAGGTGTTAGCTTTTTCATAATAATCGTTGGTGAAAAACACCAACGATGGCGTTAATATCTATTTTATTCGTTTTGAATTGTTGGTGGAAAACACCAACAATGCTATCAATCCTTCACCAAAGCAACTATCTTTTTAAACCCTGTAACGACAATCAACACTACAATACCAACCAACAATCCAATCACAAAATCCCTAATGATAGAAGGCAATACTTCAAGAAAATGGTGCAACAGCTCAATGTTGTGAATAAAAATACCTCCAGCAACCAATAGCAAGGCGATGGTTCCTATAACCGACAAACTTTTGATGACCAATGGCAAGGCATTCACAAGCAAGTGACCAAAAAAATCAGAAATGCTTTTCTCCTTATCATTAAAACGAATTAAACGAAAACCAAAATCATCCATTCGTACAATCAAGGCTACAATACCATACACGCCAACAGTCGCAATCAAAGCAACAATAGAAACTACTAATATTTGAGTCAGCAATGGCTGCCCAATAACAGTGCCCAATGCAATGATGACGATTTCGACAGATAATATAAAGTCGGTAATGATTGCTGATTTTATTTTTTGCTTTTCTAAAGCTAAAATGTCCTCTTCAGACAATTGAGCTTCAGAAAGATGTGCTTCTGCATGAGCATGTGGCACAAAATATTCGTAGATCTTTTCGGCACCTTCATAGGCCAAGTACAAGCCACCAAACACCAAAATCACAGGAACTGCCCAAGGCAAAAAAGCACTCAACAAAAAAGCGATAGGTAATATAATGACCTTATTCAAAAAAGAGCCTTTTGTTATTGCCCAAAGCACGGGAAGTTCTCTCGAAGAGATAAACCCAGAGGCCTTCTCGGCATTAACCGCCAAATCGTCTCCTAAAATACCTGCCGTTTTCTTGGTCGAAATTTTAGCCATGGCAGACACATCGTCCATGAGGCTGGCAATATCATCGAGTAACGCAAAAAATCCTGATGCCATTAAAAAAATGAGTTATTTAGAAATTAATGATTTAGAAAGCAAAGACAATAGAATATAAAAAAGAATAACAACCGGAATGGCTGCAAATTGAAGCAAAACAATAAGCACCAAAGTCAGAATGATAAACACATAACGCACGGCATTATTTTTAAAACTCCAATCTTTAAATTTTAGGGCAAATAATTTGATGTTGGAATTCAACAAATAACAGCTCACCAAGGTCAAAACAATCAATACCCACTTGTTTAAAATCATTGAGTTCATTAAATCGTTGTTCTGAAATTCCATAATCAAAGGCAATGAAATGATCAAAAGTGCATTTGCTGGTGTTGGCAGTCCCTTAAAATAGCTTTGTTGGTCTTCATCGATATTAAATTTTGCCAAGCGATAAGCCGAAGCTAAAGTGATCAATAATCCCAAAAGTGGCAACCACGAGTCGCCAATTCCAGACCAATGCAATTCTGAATTCCATTCATCAGTTGCATTAAAAAACAATGGGGTATCTACAGCTATCGACATCAATTTAAACATGACAATACCAGGCACCAAACCACTGGTCACCATATCGGCAAGCGAATCCAACTGCACGCCCAACGGACTCTGCACATTCAATTTTCTTGCCAACAGGCCGTCAAAAAAATCGAAGAAAACACCCAAAAACACAAACAAGGCGGCGGCAATAAAGTTGTTATGAACTGCAAAAATGACCGCAACCGAACCACAAAACAAATTGAGTAAGGTCACTAGATTCGGAAGATGCTTTTTAATCGTCATGATGATAATTTTTGTAAAAATAACAAACTATTCGTGTCTAATACAACCCAAACACAATATCTGTTACATTTCGAAGTTTAATACATTAAAAATATTGTGCATCTTTGTAAAAAATTTTGCTATTGAAAACTAAACTACGTATCGCTTTCCTACTATGTACTGTGCTTTGTACTGCACAAACGACTCGCAAATACTCCAATGAATTTATGAATATTGGTGTGGACGCTGCGGCTTTAGGGATGAGCAATACTGTAGTATCACATACTAGCGACGTCAATTCTGGTTATTGGAATCCTGCTGGGTTGGTTGTTTTAGAAGACAATCAAATAGCATTGATGCACTCCAGTTACTTCGCCAACATTGCCAATTACAACTATGCTGCCTTTGCTATGCCTTTAGACGACCGAAGTGCCGTAGGCATATCATTGATACGTTTTGGTGTCGACGACATTTTAGATACCACACAGTTGATTGACGATCAAGGAAATATCAATTATGACAGAATCAGTTTGTTTTCGACGGCCGATTATGGGTTGACCTTTTCGTATGCGCGTCGTTTACCTTTAGATGGATTGAGTTATGGTGTCAATGCCAAAGTGATACGTCGTATCATTGGCGATTTTGCCTCATCTTGGGGATTTGGTCTCGATTTGGGAGTTCAATTTGAATCGGATAACGATTGGAAATTTGGCATCATGGCACGCGACATCACCACAACATTTAATGCATGGGCCTTTGATGCCGAGAAACTGGCAACCATTCAAAACGCTGTAGATGGTCAAAATCAAGAGGTTCCTGAATCGACCGAGTTGACCATTCCAAAATTACAGATTGGGATGTCCAAAAAGTTCATCTTCCATTATGACTATTCACTCTTGGCAGCTTTTGATCTGAATGTGCGTTTTGAGGAAAACAATGATGTCATTTCAACATCTTTAGCAAGTATCAATCCTGCGCTTGGCTTTGAGTTTGGCTATACCGATTTGGTGTTTTTAAGGGCTGGTGTTGGTAATTTTCAGAACGAACGACAATTTGATGATTCTGAAAAACTGACATTCCAACCCAACTTTGGAGTCGGTTTTAAATACAGAGGCATTCAAATTGATTATGCTTTCACAGATATTGGCGACCAAAGTGCAGCCTTATATAGTAATGTATTCTCTTTGAAACTCGATTTTAGTATCTTTAGATAGTTAAAATGCTATGATGAAGCGAAACCGATTGCTATCCCTTTTCTTTTTTATAACAGTTTCTGTTTTTGGGCAACAAATACAACTGTCACCTGAAGCAAACATATCTGTATTGACTATTGGTCCCGGAGAGTCATTAAACGATGCCTTTGGCCACAATGCCTTTAGAATTAACGATAGCAGTCGAGGCATCGATGTGGTGTTTGGTTATGGTGAATATGATTTTGACACGCCTTATTTCTATCTGAAATTTGCACAGGGCAAGCTCAATTATCTGATAAGCAGACATTCTTTTTCTGATTTTTATAGATTTTATAGTTTATATAACCGAACGATACAAGAACAGGTTTTAAATCTGTCTTCTGATGAAAAGCAACATTTATATGACTATTTGGTCAACAATTACAAACCCGAAAACAGAAAATATCTTTATGACTTTTTTTACGACAACTGTGCCACACGTATTAGGGATGTAGCCGAAATTACAGTGAAAAACAACATTGAGTTTTCAAAACCTTCCAATTTTGAGCCAAAAACCTTCAGACAACTCATCCATGAGCATGTTGGCTTGAATACTTGGGGGAGTTTTGGTATTGATATGGCATTAGGTTCGGTAATTGATAAGCAAGCAACGCCATACGAAGAAATGTTTTTGCCAAAATACATTCATCAGTATTTTGGAAGTGCCAAAATACATAGCTCTGAAAATTTAGTCTCAAGGTCAACTGTTATCTATCAAAAAAGAGAACAAAAAACAACTGACAATTTCTTGTTAAGCCCTTTAATGGTCATCGGTGTTATTGCTATACTGATCCTGTATATTACTTATAGGGATTTCAAAAACAAAAGACGCAGTAAATGGCTAGACATCAGCCTGTTTGCCATCACAGGTGTTGTGGGCATCATCATGCTACTATTATGGTTCGCAACCGACCATACAGCAACAGCAAAAAACTACAATCTATTGTGGGCAGTACCTCTAAACATGCTGGTCATTGGCCAGCTGTTTAAAACACAAGTAAAAAATTGGTTCAAACGCTATATAAAGTTCTTGATTATCATGCTTTGCTTATTGGCTATGCACTGGATAATTGGCATACAGATATACGCTATCGGATTGATTCCTTTGCTATTGGCTCTTTTGCTAAGATATATGTATTTGCACAACTATTTTAGTAAGCAATAAAGCTTATTGGCCACGATAGTACAAAATCGTACTCAAAGTTTTGACAATGATATTGACATCCAAAAAGAAACTTCGGTGCTTAATGTAGTATAGGTCGTATTGGAGTTTGGTCAAACTATCATCGACCGATGCTCCATAACGTGTATTGACCTGTGCCCAACCAGTAAGACCAGGTTTAATGATATGTCGGGTTTCATAAAACGGAATGACTCGCGACAACTCATTCACAAAAAAGGGACGCTCTGGTCTTGGGCCAATAATGCTCATATCGCCTTTAAGAACATTTATGAACTGTGGTATTTCATCCAATCGGGAACGGCGCAAAAAACGTCCAAAAGCCGTCACTCGGACATCATTTTTTTGGGCCCATTTGGCGCCACCGTTTGCTTCGGCATTTATAACCATGCTTCGCAGTTTCACAATCTTAAATGGTTTTCCGTTTTTCCCAATGCGCTCTTGGCTATAAAACAGAGGGCCTCTATTGCCAATAAGATTGCCTATTAAAATAAATGGGAAAATAAGGCATCCCAAAATAAGTCCCACTGCAGAAAAAACAATATCAAAAAGGCGATGAAAAAAAAGATACAAGGTATTTTGGTTACTGCGACTGAAGGGGAAATATTTATAAAAATCCTTACCTACATATTGTATGGGAACACGATATGTAAGCTCTTCGTAAACCTGGGTATATTCGCGAATGGTAAACCCCTTTTCCAAAAGCATGATAAGGTCGTGATAAATAGCAGAGGTGATGGTTTCCGAATTATAACTGGCAACCAAAACTTCCGATATTTTATAATCACCAATCACTTTGACCAAATCTTCGGGATGAAATTCTTTGAGCCCTTTAAATTTTACAGGTTCGTCGAGGGTTTCTTCACAATTGATAAACCCAACAATCTTATAATTAGGATCAGATTGATTCAGGGCTTTAACAATGCTTTCTATATAGGTCAATTCACCAACCAAAAGCACTTTTTTATAGAATCGTGGAGAGGCCACAAAGGTCACGTAAGCAAAGCGCCAAATCAAAATCATAACGATAATGGCAACATAAAAATAAATGATCTGCAATCGCTTTTCGGGTAAAAAGGGCGTAAAAAAGGGTGTCAAAAGGTAAAACAGAACCGTCGTGGAGGCTGCCAAAACAATATTCCGAAAGGTCACATCGAGCTTGCTGGCCTGTTGCAAATCATAAATCTCAAAGATGGTTCCAAAAACAGTGATATACACAGCCAAAACCAACAGGGCAATGGTATTGTTCTGTGTAATGGTCAAATAATCATAATTAAAAAAAGACTCCAAAAGATACAGCCCCAAAAACACAACACCAATATCCATAAGGCGCAATAAGACCTTACGTTCAGAAACTTCAAAATGGATGCCTTTAGTTGATGTACTCATGGGTTTAATATTGCGAATAAATATAATGAGTTAAAATGGAACTGCACATTTTTTTCTTTATAACACATCCTTCCATAGTTGTTTGACGGTAGCCCAATCAAAATGTTCGGCTTTGAGTCGTGCCTTATTAATAATGGCCAGTCGCAATGGCGCATCTTCAAACAAACGTTCTATGGCCATGACCATGGCACTAACCTCATTGGCTGGCACAAGCAAACCATCTGTACCATGATCAATCAAATAAGGCAATCCACCAACATTGGTGGACACCACTGGCAATCCTAAAGCCATGGCCTCAATAACACTAATAGGGGTATTGTCAAAATTGGTCGTATTGATAAACACATTATAATCTTTAGAAAGCCTAATCCATTCCGATTTTGACAACTTCCCTGTAAAAGTCACATGTACATTCAGGGCGGTTGCCAACTGTTCAACGGTCGACAAAGTACCATCACGATCAGGCCCAACCATACACAAAGTCGCTTTTAGGCCTTTGTCTTGTAAACCTTTTAAAACCCTAACAGCCATCTCTGGATGATAGAGCTTTGCAAACGACCGCACCCAAAGCAAATGGGGTTGCTCATGCGCTCTGGTTTGAAAGGGATACTGACGAATGTCGATAACATTAGGTATATGAATAACATTAGTATAACCAGAAGCTTCAAAAGCAGTTTTCAAATAAGTGGAAGGAGCGACATTACAATAAGCAAATTTAAAAATAGCACGACTCAATAGTGGGTTCCGTGTTAAACGAGAAGGTAAATTACCACCATGCAGTATAGGGATATAGTTGAGCTTCCAAAATCTACAAAGCTGGCTGATCACATAGGCATAATAAAAATTGAGGGTACTATAGGTGTCAATCAACACAACATCAGTTGTGTTTCGCTGTTTAAAAGTCGTCCATACCATAGCCAACAACCGCAAAAGCATGTTAGATTTCGAAGAAGCCATGGTTATATGATAGCCTTCTTGCTCCAATAACGCACCCAAAGTCTGCATATAGGAGGGGTTAGAGTGGCTATGGCTTAAGTTGTTTCCTATGTACAGGACGTTTTTTTTCATTGGTGATATGTAATAGAGCTAATCCATAAATAAAGCCAGGGGCCGCTAGCCGCATGGCGGAGTGATTGATGGTCGCAAACCAAAACACCAAAAAGGCATAAAAAAAGAGGTTGTTTTTGTGTTTGGACCGAAACTCAATGGGCTTAAAAATCAAAATAATCAAAATAAAGATGGCAAAAATCCCATGTTCCGACAGCAAACGGCTAATCTCATTATGGGAAGCAATGATGGTGCCCTGTTCTTCTAATCTTAAATTTTTCATACCACTGGCACCAACACCCAAAAAAGGATGGTCTATAAAACCTGCCAACTCTCCTAAAAACAAATCCCCACGACCTGTCGTCACATCCTCTTTTTCTATTCCTGCAGCATTTTCATTGGCATAACGTTTGTCTATCAGGCCTTCTGTCTGATTGGAACTAATAACCCAGGTCGCTATTCCCAACATACAAAATAATATAAAGGTTACTAAAATTTGCTGTTGTTGCCTAAAGGAAGATTTGGCATATAATAAATATAGAAATGCCCCAATCATAAGCACAGCAACAAACACGCCTCCCCTACTAAAGGTAACAAGCCCCCTAAAACTAACGGCGCCCAATAGGAGCCCATTAATTATCTTTAAAGTTAAGCTAGGTGATTTCAAAAACAAACGTACTGTGAAAGCAAACATCCCCAAACCTAAAATGGAGGACACTTGATTGGGACCAAAACCACCTGAAGTCGCAAAATTAGATTCGGTACCAGACAAGACATCTTTAATACTTGGACTATATAAAAACAAATAGGTAGTCATGGTAATGATGGGAAGACTCAGATAGAGAATAATATCCATTAGCTCTTGATGACTTACTTTCTTGTCATAGCAATACAAGGCAGAAAACCCCAAACAAACAGGGCCACTCAACACAAAGGCAACACTGGTTCTAAAATTCAAATCATAGCCCAAAGTTGTAGAAGCCACCAAAACAGCCGGAACCAGTAATATTAAATAGATAAAATAAGGATAGCCACTCCCAGAAATGCCTTTATAAAACATCCCAAAAATGATAAACAAAATCACCAAATACTTGGAGATTTCATAAAACAACCCACCGCTGGTCATTCGAAACATAGACTCACCGCCAATGATATAGGCACAGGCTAAAAGAACATAAAAGGTTTTTTTTGAGTTTGGAGCTAAAATAATCTGTATAAAAAAAAAGACAATGATCCCTAAAAAAAAAGGATTTCTAAATGGAGGTATTAAGAACAATAAAATCCCAATAAAAATATGCAACCCCACCAAAGCGATATAGTTGCTATCATTAATGGACGACTTCAATAACTTCATAACATTAGATTCCTTTTAAATAGCCAATAGACCACCAAAAATAATAAAATACAAATGGTTTAGCCTACAATGGCATAATATTGTTGTAAAATTTGCTGTACAATGGTTGTTTCAGAGAACTGATTGGAAATAGTCTCATACAATCTATCAGCATGTTGCATCCGCTCATTTGGATGGTTCATATAATACAGCAAGCCTTCTGCTAATGCCTGTTGATTTTGTGGTATTACCAAAATCCCATTCTTACTGGTTTTAATGACGCGATGGCAGTCACCAACATCGGTACACACTACAGGTAGGCCTCCCAAGCCATACTCTAATAAAGCCAAGGGCAAACCTTCCGATTTGGAGGATAACACACCTAAAGTACTTTGTTGGATAATAGAAATCGTATCTGGACAACTTCCATAAAAAAACACAGAGGTATCCAATTCCAAATCAGTAGCCAATGCATAGACCGATTGAGAATAGGCATCCTTAAAATCCTGTCCTACACAATGCAAACTCCAGTCTGGGTGTTGTTGCAATACGGTTTTAAAAGCCCTTAACAAGGTCAAATGATCTTTTTGTGGACGTAAATTCGCTAAACAGATGACACGTTTCCCTGCATCACCTCGCAAGACCGTAACTGGCACTTCATCTGAAATTCCTACAACAAAATTAGGCAAATAACTTACCGAATTCGTTTTTAAGGTCGATCTAGACCATTGCTCCAAACCACTAGTAACACTATAGATATGGGAGAAAAATAAGGAGGCTATTTTTAAAATAAAGGTTGGTCGCTGTTCCAAAAAATCGCTATTCCCATAATGGTCATGCCAAACTATCTTAAGTGTTGGATGCAACACTTTAACAAGACAGGCTAAAAAGAAAGAAGTCGAATGGGCATGAACAATAGCAATGCGCTCTGACTTAATAAATCGGGTTAATTTGAATAAGGCCTTAACATCAAAAGTACTTTTTCTATTTAAAAACAAATAGCCAACATCAGAACGAATCGCTCCCTTCAAAAGTCCCTCATGCCGTGTTGCACAAAGATAAGACCGGTCAACAGACCCAGAAAGCGCATTGGCAATGTTAACAGCCATCCGTTCGGCTCCTCCAGCTTCCAAGCTATCTATTAATTGTAATACTCGCATCAACTTATTCTTTTATGTCATGGCGAGGAGACTCGACGAAGCAAGCTCACTCCCCACTACTCACTNNCTTCTCACTTCTCACTTCTCACTACTCACTATGCTCCCAATATCCGCCTCCAACCGATCAAAGGTGTACTGCTGCGACCAGTCCAAAGCGGCTTTTGCCATAGCGTCCAAATCTGCACTTCTAAAAATAGTGATAAAATGAGCAACTGCAGCCTCTAAATCGGGCTCAATTAAAATCCCACGAGTGCCATTTCCCAACATCCACCCTACACACGACACCTTTGTGGCCACCGGAATACATCCAAAAAACATCCCTTCAGCAACTGCCTTTGGCCAACCTTCACTTTTAGAAGGTAAGATATTAAAATGAGCCTCCATTAATTGAGCTTTCACAACCGATTTATCTTGGTTACCATATAAAAACACACAATGCTCCAACCCCCTCTCTTTCACATAAACCTGTAGTTCATCCATAAGAGGGCCGTCCCCATACATATGAAGCACACTTTTAACACCTAGGCTATTTAAGTGCTCTATGATTTGTATCGTCAACAAAGGCCGCTTTCCAACCACCAAAGCCCCAGCAAAAACAAACGATAGAACCTGCGTATAGTCTTTGGGCTTAAATGGCACTTTTTCATGTTCGTAATAGGTAGCCGAAATGAAAGGCTGAATGTTTTTGGTCTCATTGGGCCACTCGCCATAGACCAACACTCGCATGTTCCGAGTTAAAAAAGTGTTGCGCAAAATAGCTTGCTGTAACCGATAGCTCCAAGGTTGCTGGCTATTCGGATCCCAATTGCCTGCATATTTAGTGGATTTTTTCTTGTTGGGAAAAAAAACTTGAGCAACACAAGCCACAAGACTGATATTTCCAGGACATCGTAAATGGATATGGTCGGCTTGGCGCATCACTTTTAATATGCGATAAAATATTATTGGAAGCACCATAAGAGCTTTAAAAGCTTGAAAAAAAGATAAAATATTAAAATTTGGAACAGCAACAAAACGCAAATTTTGATGGGTATAGGCGGTATCAATGGCATCAATTTGATTACTCTCTTGTTTGGGGCCTACAACTATGACTTCATCAACATAGCCTCCCCATAAATTCATCTCCCGAACATAAGGAGCATAGCCATAATAACGACCGTTCTCTTGGCTATGTTTAACTATGGTGATTATGGCAAGTTTCATGAGCTAATTTTTGGTTTATTAAACACTAATTTAAACCACCCCACTAAACGCCCAAGACCTTCATTAAGTGAATTCTTCCTATGTTTTGATATAATAATCCCAAGAAAGGTCATTTTCATTAATAAGAGCTCCGTTAGATGCCATTTTAAAATAGAATTCAATGTTGGGTTTGGATAGCGCACTCGCCAAATATACCACCCATTTCTGACAACCATTTGTCCATAACGAAATTGGTTAGGCCGGCCAGAAACTTCATGGTGATGGGTTAATTGGGCCTTGGTATTGACATATAAAGTACCCAATTTTGATACTCGAAAACAAAAATCGGCATCTTCATACAATCCATAACCTTCAAAATAGGTCGAAAAACTTAATGTATCAAAAATGCGTCGTTTATAGGAAGAAACACCTCCCATAAAATGCTCAACTTTATAAACCTTCCCTGTCGGCGGTAAAAAACTGACCGAACGACCATGTGAGAAAGTAGGTAGATGACAAGGAGAACTATCTGGAGCCAAGCCAAACCAGTTCCTTATTCTAAAACGCAAAGGCTCATCTCGCATCCAACCGTCATAATAGAACTTTTTAGACCTATTAAAAACATCACCTTTCTCCCAAACCACTTCGTTGCTAATATAGCCCCCAACGGCCAAAGCATCTGGATAAGACTGGTACGTTCCTATTAAATGCTCAAAATAACTTGAAGCTAAAATCACATCATCATCCAAAAAACAAACAACTTCAGAGGTATTTGAGACTTTAGTAAGTCCAAAATTACGTTGTTTAGTAAGTCCCCTATCCTTTTCATCAACATTATAATACGTTAAATTGCTAAATAGATGCTGCTCTAGCAGTGACTTAGTAGCATTGTTAGTAGAGCCATCAACAATCAAAATCTCATCTGGATATAGTGTTTGGATCTTTACTGACTCTAACAAAGTCAACAAAGCATGCGGTCGCATATACGTACAAATGATTAATGAAAACCGCATCTAACCTTTATTACTTTTTAATTGATTTGCCCAATATAAACTCCTATCCCATCTTTTATTCATTTGTATAAGATAAGAGATTATATTCTTATTGTTTTGTAATTTAAAGTATTTAAAAAAAAGCATAGTCTTATAACCCAAAATCTGAAATGGAGTTTTATGTTTTAAATTAAATAACATAACGGTTGGCGATGGTTTCGGTTGAATATCCTCTAGTTCCCATGGTTGAACAAATTTAGTTCTAAATCCCCCAACAGGGGCTTTTAAGTGTAATAAACTACAATTATACAAATAACCAATATCAACTCCCAAACTTCTTATCTGCATCCCAAAATCCCCATCTTCTCCAAATCCATGCTCATAACCCATATCAAAAGAGACTTCTTTAGTTAATCTTGATGATATAATGCTGGAGGCGGTCCCAAAAGTATGCCATGGTATTATACCATCAATAATTTCTTTTTCCCCTTTCTTCAGACAACTCAAAGTAGCTGCTTCTAAACCATATTTGGACATTTCAGTTAAAGCCTTTTCCAAAATGTCTTTTTCAAATCTAATATCATCATCAGCTAAAAAAACCATATCTGATGTTACTTTTTTTAAAGCAATGTTACGAGCGTTACAAGCGCCTGTTTGGTGAGTAAAAAAATGTTCGATTTCAAAAGGCCAGTTACTAGTAGTTAAATAGTCTAAATCTGACTGACTTTCCAATTCTGGGTTTTGCTCTATTATAATAACCTGCTTAGGCAGTAATGTTTGTTTAGACAAATCTTGAAGAACATCCAATAAATAGGGCTTTCTACCAATGGTTGGTATCACAACATCTACTGTTGGTGTGTTTTGAGGATTTCTTTTAGACTCGATTTCAATACTTTTAAAATCTGGGTTTATTTTTGGCTTGGAAACAAACCAAGAAAAAAATAATGGTAGTAACTGAACTTTATTCTCATAGAACACACTATTAAAAAACGTAATAAATGTCCATCTCGATTTATAATGTTGTTTAATAAACTTATAAAGTCTTTTGGAAGTTGACTTATAAGGTTCTAACTTAACGTTGTTAGATACTAATAATTCTGGTGCCGAATAACAAAACAGACCATTAGTCATTCCGTTTTTTGCTATAGAGTTTAATGCATAATCTAAAGTAAGATGCTTAAAATCAATAAAATCAAATTTCAGTAACACTTCAGCATGAATAGCTCCTATACAACTACTCATTAACCATGTAGGGTATGTAACATCTTTTTTTATATTTATAAATGGTGAAGATTCAACATATCCTATCCTATCTGAAATGTAGTGTTCACTTCTTATTTCATAGGACGCCATAATCAACTTATGATGAAATATATTTTGAAATCCTATCTCGTTAATAGACGTTTTTAAAGAGTCATGACACCATACTATGAATCGATTAGGGTAAGCTTCTGCCAATTGAAATAATACTTCTATAGGATTTGAAAAAGTCATAGAAATCTCTTCACTAGTATCATCATAATCAAATACACTGATAACTTTATTGTTTTTATGAACTAATACAATCATTTAATATATTTTCTATAAGCTTTAAAAGTCACTATGCAAATTCAATTTTTCGTTTTCACTCAATACTTTGATCTTCTGTACATGGCCCTGCAAAAGTGATAATTTCATAGCCACTAAATTTCTTGGTCACATAAGGATATCCAATAGACTTAAAAAACGCCTCCAATTTAATGTAGGTGGGCTCTCCATTGACCATGTGATAAGACGCGATGGCAAAATTTGGCTGAAATTTTTTTATGCTGTCTTTACAACCCTCTATCGCTTCAAGTTCCGCACCTTCAATATCCATCTTAATAAAATCCAACCGATTAATGCCATTCAATTGACACCAGGTATCTAAAGTAACTGCTTTCTTTTTCACAATGGCGGTTTCATCCGAAAACCAGAGTGCTGATGATGCCACGGTTCCCGACTCTTGAAAATCAATCATTGTATTTGAATTCCATAATAATTCATCGTGGATGCTATAATTATCTAAAACCGTATTGAGTTCAAAATTTGCTTGCAGCATTTTTATATTATGAACATCTGGCTCAAAACAATATACATGACCATTCTGACTTACCTTTTTTGAAAAAAGGAGCGAAAGCACTCCAACGTTGGCACCTCCATCTATTACAGAATCTCCTTTTTTGACTTGGTAAAAATGCTGGTAATTATCAAAATCTGCTGTGATAGCATATAAAGGCTGATGTGTGATGAAGGTTTCATTTTCAAATGTTGTTTCATATAAGAACCCTTTTTGTTTATTGGATGTGATACTAAAACGCACCTTCTTTTCTGACACTAGATTATACCAAAACACCTTTATTTTTTCTTTATAAATACCCCTTGGCACTAACTTGCTAAGTACTTTCTTAAATTCCTTTTTTAAAGTCATGCTTTTATATAATCTTTATAAAACGCTATGTTTTTTTGAGTAATAATGTCAGTCGAAAATTGTGCAATAACGTGTTGTCGTCCTGCTATTCCAAAACTATGACAAAGTTGTTGATTATCTAATAGTGTGATGATTTTTTCTGCAAAAAGCTCATGTTTTTTAGGATCAACGGTATAACCAGTAACACCATCAATCATCAATTCGTTGGCCCAACCAACATCAGAGCTAATCAAAGGCTTTTCCATAGCCAAGGTTTCTAGCCAAGTCATAGGGAACGCTTCTGCAAAGCTTGGCAATAGGACAATATGTGATTCTGCAATATAACGTTGAACTTCTTTATAGGGCACTTCTCTTATATAGTGGACTCGTGTTTTGGCAGTACCAGTGAGCAGACTGTTAAAAAGCTCGAATGTTGACCGCTTTTCAAAGACATCAACAGCATCCTTTCCTACCATCAACAAGGTGGCATTCGATTTCTTTTCAACAACACGATTGAACACGTGTGCTAATTCAAGGACTCCCTTTTTTCTAATAAGAGTGCCAAAATACAACAACTGACCATGCTTCACCTTTAAGCCTAAAGGCTTAAAATCGTCAGCATTGATACTGTTATGAATGATTCTGATTTGGGTGTTCAACCCAAAAATTTTCTTGGTTAGTTCGCTTGTAAAGGAGCTCACCGACACAATGGCATCGGCGTGTTTAAGGGCTGTTCGCTCTAAAAAACGATGCTTCCACTTTTGTGGTCGCCCATCGAGATGACAAAAATAACCATCACTCCCATTCAATCTAATGATAAGTGGCACTGTAAACTTCATAAAGGCCGAAACACCAGTCCAATCGGGTGCTTCAATCAGATCAATTTTTTCTGAATCAATATACTTCTGAATGATATGCTGGTAGCGTTTACGCTCTAAATACCAATTAAATGCAAAGTGTTCTTGTTTTGCAAGACTCATTAATCGAATACCACTATCATCGACCTGCTTATCAACTAACTGCCCTAAAACAAATACAGTAACCGTAACGCCTTCTAAAACCAACCCTTTGGCTAGATTTTTTATGCTCGTGCCTAATCCTCCAGATCGACTTAAATCGGGATGTGGGTATTCTAGAGTTATAAAGGCAACATGCATACGCTAATTATTGTTCTATGAGTTATTTAAAATATCCATAATACACTTCCAAATACGAGCAGATGCCATTTGTGGTGGATGCTCAT
This sequence comes from Flavobacteriaceae bacterium UBA5534, assembly GCA_002426015.1. Classification (GTDB taxonomy): domain Bacteria; phylum Bacteroidota; class Bacteroidia; order Flavobacteriales; family Flavobacteriaceae; genus Aquaticitalea. The sequence continues at coordinate 296,998 of DINS01000008.1, forward strand.
TTATTTTTTGATACCATGCATTTGCTGCGTTGATAGTCGCTTTATTTTCTCTTAAACTGTTTATAATTTGTTGACCTATCTCATCGGGATGATGAATCCATATCACCACATCGTCATTTGGCTTGGATCTAAAATGAACATAATCATATACATAAACACCTTCTTGGAGCTTATTATTGGTGTTAAGATAATTATAATTCATATAGAAACAAGGCTTTTGATGTGCTACAAAATCAAAAACCATTGATGAACCTAAATTGATAACGACTTCAGTATGTGCTACTATATTACTAAGTAGAATTAAATCTTCTGGTAAAGGAAGAATCGTATCCCATCCTTCATTAATTTTTTTCCAAATTGGTTGTACGGGAACAATAACATCCTTGAAAGTTTCAATGACCTCATCATATCTATTAGAAATGTCTACTGGGCAACGTCGAAACAAGACACCTATTTGATGACCATTAGCATTTAGCTGTCGTATAGCTTGAGCCACGTCTCTCAAATACAATGGATCCTTTGGAGAAGTTGTAATATCATCACCACTGTAACACACATAGCGTTTACCTTCATCTAAATTATAGGTCTTATAAAATTCTGTTTTACTACTAATTATTGATTTATCATAATGTGATTCAAATTGTGGTGTCCCTGTTACTTTAATTTGTGATGAATTTAAAAATGGATGATAATACAAAATTTCATCTCTCATATATTCACTCCAAACCGCATAAAAATCTGATGACACATCTAAAGTTGCCTTGGGCAAATTATCCCATGAATAGACAAAACTCATGGTAGGAATATTTAGCTTTTTAGCAGCTAGAAGTGGTGCAATAGCTAGTACATTTCGCTGACTTGTACAAAAAACAAAATCTGGCTGATGTTCTTCCAACACAGCTTTACAGTGTTTAAAATAGGATGTTCTTACCTCTAATACATTGATAATCCTTCTAATTTTGCTCAAACCTGTTTCAGAATTAAATAGAGAAACTAGTAGGAGAACGATAAGGTTTTTTATTTTATTCTTAAAACCTTTATAGGACAACGGGAACAAATAACTCTTATATATGGCATCATGATATCGCTTCTCAAAAACAGAAAGTTCAATATGCAATCGCGCTGTTTTAAATATACTTGTCAACCAATGCAATTTAGGCTTTGTAAAATTTAGTTGGTTAAACCCTAAAGCATCCAAATCAAAAGGGGTGTTATTCCAAAACCATATCTCGAAACCCTTATCGATTCCCATTTTATAAAAATTGGAATACGCAAAATTACGCAGGCTTACACCATCAGGAAGGATAATAAATAGTTTAGGTTTTTTACCGCTCATTCCATTAATTTTAGTTAGTTACCCATCCTTGTTAGTAATGAAAAATTCACCAGTTGCCAAATAAAAAAACTAGACTCATTATCACCCTTCAAATACTTCTTCCACTCATCAGTAATGACCTCATGAGAAAACCAATGACTGAATTCTCCATTTTTTATAGCTTCTAAGTGTGAATTTACATACGCCTTTAATTCGTTCCCTAACCATTCTCGCTGTGGCGTTTGCATGGGGCGTTTTGGAGCATAAACAAGAGTTTCTGGTAAATAACCAGCAATAATATCTCGTAATATCTTTTTTACTTCACCGAATTTTATTTTATATTCTAATGGTAAAGAAAAACCAAACTCTACTAAACGATAATCTAAAAAAGGCTCTCTAAGCTCAATTGAATAAGTCATCGAAACCCTATCATTAAATCGCAAAGCACGTGGTATCTTCGTATAAAATAAATCCCTGTATTGAAGATTTTGAATGTGCTCTGTAAACGGTTGAATATACGTGTTCTTTTTTTGAATCTTTAATAGACTTGCATCTAGCATTTGTGGCCGATAAGGACTTTTAGTCACCCCTTGAATGGTCGTTGACAAACTTGATGTATAATAATCATAACCTGCTAGTTGCTCGTCCATGCCTTGCCCATCCAAAATAACTTTAATACCTTGAGACAAGGCTTTTTCAAATAATTTCGAATACGCTAAAGTAGGAATCCCTCCAAAGGGCTCGTCTTGAAAATAGCTTATTTTTTCTGATAAAGTAGGCACTTCATCAGCAGACAACAATACCTTATGTAATGGGTTTTGATAATGCCGCATCATTTGTTCAACCCAAGGCAATTCGTCATAATCAACACTTCCTGTATAAAAAGTAAACGCTTCTACATTAAAAGGATGAGGATGAGAGGCGTTAATCAAAGCTAATAATGCCGAACTATCCAAACCTCCACTGACATTAAACCCTACTGGCACATCTGCTCTAAATCGTAAATGTATGCTGTCTAAAAGTAAATTTTTATAGTGATGAACCGCTTCTTCATAATTGGTCATTTTAGGTTGATTGGCAACAGCACTTACAAAATCGTACCACTTATAAATGGTTAACGTATCCTGTTCATATTCCAAATAATGACCACCAGCCAATTGATAAATTCCATCCCAGAAAGTATCATCTGGCTGCCCATAACTACCTTCACAAAAATAACGTATCCATGAATCTTGATTGGGCTTTTTATCAATGCCGCTTTTATGAATCGCTTTTATTTCACTTGAAAATATTAGTGTGTTTGCCAAGTGAGTATAAAAAAAAGGTTTTACTCCAAATCGATCTCTCGCGGCAAATAATTTTTTTTCTTTTAAATCCCAAATGGCAAAAGCAAACATACCGTTAAGTTTCGACAAACAATCGGCTCCATACTTTATGTAGGCTGCTAATAATACTTCTGTATCAGATGCTGTTTTAAATGAGTAATCTAAAATCAACTCAGATTTTAGCTCTATATAATTATAAATCTCTCCATTAAAAACAATGACATATCTTCCAGAGACATCAAAAAAAGGCTGGTCAGATTGTTTTTTTATATCTATAATAGCAAGCCTATTATGCCCAAAAATCCCATAACCCTTATCCAAAAAAGTGTGCTGTGCATCTGGGCCTCTATGAATTTGACTCTTCATCATATCATCAAAATTATACTTTTGATAATCTCCAATTACACCAGCTATTCCACACATTAATTTTTCGTTTTTTTTATCAGTTGTTCTGCATTTACCCAATCATCCATTGTATCAATATTAATATATAATTCAGGCGGCGATTCAATAAAACTGATGCTCTCCCCATAAAGAGAATGCTGTTCTAATAACACTTTGGTAGAGGTAATATAAATTGCTCCATCCCTATGATAGCTCAATGGGAGCTCTTGCCTTCTACTAATAATTTGGGAGTCGCCTGTGGCTATATTTAAACAACCTTCAGTATTAACTTTGAAGGTCCAATGTGGATTATATTCATGTGGCACTTTTTGTACAGAAACTAATGAGTCGCAATCAACCTCTTCGAACTTTTTTATCGCACTTTCCAATATATTCAAAGTTCTAAAGGGATATGTAACTTGCAATAAGCAGACAGCATCAAAAAAAATTTGTCGAGATTCATACCATTTCAAAGCATGAAGAATAACATCTATAGTGGCTGTGTCGTCTTGTGCTAATTCTGAAGGTCTTAAAAAGGGCACATCAACGCCAAGAGCCTTTGCGGTGTCACTTATTGCTTCATCATCTGTTGACACAATTAATTTTGTAAGTAAAGAAGATTGAAGCGCAATTTCTGTCGTATAGGCAAGTAATGGCTTTCCATCGAGTAACTTAATATTCTTATTAGGGATTCCTTTAGAACCTCCTCGTGCCGGTATAAGACCTAGTATCTTCATTAATAGGCTATGGTTTTATGAAAAGGCAGATCGACAGTTGCAAGGATATCGGCAATTTTTCGACCACTATCGCCTGTCCCGTAAATCGTACTTCGTTTGTTTTTTGGTGTTTTCAATTGTGATAAAATGGCCTCTTTTATTTGAACTTCATCATAAGTCACGTCAATCACATTCTCTCCTCGTTGTCGTCTGTGTTGGCGAGTTCCAATATTAACCACAGGCACGCCTAAAAAAGAACATTCCCTAATTCCTACACTACTATTCCCAATAAGGCATTGACTATGTTTTAAGAGCTTCAAAAAGTCAGTAGAATCCATATTCTTAAAAAAACGAATGTGTTTTGGGTTGTGCTTTTCTCTAAACGATCGAATACCATTAGAAGTACCGTCAGCGCCTGCATCTACATTGGGCCAAAACCAAAAGGTCGGAATTTCTAGAGCATTTATAACATGCAATGTTTTTGACACATCTGCTTTTGCTTGCTCATATTCATGAGTTACGGAATGCTGCAATACCACCAAATAGTTTTTTGGCATAGCTTCTAGACCACCTACGCCTCCATATTTCTCAATAGGATTAAAATCTAAAATTTTAGTTTCTAATAACTCATGTGCTATATCTATAGAGGGACAGCCCGTATTAAAAACGAAATCTTTATTTTCTCCCAATTTCAGGACTCTCTCCTTTGAATCTTCTGAAGCTACCAAATGGATATCTGCTAATTTTGTATTGGCATGTCTCACTTTTTCATCAATATTCCCAGTGACTTCACCACCTTGTAAATGTACTAACGGAATATTTTGATACGCAGCGGCTATAGAAGTAGCTATTGTTTCAAAACGGTCTGCAATAGTAATGACCGCATCTGGCTTAAGGTTATAAAACACATTGGCAAGCTCCATGACTCCTAATCCTGTGGTTTTAGCCATAGCAGTTTTATTTTCACCTTCTAACACCATAAAGACGCGCTCATTGATTTCAAAACCATCGCGTTCTATATAATCGGCCGCATTTCCGTAGCGATCGAGTAAAGCAGAACCTGCAACCACAAGTTGTAATTGTAATTGAGGATGAGCCTTGATAGCCGTCAACACAGATTTTATTCTACTATAGGATGGTCGTGCTGTGATGACTACACAAATTTTTCTATTTTTATTCATTTAAGCGATATCTATTTTATTGAGAAACTCCCAAGGGTTCATTGCTCTTGTTAATTGTTTTCCTATGACAGTTTCAAATTCAGCAGCATCAATCCCATAGCCTTTAGGCTTTTTGGCTTCTAAATCAGAAAATGCTAAAGAATGTCCTTTGGGTAAGGCCTTATTAACTGCTAAAGATTTTTCGAAAATTTGTTTTAATTCTTTGTAATTACTATTGTCAGTTTTGTCAATGGAATGTTGAATGGCATTATATATATATCGAACCTCTTTGACTAGTTTTTTAGCCTCCTCAATAGTTAAAGACGAACTGGCATCTGGTCCTGTTTCATTCGCATTTAATATAACGTGAAACTCTAAAATTGTTGCACCAACAGCTATTGCCGCAATACCTGTGGCTAAATGTGCAGAATGATCAGAATACCCAACAGGTATTTGGTATCTATTTTTTAGCTCTGTGATAATATTTAGCCCCAATTGAGTAGCATCAGTAGGATATGCGGTAGTACATTGCAAAATACTATGCTGGACATCTTTCGATTTTAAAAATGAAACAGCAGCGTCTAGTTCTTTATAAGAACTCATGCCTGAAGATAAAATAACAGGCTTGTGCGTTTGAGCAACTCTTTCTAGCAATAAAAAATTAGTGACTTCTCCAGAACCAATTTTATAACGCTTGACTCCAATAGTTTCCAATAAGTCAACGGCTGCATTACTAAACGGTGAACTCATAAACTCCAAACCAACGTCATCACAATGATTCTTTAAAGACATCCATTGATCTAACGAAAATTCCATGGCCTTCCAATAATCAAAACGTGTCTCATACGCTTCAGTAATCTGTATTCTAAAAGGTTCATGTATACTACTTTCAGCATCTGCAATATGGGTTTGAAATTTTATGGCATCTACGCCTGTTGTTGCGACCGCATCAATATAATCATGAGCTTTTTGCACATTCCCATTATGGGCTTGACCAATTTCTGCAATAAGGAACAACCGATTCATTGAAATTATTAAATTTTAGAAATCAAATATAAAAAGTTTAAAGCATATGGACTAAAATGAAGCTCTTAATATATTTTAAATTGAATAAAGTTGTCGCCAAAAATGAGAAGATAAAAGAAAGTTTACATTTTACTGAATAATATTTAAGAATCCAAATCGATAGTAAAACAAATTCGTTTTAAATCTTTTGAAACAACATAACTGTAATTCTTATCTCTATATCTAAAAAGAATATGACTCAACACCAAATCATTTACTTGCTTCATACTAAAATACGGCTGTGATTGTTTCCCCAACCATTGTTTTAAACTATATTTTAAAGTAGTATAATAAGGATCTTCTTCTATTATAATTTTATAAACACCTTCTTTGAGTCTAGGTAATTCTTCTTCAAAATAGTGGACGACATGCGATGCGATAGAATTCAATTTCACTTTATGATTCGGATGACTTAAAATTTCTAAATCTTTTTTAAGCAAACAAGAACCCCAATTTTTAGTGTTGGGCTTTACAACCTCTAACCTTTGATGCTCTAAAAAATGCCGTTGATTAATACGCAAAATATTGGTCAATCGCGGTTGTATAGTTAACCTATCATCTTTTCTTTGTGGATACCTAGAATGCCATTGGTGATATAACATTAATTTATCACAAGTATGTAATGTAGCCCCAGATAATTCAACTCTACTATTCAAATCTACGTCTTCAGAGCCATAAAAATGAAAGAACTCGTCATACCCTCTTACATGTTCTATTACTGATTTTGGATATAAACCAATACCAAAAGTATCCCCTATATGAGTGGTTGAAATTGTGTCAAATTGAAAATCTTTTTCAAGTTGATTAGAAACCCGTTGAGATAAATACCCGATTTTGAATAGACTAAAGGAGTTTTGTTGTTGTAACGAGATTACAGTGTCGATAAAATTTGAAGTAAATAATAAATCAACATCGGCCGTAAGAATAAAGTCTGAAGCAGCTATTCGAATTCCATAATTTAAAGCCTTACTCTTATTCCATAACAACCCTCTATGACCTACATAAAAGTAAGTTGCAAAATCGAAAGTCTCAATAACGTTCTCTACCGCTCTAGCTTCAACATCGTCACTCCCATAATCAACAAAAATCACCTCGAAATTTTTATTCGATTGTAACTCCAAAGATCGTAATGCGAGCCTCACTCGAGATACATCTCGATTTCTATAGGCAAAAAGTATGGTTAGATTAGTTGACATTGATTAGGTATTAGTACATTTTCAAAATACACATCACTCCAATAGTGCTTTGGCATTACATATAATAGTATTCATTTTTGCTATCCATTGCTCTTTGGTGTATCTATCGACATCCTTTCTAATAAAACAATCCTTGCTTTCTAAATACAATTCGATAGCTTCAACCCACTCTGTGATGAAATGAGGGTGAGCAATTAAGGTTCCTAATTGACCATCCTGCAACACTTCTGGCACACCTCCAAGAGATGAAGCAATACAATGATTACCGCAATGTAAGGCTTCTATTAAACTCATTCCAAATCCCTCATGGTTAAGGACAGGGAACAAATAACAATCAGAAGCTTGGTAATATTCAGGTAAAACATCATTTGGTAATTTACCAAAAAAGGTAACATGCTCTAACTGTATTTCTCTTTGAGCACCAATAACCCAAAGCTCAATATTTTTATGTTTAGACAACAATTGTCTCCAAACATATAAAATTAAATCTAAACCTTTTTTAGGTCGATCTTGTGAACACCACAAAAACACGGTTTTATTTTCTACCTGATACCTCTGTTTTAAAGCCTTCTTTTCTTCTGATGAAACCTTATAAAACTTTGTCGCATCTATCCCATTATGCAAAACCGAAAATAGACAGGGTAATATGGAATAGGCCTTTTTATGCTCCAAATACGCCGAATGTGTTAACAACACCATTTCGTCTATAAATTCAAAGAACCATCGGCTTTCAAAATTTCCATAAAATGGTGGAAATCCGTGATAAAAAAACTGAATATATAATCGTTTTTTTAAGCTAGAGTGATTCCTTAAAAACACATTTAAGGCCTTGGCCAACCCAAAATTATCAACGATTTGGATGATATAATGTTCGTTGTCATCCAAATGCTTAATTAAAGTATCAATATAAGCTTGGTGTGGCTGCTTTGTTAATCTTCGTTTAACTTTTGTAAAAAAAGTGGTAGGCACCTCCCAATAATCAATAGCCTTAAATTGAACCTTTGGTGCTTCACAAATTATGGCATCAATGTGGCCAAGTCCCGATTCAAAATAATTCTTATACATAGTTGTCCAACTACCAATGTGTTGATAGGGTAAAGGTTTCTGTGAAATGAGTATGACTTTAGACATAACTGTGTGGTATTAATTCTTCTTCTTAGGCATAAATATCAATAAAGCTTTAAATATAATAGACACTAGTTTTCTTAAAAAAACAGAGCCTTCAATTTCCTTTAATTGAGCAAATCGATTGGACGAATAGGATTGTAAGTTCTTGTAATCATCTTTAAATAATGGAAAATAAGTTTCAATTGTATTTTCACGTTCATTACGTGCAATCGCTCTAAACTTTTGAGTACTAGAAACACCTGTCATATCATACACCGAAATGAGTTTATTAATTTTTCTATACCTAATTTTTTGAATATAAATAGCATAAATAAGAAACTCCCAATCAGCACTTATTTTATAATCCTCATTAAAATAAAAAATTTCATCAAATAAGGCTCGTTTTATAAAACAGGATTGTTGACAAATCGTTTGTTTATATAAATAAGAAAATGGAAGCTGTTCTGGATGTGTTTGAATGCGTTCACTATCTATGATTTCATTTTTTAGGACAACATCGCCATACACTAAATCGTCATTTGGACTAATTGTTTTAAACACCGTTTCAACAACGGACTCATCATACAAAAAGTCACCACTATTCATGAATAAAACATAGTCTCCTGCTGCTACTTTCAAGCCTTTATTCATGGCATTATAAATACCTTTGTCAGGCTCACTTACCCAAAAAGACAACCGTTCTTCATAACCCGACAAAACCTCGACACTGCCATCTGTACTTCCTCCATCAATGATAATGTACTCAAAATCAGAATAGGTTTGATGGACTACACTTTCTATAGTTTTACGCAACCCATCGGCATTGTTATAGTTTATGGTGATTATGGATAATGACTTTGCCATATGTTTTATTAGTACTGTTCACTTGCTTCTTTGCTCATCCCTTTATACCTAAAATACTGTTTCTTAAATTTAACAAAACAGAGTCTATGCAATACTTTCCCAATAAATTGCTGATAAGGCTGTAAAGGTTTAGCTTTAGACAAGGAAGATAGTGCTTTGTTTTCTAATGAATATCTGTCATCATCTAAAATTGCTTGCATCCAATCTTCTTTTACATTGCCAAGATGATAAGCATAGTTGTCTAATGTTGCCAATCTCAAAAAACCACCATTGTCGTTTGGAAAATCAAGGTATTTATTTTCGCTTCCTCCTACTATTTTCGCTTTACAGATGGACGCAGGTGCATGCTCAAACACTTCGGCTCTAAACGTTGCAACAAAATGCCCACAACCAATAACAGCTTTAGTTGCATGATTACTAATGGTAAGATAATTTTCTAAGTGATGGCTATTATACATCACTCTATCAATACTTTTTTGAAAATTCAATAAGCCATCAGGGTTTACAACTTTTGTAAATTGATGGTTTCCTTTAAAAAATGAGTAATACACAGTGCTATTGACAAAAGCACCTGCGTAACCTAAACTGCTTGGTACTGGTGATACCATGCCTGCTTCAGGAAAATCATCCAAAATAGTTTCGGTGGCCATTTGCCAGCCTGGCAAAAACAAAACGTCGGCATCAGTTACTGTGATGATGGGTTCCAAATTGCCTTTTATTGCAGTAAACAAGGCATTAATTTTTCCTAAATTTTGTTTAGAGTTAAACAGCTGATCGATATAAGCTTCCTCTTCATAAAGAGTTTCCAAATACCTACAAACAGAATCACAACATCCATTATTGATGATAGATATTCGTGTTTTAGGGTGGATTGTTTTTAACAAAGAAACAATACAAAGTTTTAAAATGTCTAATCCATCCCTAAAGTAAGATTCAGTAAGGTTTGGGATATAAACAGGAATCACAATCCTGTGAATTATATCGGTCTTAAGCTCTGTATCACTTTTTTCAGGATTTTGACCTATTCTCATAATATGTAATCATTTTTTCTAGTCCTTTATCCAAACTTGTTAATTCGCGCTTTAAAACGGATTTCATAATAGAAATATCAGGACAACGCCTTCTCATATCGCCTTCCTCTAAAGCTGGTAAATGAATGATCTCCGATTTGGAATTTGTTTTAGATATAATGGTTTGTGCCAATTCTAAAACGGTCATCTCAATATCATTCCCAACATTTAAAATTTTATTGGCAAAATTGGCATCCTCCATAGCATTGATGCAGGTACTAATCGTATCTTCAACATAACAGAAAGACCGGGTTTGTTGGCCATCACCATAGATGGTAATTGGTGCATCAGACATGGCTTGTCTTAAAAAACGAGGAATCACAAAATCTTCACTCTGGTTAGGACCGTAAGTATTAAAAAACCTAAAAATAGTATAGTCCATACCATATTCTCGTTGATACGACCTAAAAAAAGCTTCCCCGACATTTTTTACGATAGCATAGGGTAACCTAGAATTCAATGGTGTGGTATTTTCATTTTGTGGCACTTCAAATGGCTCGCCATAGACCTCTGAAGAACTAGAATAAAACACACGCTTTACACCAGAATTTTTTGATATTGACAGTATGTTTTTAATCCCTTCAATATCATCCAACACATCAATAGGATGTTGCAACGTACGTTCAACCCCTACAACAGCAGCTAAATGAAAGACATAATCAAAATCATAGCGTCCAAATATAGGCACAATATCTTCATAAACATTGATATCTCCTTTTATAAATTTAACGTTATCAAGCACTGGTACTTTACGAATATCACCTGTTGATAAATTATCGACGATTACAATTTCATAATGGCCACTTTTAGCCAACTTATCAGTCAAAGCGCTTCCAATATTGCCAGCACCTCCGGTAATTAAAATTTTTATCATAGTTCTAATTTGATCGAAAACAGATGGTTCTTTATATTATATATGTAAAACTGAAATATATTGCTTTTTTACTTAAAAGGTTGACTAATACTCAAAATTACTTTTTTTTTAATAACCTCTCAATCCTTCTATAATCGTTGGTCCATTAAAAACAAATTCCCTAAATCTCCCATAATTATTGATTTGCCAATAAGCTTGTAATCATTACTCTCTAAATAACTCACAATAGCCGATTGTAAATCTTTATTCAATTCCAAATCCGACTCTACAACTATAATTTTTGGTCTATAAAGATCCCAATCATTAGTTTTTAAAACTTCTAAATCGAAACCTTCCACATCAACATCAAAAAAGTCCAAGCGCTCCTCGGCTCCCAAATACGTGTCGAGTATGGTCTTTAATGAGTACGTAGGAATCTGTATGGTTTGTTTTATTCTATCAGTAAGTTGATGTTTTTTTATATAATCTAAATTCAGAGTATTCATTGAGCTATGCTCATCATCTAGCATATAATAATTTAAATGCTTGGAATCTTCACCTACACCGTAATTCAGAAAATAATCCCTCGGGCGTATTTTTTTATACAGTTCCTTTAATTCCGGATTTGGGTCAATACAGAGTCCTTTCCAGCCTCTTACATAAAAATAATAGGTGTTTGAAGCATTGGTAGGATGCCAACAACCTATATCAACATACACACCAGGTGATGTTGCCTTTATGAGTTTACGCAATTGTATATCATCACCAGACTTTGAAAAACTGATATTATAACGGTTATAAATAAACTCTCTTATCTTCTGTTTCATATAACATTAATATTCCTACTGATGGGCAATACTAAAATTAAACCCATTTTCAACGATCAACAAACTGTTCTTTATAAACCTTCCGTATCCCTTCTTCTAAATTTATTCTGTGTTTCCAACCCAAACTGTGTATTAATGATACATCTAACAACTTTCTTGGTGTGCCATCGGGCTTTTCGGAATTCCAAACAATCTCACCTTTAAAACCTGTGATTTCCTGTATTAGTTTTGCAAGTTCTTTTATTGATAAATCCTTACCGGTTCCAATATTCACTATAGCATTTCCCGTGTAATTTTGCATTAAGAAGTAACAAGCTTTAGCTAAATCATCCACATGCAAAAACTCTCGTAATGGGTTTCCTGTTCCCCAAACTTCAACACTAGGAGCGCTAGTTTGTTTTGCTTCATGGAACTTTCGCAATAGCGCAGGCAAGACATGAGATAAGTTTAAATCATAATTATCATTGGGTCCATATAAATTAGTAGGCATGGCAGAAACAAAATCGCAACCATATTGCCTATTGTAGTTTTCACATAGTTTCACACCTGCAATTTTTGCAATAGCATAAGGCTCATTAGTAGGTTCTAATGGGCCTTCTAATAAACAGGTTTCTTTTATGGGCTGCGAAGCTAATTTGGGATAGATACAAGAAGATGCCAAAAACAACAACTTCTTTACACCATGTACATAACTTTGATGTATAACATTGGCCTCTATCATGACATTCTCATACAAAAAATCAGCTCTATAGGTATTATTAGCCTCTATACCACCAACTTTAGCTGCGGCCAAAAACACATACTCTGGCTGTGCTTCTTTAAAAAAATCGATAACAGCTTGTTGATTGGTCAGATCTAACGCTTCAGAGGGTTTTACAATAAGGTGCTTAAACCCTTCCTTTTTCAATAATCTAAAAAGTGCAGAACCTACCATGCCTCGATGACCTGCAATATATATTTTGGAGTCCTTTTTCATAGTTCAATTAATCATTCGATGATTTAGATTTATAACCTCCTGCTCTCAAATAAGCTTCTTTCTTAAAAAGTGTTATATCACTCGCCATCATCTCATTAATCAACCCTTTTAAGTCATACTTAGGCTGCCACTGTAATTCTTTCTTACATTTAGAGGCATCTCCTACTAACAAATCGACCTCCGTGGGCCTGTAATATGCTGTGTCAATTTTAACAACAACTTTTCCTGATTCTAACTGATAGTTTGGATCTTCACAAGATAAAATTCGACCGACTTCATCTTTACCTTTACCTATAAACTCTAAAACAATACCGATTTCTTTGAAGGCGAGCGTTACAAATTCTCTTACAGTTGTTGTAATTCCTGTCGCAATTACATAATCACTCGGCTTGGTTTGCTGTAACATGAGCCACATAGCTTCAACATAATCTTTAGCATGTCCCCAATCGCGTTGTGCATCCAAGTTCCCTAAATATAAGACATCTTGTTGTTTTAATGCAATCCTGCTAGCAGCACGCGTAATTTTTCGGGATACAAAGGTTTCACCTCGCAAAGGCGATTCGTGATTAAATAAAATACCATTGCAGGCAAACATCTGATAAGCTTCACGATAATTAACCGTAATCCAATAAGCATATAATTTAGCCACACCATATGGCGATCGCGGATAAAAAGGCGTGTGTTCCGTTTGTGGCGTTTCTTGTACCATACCATAAAGCTCCGACGTCGAAGCTTGATATATTTTTGTTTTTTGGGTGAGTCCTAACAAGCGAACCGCTTCTAAAATACGCAGCGTTCCTAAACCATCCACATTGGCGGTATATTCGGGAGTGTCAAAACTCACTTTTACATGACTCATCGCTCCCAAATTATAAATCTCATCAGGCTGAACATCTTGTATAATTCGTGTAATGTTCATGGCATCACTCAAATCACCATAATGCAAAGTAAACCGAATGTAGTCTTCATGTGGGTCCTGATATAAATGGTCCACGCGATCTGTATTTAATAAAGATGCACGTCGTTTAATACCATGTACCTGATAACCTTTTGATAATAACAATTCGGCTAAATAAGCGCCGTCCTGTCCTGTAATCCCTGTAATCAGTGCTGTTTTCATGGGGTTTTAAATATTTTATCCATATATGAATAGTAAATCTCATTATCTATAATATCGTAGTGTTTTGATCTAGTACTAATAAGAGAATCTACATTAAATACCTTAAATTTTTGAAGTATGTTAATATAAGTACTCAAGGCTTTTATTCGTTTTAATGAACGCGTTTGTTGTGGGCTAACCTTATAATTACCTAGTACACCTTCAATTTCTTTTATATAATTTTCCTTATGTAGTGCAGAGAGCTGCCCTTCTCGTTTTCGCCATGCACCTATGGGCAAGTTACAATTATACAAGCGTTCGTGCTGAAAAAAACGAAACCATAATTCAAAATCGCCTGCTAGTTTCAGTCGTTTATCAATCACACCTCCAGAAACATCCCATAAGTCACGTCGCCAAAATGTCGATTCTTGCTGTATCCATTGATACTCATTATTCAAAAATTGAAGAAAACCAAACTTCTTTGCATCACCTGTATATACCAATTGCCCTTTTAAGTCAATAAAACTTTGCATGCCTTGTATCCAGCTTACATGTGGTAAATCCTTAAATAATCTAGCCATGGTAAACAATGCATTATCACACAAAATGTCATCGCTATTAATCCACCCCATAATAGAGCCCGTAGATAGCTCAAAGCCTTTGTTTAACGCATCATACATCCCTTCATCTGGCTCACTAATCCAGATAGTAATAAAATTAGAATGCGATTTTATAAGCTCCAAAGTGCCATCGGTACTTCCGCCATCAACAACAATATACTCCAAATTTGGATACGCTTGCCTTATGACCGACTGTATAGTTGCTTCTAAATAATCAACTTGATTATAGACAGGTGTAATGAGAGTTATTTTTGGGTAGCTAGTGTTCATTTAATCTAATATGACTTAAAAAAATCTGTATGATTTTTAATTTTTCGGACTGTATCTTATGAAGTAAAAGTATGATTCTTTAGCGTTTTAGAAAAAAAAAAAAATCTATAACATCCATTTGATGCAATCAATTTCCTCAATACTGTATTCGTTATACTCCTTTTTAAACTTTTTTAAAAAATAGGTTTCACTATATCTACTTTTGAAAAGAATAGTACAAAATTGTATATATAGTTTTTGAAAATACTTAAAATCAAACTTTTCATTCCTAATCAAATCGTATAATTTGGCATATTTCACAGTGTAGATACTATATATTTTGTATAACTCATCTCTTCTTTTTTCTCCTCCAACCCCAGTCTTGTGAGCCTCATGAAATCTATACATAGAAAGAGGTTTATTTATTTTAAAAAAAGGAATGTCATTCTTTTTCGCCCTTAAAAACCATTCCCAATCAAAACCAAAATGAAAATCCGTATTTAATTCCCCATTGTTACTCCAAACCTTTTTACTCCAAAAAGAAGAAGGTTGGATTATAGTGTCAACCAGTTCAAGTGGGATGGTTTCAAAATTTTTAAGGACATCACTTCCTTTCGCTTCTACACCAGTTGCTTCTTTTTCTTCAAAATGAATACAGTTTCCAAAATATATTCCATCGCCTTTTTCCTGATATGTTTGTGCTATATAGTTTAACGCATTTGGCATTAACATGTCATCACTATTGAGCCACATGAGTATATCTCCTGTACATTTTTCAAAGCCTTTGTTAATCGCATCTGCTTGTCCTTTGTCTTTTTCAGAAACCCAATACGTCAGATGGTTTTCATACTTTTTTATAATAGCAACTGAATTATCATTACTACATGCGTCATAGATTAAATATTCTAAATTTGGATAAAACTGACCTATTACCGACAGGATAGTAGCTTCAAGATACTGCCCTTGGTTATAGGAAGGTGTTATTATTGAAATTTTTGGGTAGTCGCTTCTTATTAATTGTTCTTCTCTCATTTCTCAAAACTATTGTAAAAGGCTTTTAAATAAATTCACATAACGATTAGCTTGAACTGAAAGGTTATAATCTTTTACAGCTTCGTCTCTAATCTTGGCTCTATCAAAAGTGCCATCCATTTCAAAAAACAAATTTAACGACTCTAACAATGAACTAACACTAATATCTTTAGATATTAACCCATTTTGTCCATTATAAATCATATCTGGAATTCCACCCACAGGAAAACCTATAACTGGTGTCCCACACATTAAGGATTCTAACACTGTATTTGGCAAATTGTCCATTAATGATGGTATTATAAAAGCATCAGCAGCCGAATAAACCATACTCATTAGACGCTCGTCATATATAGGCCCCAACTCAATGATATTATTGCCAACATCTAACGTATCGTTGGAATCTCCAATGGCACACAACACAACATCGTCTCTCTTTAACTGTTGAAAAGCTCTTTGAAGATAAGCAAAGCCTTTTCTGTGACTACTTATAGAATCGGCAACAAAAACAAGAACCTTTTTATCAAAAGGTATATTGAAAACCGACCTTGAATAATTTCTGTCTCTCGGCATAAAGATATTAGAATCTAAACCATATGGAATATGCAAAACTGACTTTGAGCTAAACACCAAACTCTTTTTGGCTTCTTCTGCCAACCATTTTGATGGGGCTACAATAGTTAAATTATTTATTGGTTTTAAAGCGCGCTGTTTTATCTCGATATTTCTTATAAAAATTTCTTGTTCTAACGCTGTTATAGTCCGAGTTATAGGAAATCCAGAATCGTCAATTCCACAATAGTCTTCTGAATAATGCTCTCCTCCAGTAAAAGGATTCATATCGTGTAGCGTCCAAACTACTGGTTTTGTGTTTTTTTCAAAAAAAGAACTATAGTCTAAAAAATCGGAAACCCAATGCAAATTGATAATATCTGCTTGCTGATATAAAAGTGAAGTGGTTATATCATAATTAGAATTAGGGTAACTAAACCATTCTAATTCTTTTGCCCTATCTTTTAAAAAAGCACTCTTTGTCAGAACTGGTGTATGCTTAGATACAGAAATTGAGTTTAAAAGTGATTTTAATTTATTTTTTAATTTTTGCCATCGTGATAACTTTATAACTTCAGGTTTAAATTGATAGGTATTATAGTTTGTTTTGCGTTTTTCCTTTAGAAGCACAGAAGCATCAACACCTTCATGCAATAAGCCTTGATGCAATCTTAAACAAGCATTTGCAGCGCCACCAACATCATATGTATTAACTATTAATACGTTCATAATTTTCTAGCTTCAATAAATAAGGAATCTGGTTTTCTGACCTCTTCACCAATAACATCTAATTGGTAAGATTCCCAGTTAGTTATTGAACTTTCAAAGGCTGTACATACTTTTATATCCTTAAAACCATTATTTTTTAATAACTCACTTAATGAATAGCGGTCATACATCCATTGATGAATTTCACCAGCAAGTCTAAATTGTCCAATTTTCAAGGCCTTCAATTGATGCTCTGACAGTGTCTTCCTTATATGCTTTTTAATTCTTCTCTTTATTTTTAACAATAAGTCAGACAGGGTCTTCCTTTTTTTGATGGTCTCTGTTTGTTGATTAATCGTTTTTTCTTGACTAACTTCATAAGCAGCTCTTATTTTTTTTGCTTCTGAACCTAGGCGGTCAATAACATAGCTTTCATTAGGAATCTCCTGCTGATGCAAATAAGATGTCATAAGACCACCACTCTCATTTCTCACCATCTGATCGAATAACTCTAAAACAATCCACTCATAATTTTTCTTGGCGGTTTCATCTCCAGACATAGCTAATTGCATAGTCCTTAAGTATTCTATGGAAATTTTTTCTAAATCTGGAACGGCAATTCTTAGTATGCCATTACTTTTTAAAACACGAGCACATTCTTTTATAAATTGAAAACCATCCTTTTTAGAAAAATGTTCTAAAACATGTGAATGATAAACGACATCCATGACATTATCATTAAATGGGATACCTTCCAATAAATTATGTGATGTCACATCGCTATGAGTCGATACGAAATCAACATTAATCCAATCTTTATGAAAAGAATCACCACAGCCTAGATTAAGTAGTTTCATAAATTATTAAAGTCTTTAAATCCAAAAATATTCAATTGAAAATCCATATTATTATACGTCTTCAGTCCCATAAACGGAGACTTAATAGAATTATCCCCAGGAATTGACATATATAGCCTAAACTTTGCTGAAGAAAGTATATCAATAACTTCATTTAATCTTTGCTCTTGACCAACAAAAGAATGATATTCTACAAAAATGCGTTCAACATTCTTCAACTCTTCTACAATATCTTTAAGCACAACTGTTTCAGCGCCTTCAATATCCAATTTTAAAAAATCAACATGCTTTTGCAGATATGGTTTTAGTGATTCTACTAAAACCATACTTGATGGTTTTAATGTATGATCTACAGCTTCCAACAAACCAGCATCTGCTCCTTCCGATTTAAAAGATAGTTGGGTTTCTTCATCCCAAAGCCCTTTATTTACTAATTCTATTCCTTCAAATTTGAAAGACTCTATATTATTTTTTAAAATATTATATATTACAGTATCTGGCTCAAATGCAACAATAGTTGCAGAAGGATAAAGCAACTTAAAATAGATTGATGCTAAACCAATATTTGCACCACCGTCAATAATATAAGGGTTATCATTTTTTGTTTGAAATTGGTATATTCTGTCTTTAAAAATCTCATTATGCATAAACAAAAATGATGCGCAATCTGGCACAATTATTTGATATCCCTCCAATTCAACCTTAGTTTGAGTATATCGTGGAACAGCCTTTAAATCTTCATAAAAATCCTTCTTATGCCTTTTATCATCTAAACCAATTTTTCGTTTTATAAAAGATTTTAATTCTGGTGCTATGAAATTAGAAAGATTCCTTTTTTTCTTTAACTTCTTTTCAACCTTGTTTTTTCCCTTTAAACTTTCCTCTATTAAATGAACAACTTTATCATCTAATAAAACAGGCTCTTTTTCCACTTTAATATAAATATCTTTTGAAAACATTTCATTCTTTTGGTCCTCAATTACAACCTTCTCACAATGAACACCTGTCCCATCAAACCCAATGTTTTGAACTAAAGTTTGATTTGGATAAAGAAACAGTCCTTTTTGTAAAAACATAGATGTGTAAAATCTTACTGCCCATGAATCATTTCTGCCTAAAGTTTGATCTTTTAGCATTTGATAATATTTAATATTACCAAAATCTAACTTCTCATATATTTTTTTAGATTGCACCTCCTTTAAACAATCCTCTCCATTAAAATTAATTTTATGCCATCTATCAGCCCATGTGGCATATCCCCAAGAACTCATTATAGGCAAAAAATACGTTGGCTGTTTAATTGTCTTCGAACTTGGAAATCGGTATCCTGAAACCCCAAAAACCTGTTGCTCTTCTTTATATAGGTTTAACCCATCATTCATAAACTGCAAAAAATAGGTTCCTGTAACAATATCGTCTTCCAAAACAATAACACTCCCATGCTTTTCTATAACTTCAGTCACTCCCTGTATGACAGAGTTTGCCAAGCCTAAATTATGTTCGTTTTCAATGATAGTAACCGTCTTGCACCATTCTTGTGATGTTACTAACGCTCGAACAGCTTCAATTTTTTTCAAATCTTCCAAGGCGGCATTTGGTTTGGCGCCATCACAATAAATATATAAGTCACTTTGATTAGCCAGTGTATTTGCCTGCAATGCATGAAGTGTTTGCTCGGCATGCCAAGGACGATTATATACAAATAAGACAACAGGTGCGAGATTCATTTATACTCTTTTATCTTTAAAAAACAAGGTATTAAAGGTTTTGGCGACCAACACATACTCATGAGAAACCATAATGTTATAGAGGTCACTATATGCTGGTAATTCCATCAAAGGCTGTTTTTTTAAATCTTCAACCAATACGAGCATTGGTCTATAAAGCTCCCAATCATTCGATTCTACGACTTCCAAATCAAGCCCTTCCACATCGATGGTCATAAAATCTATCGTTTCTTGCTGTAAATATTTATCTAATACAACTTTTAACGGATAGGTGGCTATTGTTCTCTTTTCAATGATTTTATAAACCCCTAAACCGTCTTTTTTTTTAGCCTCAACCTCCGAAAACGTATTCAACGCTGGCTCATTAAACATATGATATACCAACGCACCTTCGTGTTTTGAAATCCCTAGTTCTAAATTGATATCTTCCGGACGCTCCTTTTTAAAGGCCTCCATACTGCCTGGCATAGCATCGATATTGATGCCTCGCCAACCCTTTTTATAAAACCAATAGGTGTTAGAAAACCGTCTTGGATGGTGTGCTCCAATATCAACATAAACACCTTTCTCTTTTCCGTTTAAAAAACGATTTAGAATAAGGTCTTCTCCCTCTTGAGAGAATGATAGATGAGCATACTCTGTTTTCATTTCATTCGATGAAATTTTAAACTTATTGAGTATGCTAATACACCTATTAAATATCTGTTTTACACCCATCCATTTTAATTTACCAAAAGCCATTCGCCTTTGATTAAAAGCTTGGAATTACCTTCAAAACCAAGATTCCCTGTATTATAAAAATCCCCTTTAACAATGTTAAATCTCCCCAATGGTGTTTTTGGCCAATCAGACTCATAATTATTGCAAAGAATACGTCCTTTAATAATATATTCGCCTTCGTTGATGGCTATATTCGGAATCCTACATTGTATAAGGTAATCTCCTTCTTCAAGTACCGAGAACGTATTGTTTTGGTACGAACTGTAAAGTACTGCTATGGTTTGCTCATCACTAGAATGCATTGAAAACCCCAAATCAATAGTTGATTTCATTCCCATTAAATTCTTTATTTTTAATTTAAAACATAGAGTTGCCGCCTCTCCGTTTAAAACATAATCCACTTGTTTTCCGTTATCATTCTCAAGGTAAAATGCTATAAATTGAACTTTACCATCACCACTTCTATCCTTAACACTACTTAAATCTGATTGAATTTCTATTTTGTTTTCCGATAAATAAAAATCAACAGCTTCATCTGTTTTACCTTCAAAAACGGTTTTCCCATGCTCCAACACAACCGCTCTAGTACACAAACTCTTTACCGCAGCCATATTATGGCTCACAAACAAAACGGTGCGTCCTTCTTGGTTACTAATGTCCTGCATCTTGCCAATGGCTTTTTTTTGAAACTCGGCATCACCAACGGCCAACACTTCATCGACCACCAAAATATCGGGTTCTAAATGCGCCGCAACGGCAAAGGCCAAACGCACCGTCATCCCAGAAGAGTAACGTTTGACAGGCGTATCAATATAACGCTCACACCCACTAAAGTCTATAATTTCGTCTTCCTTGGCTTTGATTTCCGCTTTGGTCATCCCCAAAATGGCGCCATTCAAAAAAACGTTCTCACGACCTGTCATTTCGGGATGAAATCCTGTACCCACTTCCAATAAGGAAGCAATACGCCCTTTGGTTTTAATGGTTCCTGTGGTTGGGCTAGTGACCCTCGACAAAATCTTTAAAAGCGTCGATTTGCCAGCACCATTTTTACCAATAATGCCCAAAACCTCACCTCGCTTGACTTCAAAATTGATATCCCGTAAGGCCCACACATAATCGCTCTCCCCTTTGGTACTTCGGTCATTGGTCTCACCTATTTTTAAAAAAGGATCCTCCTTGCCTCGTACTTTATGCCACCAACGATTAAGGTCATGACTAATCGTGCCTGTCCCAACAGTACCCAATCGGTATTGCTTGCTGATGTTTTCGGCTTTTAATATGATATCACTCATTTTTTTAGTTAATTGTTATTAGTGAATCGTGAATCGTTAGTCGTGAATAGACTTACTCACTATTCACTTCTCACTTCTCACCACTCACCACTCACCACTCACTACTCACCACTCACCACTCACTTCTCACCACTCACTTCTCACCACTCACCACTCACCACTCACCATTCACCACTCACTTCTTCATCAAATAATTCCTGAAACCTAACAACAGTCTCTTCACTTCTACCATTTTTGTTTCTATAATTTCATTTTGACTAGCCATTTTTAAACGTATCGCCAGTAAATAGTGTGTTTCCAATTCAGATAATGATCCTAAACTAATCATCAAAAACTGAATAAACTCTTTATTTCCTTTTCTTGCCGCACCTTCCGCAATATTTGAAGGAATTGAAATTGCTGCTCTTCTCATCTGACTTGTGAGTCCAAACCTTTCATCATTAGGGAACTTGGAAGTTAATTCATAAACTAATTCTACCAAGTCCATACTTTTCTTCCAAACATCTAAATCTTTATGATCCATTTACCA
>DINS01000029.1 GCA_002426015.1 Flavobacteriaceae bacterium UBA5534
AACATAGTGTTTACAGGACTTTGGTGGAAATTGAATAAATTTCAGCGGAGAAAGAGGGATTCGAACCCCCGGAGGTGTGACCCTCAACAGTTTTCAAGACTGCCGCATTCGACCACTCTGCCATTTCTCCTTTAGCGAGTGCAAATATAGAACCCTTTTTTATTTCTTTCAAATAAAAACTTAAATTTTTAAAAACTATTTTAATCAAGGTATTGAATTAATTTATAGCCTTTTCTATAGATAAAACTCCTCTTATATTACTTTTGCATAACCTATATACTATAAAATGAATGTAATTGAGAGTTTACAATGGCGTTATGCCACCAAAAAATTTGATCCTTCCAAAATTCTTTCAGAAGAAAAGTTAAACATATTAAAACAGGCTTTTAATTTAACTGCAACGTCTTTTGGTCTGCAAACCATTACACTATTGGTGGTAAAAGATAAAGTAGTTAGAGAACGGCTTGTAGAACCTTCTTTTAACCAAAAACAGGTATTAAATGCCTCACACTTGCTGGTCATTTGTATAAACGAAACGATTTTGGATACAGATGTTGATTTGCTTTTTGATAATATCAAAAATATTAGAGATACTCCCGAGACCATATTGAAGCCCTATCGTAAAGATTTAAAAGTGATGATGAAGAATATGACCAAACAAGAACGTCAGGAGTGGTCCATAAAACAAGCCTATATAGCTTTGGGCAATTTAATGACCGTTTGTGCTATCGAAAAAATAGATTCGTGCCCAATGGAAGGTTTTGTACCAGAAGTGTTTGATGACATTTTAAATTTGAAAGCTAAAAGTTTAAAATCAGTATTATTGTTACCAGTAGGTTACAGGGCTGCTGATGATATGTTTGCCTCATTTAAGAAAGTGAGAAAATTTGTCGATGAAAGTGTTATCGAAATGTAGTTAAAACTCGTGTTTAAGTTTTGACTAACATCTGTATTGCACTATATTTGTTCTTCACATAAACCCCAACATATGAAAAGAGGTATTCTTTATATCGTATTTGTTTTTAGTGTATCCATCTATGCACAAGATGTTCAATTACATTGGCAAAAAGATTTGGTGACAGCAACAGAGTTATCGAAAATAGAAAACCAACCTGTATTGGTTTATTTCACAAAGGATGACTGCAAATCATGCCAGCAATTTTATTCAAATGTTTTTAAATCAGATGCTTTTAAAAGCATTGCTAACAATTTTGTGTATTTAATGGTTGATGGTTCCAATCAAGATATAAAAAGTACAGACATCAATGTGATCAAACAGCGAAGGCTCATCATTCATTACAATAAGACCAATTCATTTCCTGCAGTTATGACTTTGGACAAAAATGGTGATATCATTGGAGAACCTTTGACCAAAGTTGATGGGGAAAGTATAACGGCTTACCTCACTTATTTAAAGACCTTAATAAAATAGAATATGCCAGGATTTGAGTTGTTTGGTGATTTAGAACGCAAAGAGGTCAATGATGTTTTAGATTCTGGTGTTTTAATGCGTTATGGTTTTGATGGCATGCGCAATGGACATTGGAAAGCTAAGGAGCTTGAAAAAGAATTGCAAAAGCAGCTTAAAGTTAAGCACGCACAATTGGTATCTAGCGGAACTGCAGCAGTATCTGTAGCATTAGCTGCTGCTGGTATTGGCGCTGGTGATGAGGTGATTATGCCAACGTTTACCTTTGTGGCCAGTTTTGAAGCTATTATGATGCTGGGTGCTGTCCCTGTTTTGGTCGATATTGATGACACGCTTGCATTAAATCCAGAAGCGGTAAAATCTGCCATAACAGCAAAAACAAAAGCAGTGATGGTGGTGCACATGTGCGGCAGCATGGCAAATATGGAGGCTCTAAAAGCTATTTGTGATACACATCATTTGGTTTTGGTTGAAGACTCTTCACAAGCAACTGGTGCTACTTATCAAGGAAAACCACTAGGTTCCATTGGAGATTTGGGGTGTTTGTCATTAGATTTTGTTAAAATTGTGACCAGTGGAGAAGGAGGTGCTGTAATCAGCAATAACGAACAATACTACACCCATTCTGATCATTTTTCCGATCATGGGCACGATCATATAGGAACCGATAGAGGTGCCGAAACCCATCCGTTTTTAGGCTATAATTTCAGGATTTCAGAACTGCATGCAGCTGTTGGATTGGCACAGTTAAGACGTTTGGATGAGTTTGTAGCCATTCAAAAGAAAAACTATACAGTTTTAAGAGAAGCTTTGTCTCAAATACCAGAAGTGCAATTCCGAACGGTCCCTGAAGGAGGCGAAGAAAGCTATTCGTTCTTAAGTTTCTTTTTGCCAGACTTGGAAAAGGCAAGGAATGTATCAAAAGCATTTAAAGAATCTGGCGTTGATGGTTGTTTTCATTATTATGATAACAACTGGCATTACATTCGTAAATGGGAACACCTTAAGGAATTAAAAACACTATATCCTTTGCCTAAAGAGGTCAAAGAGGGATTGGCATATCTTCAAAATAAATCTTACCCAGAATCAGACCATTACATAGGACGAAACATCTCTTGTTTGATTAAACTATCTTGGACAGAAGCGCAAGTAAAGGAGCGCGCATCCAAAATGGTAGCAGCCATAAAAGTAAATTTAGGTTAAGATTTAAAATAGGTGTCTTCTTTATATATAATTGATGTTATTTAATTACTTTAGATAAATCAATGCCCTGTAAATGAAAAAACTGCTCATTTTTTCTGTTTCTATGTTAGCGTTTGGACAGCTCATTGCCCAAGAAAAATATAGAGCTAATGAGGAACTTGAAACCTCTATACGATTTAACAAATACCTTGAGTATGATAGTGCTTACATCTATGCAAAAAAAGCACTGGCAATTTCTAAACTTCAAAAAAATGACTCTCTTGCTTTTGCCTCTGCATTAGAACTCTATAAGATTACAGATAAACTACAAAACAAGGACACAACCGACTACTTTTCACTTGCCGCAAAAATTTCGCAGAAAAGTAAAAATCTTCTTTTTGATATAGAACTCTACTATACCAAAGGTAATATGCACTATTTTAAGGATGAGCACGCTGATGCACTTCCTCTTTATTTGAAAATTGATTCTATCTCTAAAGCTAACGCTATTTACAATAGCACAGTAATCAATGCCATCATCAAGCGGTCTGAAATCTCTCGTCAGAAATTCACTAAAGAAAATAGTGAAAATGCCGAAAAACTATTGTTAGAAGCACTGCGTTTGGCTCAAGATATCAAATCAGAGGATATGGTTAATTATATCTACACGTATCTTGCGGATGTTAGTGGACTTAATGGCAGAGATGATGATGCCAAACGTTATATAGACATGGCTTTTGATTATTATATAAAAAAGGATGATGTCAGGAATCTATCTCAATTATATCTCTTAAAAACGGCTTATTACTTGGGAATTGATGATCTTAAAAATGCCATACAAGCTCAATCAGACAGATTAAATTACCTTCGAACTAAAGACGATAAAATCGAGTTGGCTAGAGCACTCGTGTACCATGGTAGCTTTAATAGGCGCAAAACCAAAGACTATGCACAAGCAATAAAAAGCCTTGAAGAAGCTAAAATCATTTATGATAATATCAACAACCCTAGTATAGTTAAAACAGATAATTATGAACGATTACTCTATAGTTTGGCTATTTGTTATAACGAAGTTGGTAAACACAAAATAGCTTTTGACTATTTCGATAAGGCATACGATTTAAGAGAAGATGTTATAAAAAAAACAAACCGAGATTTGACTTCAACTCTTGAAGCACGCTACGAAGCTGTCAAAAAGGAAAAAGAAATTTCAGAATTATTAGCTCAAAAAATAATAGTAGAGGAAAAACAAAAAAATCAGACTTATTTGTTTTTGAGTTTGTTGAGTTTGGGTATTATTGCTGTTGCGTTTTTATTTTACGCATACCGCAACAAGCTAAAAACCAGTCAAAAACTAAAGGAGTTAGATGGGCTGAAATCAAAATTCTTTGCTAACATATCACATGAGTTTAGAACGCCCTTAACACTCATCAAAAGCCCTTTGCAATTGCTTAAAGAGAATGAAGTTGACATTTCAAAGCAAAAACATTTAAGTTTAATCGAGCAGCATTCCGACCGAATGTTGTCTTTGGTCGATCAGCTTCTTCAATTGTCTAAAATTGATTCTGGAAACCTAAAATTATTATTGCAAAAAAGCAATATTTCTACCTTCTTGGAAGCATTGATTGAGCCTTATCAATTGAAGGCCCAAGAGCTTAATTTTAAATTTATCAAGCATATTGATAAAACAGATAAAGATGTGTTGTTTGATAAAGATGTCATTGAAAAAATTGTTTCAAACCTGTTATCTAATGCTCTAAAATATACACCTAATGGCAAAACAATCGAATTTCACGCTCAAATTGGTGATGATAACCTTCAGCTAACAGTTGCTAATCCAACAGAAACTACCAAGACAAAAGATGTTTCTAAACTATTCGAGCGCTTTTACCAAGATACAAATGCAACGGAAGGTGTTGGTATAGGGTTGGCATTGGTAAAGGAATTGGTCACACTTTACAAAGGAAAACTATCGGCAACAATAAATGATAATATACTACTATTGAAAATTGATTTGCCTTTAGATAAGGAGTTGCTTAAAGAGGTTAGTATTATTTCTGAACCTGCTGCTTCACAATTTTTTGAAGAAACCTTTGACGAGAATGATAAAGAGCTCCCTATGCTATTGGTTGTAGATGACAATGCAGATATTCGATCGGTTTTAAAAGATTTATTTAAAAAAACCTATCACGTCATTGAAGCTTCTGATGGTAAAGAGGCTCTAAAAATAGCACTCAAAGAAATCCCCGACCTCATTATCAGCGATGTCATGATGCCAAAAATGGATGGTTTTGAGTTGACCAAAAAATTAAAGGAGAATGAACTCACGTCCTTTGTACCAATTATATTGTTAACGGCCAAAGCTTCTGACGAGTTGCATTTAAAAGGATTGCACTACAATGTTGATGATTATATTACAAAACCTTTTAATCATGATATTCTAAAGACCAAAGTGTTTCACCTCCTCGAAATACGCCAAAAACTCCGAGAGCGCTACAGTAAGGAATTGATCTTAAAACCAACAGATATTAGATTGACTTCAGTTGATGAAAAATTCATAGAGAGATTAGAAGTTATTTTAGAAAAGCAAATTTCAAATGCCGAATTCTCTATTGATGATTTTGCAAAAGCAATTGGCATGAGCCGAATGCAATTACATAGAAAACTAAAATCGTTATTGGGTGTTTCTGCTACAGAGTTTCTACGCAGTGAACGCTTAAAGGCTGCAGCCAACCTTCTTAAAAAAGGTAATCATAACGTTTCTGATGTGGCTTATTCAGTGGGTTTTAATGACGTTTCCTATTTTTCAAAATGTTTTAAGGATATGTACCAATTAACACCTTCCGAATACATTTCAAAGTCTTAAACACCTTCTTTTTATTAGATGTTACATGTGTCATTAAAGTTGTTACATCTGTCATAGTCGAGTTTTAAAACCTCAACTACTTTTACTTCAAACAAATTTGGATGCATATCAGTCATGCCAAAAAAAAAGACTCATAATTACACTGGCGAAATAGAAAAATTTCCCTCAACCAAAGTATATCTCAATGTGAATTATCTAGAAAAGGGAAACTATGAGTTGCATATCATCCATAAAAATAAATTGATAAAAAAAACAACATTTAAAAAATAGTAAGTATGAACCATTAAAATCAAAAGTATATGAAATCAAGAACTTTAAAAACTATTTTTTTATTGACATTATTAATGATTGCATCTATATCATTTGCTCAAACAAAGCCAAAGGTCAACCCTACAAGCAATACCGTTAAAGTAATGCCTAATGTGGCTCCAACCAATCTAGAATTATCAACAGAAATTAAGCTAGAAGACATCACAGAATGGCTTTGCCCAAAAACACTGGTCAGAGGTGATAGAGAATTTGGAGGAAATGGTCCAAAAGTGAAGAGCGAAGTAAAAATTCGTTTATCGGCCAATGGTAAAGAAGTTTGGGCAGATATCTATTTATGGGCTCAAGAAACTGTACATGATTTTAGTACCACAGAAGCTCGTTGGAGCAAGAAAGTATATGATGCACCTTATGGTAAAACCATTTCAAAAATAGTGTCTGACCAAGCGTCACGAACAGAATTTATAAGTCCTGCGGCTGGGTTTCAGTTTTTAGTACCTGGAGCTGATGTGGCTGCTGGAATGCAAACTTTTTTTGATGGTCAAAAAATAGCAAACGCAGTTTTAATGGCACATGGCTTACCAGCAGATATGACCCAAAATGCAGCTTCAAAGCTTGTCAGTAAATACATGAAAGGAAATACGGTCATTAAAGTGGCAGCTTTAGAGGGTACTTTGGTCAAATTCTTCCATATCGTTGGCGATACTGGAGGTGATGACATTAGCAATGATGACAACTGTAATGATGACACAAGAATTGAAAAGATTGAATTCTTCCCTGTGAAGGTTGTATTTAAATAAGCCATTTAGCCATAAACTGTTCATTCAAAATAGAAACCATGAAAACCAAACTATTATTCTTATTGGCATTTTGTATGCCTATCATATTCTTTGCTCAAAATGGCATCAACTATAAAGCCGTTATTAAAGACAATTTGGGCAATATCGTTGCAAATGACCTTGTAGTTGTTCAATTTACAATACTTAAAGGTGTTGCTCAAACGAATGTCTATCGCGAAACCCATACACCAACAACAGATGCCAATGGTATCATCATTGTGAACATTGGGGAAGGCACTTTTATTAGTGGTAATTATAACACCATCAATTGGAGCAATGATACCTATTATCTAAACACCCAAATCAACCTAGGTTCAGGATTGGTAGATATGGGTACGACCCAATTCAAAACGGTTCCTTATGCTTTGAGTGCTGCCAATGTGCAGGGACTGGAAAAAATCAATGAAGGTTTTGGTGCTGGATGGCGACTGATAGGAGTCAACCCAAGCAATTATGGGCCAATTGGATTGAATTCTGTTGATTTGAGCAAAAGCTTTAATCCTTCCACAATTGCAGGAGCCACAGGAACTAATGCAACCGCTTTTGGAGGTGGTACTATTGCTTCTGGAAACACTTCAACCGCCATGGGCATTTCTACAACTGCATCAGGAGGTTATTCGACTGCGATGGGAAATTCAACAACTGCTTATGGAGAAAATTCAACCACCACGGGAGCGGTCA
Organism: Flavobacteriaceae bacterium UBA5534; assembly: GCA_002426015.1. Lineage (GTDB taxonomy): Bacteria > Bacteroidota > Bacteroidia > Flavobacteriales > Flavobacteriaceae > Aquaticitalea. The sequence goes on from DINS01000029.1 coordinate 7,265, forward strand.
CCAATGCTTTTGGTAATTATTCAACAGCTATGGGTTTAGGAACTATTGCATCAGCTTATGGCAATACAGCCATCGGTCTTTATAATTTAGGCGGTGGAAATAGTCTTACGTCTTGGGTAGAAGTAGACCCTTTGTTTGAAATAGGTAATGGTACATCACCTTCAGCACGTTCAAATGCCTTCACTATATTAAAAAACGGCACCATCACAGCACCCTCATTAACAAATGCGTTGATTACAACTGCTGGTGCAAAGGCGTTGATTACCAAGGAGTATGCTGAAGCCAATTTAGTTTCAACTGGCCTTGAATTACTCAATGAAGGCAGTGGCACAGGATGGCGATTAAAAGGAAGAAACCCAGGATCCTATGGGGACATTGGGAACAACGCCGTTGATTTTAGCACCAGTCAAGAACTTATCGATATTGGCGCTTTGGGAACTTATTCTTTTGCCGCTGGGAGAGATACGCGTGCACAGGGAGGCATTTCAACAGCCATGGGAAGTAACACAGTAGCATCAGGTGAATCTTCAACAGCTTTAGGTGCCTATACTAACGCAACTGGGTTAGCAACAACTTCAATGGGCTATTATTCCAATGCAACAGGCCTTTATTCTTTGGCAGCAGGCGTTTATACACGAGCCAATGCTTATAATTCCACAGCCATTGGAGCATTTAATTTAGGTGGAGGTAATGCCACTACTTGGGTGGCAACTGACCCTTTATTCGAAATAGGCAACGGAACAACAGGTAGTACTAGAGCTAATGCTGTGACTGTCTTAAAAAATGGTAATGTAGGCATTGGGGTTTCCAACCCAATTGCAAAGTTGCAAACCAATGGCCGCATCCAATTTGGAAATCAAGAGTACATTGAAGATGGTGGCACTTTTATAATTACTGTAAATGGAGGTTTGGTCTCAACAGTAAACGGCGTTGACAATTTAGGATCGGCTACTAATCGCTGGAATACCGTATATGCAACCAACGGAGTCATTAATACTTCCGACAGTCGTGATAAAACCAATATTACTGATTTGAACTATGGGTTGAATGAATTAATGAAATTAAAACCAGTGAGCTACAACTGGAAAACCCATCCAAACGAGGACAAAAAACTCGGATTGATTGCGCAAGAATTGCTGCAAATAATTCCAGAAGTGGTCAAAACACACGAACAAATAGCCATTGATGACAACGACCGAACCAAAACCAAATCAGTTGAAATGGATAGAATGGGTGTGTATTACTCTGACCTGATTCCTGTGTTGATAAAGGCAATTCAAGAGCAGCAAGTCATTATAGCATCACAAAAGGTTCAAATTGAAACAGAAAAAGAAATCAATAAAAAGCAAAGTGATCAGTTGGAGGCTATACTGAAACGTTTAGAAAAAAATGAAAAAACACAATCCAATTAAAATGCTACATGTGTTGTGCCATTTGTTACAATAGTGATAGCCCTATGATAGATTTTGCAATAATTTTATAAATGTGTTAAGCCTACTAATACCATTCATGTAAAATAATCGACCAATTATACATTGTTTGCTGGTAATTAGGTAATTAAGATGTAAATTATTTATAAAATTAATAATTTTATGAAAACAAAACTCACTCTTTTTTTTGTATTGCTTTTTGGCTTAATATGTTTTGCACAAAACGGCATCAATTACAAAGCTGTTATTAAGGACACTAATGGCAACGCTGTTGCCAATAATTCAATTACAGTTCAATTTACCATCTTAAAAGGTGCAACGCAAACCAACATTTACAGAGAAACCCATGCACCGACAACTGATGCCAATGGTATGGTGGTTATCAACATTGGTAAAGGAACACCAATTAGTGGAACCTTTACAGGGGTTGATTGGGCAAGTGACGATCATTTTTTAAATGTGAAGATTAATACTGGCACAGGTTTGATAGATATGGGCACCACACCTTTTAGTGCTGTCCCTTATGCCATCACAGCTACATCGGCTCAAAATGTGACGGGTCTTGAAGCAATTAATGAAGGTAATGGTATTGGTTGGAGGCTTAAAGGGCGAGATCCTGCCTACTATGGTCCAATTGGTCAGGATGCTGTAGATTTGAGCATTCCTGTTAATTTGAGCAGTACATTAGGCGCTACGGGTGATTATTCTGTAGCATTAGGATATGCTTCTCAAGCTTCAGGTATTGGATCCGCAGCAATTGGTGCTAATGCAAAATCTTCAGGACCCTATTCCACAGCTTTAGGGACGGGAACGATTGCCTCGGCCTTTTATGCCACAGCAATGGGAAAAGAAACAACTGCTTCTAATACCAATGCTACAGCCATGGGGCAGCAAACCACTGCTTCAGGCTATAATTCGACAGCCATGGGATATAATACGTCCGCATTGGGTTCTTTTTCCTCGGCTATGGGGTATAATACAAAAGCAAGGTCATATTTAGCAACAGCTATAGGGCGTTATAATGTTGGCACTGCAATCGATCAAATTAATTGGAACTCGGCTGATCCTTTGTTTGAAATAGGAAATGGAACGTCCATCTTAACACTTTCAAATGCTCTAACAGTTTTAAAAAATGGCAATGTCGGCATTTCAACTTCTAATCCAACGACAAAGCTGCATATAACGGATGGTTCAGACGCTTCTTACTCCAATACTAGTGGCTATTTGGCTATTGGTGACCTCGACAGCACCAATCTAGTGTTTGATAACAATGAAATCATGGCACGAAACAATGGTGCAGCCTCTGGTTTATACCTTCAACACGATGGTGGGGCTGTATATGTGGGTGGAGCTGTGGTGCACAGTTCGGACAGACGCTTAAAAGAGCATATTACTGATCTGTCTTATGGGCTTAATGAAATTATGCAATTGCACCCTAAAAGCTACCATTGGAAAGGCAGAGAGCAAACCACTAGATCATTTGGGTTGATCGCGCAGGAGGTACAGTCCATCATTACCGAAATTGTACTGTCAAAAGAAGACGAAGACCACACCTTGAGCATTAACTACACCGAATTGATTCCTGTATTGATAAAAGCGATGCAAGAACAGCAAACAATAATTGAAGATTTAAGAACAGAATTAGCAACATTAAAAACATTGGAACAACGAATCCGACAGTTGGAAACAGTATCAAAACAAACAACTTTGACAATAACAGAAAACCATTAACTCCTAGCAGCTTATAAAGGGATCATGATTTTAATTTTCAATCTCTTTTTTTTGTAAATTGTTGTGATTAAACCATATAGAAGAATTCGTCTTCTATTATAAACCCACTAGTCATGAAAAAAATTACCTTTTTTTTGATTGTGTTGATAGCATCCATGAGCCTTGCTCAAAACGGTATCAACTATAAGGCTGTTATTAAAGATAACAATGGTAACGTAGTAGCAAACCAAGGCATTACTGTAGAATTTAACATTCTAAAAGGTGTAGGACAATCTAATGTTTACAAAGAAACACATACACCAACCACAGATGCCAATGGCATTATCGTCGTCAACATTGGAGAAGGGACTCCTGTAAGTGGTACCTTCAGCACTATTGCTTGGGGAAGTGATTCACATTGGTTAAATGTCAAAGTGAATTCAGGCAATGGTTTGGTTGATATGGGCACTACCGAATTTAAAGCCGTACCTTATGCATTGAATGTGACTGGTTTGGAGAAAATAACTGAAAGTGGTAATACAGGTTGGCGATTAAAAGGACAAGATCCTGATCAATATGGAACTATTGGATTCAAATCCATTGATTTAAGTCTAACCAATGTTCCATCATCAATTTATGGCGCCACAGGAGATTATGCCTTTGCATCGGGTTTGCGCACAGAAGCATCTGGACCTTCTTCAATTGCAATGGGTTTTGGATCTAAGTCTAGTGGAATCTATTCCATAGCTATTGGATATAATCCAATTGCGTCAGGAGGTGTTTCTACCGCTTTTGGAAACCAAACACTTGCTTCTGGAAGTTTAGCAACAGCTGCTGGTTCTGAAACAAAAGCAGAATCTTTGGCATCTACCGCCATGGGACAATTTAATGTGGGAGGAGGTAATCCAACTACTTGGATAGCAACCGATCCGTTGTTTGAGATTGGTAATGGCACTGCAAATAACGCAAGAAAAAATGCCTTAACGGTCTATAAAAATGGCAACATGAAAATAGGTGGCAACGCAAACTTAAATGACGGTATAGCATCTGGAATCGCCTTGAGCGTCAATGGTTCGGAAGCCATCTGGTATAATGGCACTTATTTTAGTTGGGGCTACGGAGGTACTGCCAATCTCTTTGCCGATAATGTAGGCATCGGCATCGTGGCACCTAATGTGGCACTCGATGTGAATGGTTCTATTGAATATACAGGTACGATTACTGGAGTATCTGATGAACGGCTTAAAGAGAATTTTTTGCCTATTGAAAACGTTTTGACAAAACTACAGGGCATTCAAGGTTATTCCTATAATATGAAAGGTGATGAAAACATGAACCGTCAATACGGTGTCATCGCTCAAGAACTTCAAAAAGTGTTTCCTGAAATGGTAAGTACGGTGGATACCGATAAAGGCTATCTAGGCGTCAGCTATATTCAACTGATTCCTGTGTTGTTAGAAGCTATCAAGGAGCAACAAGACATCATCGAATCCCAAAAAGCCCAAATTAAAGATGAAAAACAAATGAACGCTTTTCAAAATGAACAGTTACAAGCCTTAATAAATCGTTTGGAAATCATAGAAAAGAGGCAATTTAATTAAAATGTTACATGTGTTGTACCATTTGTTACAATAGTGATAACCCTATGGTAGATTTTGCAATAATTTTATACATACAATGAACTTACAAATACCCATCCATACAATATAATTAACCAACCATACATTATACGCTGTTAATGAGGTGATTAAATTGTAAATTATTTGTAAGAAAACTAAATTATTTCAGACATGAAAACAAAAATTACTCTATTTCTGGTATTATTGATCTGCAACATAGGTGTTGCCCAAAATGGCATTAATTACAAGGCTGTTATAAAAGATAACCTTGGAAATGTTGTTGCCAACGATCCTGTTATTGTACAATTTTCAGTATTACAAGGTGCAGCACTTACAAATGTTTACACAGAAACCCATAACACAACGACAGATGACAATGGAATTGTCATCTTAAACATTGGTGAAGGAACATTCATCTCTGGAAACTTTGCCAATATAGATTGGGCTAGTGATGACCATTTTTTGAATGTTAGAGTCGATACTGGTTCCGGATTGATAAATATGGGAACTACCCAATTCAAATCGGTGCCTTACGCCATGGCTGCTGGCGATATTGAATTGCCCTACTTTGGAAGTGTAAATCAATCTGGTGCTGCATTTCATGTTCACAACGATTCAGAAAGCTCTCGCTTTGGACTTGCAGGTTCGGTTGGAGTTGGTGGTGAAATTTTGCCAGCTAACAACGCAGGTGTAATGGGTAATGGAGTTGGAGCACATGGGGTTTATGGGGTTTCCAAAACGAGTTTTTTTGCTGGTGTACAAGGTGTTTCTGAATCGGCAACAGGTGTAGGCGTTCAAGGCTATGGCTTTGGTGGTGGTGTTGGAGGCCATTTCTACACAACTTCTACAGGTACGGCAGCCTTGACTACTGGCACTGGAAATGTTGGGATTGGTACTGGCACACCAGAAAGTAAACTTCATGTGGCAGGAGATATATTCCTGGCAAGTAATTTAGGAGGTTTTAATATAGGCTATCCAAATAATGGCAATCAATGGCGACTTTCTACTTTAGGTGGTGGTTCAACTCTCGTATTTCGTTCTAAACCAGACGCAAGTACAACCATTTCTACTAGATTTATGATGGAACAAACTGGAGAATTCAAATTTGGTAATATAACTACTGGGGAGGATGCGTGGGTGCACATTAAAAACAATTCAAGCGTAAATAAACAGCACTTGCTTTTAGAAGAAGAAGGAAACGATTATGCTAGAATTGGTTTTAAAAATACGTCCTCTACAGGTAATTGGGATATTGCTGCCTTGCCTAGTAATGTAACTACCAGCGCACGACTAAATTTTTACTTCAGGAATGCATCTGGTGCAGCAGATAGAATGGTCATTACGGGAGATGGAAAAGTAGGAATAAATGGCACGCCTACCTCACGAGTGCATATTTATCAAGCAGGCCAGACTGTTGGAACTGGGCTTGCGTTTAAGGATGGCACGGCAAATTTAGATTGGAACATCACTCATGGTTATGCACTTCGTTTTCATTATGGTGCTACCCTTATGGGTTCTATTAGTGCCACTACAGGAGCTTACGTGCAATCTTCAGATATGAGTCTAAAAAGTAACATACAGAGTATTGATACAATATTGGATCGTGTTAAGCTCTTAAGGCCCACATCATACTTTTATAAAGACGATACTTCAAAAAAGAAATCGTTAGGTTTTATTGCTCAAGAAGTTCAAAGCATATTTCCAGAAGTGGTACATTATTCCGAAGCTGATAATTTATATGGAATAGATTATTCTGGTTTTGGAGTTGTAGCTATAAAGGCCATTCAAGAACAACAAACCATTATAGAAAACCAACAAAAACAAATCGACGAACTTAAAGCCATGGTGCAGTCATTACTTGATAAACAATAATATTATGAAAACAAAACTCACATTTTTAACCTTGCTTATGGTAAGCTTTATTTGTAAAGCCCAATCCATCGAAAAATTCAGTGTCGATAGTGGAGGAGCATCAACAACCGTTGGCAATATCAATATCCTTTATACCCTTGGCGAAGTCAATGTACAGGAGTTGAGCACGCCATCGGTTTCTATGTCTGAAGGGTTTATCAATGCCAATTTTAAGATTAAGATAGACCCAAAACTATTTCTGCAAGGCCCAATGCTAAACCCTGTTATAGCAGGACAAATGAACGATAACTTGCGTTCTGGAGGCCTAATTCCAACAACAAGCCCTTATTCCGATGGAGCGACCTGTAATGCATCGGTATTCTCTGTAACAGGCAACAATGCCATTGTCGATTGGGTTTGGGTTGAACTGCGTGCTGCCAACGACAACACCAAACGCATCAATGGAAAGTCTGCCCTAGTACAGCGCGATGGCGATGTGGTCGGTTTAGATGGTGTTTCTAATCTTGTTATGAGTGCGGCACCAACCAATTATTATGTGGTGGTAGATCATCGCAACCACAATGGCGCCATGACCTCTGGTGTTATTGGTCTCAATGAGACCACGCCTACAGTGGTAGATTTTACAAGCAATTCGTTAGCAACCTATGGTGTCAATGCAAGAGCATTGCTCGTATCGGGTAACATGGCCTTATGGGCAGGAGATGCCAATGGTAATGGCGCTATTAGGTTTTTAGGACCAGGCAATGATTCCGGATTTATAAAGGCCTTTATCTTAGGTATTTCTAGCAGCAACTTTTTTCCTTACACTGGTTACCACAATGCCGACATCAATATGAATGGTCAGGTGCGCTATTTAGGGCCTGGCAACGATACAGGACTTTTAAAAACCATTGTATTGGCACATCCTAGTAATGGTGCCTCTTCTAATTTTTATCCAATACAAACACAAATACCAAATTAACTTTAAAACATACAACCATGAAACATCTTTACACAACAGTTATCAGTCTATTCATGACGATGATGATACAGGCTCAAACCTACGAGTTTAGTATTGCTTATGTAGGCATCAACACTAACACAGGTAATTACCAAATGGCACTATTGGCAACACCAAGTGCAAGTGTCACCAACCATAGTACCGACGATATGGGAGCAGGGTTTTATGTGCCAGCTGGTGTCACTTTGGGCAATTTTGTAACAGGAAACTCTAATCTACCTGCTTCAGAGTGGGTGTCAGAATCGTTGTCTAATAATGTAGATGCCTATTTTATTTATAGAGTAGAAGCAGGGGCTAATACAATCTTATTAAATGGTCCTGGCCCTTTTGAACTTGTTTTGTTTGATATTATTGCAGACCCAAACCCGACCACTGGGCAAATCATTTTTGTTGAAAATGGCGACCCTGTTTTTAATGAACTGTTGTTTATAGAAAACTACATCAATATCGCTGCCAACAATTTGTATGCTAACAATAGCCCAACGGCCAATGCTATAAACTTTGCAACCTTATCAACGCAAGAGTTTGTTGACGAAACAGCCATTGCAGTGTATCCCAATCCTGCATCAGATATCATACATATAAAAACGACACATGCCATTGGAAACATTGAGATGTATGATATTTTAGGAAAACAGGTCTTGACGACCAAAAACGCAACACAACTTGATGTCAGTAGGTTAAACTCGGGAGTTTATCTTCTTAAAATTAAGACAGACAAAGGCAGTCTCACTAAAAAGATCATCATTGAATGATAAAAAGACGCTGATATAGATGAGGTAAAATAAAGAGCTGTTAAAACGGTTTCATTGATAAAGAAAACTCTGTTAACGGTCTAACATAAAGGAATTAACAACGTTACTTTTGTACCAATAGGTGTGTTTTTATCGTATAAATCTGTAAACTGTATATCTGAAGCGCTTTTATAATTTTCGCTAAAGTGTTTTAAGCGTTCTTCAGAAAGTTTTATGCCTATCGATGTGCGTTTTAATAGCTTTTTCTTTTTTATCTCTGCCGACTTATCTCTTCCTATTCCATTGTCTATGATGTCAATCTTCAATTGGTTTTCATTGATTTTTTGAACATTTAACATTAAGGTTCTGTTGTTTTCCTTTAGAGATAGTCCATGCCAAATGGCGTTTTCTATAAAGGGTTGGGTAATTAATGATGGTAATTTTATAGAGGAAAGATTTAAGGTATCATCTACATTAAGTTCAAAATTTATGGTGTTATTGAATCTTATATTTTCAATATTGACATATAGCTTCATGGTTTCTAATTCTTCGGCGAGTGACGATTCTTTCTCCATGGTCGATGCAAGAATTTTTCTTATGAGCTTTGAAAATTTATTAAGGTAGAAAACCGCATGTTCCTTCTCACTGTCAATAATGTATCTTTTAATGGAATTAAGGGAATTGAAAATAAAGTGCGGATTCATTTGACTTCTCAATGCCGATACTTTCAGTTCGGCTAATTCTTTGTCATATTTCATTTTGATGTTTTCAAGCTTTTCAACTTCAGCTTGTTTGTTTAGTTCTTCAACATCACGCTTCAACTGTTCTTGTATTTTTTCACGTAGTAACTCATTCTCTTTTAGTTGATTGATAAGCTTGTTTTGAGATTCGTTTCTGTCATTTAAAATAAGTTTCTGTTTGTGCCCCAATCCCAATGAAAACAGCACATTCTCAAGAATAAACCCGATATACAGAATGCTGTACGCTGGCTCTACTGATTGGCCATCATTTTGCAATCGTAAATAATATAATAAAGACCAGATAGAGCTTATAAATAAAATCAATGAACCAACGATGACATAATACTTTAAGGGGTTTTTAACCTTGAAGAATGGGATGTACAATACCAAACCAAAAACAGTCATGGGGATGGTGAAATAAAAATACCCATCCATTAAAATCTGTGTATCTCCTTTTAATAAGTAGATAAAAAACACACCGATGCAATAGGCTATGATAATATATAATGCCCTAAAACTCCATTTGTGCCATTGCGGCAATTCAGATTTGATATCCAAAAACTTGAATGTAAATAATACATAAATAAAAAAATACAGTTCAGTAGCCACCATTGGGTACTGTGTAACGTCTTTAATAGGCAAGAATAATTGATACAAGAACCCTTCAGAAATATGATGAAGTTGAGAGAATATGATAAAAAAAGCATAACCACTATACAGTAAATATAGCTTATCCTTATGTTGAAAATACAGCAAAAAATGAAAAACAGATAGAATAAATAAAACGCCAATGGTAAAGATGATAAAACCATTCTCGAAAGGATAATCAAAAAAATAGGATGTTAAATCGTGTTCCAAACGCCATTAGCTATTTAATAATTGTTGTAGTTCTGTCTTTTTTGATCTTGATACCGGAATTGTATTGCCGTTTTCTAACACAAGATATAGACCTTCATTTTTCACAAACTCTTTAATGTAGTTTATGTTGACTAAATATGAATTGTGTACCCTAAAAAAAGACTTACTGGTTTGGGCTTCCAAATCTTTTAGTTTTTTCGATAGCATTTCTTTTTGGTCATTTATTAGGTGCACTTCAGTATAGTTGCTATCTGCCTTACAGTACAAAATATCATCCATATTTACATAAATGGTTTTTCCAACCAGTTGTAGCGCCAAACGTTTTGGTTGATTGTCAGGGGTAAAGCTCTCAATGATTTTTTTTACCTCGTCTCCCAAAGAATTTTGTTTTTGATTTTTCCGTACACGGTCGATGGTCTGTAATAAATCTTCAGAGTCTATCGGTTTTAGCAAATAATCAATGGCATGTTCCTTAAAGGCCTTAATGGCATAATTATCATAGGCAGTGGTGATGATTAAGTCAAAATCACGAAATGTTAATTGGTTCAAAAGCTGAAAACCATCCATTTCTGGCATCTCAATATCTAAAAACACACAGTCTGGCTTTAAATAGTTGATAGCAGAAATCGCTTCCAATGGATTGGTGAATGTGTCGCATACGTCAATATCGTCACAAAAATTCTCAATTTCCCATTTTAAGTTTTTAATAGCATTAAACTCGTCATCTATGATAATTGCTTTAATCATATATACTTGATTTTATATTAAAAGTAAAACCTTTAAGCACTACCTATTTATTCATTTTTATAAATAGCATGTTCCAATACATAAATGGTACAAAATAGCGTGTAGTTTACATAAATAGCCTTTTAACGTTCTCTTATGCAAAATACAATTTATATATAGCAAAACACAAAATTTTTAGCACCAACTATAAAGTAGGCAGTTGGTGCTCAATGTAAATATGTAATTTTAAAAAGCTGCAAATCAACAGGGTAAAAAATTAAACACTAAAAAATCATGAAACTACAACAGCTTTTCTTTAACACAATCAACACTCATAACTTATTAATACGTTAACTATGAAAACAATAAAATCATTAGCCAAGCTATTAGTTTTAATGCTGGCAACAACGTCTTTTGGTCAAAATTTTGAAGACCGTCTTAAAAATGAAATTGCAGGAGAGTTTCCATCGCAATGGGATTTGGTTGCTGGCACAGCACAAATTGCCAATGTTGACCAAGGGCAAAGAGTAATCGAACTCGCTAACAACTCAATAATCAAACCTATTGTTAACGACCAAACCGATGGCTATTTAAGTGATGCCTTTACGGTTGAGTTTGATGCGTTTTATGACAAGGTAGAATCGTTGTTCTGGCAACGTTATGAACTCCGGTTATGGGACGGTCAGCACAGTTACAATTCTGGGAGCATTTCAATGCAGCCCATACAAATTCAGTCTCACGGACTCAAAACAAGCCTTAAGGCACCACAGCCCATGGATATAAAAAAATACGATAAAAACATGGAAACCTTCAACAGTGTTTGGAGACAGGTAAAAGTAGATTATAAGCAAGGAAGCTTAAAGATTTTTATTGATGATCAATTGTTTTTAAACATTCCAAGACTGCCTTTCAAGCCAAGCATGGTATCAATAGGTGCTGTAAAATATGAACCAAAAGTGAATTTAAAGGGTGGCATTGCCAATATAAAAATTAAAGGGGCTGCCCAACAATTGGAAGGCACAAAAATTATAATGATTGTAGATGGCAATACTAACAAAGTGATGAACATAGAACTATATGAAACCATGAAGGACCCTGAAATAGTTGCAAAAAAATACCCTAATAGCAAGTTCTATAAAGGAATGCTTTATGGAAATTATTCTCTGGTACCAGTTGAAAAATCAATTTTGAGCATTCATACAGCTCAACAATTCATACCTGGTGACCAATTTATACCAGGTGACCAGTTCATTCCAGGCGACCAATTCATTCCCGGCGACCAATTCCTTCCAGGTGACCAGTTTCTTCCGGGTGACCAGTTCATACCAGGTGACCAGTTCATTCCCGGTGACCAATTCATACCAGGTGATCAGTTTATTCCCGGCGACCAGTTTGATATATCCATCAAAAAAACCAAGATTTTAAGCGCCAAGCAAGGGCGGATATTACTTAAAACTGTAAAAGATTAAATCTATGAAATCAAAATTATTTTTTTTAGGAATCATGTTCTCAATGTGCAATGTTCTGGCTCAACCTACCATAGAGTGGCAAAAATCACTTGGAGGAACAGGTGGAGACATTGGCAGGTCAGTTAGGCAAACGTCCGATGGCGGATATATCGTAGCAGGACATACAGGGTCATCAAACGGCGATGTGTCTACAAGCTATGGTGGGAGAGATGTATGGGTGGTTAAGCTTAATAGTTTGGGCAATATACAATGGGAAAAAAGCATAGGTGGCAGTGGTGATGAAGAAGCGCATGCAATTCAGCAAACTGCAGATGGAGGGTATATCATAGTTGGCATGTCCGATTCAAATAATTTCTTCGGAGCGAATATTGGAGGCGATGATATTTTAATTGTAAAGTTAGATAGTAATGGCAACACCCTTTGGGGAAAGAAATATGGAACAATAGGCACAGATCGTGGGCACAGCATCAGGCAGATAGCAGATGGTGGTTATATTGCTTCTGGTTTTCGAGCTAATGGTGGTATATGGGTGGCAAGATTGGATGCCAATGGCGATATAGCCAACACTTGGTCCAATACCACCTTTGGAGGCGCTCAAGCTTGGTGGGCCGAACAAACATCAGATGGAGGCTTTATTGTTACGGGGCATTTTGGATTGACTCCCGACCTCATTGTCATTAAAGTTGACCCAACATCTGCTGTCGAATGGCAATATACCTATGGTGGAGCAAGTGCAGATTACGGAAGGTCTGTCAAGCAAACCCCCGATGGTGGCTATATAGTCACTGGCATGACACAATCTAGTGATGGCGATGTGGCAAATAATTATGGCAACCAAGATTTTTGGGTTTTAAAACTGGATGCATCTGGCTCTCTGGAATGGGAAAAAAACTATGGTGGGACACAAAATGATTTTGCGACAGAAATCCAATTGACGTCAGATGGTGGCTATGTCGTTGTCGGACAAACAAATTCCGACGACATCGACGTTAGTGGCAATCCTGGGTCGTTTGTTTTCGATTATTGGGTCATCAAACTAAATGGTACTGGCCAATTGCAATGGCAAACTTGCCTAGGAGGGTCCAGCAATGATTTTGGTAACGCCATACAGCAAACAACAAATGGAGGGTACATAATCGTTGGTCGGTCTATTTCCAATAATATTGACGTTTCTGGTAATCATGGCAATTACGATTTTTGGGTCGTTAAGCTTGAGTCCGAAACGCTGGGTATTGACTCTAATTTTAAGGATGGAGCAATTTCGGTGTATCCAAACCCTGCAAAAAGCAAAATTTACATACAGACAGAGTTGAATGTTATTAATCTTACCCTCTACGATGCAGTGGGCAAATTGATTATCGCTCAAAAATCAACTAATACCATCAATGTAGAGCAGCTTAATAAAGGCTTGTACCTTCTTAAAATAGAGACCGATAAGGGCAGTAGCTCCAAAAAAATAATAATTGACTAATTTTATACAAAACCACTAAATTGTGTTATCATGAAAAAACGAAATCCATCTATTGTACTCTTGTTCATGCTGTTCTCTGCTTTTTTCAGCTGTAAAAACGACAAGAAAACCGAACCGATTGAAGGGTCAGAAAACGAAGTTGTAGAGACCGTTACTTACCCAACCAACGTTATTGATATTGTCACTCGCAGTATGGAGTTTCAAAGCGTAGATACCATCCCTTCAGGTTGGAACACCTTTAAGTATCAAAACCTATCGCACGAAACCCATTTCTTTTTATTGGATAAATACCCTGAAGGAAAAACGGTCAAAAACACACTTACAGACGTAGCACCTGTTTTTGAAGAGGGCATGGACTTGATTAACGCAGGAAAACCAGAAGAAGGGTTTGCGGCCTTTGGTAAATTGCCTGCATGGTTTGGCGAGATTGTTTTTTCTGGAGGTTCAGGATTGATTGCTCCAAAACATACTGCCATCACAACAGTTAAGCTAGACCCTGGTTATTACATCATGGAGTGTTATGTAAAGATGCCCAATGGCAAGTTCCATACCCTCATGGGCATGGCAAAGCCCATCATTGTACTTAACGAGGACAGTGGCAACACACCACCAGAGGCCACCATCAATATCACCTTGTCGGGCGAAGAAGGCATTAGCTATGATAAAGGAATAACCAAAGGAAAACACATATTTTCGGTATTCGTAAAAGACCAAAAACCACACGAAAACTTTATATGGCACGACCTAAACCTTGTAAAACTAGATGCGAATGCCAGTGAAGACGCACTGTTGGCTTGGATGGATTGGTCAGACCCAAAGGGCTTGGTAACGCCAGTGCCACAAGGGGTCACCTTTTTAGGCGGTGTCAATGATATGCCTGCAGGCAAAACAGGGTATTTTTATGCCGATTTACAACCTGGCACCTATGCATTTATCTCCGAAGTGCCAAAGGCGAAAGAAAAAGGACTTTTTAAAGTATTTGAGGTGATAGATGAATGATTCACAGCCTCTTTTCATACTCTTGTATGAAAATTCTTTAAATAATAGTCGTTAAAATGATGCATTTTTATAATTAAAATTGTTAAATATTTGAGCATTTCATCGAATATTTGTTAAATCAACGCACTATATTTTAGCATACTTACTGCTCAAATGTCTCAACAGCCACGCCACATATTAGCACTTTAACGATGTTTTTGGTAGTTTGTCCGTTTTTTACAACTATTCATCGATGATGTAAAAGCAATCAAATTTCTTTTAAAATTTGCAATGACGTCAAGCAACTTATGGCCAACAGCTTAAGCCAGAGGACATGTACAGGTGTGGCCGAGGCACTGTGCATTATAAAATCGGCGCTCCAAACTAAAATCTGTTATCAGATTGACTAAAATTCTTATGTATGACAAAAATTAAACTAAACGGAGCCAAAGTGCAACATACGGCACAGCTCCAAGACGACACAAAACAATTATTGACCCAACAGGCACAAGACCATGACTTCTTAAACGATTCGCCATCGGTACAAAAAGCCATCGACTCGCTCTTGTCGGCAGAGCTGCCCCAAGCCAGCAACAGCCATGCCATTGCCCCAAGCGCTAAAGCAGTAAGGCAAGTAGCCACACCCCGACGCATCTATGCATCCAGCATCTCTAACACCTTGACCCATGCAGGTCAGTTCATTGCCGCTGCCACCAGCTATGGGCCAGGCTATAATACTAACATCCCAATATATGAGGTAAGTAGCCTACAGCAAATACGCGACACGGCTTATGGGTTGGTAACCGCTGTCGACACTGCCGAGACCACCTATAACTACGCTGTGGCATTCCGTATGCAAGAGTTTGCAGACCTGTCCGCATTGTCGGCACTCGTCACCTCCGAGATGACCATGAACGGAACTACCAAAGAAACCATCAACCAAGTGCGCTTCCTTACACGCAAGTTAAGAGGACAGCGCAAGGTAGCCAAAGACCCCAATGACCCTTTTGCCAATTACAACAGCGCCAGCCAAATGAACTACGACAATAGGGCAGCAAACTTTGAGCGCCTCATCATGATGGCAGCGGCCGATTCTAACTATGACCCTGTTGTGGGCGAGCTCAAAGTCTCCTCACTTCAGACCAAGCTCGATGCCTTAAACACTGCCAATAACGATGTCATTGTCGCCAAGGCAAATCTAGATGCAGCACGTATGGCGCGCAATACCCATTTCAACGCCCCAGATACTGGCCTTGTTGCAGTATTCATCAACGCCAAAAACGTCGTGCTCACCAACTTCGGTAGAACCAGCGAAGAGTACAAGCGTGTGAGTGGCTTGGCTTTTAAGCGCATTCAAGCTTAAATTTAAAATGGTTTATATATTCAAAAACCACGAGCTTTTAGGAGTTTGTGGTTTTTTTTTCTTTTTTTTTGTCATTGCGAGAAGGCACGACGAAGCAATCTCACCCCCTTTCACCGATAAAACCCCCACATTCATCGTTTTCGAACCGCCCAGAATCTTACTCAAAGAAATAATTTCCTATGTTTGAGTTACTCTCCCTAGTAATTTAAGTATCCATTTTTATAGTGTGTGCGGGTTTCCGCATTTTAAAATAGTCTGTTTTATTTATTTTGTTTTAAGTTTTAAACCAGTTAACCTATGTCAAAAATTGAATATCCTGTTTTTTTATCTAAAATAGCTAAAGGGGAAGACACTCTTGAAGGCAAATCCCAAGACAAGCTTGCAGATGTTATAAATAACCTGATAAAAGAAGATAAGTTAGAAAAAAAAGTAATTGGACTTGAGGGTGAATGGGGTTCGGGTAAATCAAATGTTATTAGAATAATTGAAAATAAGTTAGGTAGCAATTATCATATTTTTATTTTTGATGCTTGGGGAAGTCAAGAGGATATTACTAGAAAGTCATTTTTAGAACAACTTATTCAACAACTGTTCGATGAAAAAATTTTAAAAGACCCAAAGAAATGGAAAGCTTTAAATAACAATTTACTTTCTAATACAACCACTACTCACACCCAAAAATTCCCCCAAATAAAACCGCACTGGTTAATATTAACACTCTCTATTTTACTTTTTGGAATATTATCGAGTCTTTACGACAATGTATTTAAAGATTATAACATTCTTGCAGAGAATAATATAGGTTTTTTAAAGCCAATATTATTTATCTATCTAATTCCTATTCCTATTTTTATTTGGGGCATATGCCTAGCAATTAAAGAATATAAAGATAAAGTCAAAGAAAATAATAAAAAGGAGGAAATTGGAAAGGATACAACATGGGAAATCATCGGAAAAATGTTCTATTGGTTCAATGGAAATGATATTGATTCAGTAGAGATACAAAGAGCTATGTCAGAAGAACCTTCTGTAAAACAATTCAGAGAATACTTAAAGCAGATTGAACTTGAAATTAAGGAAAGTAAAAAACTCGTAATTGTCTTTGATAATCTAGACAGATTAGACAAAGAAAAAGTTACAGCATTGTGGTCGTCAATTCATACTTTCTTTGCGGAAGATTATAAATCTTTTGAATCTTGGGTTATTATACCTTATGATCATGAGAAACTTAAAGTACATCTTGGGAATCAGAATGATGGATTTATAAGCAAAACGTTCTCGCTTAATTTTAGAATTACACCGCCAGTGGTTACTCAATGGGAAGCATTTTTAAAAGCTAATTTTAAGACTGCTTTTGGTGAAAAACTTGTGGATGAAATTGAAATGGATTACGTGGTAAAATTATTTGATTTTATTACCTCTCAAAAAACCATTAAGCCTAGAGAAATAATCAACTATATAAATAATTTAGTCGTCTTATATAAGCAATGGACAGACGATTTAAAAAGTGGCGATTTGAAATTTCGTTACATAGCCCTATTTGTCTTAACAAAAGACAAAATCATTAGCTCACCCAATGAATCAATTTTAAACAGAGAATATCTTGGAAGTGCAGCTTCTTTATTTACAGACGATTCTAATCTTGATACTTGTATGTCAATGCTCACTTTTGGCGTAAACAAAAAACTAGCTGATGAAGTTCTATTAGATAGACAGTTTAAAATAGCTTTGAGAGAAGGAAAGCCGGAGATAATAAAAGAAGCCTTAAATCATACAGCTTTTCAAACTTATTTTTTCAAAGCTTACAATAAGGTAGACTTACAAGAAAAATACAGGAATTTAATTAAAATATTTGACGTTATAAAGGATTCATTTTCTGCTCATACGATGCAAAACTTATGGAAAAATTTTGGCAAAGATTTACTTTATGTTGAAGAGCAATTCAATTACTTTAATGCCAATCATCAAGAAATTATAGTTAACACTGATAAGAAAATTGCGGAAGATATAATTAAAAAACTTGTGCGAAAATTAACAGAGAATTTTGATATTGTTGACGTTCAAATAAAATATTTTAATGAGCTAAAAAAAATTGAGGAATTTATCAAATCAAAAAGTTTGAATATCGACATATTCTCTTTATTACAAGAAGTTGAGATAGATGCTGATGCCTTCTTGCAATTTCTTGAACTGGTGAAAGAAGATTATGAAAAATATAAAATCAGTACAGACAAAGAAGTTATTGTAAATGAATTTTATCCAGTCAATAATGTTTTGGAAGTTGAAAAAGCATTTAAATACATCGATACACTTGCAATACTACGCCATGAGTATAATTTCAAGAATATTTCGAAAGATATTAATACCTTACTAATGTCCTTGACTTATGAACAAAAAGAAGAATTATCGAAATATATTACTATCTTAAAAAAACTTGGAGAAAAGCCTCTCAAGATTGTACTTTCAAATGCATTTTATGCACAATTGAGTCCATCAAATTTCGTAGAAGATGAAATTTATGAAGATGCTCTTTGTATAGCAATTTCAAATTTCCAATTAGCACATGATCATTCGTCAAATTTCCAAACCACATTAAATTCTTTAACGGATGATCAAATTTTTAGAATATCTTCCAAACTAGAAACTTATATTTCATATGAGAAATTATTGAAACTGATAGCAGAAAATGCTATTGCAGAAAAATTTATAAATCTAAAGAAAATCGCCCACAGAATTACTTTAGAAAATCATGAAATTTCGAAACTAGATGTTAATTGGATTATAAAGGATTTTGAAATTTTGGCATTAAAAGTTTTTGATAATCAGGAAGATAAATTAAAAGATTTTTTAGACTTAATTAATATTTTTCATACGGACTTCACTAATGAAGTTAAAGACATTTCAACTGATTTTTTTCCAATGCTAAAATTTCAGGATTTGCAAATTATTAAATCAATCACAAAAAAATCGTTGGAGTTTTTAAAATCTCTTACTAAAGAACAGTATTTTAAATCATTTAAAAATGAAGATGATAGTTTTAAACTTTTGAAGGAATTAGTAAAAAATAATTTAATAAATAGTTTTACTGACGCTTTTTATAGCGCATATGATGATTATATGAAAGACATAGCACTAGAAATTGAAACTGTACCTGATAATGTTTTTTGGGACAAAATCATGACCGTATTAAATTCTAATAAACTCAAAACAACATTTACTAGTATAAGAGATATTTATATAAATGATAGAGGGGAAGCCAAACAAAAAGAACTTTATTTTTTCGAAAAAGGTTTGATAGCTTATGGGAATCTATCATCCAAACCCGAAGTTAGTACTTTGAAAATAATTATACCTCTGATAAAATACGATAACACTTTTGAAGTTTTTCTAGAAAATTATAAAGATTTTACAGATGTATTAAATTCTTCTTCTGAAAATAAGGAATCTGCAATTGGTGAGTTACAATTAAGATTTAATAGTGAACCTTATAAAAATGATGAACGAATGATGAAAGTTGCGGAAATATTGAAATTAAAATCGAATAATTCAAATTCAAAATAATCCCCCTAACATAGATAAGCAACAAGAATCAAATAGAATTTCAAAAACAGTATCCAAATTAATTCTCAAAAAATGAAAAAAATTACTCTTTTATTACTTTTAGGATTTAGTATTACCATTTCTGCACAAATCGCAGACACCTTATCCATATCAAAGTTAAATGATGCTGCATGGGTTAAATCAATTCCCAATTCCACAAAATTTAAATTTATCAAATTCTCCGACGGTTCAGTATTAGAAATTGGCGATAAAATGACTTTAGGTAAACCAAGTGGTTCAAATCACTCTAATCAAACAACACCAGGCGTTTTTTCTTCAACAAATCAATCTGTAAACAATTTTTCATATCTGATGTTAGGAAGAATGGGCAGCGTAATATTATCTGGAATTACTTACTTACCCGAAACATTTAAGGGAAAAGAAGTAGAAATAGAAGATATAAAATTTGTAAAGAACGGAAAAAAGGCAACATTTGCAGGTGTAATGATTATTTTTAATAATCCAGGCATGGATATAACTGTCTTAAATATCGATGCAGCATTGCAATATGGCGAAATAATAAATCCAAAAGCTGCTATGACTAGTGACCAAGCTCTAGAGGAATTACAAAAAGCGAAAACCAAACTTGATCTTGGAGTAATAACGCAAGAAGAATATGAAGCAATCAAGTTGGAATTAATGAAAATAATAAAATAGTGGTCCTCGTTGTTACTCGAGTACATCGAGTCCCCCATACCAAATTAAAATAAGTCAAAAGAAAAACATTATAATCCATCCACTTGTTCCAATCTATAAAACCCTAAACAGCAGCCTAAAAGCAGTACCAAATTAACCTAATATATCGTATATTGTTGAGCAAATCAACAAGCCGACTGTAAGTCCAGGAATTCCGTAAATGGCAAAAATAATAGGTACAATAGAATCACTAAAATCTCTAAAATCTGAATTAGAAAATAAAGGTATTTCCAGATTTAATTCAGTGAAAGAGATAAATGATTTTTTATCAAATTATGATTCAGAAGAACTCTCGATTCTTAATGACACATCAGAAAGGTTAAAAATAAAATATGCCGAAACCTGTACTAATCTCAGACAACGAATTGAGACCAAAACTCAAGCAATCAATTTAGAAACAGAAAAAATTGACAAACGAAAATCTGATTTGCAGACGAAAGTAGATGTGTTTGACAGCAAAAAAGACCATAACTTTTTAAAAAAAATCATACTGGGCATTGATATTTATATTACAAAACATCGATTAAGGCATTTTGAAAACAATAATACTAAACTGTTAAAGGCAGCATTAAAAGAAATTTCTAATAAGATTATAAGCGATGAACGCTTCATAAAAGAATATGAAACTAACAGACAAAACTTAATTGTTCAAAAAGCAAAATCCAAAATAGAAAAATTAGAATATACTCGTAATGTGATAGAAAACTTAAGGAATACAATTTCAGGAGCAATCGGAGAAAATCTGGTGGTCAAAGAAATTGAAAAGCTTTCGGATGATTACGTTTTAATCAATGATTTTAATTTAAGATTCTCTCCTCCAATTTTTTATAAAAAACAAAATGAAAAAATTTATTATATCCAAATTGACCATCTTTTGATTTCAAAAGCAGGCATCTTCATATTCGAAACAAAGAATTGGAGCAGGTCTTCAGTGAATTCATTTAATTTAAGGTCGCCTATTGAACAAATAATAAGGTCTAATTTCGCATTATATGTATATATTTCAGAAAATATTGTTTTGCACGAGCATCATTGGGGGGAACAGAAAATACCAATACGAAATGTTATTGTTATGATCAATAATAAACCGAGAGCCAACTTTAAGTATGTACATGTAAAACTACTACGGGAATTAAACGATTATATAAGGTATTTTGAACCTGTTTTAACCGAAAAACAATTCAATAGAATAGTAAGCCTCCTCTCTAGCGTTACTTTATAATAAGTACCAATGCACCCTTATTAAGATATATTTAGCTTACACCCCGTTGATTATGGCTTACGCCCCNNTTACGCCCCGATATAATTGGCTTACGCCCCAATGATTATGGCTTACGCCCCGATGATTATGGCTTACGCCCCGATGATTATGGCTTACACCCCGTTTTATCTCCCTTACACCCCGCTATACAAACAACCAGCTAACAGCCAAAGGCCAAGAACCAACGGCTAAAATCCCCGCTGCAATCAATACCCTACATACTCTATAATCTCTAGTCCATAGCCAATCATTCCAACACGTTTGGTTTGCTCGCTATTAGACATCAATTTTAGTTTGTGGATGTTCAGGTCGTGTAGTATTTGGGCCCCAATACCAAAATCCTTGTGGTCCATCTGTATGCTAGGCGCCTTAATGATGTCCTTATGGTTTTGCTGCTCTTTTAAAGTCTTTAAACGGTTCAACAAGTCGGTCGATTGGTGCTGCTGATTGATAAAAATAATAGCACCCTTACCATCCTCATTGATCAACTGAAACATATCATCCAGTTTTTTGTCCGCATTGTTCGTCAATGTCCCAAGAATATCATTGTTCACCAAGGTCGAGTTCACTCGGGTCAATACATGCTCATTGGTTTTCCAAGTACCTTTGGTCAGGGCAATATGCACTTGGTTATTGGTCGTTTGCTGGTAGGCTCTCAATCGAAATTCACCAAAACGGGTTAAGATATCAAAATCTTGTTTTTTCTCAATCAACGAATCGTGCTGCATTCTATAGGCAACCAAATCCTCAATAGAAACAATCTTTAAATCAAATTTTTTGGCAACCTCCACCAATTGCGGTAAGCGGGCCATACTGCCATCTTCATTCATGATTTCAACAATCACACCTGCAGGCGCTAAACCGGCCAGGCGCGCAAAATCAATTGCGGCTTCCGTATGCCCTGTACGGCGCAGCACACCACCTTGCTTGGCCACCAATGGGAAAATATGTCCAGGGCGACCCAGTTCAAAAGGCTTGGTTTCTGGATTGATAAGCGCTTTCACTGTTTTGGCCCTATCACTTGCCGATATACCAGTCGTCACACCATGGCCACGCAAATCAACCGACACTGTAAAGGCGGTCTCCATAGGGTCGGTGTTGTTGTGTACCATAGGGTTCAGCTCCAACTCTTTACAACGCTTCTCCGTTAGGGGCGTACAGATAAGCCCACGACCATGGGTAGCCATAAAGTTGATCATCTGCGGCGTTACCTTTTCGGCAGCGGCCACAAAATCGCCTTCATTCTCTCTATCGGCATCATCAACAACAATAATGACCTTGCCAAGCCTGATGTCGGTAATGGCTTCTTCAATAGTATTTAGTTGAATAGTTGGCTGTAAAGTTGTCGTTGTCATCTCTCAAAAAATTATATGCAAAGATATGGCTTATTTTACATTTTCAAGAATGCTGGCGTCCAAGTCTTCCTTTATTTTGTTTTTTAAGAAGAAATGGGCAACGGCATAAAATGGAAATCCTAATACCATAAGCAGTATGCTTACCTGTTTGACCTTTAGGTTCAGTTTCTTATAGAATAATTTTATTTGAATGTTGGTAACCACAAAATAGAGCAGATATACAAGCAACGAAATAATGCTCAAATCTCTTGAAGCTTCAGCAACTTCGGGTAGTTTATTGTTTTTGAAAACAAAATGTAATACCAACAGGATGATTCCAATGCAGTAAAACACCATCGCAAACCTTGAATAGTCCATACAGTCTTCAGATACTTTTTTGGCCGACCTAAAATCCTCATCAATGATGAGCCCTTGTTGCTGCATGTCGTCTAAAGTGACACCGCGCTCTGTAAGGGTGTTGAATGCAACCGATTTGCTTATGATGTCATAGTCGTAAGCTCTGTAATTTTTGATGACATCAATAAGCTGTTCGTTTTTGGATGTTTCAAAACTATTGAAATTGATGACATTGCCTTCGGCATCATAAAGAAGCTTGGGTTGTATTTTTAAGAACTTTTTGATTGGGTCCATAAAGTTGCCAAACTCAAACAGGCCTCTGTCTTTTGTGGCTCGGCTTGTTAGGTAAATGCTCAAGGGCAACATAATCAACGTCGATAACCACGTGGCCAAAACCGGACTCACAGTACCATCTTGCGAACTGTTTTTTACAAAAATACCGATAAAGTGATAGGTTAAAAACAACAGAATGGCAATGACCAATGGTAGGCCAATACCACCTTTTCTAATGAGTGCACCAAGTGGCGCGCCAACAAAAAAGAGGATGATACAGGCAAAGCCCAGCGCATACTTTTCATGCAGCGCAATGATATGTTTATTGAGCCATTTGTTTTTTACTGCCAACGAAGCCGCCTTTGTCTCAATGATTTGGTTGGTGCTGTTTACTGTGTTTAAGGCCAAATTAAGGAGCTGTATTTTTGTTTTGGTGTCATAAAGCTCTATGAATTGTCCATTGTAAATGGTATCTTTTACTGGCTCTATAAAGCTGTTGAGCGCCATGATATTGGTTCTTGTGTACAATGTCTCAGAAAAACTTTTAAGGTCTTCATCTTTGTCTTTGTTAAGGTTGCCAATCGTTTTTATCAGGCCGCTGGTGTTAAGCATATTAAATCGGTCGGTAGAGCTTTTGTCTTCCAGATCGACATTGTCTAACGACTCTAAATCGATGTTGAGCGTATAGACCTCAAATGAGCTTTTGGCATGAGGCCTTTTTAGGGCTTCACTGGGTTTTTTGCTTTGTATCTCTTCGTAATAATTGCCATTAAAAAGAATGAGCTGCAAAATATTGGAGTTTTCATTACCAACCAGTTCGCCAGTCTCTGCAATGATCACTGTATAGTTTCCAGGACGATTGGACTTTTTTTGGTGCATGACCACATTCTTTAGATACTGTCCTTTGTCACCACTTTTTTCTTCGACCTTTATGTTGATATTGCCAATTTCGTTAAACTGGCCTTCGGCAATGGCCATGGCTGGCTTTACCTGCGCAATGTTTTTTCGTAAGTTATAAAAGTTATAGTTGGCCCAAGGAATGACATTGTTGGCAAAAAAGAAAGTGATGATGGAAAGCCCGACAATAAAGACACTTAACCCTCGCATGGCGCGCTGTAAAGAAACACCTGTCGATTTCATCGCTGCAAACTCATAGTTTTCGGCAAAACTCCCAAACACCATGATAGATGCCAAAAGGATGGTCAATGGTAAAATCAACGGAATTAAGGTAGGTGTCACATACAACAGAAACTTTATGACCACATCAAAATCTAGATCCTTACCAGCAAGCTCACTGATGTATAGCCAGATAGCCTGTAAAACAAAAATGAGCATGAGTATTACAAACACGCTCAAAAATGTTTTTAAATAGGTGGTTAGTATGTATCTATCTAATATTTTCATAATTATTCCCACGAAAGTGGGAATCTCATCAAATAAACCTTAATTATGTTGTTGTCCCCACATCTATTGAAGACCTTTTTAGAAAACAAAATGATGATATCAATCTAATTTATTGATATAATAGCCTTTGTATTTATTCTTGTCAAAGGTAAATAAGGATTTTGAAATAGGTTCGTTGGTTTTAAAAGAATTAACAGTTAAGGTTGTTTGTGTACCATTTTTGCCTGTTTCTATTAAATTGTAAATGTGCTTGGTTTGTGCGTCAATTCCTAAAAGGACATTTTTTATTTCAGAATTGGTATCGATGGGCGTTAATTTGACATACTGAATCTTTCTCCCATTTACATTTTGTACGATATCCATTTTATAGGTATAGCCCTCTTTGTAAAAAGACAACATTTTACTAGGAGTTATAGAGCTTTCGTCGTCACTGTTGTCTTTAGATACAGTAACTTCTTCATCTTCAGGATTGATGGTATAAAGTGTCTTTCCGTCAAAAATACGTGTGACACCAAGAATGTTTAAAAGGTATTTGTCTCCTTCCATAACGACATCGCCACGAGTTTCCTGATTGATGTTTTCGCTTGTGTTTTTCAACACGTACTTAAAATCAATGGAAATGTTTTTATAACTTTTGGCTTTGTTGTGTACTTCGTTGAGCAGTTCTTTGGCCTTTGCTGTGTCTTGTGCCAGACCAGAAAAGCTAAATAAGAGTGCAATTGCGATGATTAAGTGTTTCATTTTGTTGAGTTTTATATCAAATTATTGATTTTCATTGGCTAAAAGTTGGTCTAAAGCAACTAAATCTGGCACTAATACTTGTCGTGCCTTGCTACCTTCAAACGAACCGACAATACCAGCAGCTTCCAATTGATCGATTAAACGACCAGCTCTGTTATAGCCTAATTTTAATTTTCGTTGCAATAAAGAAGCAGAGCCTTGTTGTGCAGTCACGATGACTTCGGCAGCTTCCCTAAACAATTTATCTCTTTCTGATATATCTATATCAAGACTTGTGCCACTTTCTTCTCCAACATATTCAGGTAATAAATAAGCATCTGGATAGGCTTTTTGGCTTCCGATAAATTCGGTTACTTTTTCTACTTCTGGTGTATCGACAAAGGCACACTGAATACGGGTCAATTCGTTTCCTTGCGTAAATAACATATCACCACGACCAATCAATTGGTCAGCACCCGAATTGTCCAAAATAGTGCGCGAGTCAATTTTTGATGTCACTCTAAAAGCAATACGAGCAGGGAAGTTGGCTTTAATGATACCTGTGATAACGTTTACCGAAGGGCGTTGTGTTGCAATGATGAGGTGGATGCCAATAGCACGAGCCAACTGCGCCAAACGAGCAATAGGTGTCTCAACCTCTTTGCCAGCAGTCATAATCAAATCGGCAAACTCATCAACGACCAATACGATGTATGGTAAAAATTGATGGCCTTCATTTGGGTTTAATTTACGTGCCTTGAATTTTTCGTTGTATTCTTTGATGTTACGACACATGGCATTTTTAAGCATCTCGTAACGGTTGTCCATTTCAATACATAAAGAATTCAGCGTATTGATAACCTTTGTGTTGTCGGTAATAATGGCTTCTTCACTATCAGGCAGTTTTGCCAAATAATGACGCTCTATTTTGTTGAAAAGTGTCAATTCTACCTTTTTTGGATCGACCAGAACAAATTTCACTTCTGCTGGATGCTTCTTGTAGAGTAGGGAAGTCAAAACAGCATTCAGTCCAACCGATTTACCTTGTCCAGTAGCTCCAGCCATAAGCAAATGTGGCATTTTTGCCAAATCGACTACAAAAGTTTCGTTACTGATGGTTTTACCAAAAGCGATTGGCAATTCCATATCAGATTTTTGGAATTTTTGTGATGCAATCACCGAGCGCATCGATACAATCGTCGCATTCTTGTTTGGTACTTCAATACCTATGGTTCCTTTACCTGGAATTGGTGCAATGATTCGAATACCAAGTGCGGCCAAAGATAAAGCAATGTCGTCTTCTAAATTTTTGATTTTTGAAATACGCACACCAGCATTCGGAACAATTTCGTAAAGTGTGACTGTTGGGCCTATGGTCGCTTTGATGTTAGAGATACCAATGCTATAGTTACTTAAGGTTTCAACGATTTTGTTCTTGTTTTCTTCTAACTCTTCCTGATTGATGGTAATCCCTTCAGAATCGTATTTCTTCAATATATCTAATGGTGGAAACTGGTATTTGCTCAATTCTAACGTTGGGTCAAACTGTCCAAAATCTTCAACCAATTTATTGGAAAGGTTATCTGTTTCTGCTGCTTCTTCAGCAATGTGTTCTACTTCTATTTCGACGTCACTTTCGGCTGCTTTTGGGGTTTCCGCTACTTTAGTTGGAGTGGCAATTACAGGTTCAGAATGCTTTTCAATGGTTGGTTCTACCGCTGTTGGTGATAAATCAAAAGCAGACTTGATGTCTTCAGCTTCAGCAGTAAGGTCATTGTCTAAAGGAGCATAGCCTAAATCGTCGTTTAAGGCATCATAATCTTCTTTGATATCTTTTTTAGCTGATTTGAATAGGTTTACAAAATGTTCGCCTGTAAGACCAAATCGAATTGCCAAATAGGATATTAAACCAAAAAGGAGTAGGAGCACTGTACCAATGGCACCAAGATAATCTTGGAAAAAACTGTTCATTTCAAAACCTATGGTTCCACCCAGTGCGTCATATTTATGTGCGAAGAAACCAAAGAAAATAGACATCCATATAACGATAAGTGTTCCCCATATCCAATGTTTTCGAAGTTTTGCTTTCTTGATATCCAAGGTGACATAAATGCCAGAAATAAATAGTAAACCAGAAAAAATGAACGATGCTATTCCAAACCCACGAGTTATAAACAGATCACTTACCCAAGCTCCAAGTTTGTTTAGCCAATTTTCGGCCTCAACGGTACGTGTTGTAAATTCGGTAATGGTACTTTGATCTGCCTTCCCAGTAAAAAAGAACGATAAAAAAGAGATACACATTAAAACACCAAGAATAATCAACAAGCTACCAAAAATGAGTTTTTGCTGGCTCGATAATTTTAAATTCGGTTTTTTAAGTTTAGGTGTTGTACTGCTTTTAGTCTTAGTTGTCTTCTTCGCCATAGTTACTTTCCGTGTAAGTGGAAATCTTTTTAATCTTAATTTAAGAAACTGAAACGAGTTCAGGATTGAGTTGCTTTCGTAACTCAACAAAAATACAAATTACTAACGTTTATCCTAACGGAATTAGTATTAAAAAATCTTTGGTAAATATATGATAAAAGCAACAATTACAGCAGAAATCGAAGCGATGAAAACGGCACCTGCGGCAATGTCTTTGATACGTCCTATACTAGCATGATGGTCTGGATGTACAAAATCTGCAAGATATTCAATGGCAGTATTAATGCTTTCAATACTGATGACAAGCCCTATCATTGCAATTTGGAACAACCATTCCGTTCTGGAAATATCAAAACAAAAGCCTGCAATAGTCACCAAAACAACAATGCCCAACTGTATTTTTATACTTGCTTCGGTCTTAAAAAGATAGACAGCACCATTAAAAGCGTATCTGATACTTTTAAGACGATTGATCAAAAAGGAATCTTTGTTTTCTGTCATTTACACTGTTGGTTAAGATAGTGCTTTTAGGGCAGCAGCATAGTTTGGCTCATCAACAATTTCACCAACTTGTTCGGTGTGGGTGATGATCCCTTCTTTGTCAATTACAACAATACATCGAGAATGTAAAGCTTCTAAAGGACCATCGGTGAAATTCAAACCATAGGTTTTTCCAAAGCTTCCATCTTTAAAATCTGATAAACTCACCACATTCTCAATGCCTTCAGCACCACAAAAACGTGAAAATGCAAATGGCAAATCGTGAGAAATGCAAAGTACTTTTGTGTTTTTTAAGCTACTTGCTTCTTTATTGAACTGTCTTACAGATTGCGCACAAGTGCCTGTATCGACACTTGGAAAAATATTGAGGACTAAATTTTGCCCTGCAAAATCTTTAAGGGTTTTGGTCGATAAATCGGTTGCTGTTAGTTTAAAATCTGGAGCTTTTGTGCCTTTTTTTGGTAATTCGCCAGACGTATGAATAGGATTTCCCTTGAGTGTTACTGTTGCCATGATTGTTATGATTTTGAAATGTTAAAATTACTGATTATTTAAAAGTCAAGTGTTAAAATAAGTCTAATATTTTTTGAGAAATTTATGGTTTGATTCCAATTTAGAATGTACTATTTTCGTCAAATAGACTTTTTTGAACATAAATAGATAATCAATGAATATTCGCACGCTCATTTTTGTTTTAGTTATTATAATACCAAGTTGTTTTTACGGTCAAGAAATCCATGAAAAGATGGCAAATGAGATTTGCAAATGTGCTGAAAAACAAAAGGTAAAAGAAATAGAGGGGATTGAAGCTTGTATGCAGAATGTGTTGATTGACAATGCTGAAAAGTTGATGAAGTTTCATAAAGTAAAATTGATGACAGATTTAAGTGATGACGTTTTTGTGGATATTGGCATAAAATTTTCTAAAAAATGTGATTATGCCTATGGGCTAATAGACGATCCGGTTAAAGAAAAAATAGACACAATTAAGGATAGCGAACCTCTAAAATGTAGCGATATAAGAGAAGGCGACTATTATTATTTGACTCCAGTAAATATTGAACAAACTAAAATAGATACCACTTTTGTTACGATTACA
This sequence comes from Flavobacteriaceae bacterium UBA5534, assembly GCA_002426015.1. GTDB lineage: Bacteria > Bacteroidota > Bacteroidia > Flavobacteriales > Flavobacteriaceae > Aquaticitalea. The sequence continues at coordinate 36,907 of DINS01000029.1, forward strand.
AAGACTAATTTTTTTGAACGAATGAAAAGTGGTCGAACGTATTCTCATCTAAAAATCAAATGGATTACTGATTGTCAATTCGATTTGGAGTTTATAGAAAGTAATGATCCATATAAAAAACTTTTGAGTACTCCAGGTGAAATCTACAGTTATGAGATTGTGGGTACAAGTGAAGACTCTGTTTTTCTAAAATTGATTTACAGGAAAAGTGAATATCATTTTGAAATGATAAAAATCTAATAACAAAAAGCCTCTTCAAATTAGAAAAGGCTTTTTGTTTATCTCAACTCTGCGCCAAGCTCTTTTTCAAAATTGGCTTGCAGCTTGTTCATTATTTTATCAATTTGTTTGTCGGTAAGTGTGTTATGTTCGTCCTGTAAAATAAAACTCACAGCATAACTCTTTTTACCTTTTGGCAAATTTTTACCTTGATAGACATCAAATAAATCGACATCTTTCAATAATTGCTTTTCAGTTTGTTTTGCAATGGTATCAATCGCTTCAAACGTTACCTTTTCATCCAATAACAAAGCAAAATCGCGTCGTACTTCAGGATACTTCGGGATGTCTTTAAATTTGATGCTGTTGTGTTTTGCCATAGCGATCACATTATCCCAGTTAAAATCGGCAAATAAAACACTCTGGTCAATCCCAAAATGTTTCAATACTTTTTTATTGACCAATCCAAAATCGACCAATGTCATTTTGCCCAACGACAAGCTAATGCCTTCACTGAACATTTCATTTTGTAATGGTGACGCTTTGTAGCGCGATAAGCCCAAACGTTCTAAAACAGCAGCAATCGTTCCTTTTAAATAGAAAAAATCACTTGGCTGTGTTGTTGCATTCCAGCGTTCGGTAGATTTATTTCCAGTCACAAAAATCGATAAATGTTTGTGTTCTTCTCGGTTGTCGTTATAATTATGGTAGGTTTTTCCGAATTCGAATAATTTCAAATCATAACGACGTCTGTTGATATTATGGCTCACAGCTTCCAAACCAGAAAACAGCAAACTCTGGCGCATAACGCTCAAATCGTTACTTAACGGATTCAACATCGTAACGTTGTGTTCTTTTTTAAGTTGCTCACTTAATTTGATATAGTTAGGTGTTGTCAGTGAATTGGATAAAATTTCAAAAAACCCTTGAGCAACCAACTGATTTCCAACAATGTTTTGAAGTTTGTAATCTTCAAATTTTGAAGTTCCAGAAATTGAAGCGTTTAGCTTTTCGGTTGTTTTGATATTGTTGTAACCATACACACGCAATACTTCTTCAATAATATCGGCTTCTCGTATCACATCATTTCTATAGGCGGGAACAGTCAAGCCAAGCCCAGTTTCAGTTACGTTGTTGATTTTTATATCCAACGACATCAAGATACGTTTGATGATCTCTCTGGGAATTTCTTGGCCTATCAGTTTTTGCGCATTATCAAAACTCAAACGGACCTGAAAATCTTCTATTTTCTTTGGATATATGTCAACAATGTCGCTAGTGATTTCTCCTCCTGCTACTTCTTGGATTAATAAAGCAGCACGTTTTAGGGCATATTCTGTAATATTTGGGTCGATTCCTCTTTCAAATCTAAAAGAAGCATCAGTATTTAATGCATGGCGTTTAGCCGATTTTCGTATGCTTACAGGGTTGAAATAAGCACTTTCCAAGAAAATACTCGTTGTGGCTTGGGTCACACCAGAATCGATACCTCCAAAAACACCAGCAATACACATCGGTTCTGAAGCATTGCATATCATCAAATCTTCTTCGTGTAATTCTCTTACCAAACCATCTAAAGTTGTGAATTTTGAACCTTTCGGCATTGTCTTGACCACAATTTTATTGCCTTCAATTTTGCTGGCATCAAATGCGTGAAGAGGTTGACCCAACTCATGCAGTACATAATTGGTAACATCGACGATATTATTTTTTGGTGTTAACCCAATCGCTTTTAGGCGATTTTGTAGCCATGAAGGCGAATCGGTAACTTTTAGTCCAGAAATAGTGACACCACAATAACGAGGCGCTAATTCTTTAGCTTCGACCTCTACATCAATTTTTAAGGTTCTGCTATCAACGTGGAACGCACTGACCGAAGGTGTAATCAATTCCACGTTTATGTCTTGTTGCAACAAACCAGCTTTAAGATCGCGAGCAACACCAAAATGACTCATGGCATCGGCTCTGTTTGGTGTTAATCCGATTTCGATAACTTGGTCGTTTTCTACTTCAAAAATATCGGCAACCAATGTGCCAACAGTTAAATTGGCATCTAAAACCAGTATGCCATCATGTGATTTGCCAAGTCCAAGCTCATCTTCGGCACAAATCATCCCATGGCTTTCTTCGCCTCTTATTTTTCCTTTTTTAATGGTCCATGCTTCGCCTTCAGCAGTATATAGGGTGGTTCCAATAGTTGCCACAGGAACTTTTTGCCCAGCAGCCACATTGGGAGCGCCACACACAATTTGCAAAGGATCTCCATTGCCAATATTGACAGTTGTGATTTTTAGTCTATCAGCATTTGGGTGTTGTACACAGGTCAGCACTTCGCCAACAACAACGCCTTCGAGTCCACCTTTGACCGATTGATAGGCTTCAATACCTTCCACTTCGAGTCCTAAATCGGTAAGAAGCACACCAGTTTTTTCTGGAGTCCAATCGATATTGATAAATTGTTTAAGCCAGTTATATGAAATCTTCATTCTATGATTTTAAATAAGATGCAAAGATAATAATACTAAATGCGAATAGAAATGCTAAAATATTTTTATTTGTAAGTATTTTGCCTTTATTTCGAATATTATTTAGTTAAATCCATAAGTATCATGCAAAAAGCCCTCTTTTTGGCACTCATTATTTCAGTTGTTTCATGTAGAAAACCTCAACCAAAACCATTGTCACAAGGTGTTTGGAGAGCAGAAATGCAAGTGACCGAAACAGAAATGCTTCCCTTTAATTTTGAAGTGACATCTCCAAATACTTTAAAGATTTTTAATGCCGAAGAAGTGATTTTGGTAGATGACATTAGCTATCGAAATGATTCAGTGATTATAAAAATGCCAGTTTTTGAAGGCTATATAGCTGCAAAAATGAATGATACACTTTTGGAAGGTGCTTTTATTAAAGAGAGTTTGAATAGAGTTGTCCCATTTAAAGCGGTATGGAACAAAAAAATGCGTTTTGAAACACCAACTCAACAGCCAAGTATTGATGTCAGTGGTAATTGGGAAGCAGTGTTTAGTCCAGGTGTTGATGGTGATGAATATATAGCAAAAGGGATTTTTGAACAAAATGGGAGCAAAGTCACAGGTACTTTTAGGACCACAACAGGTGATTATCGATATCTGGAAGGTGTTATAGATGGGAATGAGTTAAAACTTTCGACATTTGATGGCTCTCATGTGTTTTTGTTTACAGCAACAATTATAAATAGTGCCATGGAAGGTATGTTTTATTCTGGAAATCATTGGAAGGAACGTTTTGTCGCCAAACGAAATGAAGCTTTTGAATTGCCAGATGAAAACGAACTAACTTATTTAAAAGACGGTTATGACAGTATCGATTTTTCGTTTCCTGATACCACTGGAAATAAGGTTTCGGTTAAAGATGAGCGTTTTAGAAACAAGGTTGTTGTTGTTCAAGTTATGGGGACTTGGTGTCCAAATTGTTTGGATGAGAGCAAGTATTACTCTGAATATTACAAAAACAACAAAAACAAAGATGTTGAATTCATTGCTTTGGCTTTTGAATACGCTAAAACAAAGGACGATGCTTTTAATAATATCAATCGACTAAAAGATAATCTTGGTGTTGAGTATCCTATTTTGTTGGCACAATATGGCAGCTCTGATAAAGGCAAAGCGCAAGAAAAGTTGCCGATGCTCAATCATGTACTGTCTTATCCAACCTCTATCATCATAGACAAAGCTGGGAAGGTTCGTAAAATACATACTGGCTTTAATGGTCCTGCAACTGGTGAAAAATATGTAACGTTTAAAAAGGAGTTCGAAGGGTTTGTTGGCACGTTGTTGGAGGAGTAGGTTTTAGGGTGTAAAACTCTCTAGTGGTTAGTCATCAATGGTGTTGATGGCACTGATTTTATTAAATTGTTTTTTCTTTCCGTTTAAAGTTCCTCGAGAATAATCGTTATTGTTTATAAAAAGGACTTCCCCATATTTTCCGTTTTTAATACTAGAATCAACACCAAAAATTTTATAATTGAATAATTGAACAACCTCTTTATTAGAACAGTGTCCAACAACTATATGCTCTGAATTTACGTGTTCTAAAATTTCAGAAATATCAGTGTCTTTTAAATTGTCGTTAAAATAGCCACGATACCAAATCAAGCTCTTGCTGCCATAGTATAAATTATAAAAATTAGTCGCTTTCATATCTTCTTTACTTTGGCCAATTGATTGCCGCATGATATCGTTTATCTTTTCAATATTAAAGTCGCTTTGTGTTATAAAATCTTTGGAAACGCCTCCGTGAGTAAAAATGGTATTATTTATTTTTATAATCGTAGGTTTTGAACGCAACCATCTACCAATAACCGTTTTGTCATTGTATAATTCGTCGTACTCCAAATTCAGTAATTTTGAAGTCAATCCATATTTTTGATTAATGTATCTTAAATCTTTATGAAGTACCATAAACTCATGATTGCCGAGTAGAAAATGAACACGACCGCCTTTGGCTTTAGCTTGATTTTCAAGTTTATAAATTAACCAGAGAACTTCGTTAACTTTATCTCCTCTATCAAAAACATCACCAACGATTACCAAGTGACCTTTTCCAAAATTCCAATTTAGTTTCTTGTCAATTATGTTGTTGTTTATTAAAAGTTCAATGGCTAGGTCATATTGTCCATGAATATCACTCAAAGCAGCTATGTCGCTTACATTATCAAAAATCGATTTTTCAGGATAAAATACCGTTTCGTAAGCACTAGTGTTTAAAATATTTGATGAAACTTCACCATTTATTATTGATTTTTCAATGAGTTTGTCTTGCTCTATAAAAACATATGGACCATCAGAAATTATATTTTGAACACTGTCATTTATCATTTCAACATCTTGGCTAAAGGCTGATATCACCGAGATGAATGATATTGTAATAAAAATAAATTTTTTAACCATTGTTTTGATTTTTTTTAGTGTTACTGGTAAATCCTAAATATAGAAATAGAATCGTTTTTAATAATCTGGCATCAACCGTTGAACGAAGTTAGTTTTTTTAAAGTTTAAAATCAATAAGTAAGAGAGTCTTTGCTTTATTTCTTTTAAATAATCATGAGCTTCATCTATCTTCTTAAATTATAGTTAATTAACATAATACTGCTTCACTTTAACGTATTGCTAACATCTGCCAACTGCATTTGTCTCTAACTTGAGGTTGTTAACTAATTAAACCCTTCCGAAAAATGAAAAAAATCAACCTTTCCACAGTGTTGATCTGTTTGTTTTTTACATTCAGTATCAGTACTTCTGCTCAACTAAACACACCACGAGGTAGTCAACAAGCGACGGTTTCACAACGTGTTGGTGTTTCTGATATTACAATTACTTATTCTAGGCCTAGTGTTAATGGTCGTCAAATTTGGGGGCAACTTGTGCCTTATGGTATGAATGACCTTGGTTTTGGGACTTCTAAAGCTGCACCTTGGCGAGCAGGAGCAGATGAAAACACAACCATTACGTTTTCACACGATGCAAAAGTAGAAGGCAAACCTATCAAAGCTGGAACTTATGGTTTTCATATTGAAGTGAAGCCAAACAATAAAGCAACCATTATTTTATCACACGATGCCAATGCTTGGGGCAGCTTCTTCTACGATGCGAGCAAAGATGCATTGCGTGCCGATATTACTACCAAAACAGTGCCTCATAAAGAGTTATTGACTTACGAATTTAATAGTGTGACACCAAATTCGGCTGTAGTGTCTCTTGTTTGGGAGAAAAAAGAATTCCCATTCACGGTTGAGTTTGATGTCACTTCTATTGTGCTCGACCAATTTAGAGAACAATTTAAGGGACAGACAGGTTTTCAACGTCAAAACTGGGAACAGGCTGCGGCTTATTCACTTACCAATGGTGGTGATTTGAATGAAGCCCTTGTTTGGATAAACAACGCCATCGCAGGGCAATTTTATAGCCAAAAAACGGGAGCAAACATGCTGATAAAAGCACAACTTCTCAATAAGCTAGGAAAGACGGCCGAATCAGCAGCGGTTATGGATGAAGCTTCAAAAATAGCAACGGTCAATGAACTCAACGCTATGGGTTATCAGATGTTGGGTATGAAAGATTATACGAGAGCCCAAAAGTACTTTGAAATGGCAATTGATAAGGATCCAACCAATGCCAATGCTTATGACAGTATGGGAGAGTATTATAAAACAGTAGGTGACAAGAAGAATGCAATAAAATATTTTAAGAAATCTTTGTCCATGAACCCTCCTGCTAATGTTAAGGCCAATTCAGAAAAGCATTTGAAAGATTTAGGCGTCATGTAATTCATCAATCAAAAACGAACGGTATCGTTTATAAGCTCAACCCAGGTTGGGCTTTTTTTTTATTTCAGCTAAAGCAGGAATCTTTTGAGGAGATAAAAGAATGTTTGAAGTCCACGACGTTAAATTTGTGATTATTAGTCTCGTCATCCGTCATACGTCTTCAACTAATATAATTCCAAATATTCTTATACTTTGTCAATTGACCATACGTATAGCGCAACACTTTGTGTTCTGGCAATGATAGTGAAGGGTCGCTTTTAAGGATTGTTTTGGCATAGTATCTGGCATGTTGTAAAATATCTTTATCTTTAATAACGTCTGCGATTTTCAGGTTCAAAACACCACTTTGTTGTGTTCCCATCAAATCGCCTGGGCCTCGTAGCCGTAAATCTACTTCGGCAATTTCAAAGCCATCATTGGTGCTCACCATGGTTTGTAAACGTGTTTTACTATCCTCACTCAATTTATGGCCAGTCATGAGGATGCAATAGCTTTGTTCAGCACCACGACCTACACGTCCTCGTAATTGATGGAGCTGCGATAAGCCGAAGCGTTCAGCACTTTCAATAATCATCACAGAGGCGTTTGGGACGTTCACACCAACCTCGATGACTGTGGTGGCAACCATAATTTGTGTTTCGCCTTTCACGAAACGCTGCATTTCAAAATCTTTATCTGCAGGTTTCATTTGCCCATGCACAATCGAAATCTGATAATTTGGCATTGGGAATTCACGAACGATGCTTTCGTAACCATCCATTAAATCCTTATAATCCATTTTTTCGGATTCTTGAATGAGTGGATACACTATATAAATTTGTCTTCCTTTTGCAATTTCATCCTTAATAAATCGAAATACTTTAAGCCGATTTTTGTCATAGCGATGCACAGTGATAATGTCCTTTCTTCCAGGAGGCATTTCGTCAATTATTGAGATGTCTAAATCGCCGTAAACTGACATTGCCAAGGTTCTCGGAATTGGCGTTGCGGTCATTATTAAAATATGTGGAGGTGTCTCATTTTTGTGCCATAATTTGCTTCGTTGAGCGACTCCAAAACGATGTTGTTCATCGATAATTGCGAGCCCTAAATTCTTAAATTTTACCTTGTCTTCGAGTAGGGCATGTGTGCCAATTAAGATGTGTAAATCGCCATTTTCCAATGATTCATGAATGTTTCGCCTTCCTGAAGTATTAGTTGAACCAGTGAGTAGTTTAATTCTGATTTTCAATTTATTACATAGTTCTAATAAACTATTGTAGTGCTGGACTGACAAAATTTCAGTCGGAGCCATTAAGCAGGCTTGAAAACCGTTGTCAAGTGCGATGAGCATTGACATGAGCGCAACAATGGTCTTGCCAGAACCAACGTCACCTTGCAATAATCGGTTCATCTGCGCATTACTACCCAAATCGGCTCTTATCTCTTTCAAAACCCGCTTTTGTGCATTGGTCAATTCGAAGGGTAAATGGTCTTTGAAAAACGAATTGAAATAATCGCCAACATGTTCAAAATTGAAACCCTTGATTTTAGATTTATGAATTAAATTTTTGATGATGAGTTGTAATTGGATGTAAAATAATTCTTCGAATTTCAGTCGAAATTGCGCCTTCGATAATAGCTCCTGGTTTTTCGGAAAATGGATGTTGAAAAGCGCCTCTTTTTTGGAGATTAATTTCAATTCAGAAATCAAATTTTCAGATAAGGTTTCTTCAAATCGTCCTTTGGTTTCCAAAAACAATTGTTGCATGATTTTATTGACCACACGATTGGTGATTCCCTTATTGGCCAATTTTTCCGTGGATGGGTAAATCGGTTGCATTGCAGAGCGAAGGTTCTTTTCGTGCTCTTCTTGAAGCTCCATTTCTGGATGTGGCATGCTGAAAACGCCGTTAAACCAATTTGTTTTGCCGAAAATAACATATGGTTTGTGAAGCTTAATGCTTTCGCGAATCCATTTGTGGCCTCTAAACCAAACGAGCTCCATGATTCCGGTGTCATCTTTAAACGTAGCAACAAGGCGTTTGCCTCTGCCTTCGCCAACATCTTTTAGAGCTGTAATTTCACCAATCACTTGCACATCAGCGTTATTTCGTTGCAATTGATTGATTTTGTAATACTGTGTTCGGTCGATGTAACGATTCGGGAAAAGATTGATTAAATCTTGATAGGTATGAATGCCAAGCTCGCTTCGGAGCAAATCAGCACGATTTGGTCCGACACCTTTGAGATAATCGATAGGTGTTTGAAGATTGGTGTTCATTGTAGCAAATTTAGTCATTTCGACCAAAGGGAGAAATCACACTCAAAAGATTTGATTGTTTAAATTTTCCCATTTTGGGTTAAATTCAGATATGAGCGCCTTTTTCTTTTCTCGACGCCATTTTTTCAATTCTTTTTCTCTCGCAATTGCAGCTTTCGGATGTTCGAAACCTTCATAAAAAACGAGGTGAAAACAATTGTATTTGCCTGCGAAGGTTAATTTTTGATTTTGACTGTCGAAGTAATGTTGTGATAGTCTTCTTTGGATGTTGTTGGTTATGCCAATGTATAGAGTCGTCCTATGTTCGTTAGTTACAATATAAACGAAGTGACTGTAAAGCATATTTATATTCAAATGGATAAGTCAAATATAGATAATTGTCTGTGAGATTTCTCCCTTTGGTCGAAATGACAGCTAAAATTTTCTTACTTTGGTATAAAATTGTTGTTGCCTACACATGAACAAACTTGTTTCATTTCTTTTTTTTCTTTGCTTCGGAATTGCTTGCGCACAACAAACGGAGTATGTGGATTTTATTTCTGTAAAAGCCGATTTAGAATTGAGGAATTTCAGTAAAGTTTCTGGTTTTGTTTTTATGACATTCAAAATCAAAAAGGCTACAGATTCTGTATTTATAGATGCTATAGATATGAAATTTAGAAGTATGTCACTAATTAGTAAGAGTGAAGGTTATTTGGGTCACGGGAATTATGAGAATAATGGAAAAAAAATCAAGCTGTTGCATGATTTTAAGAAAAACAACATATATACCATTCATTTTTGGTATTCTGCAAAACCAAAAAAGGCATTGTATTTCGTTGACAATCAAATTTGGACCCAAGGCCAAGGTAAATACACCAGCAATTGGTTGCCAAGTATTGACGACATGAATGATAAGGTTGAGTTTGATCTGTCAATTTCATATGATAAAAATTATAAAGTCATTTCAAATGGTGTTTTGGTCAAAAAGGAGAACAAAGTGAGTTTGAACGATTCCTTAATTGAGTGGCAATTCAATATGAATAAACCCATGAGCAGCTACCTTGTAGCACTAGCTATTGGAAACTATAACAAAAAAACCGAAACGTCCAAAGGAGGCATTCCGCTAGAATACTATTATTATCCAGAAGACTCCTTAAAAGTTGAGCCAACCTATCGTTACTCTAAACAAATGTTCGATTTTTTGGAAGAAGAAATCGGTGTACCTTACCCTTGGGAGATTTACAAACAAGTACCAGTAAAGGATTTTCTGTATTCTGGCATGGAAAACACAACATTGACCATTTTTTCGGATGCCTTTGTGGTGGATTCCATCGGATTTAACGATAGAAACTACGTCAATGTCAATGCGCACGAGTTGGCACATCAATGGTTTGGTAATTTGGCAACAGAAACCAGTGGCACGCATCATTGGTTACAAGAAGGTTTTGCGACTTATTATGCACTGCTGGCTGAAAGTGATGTTTTTGGTGATGCTTACTACTATTGGAAACTGTATGAGTATGCGCAGCAACTTTTAGAACAAGAAAAAGCTGGCGAAAGCACTTCTTTGCTCGACCCAAAATCGAGCAGCTTGACCTTTTATCAAAAAGGATGTTGGGCTTTGCATGTGTTGAAAGAGCAAATTGGTGCAGATGCTTTCAAAGACGCAGTGAAAAATTATTTATTGAAGTATGAGTATAAAAATGTGGAAACTTCAAATTTTATCAAAGAAGCAGAGAGGGCAAGTGGCCAAGATTTATCGACATTCGTAGCCACTTGGTTAGAAGCCGTTGATTTGCCGCAAGATGTGATGGTTAAAAGCTTAAAAAAATCAGAGTTTATAGAAGAATATCTAAATGTAGATTGCGACTCGAATCCTTCAAAATGCCAAGATTATTTGGTGTCTGATATTTCTGATAAGGCAAAAGTTAAGATTCTATCGCAAAAATCGTACTCTATAAAAAATGAAGATTTTAGGAATAGTTGGGAAGTGCGCCAGGCCATAGCTCAAAACCTTATAGAGATACCTAGAGGGTTAAAAGAAAATTATGAGTCGCTACTTCGTGATAAATCATACATTACCATAGAGCATGCACTATATAATTTATGGGTCAATTTTCCGGAGGAAAGAGTTCGCTATTTGCAACAAACAAAAGGAATTATTGGTTTTAACGATTATAATGTGAAATTGCTTTGGCTGGCCTTGCATTTGAATACCATTGAATATCAACCTGATCAAAAACAGGCGGTTTTTGATGAATTAAAAGGCTGCACAAGTCCGGAATATGGGTTTGAATTGCGGATGAATGCTTTTAATTACCTCAAATTAATCAACGGATTTGATGAGGATTCAATTCAGAATTTGATCGATGCTAAAAATCATCATAATTGGCGATTTCAGCAATTTGCAAAAAGCTTGTTGGAAGAACTCAATCTAGGCAATAACTACAAACTGATTATTGACAAATTAAGCAAAAGTAATTAACAGTCCATGAGAGCATTAGTTATATCAGGTGGAGGAAGCAAAGGGGCATTTGCTGGTGGTGTGGCGCAGTATCTTATCGAAAATAAGTTGATTCCTTACGATCTGTTCATTGGGACTTCTACAGGTAGTTTGCTGGTTGGTCATTTGGCTTTGGGTAAAGTTGCCGAAATAAAGGAAATTTATACCAATGTCACTCAAGATGCTATTTTTAGTGTTTGTCCATTCAATATTAAAAGAAAAAAGGGCGTTGAGACCATCGGCATTCATCATTTTAATGTATTGAAGAACATTGCAAAGGGCAGCAAGACCTTTGGGGAAAGTTATCATTTAAGAGGATTGATTAAAAAACATTTCACCGAAAAGGATTTTAAGGAATTAAAGCAAGGAAAGGTAGATGTGGTCGTTACGGTTTCTAATTTGTCATTAAATCAAGTGGAATACAAGTCGATTAAGGATTTTGATTATGAAGAGTTTTGTGAATGGGTTTGGATATCATGTAATTACACACCATTCATGTCCTTGGTCAAAAAAAATGGATGTGAATATGCTGACGGTGGATTGGGTTCGATGGTGCCAATTGAAGAAGCCATTAAACGAGGCGCAACAACTGTTGACGCTATTATTTTGCAAACTGAAGTCACTCAATTTAATAGAATGCCTTCGCTTAATGCGTTTTCGCTTTTGACCAACATGTTTGCCTTTATGTTAGATAGAATTGAAAGCCAAAACATACGCATAGGTAAGTTTGTCGCAACAAATCATAAAGCCATTATAAATTTTTATTACACACCAACGGTATTGACAACCAATTCTTTGATATTTGAGAAAGAGAAAATGACCCAATGGTGGCAAAGCGGATTTAATTTTGCTAAATTTAAAGACGATGAAACCAGTCAATTAGAAACGGAATAACAATTATGAGAGCATTAGTGATATCTGGAGGAGGCAGTAAAGGCGCCTTTGCTGGTGGTGTAGCGCAATATTTAATGGAAAATGAAAACAGGCAATACGATATGTTTCTTGGAACCTCTACAGGCAGTTTGTTGGTGCCACATTTGGCTGTCAATGATATCGATAAGCTTTATCATATCTTCACTAACGTCCAACAGCATGATATTTTTAGCGTAAGCCCGTTCATTCAGCGAAAAAAAGGCGATAGGGAGTTTGTGTCGATAGATTTTGTGAATTCTCTTTGGCAGTTTATGAAGCGAAAAAGAACTTTCGGAGAAAGCAAAGCTTTGAAAAGAAACATTAGAAAGAATTTCACTCTCGAAGAGTTTGAAAAAATCAAGGCTACCAAACACGATGTTGTGGTAACTGTTTCAAATTTATCCAAAAACTCAATAGAATATAAGTCAATCAATGATTTTTCACACGAAGAATTTTGTGATTGGATTTGGATTTCATGCAATTACATTCCGTTCATGTCATTGGCAAAGGTAGATGGCTACGAATATGCCGATGGTGGATTGGGATGTGTGGTGCCAATACGCGAAGCAATACAGCGAGGTGCAACCGAAATAGATGCCATTGTTTTAGAGGCAGAACAAATGGAGCGAACCAAAGTGCTCGGAAAAAACCCATTTTCGTTGATGATTGGTCTTTTTGGGCATTTGATGGGACAGGTTGAAAAACACGATATTCTCATTGGTAAATTGGCAGCAAAGAATAAAAATGTTAAGCTCAATTTGTATTATACACCAACCAGTTTAACAGAAAACTCTCTTATTTTCAGCAAGCGATTGATGACCAAATGGTGGAAGGAAGGTTATGATTACGCCAAAAAGAGGCATGAGCATCAAAAAGCAAGCAAAATCACTTCAGAATGATTACCACATATCGCTAACCTCTTGTTTGATGTAAGATAGAGCGGCATCACTAGGAGCGCGTTTTTCCATCATTTCTGTCAAAACAACCTCCCTTAATTTGTTGGCAGTATCGGTTTTTTCCAATAAACTCGCTTTACGAATGAGCTGGATGGTTGCATTTTTTGCGGCCGAAATAATGTTCCAACATTCGTCGCTAATATAGATTTGTTGTGACAGATTGTGTTCAAACTCTTGTTCAATGTTTGCTATAAGTAATGTTTCATAATCTTCTTTGTTTGAAGATGTTGGATGTACTCTAATAAGTAGTTTTGAAGGTGTAATCCGTTCTAAAAAAATAGCCATCCGTTCATAAGCTTGTAAACGTAAAGGCATGGCATTGACTTGCATATCTTTTTGCAGCAAAAAGCGTCTGCGACCATCTTCATTTTTGGTGTGTTCTTTAAAAAAATAGTAAGCAATCAATCCTGTAATTAAAGATGGAATTGCATAAAAAAGAAGTTCAACAATTTTAAAGGTATCCATTTGAGTTTATAAGTTTTAAGTTTAGGAATCTGGTTTAATTGAGTATTCAAAAGGTCATTTTCCGCCCAAATATAAGCAATCTTTTAATTCTTGCATTCCTTTGAAAGGCACAGGTGTTTTTTCGTAATTATAGGTTTTGTCCAACTCTTTTGAAAGGTGATGGTCATCAACATTTACATCTATATCTTCCATTCTAAATTGGCAAGGATGCTCATAACCTGCAGCATGGGTGATTTCTATCAATTCTTTCCTAAAGGTTTTAAAATATTGCGCCAATCTTGCTGACTTCAGCGTTGGGTCGATACCGTTTTGCAACCATTTGCTTTGAGTGGCAACTCCGCTTGGGCATTTATTGGTATGACAAACTTGTGCCTGAATACAGCCTATGCTCATCATGGCTTCGCGAGCCACATTGATGCAGTCGGCTCCCATGGCAAATGCCATAACCGCTTTGGCCGGAAACCCAAGTTTTCCACTACCAATAAAAACAATACGTTCGGTTAATCCTTTATGTTGAAATAGTTTATATAAATCACTAAAACCATACACCCAGGGCAACGAGACATGGTCAGCAAAACTTGGAGGAGCAGCACCAGTTCCACCTTCCCCACCATCAACAGTGATAAAATCGGGACCTTTGCCAGTTTTGATCATCAAATCGGCCAACTCTTCCCATTGTTCTAGTTTGCCAATGGCGGCTTTAACTCCGACAGGTAAACCAGTCGCTTCTGCAATGGCTTCGATAAAATCCATAAGCTCTGGGACATTGCTAAATGCTTTATGGTTGGGAGGTGATAAAACATCTTTGCCAATTTCGACACCACGTATCTCGCTGATTTCTTTTGTGATTTTTGCACCAGGCAATACGCCACCTTTTCCTGGCTTGGCACCTTGAGAGAGTTTTATTTCAATAGCTTTAATAAACGGATTGTCTTCAACGAGCTTTATCATTTTCTCCATTGAGAAACCACCATCAGCTGCTCTCACGCCAAAATAACCTGTACCGAAATGAAAAATGACATCGCCTCCGTGTTTGTGATAAGGAGACAAGCCACCTTCTCCTGTATTGTGGTAGGCTTCAGCCATTTTTACACCTTTATTCAATGATTCTACTGCTTTAGCAGACAACGAGCCAAAACTCATTGCTGAAACATTTATAACTGAAGCTGGTCTGTATGGTTTTTTTCTTTTGTTGTATTCGCCCATGACCTTTGCACAAGGCAAAAATGTTTTATCTATAACATTGGGATGATTATCATCAATTTTATAAGGCATCATCGCATTATTAATAAAAATATGCTGATGCTCATAAATATCTCTGTCTGTACCAAAACCTTCATAGTTATTTTCCTTTTTTGCGGAAGCATAAATCCAACCACGTTCAATACGATTAAAAGGAAGTTCTTCTCTATTGTTGGCAACAAAATATTGACGAATTTCTGGGCCAATTTTTTCTAGTATATAGCGTAAGTGACCGATTATTGGGAAGTTATGGCTTATAGTATGTGACTTTTGAATAAAAATATCTCTAATGGCAACTAATGCCAAAACAATTAATATCCACATCCACCAAGTTATTTGTCCTAAAAAAGCTAACATTTAGATTAAAATTTTAGTTAAGAGTCGTAAAGATATTTAAAAATGTTAGATTATATAAATTGAGTGAATTGTTTATAATTATTGATAAAAAACACTCGTAAAAACAGGAGCTTTAGTTAAATTCACACCTTTAAATTTACTATTGTTTTGGAGAAGTATTTAAGTCAGTTGAATGATGCACAATTAGCGCCAACTTTGCAAAAAGATGGCCCTATGATTGTGATTGCAGGAGCAGGTTCTGGTAAAACTCGCGTGTTAACGTATCGTATTGCCTATTTAATGAGTCAAGGTGTTGATCCATTTAATATTTTATCATTAACCTTTACTAATAAGGCAGCGCGCGAAATGAAATCTCGTATTGCAGAGATTGTTGGTACAAGCGAAGCAAAGAATATATGGATGGGAACGTTTCACTCTGTTTTTGCTAAAATTTTGCGTTTTGAAGCTGATAAATTAGGTTATCCTAGCAATTTTACCATTTACGATACACAAGATTCACAACGACTTATTTCTGCTATTATCAAGGAAATGAATCTTGATAAAGATATTTATAAGTACAAGCAAATCTATTCTCGTATTTCATCTTATAAAAACAGTTTAATTACTGTAAAAGCCTATTTTCAAAATCCAGAATTGATGGAGGCAGATGCTATGGCAAAGCGACCACAGCTTGGAGAAATCTACAAAACTTATGTAGAGCGATGTTTTAAAGCTGGAGCAATGGATTTTGATGATTTGCTATTAAAAACCAATGAACTATTAACACGTTTTCCAGATGTGTTAGCTAAATATCAGAATAGATTTAGATATATTTTGGTTGATGAGTACCAAGATACCAATCACTCACAATATTTAATTGTAAGAGCATTATCTGATAAGTTTCAGAACATCTGTGTAGTAGGTGATGATGCACAAAGTATTTACGCCTTTCGAGGTGCAAATATTAATAATATATTGAATTTTCAGAAGGATTATGACGATGTGAAACTATTCCGATTAGAACAAAATTATCGTTCTACAAAGAATATTGTGAATGCTGCTAATTCAATTATTGAAAAAAACCAAACTAAATTAGACAAGGTAGTTTGGACGGCAAATGATGAAGGAGCCAAAATAAAAGTCAACCGTTTAATGACAGATGGTGATGAAGGGCGTTATGTAGCGAGTTCTATTTTTGAAAACAAAATGCAAAACCAACTAAAAAATAGTGATTTTGCAATTTTATATCGTACCAATGCACAATCACGTGCAATGGAAGATGCTTTGCGTAAACGAAATATTCCATATCGTATTTATGGAGGATTATCTTTTTACCAACGTAAGGAGATAAAAGATGTATTATCTTATTTACGATTAGTTATCAATCCAGCTGATGAAGAAGCACTAAAACGTGTGATTAATTTTCCAGCTAGAGGCATCGGTCAAACCACTATAGATAGGTTGATTGTTGCTGCTAATGGCTATAATCGTTCCATTTTTGATGTGATGAAAAACATTGGAAAAATTGAAATCAATATCAATTCTTCCACAAAAAATAAGTTGCAGAATTTTGTCACAATGATTGAAAGTTTTCAAGTGATAAATCAAACAGCAAATGCATTTGAACTTGCAGACCATGTAACAAAAGTAACAGGGCTAATTAAAGAGTTTCAAAATGATGGCACTCCAGAAGGAATAGCCAAAATGGAAAATATTGAAGAGTTGCTTAATGGTCTTAAAGATTTTGTTGAAGGACAGAAAGAACTAGCAGATGCATCTGATGATATTGCCGAATTTTTACAAGATGTGGCTTTAGCCACCGATTTAGATAATGATAAAGGAGATGATGATAGAGTAGCACTAATGACCATTCACTTGGCAAAAGGGTTGGAGTTTCCTTATGTGTATATTGTTGGAATGGAAGAAGACTTGTTTCCAAGTGCGATGAGTATGAATACGCGAAGTGAGTTAGAGGAGGAGCGACGTTTGTTTTATGTGGCATTAACAAGAGCCGAAAAGCAAGCCTATTTAACCTATACGTTATCAAGATATAGATGGGGAAAATTAATTGATGCAGAACCAAGCAGATTTATTGAAGAAATTGATGATGAATATCTCGATATATTAACTCCAGTTGATGACAGACGACAAAATCCGATGTTGTCTGCTGATATTTTTGGAGATATTGAACCAAGTCAGATTCGATTTAAAAAACCAATTAAAAGAAAATCGGAAGAAAAACCACCTAAATTTATTCCGCCAGCAAAACTTAAACCAATTGGGAAATCTATTGGAAATCCTGATATTAACTTGTTTGATGGAAAGTTAACTGTAGGTAATATTGTAGAGCACATGCGTTTTGGAAAAGGCGAAGTGCTAAAAATTGAAGGTGTTGGTGCAGATACTAAAGCCGAAATTAATTTTGAACATGGAGGTGTTAAAAAGCTATTACTACGTTTTGCAAAATTGGATGTTTTAGGATAATAGTTAACGAATCATACAAACAGAATTGATATTACCATCACTATCATACTCTTTAACTGTATTATTTGGGTCTAGAATCCAGTTTCCATCTACAATAAACTTATAATGGTGCTTTCCGCCTGAAAGTAAACATGTAAAGGACCAACCTTCGCTTGTCTTTTTCATTTGGTAATTATTTTCAGACCAATCATTAAAATCACCAGACAAAATCACTTTGCTTGCATTTTCATAGCCTTTTAATATGAAAGTGTGTGGCACTTTGATATTTAAAACTGAATTATAACCATCATATTCGTTTGCTTTTTTACTAGGATTATTAGGATCTTCCATCCATTTACCATCTACAATGAACTTGTATTCATATTCACCTGGATTTAATTGAAGTGTAAGCTCCCAGCCATCACTAACTTTATTCATTACAAAAATCTGTTCATTCCATCTATTGAAAGTTCCAGTCAGAATAATTTTTTTAGCATTTTCAAATCCCTTTAATTTAAAAGACGCATTGCCATTTTCTTTTGGATAAGCAGTATAAAGTTTTAAATTGTAAACATGTAATGGAGAACCATAAGGATCTTTAGCATCCGCTTTATTTACTGTATTTCTTGTAGGTTCTGCCCAAAAGCTATTATTAATAACAAATTTAAACTCCCAAGAAAATTCATCTGTAAAATCGATTAATCGCTTTCTTAATTCGTATCTATTGTCATCAATTTTGGTCATTTTCCATTTATGCCTTGACCAATTATTAAATTCACCAGATACACTCACATTATCGATGTTTAAATTTTTAAAATCTATAACATCACCATGCTCATCTTTTGTGGCTTTTTTATAATCGCGTTTATCAAATATAAAAACTACATCATCCCCTTCAATTTTATAGCCTTTTAAGTCATCGTTTTGTGCTGACGAAAATAGACTCGATAAAAAGAGTAACACACTAATAATATGTAAGCTTGACTTTTTCAATGCTGCTCTATAGGATAATTTATAAAGTATAATTTTTCTTTTTGATAATTGATAATAGTCCGTTTTTGTTTAAAAAACTCATAGCCCAAAACACCATCTAATGAGGTACCAAAAGCATCATTCATTTTATTTAGATTGGTCAACACTGTTTTCATAGGCCCGAAAAAAATAGAGTCGTTAAGTTTAACTCGATACAATTTTCCTGCCAAAACTTCAATTTTTCTATTGCTAGCACCAGTTAAAAATAATCTTTTATCTGGATAGAAATTTTTCAAAATGGTTTTTTTAATGTTTTTATTGATCTGATTAAATTCTGCAGCACTATCCAATCCAAAAGTAACATTTTCGTCATCCACAAAGGCATTAATCACAATGGTGTGATTTTTTAATTTAAAACTAATGCTGTCAGTGATAGTTTCGAGATAAACTTTTTTGTCAAGTTTGTTTCCAAATTTATCAACTTTAGACAAAGTAATTTGATTCAAATATAAATCAATGAAGACTTCGTAGTCTTTTAGTATGTTGTATCCAATGACTCCAAGGAGATTAATTTTTTTGATTTTTTCAATATGCGATAAGTCAATGACATGTGAATCTATATTTTCGATTTTCAAATTATCAATGACAAACACATTGAGCGTTTTTTCTAATGGATTATCAATAAAATCAATAACACCAGAGCTTTGAGTGATTTTTTTATTGTAATTATTTAAATTTTTGAAATGTACTGTATTTAATATTAAGGTTTCTGACCCAGTATCAATTATAAAATTACCTTTTTTGCCTAACAATTCTGCTTCAACAACGATAAGATGGTCAATAAGTTTAAATGGGATTCTTGTGGTATGTTCATTAACGATTTCGGCCTTTGTAAAGACAATGTTTTTTATGCTGTTACCATATGAGTTAACAGAACTTGAAAAGAGTAATATGATTAACAGCCTCCACATATAAGTAGGACTTAAAAAAACAAAAAGTGTTACACATTACTCTAAATAATTCTGTGTAAACAACTTTAACTTTGTCCAAGTATCCAATAATTCCAACCCAACCCATCCGTGTCCTGCATTTGGGTACAAGGTAAACTCATGAGTAACACCTAGAGTTTGCAATTTGTCTCGCATTGCAGTACCTTGAGTGGTTGGTATTAATGGGTCTTGACCTCCATAAAATAAAATGGTAGGAGGCGATGAGGCTGTCGCTCTATGATAAGGGCTTACTTCTTCTAAAAATGCTGTCGTTGGATTTACACCATATAAATCTAAAAGAGCTTGTAATTCTGGATTATTGTTGTTCAAATAAGCAGGATCTGTAAAATTGGTTGGGCCAACAATACTACAAACCATTTTTGCATTATTAGTAGTATCAAATCCATAACTCCAAAGTAAGGATAAATGAGCTCCTGCACTGATGCCTATAAATCCAAAATCGTCAGAAATCACATACTCATCTAAATGATCTTTTAAATGGTTGACGACAGTAGTGATATCATCAATTTGCATAGGATAAGGATTGTTATTGGCATCTGCCAATCGATAGTTCATATTGACGATACCAATATTTGGTAAATCTTGGCGAATTAAATCCTTAATGGCATTCATATCACTTTTGTCACCAGAAGACCATCCGCCACCATGAATTAAAATCATCACTTTTGTAGTGTTGGAGCGGTTTGGAGGTAAATAAATATCGAATTTCTGGTCACTATCTGCTCCATAGGATACATTGAGTTCTTGATAATATTCCGTTGGATTGAGATTATCAGGATCATCATTTGCTGTTTCTGTACTACATGAAAAACTGACAATTGAAATGGTACATACAATGAAAAGATATTTTATAGCTTTCATAATGAAAATATTAATTACTTTGTAAACGCTTAAGAAAGATACATTATTATGGCCGAATTTGTTAGAATATATGAAGAAAATCCTAATCCTAAAGAGATTAAAAGGGTTGTTGATGTATTAAAAAGAGGTGGCTTAATTATTTATCCTACAGATACAGTTTATGGTTTGGGCTGTGATATTACAAATATGAAAGCTTTAGAACGTATTGCTCAAATAAAAGGCGTGAAGCTAGAAAAGTCTAATTTTTCTTTTGTTTGTCATGATTTAAGTAACTTAAGTGACTATGTCAAACAAATTGATACGTCAACTTTCAAAATTTTAAAGCGAGCACTTCCTGGACCTTATACTTTTATTTTGCCTGGTGCCAAAACGTTGCCTCATCCCTTTAAAAAGAAAAAAACGGTTGGTATTCGTGTGCCTAATAATAATATTGCCTTAGAGATTGTAAGGCAATTGGGTAATCCCATTATTTCAACTTCCATACACGATGAAGATGAAGTTTTGGAATATACGACTGACCCAGAATTGATTTTAGAAAAATGGGACAATCTTGTCGACTTGGTTATTGATGGTGGTTATGGAGATAATCATGCTTCTACCATTATTGATTTATCGGAAGACGAGCCAGTTGTAATAAGAGAAGGCAAAGGGAGTTTGGAAATATTTTAAAAAAAAAAGCCCAACCTTTCGATTGAGCTTATATTTTAATTATCTACTAGAAATTAGTTTCCTTTTGCAGATAAGTTTTTCATTTCTTTTTCAACCATTTCGTAGAATTGGTCAATTTTAGGTAATACTAAAATACGGGTTCTTCTATTTGTCTGTCTGTTTTCAGCAGAGTCATTAGGAACCAATGGTACATACTCGCCACGACCAGCTGCTACCAGTTGTTTTGAAGGCACACCTAATTCTTGCAATACTCTAATGATAGAAGTTGAACGTTTAACACTTAAGTCCCAGTTGTCTAACAATACACCGCTTTTGTAAGGTACATTATCTGTGTGACCTTCAACCATACACTCAAAGTCTGGTTTACTGTTCACTACTTTTGCAACTTTAGCCAAAACATCTTTTGCTTTAGAAGTTACATTGTAGCTACCACTTTGGAATAATAATTTATCAGCGATAGAAATGTAAACAACACCTTTTTCAACATTAATTTGAATGTCTGGGTCGTTTAAACCAACTTCACGCTTCAAACTTGTTACAATAGCTAAAGTAACACTGTCTTTTCTAGTTAATGCATCTTGTAAGCGTGTAATTTTAAGGTCTTTCTCTTTTAAACTCTCAAGAGATTTCTCAAGGTTTTCAGCACCTTTTTGTGTCAAGGTTGTTAAATTGCCTTTAGTGTCAATTAAATCCTGGTTGGTTTTACGTAAATCAGCCAATTGTTCCTGTAGCCCAGTGACTCTTGCATCTGCTGCAGCTTTGTCAGACAAACAACTGTTTAATTTAACCGTTGCAGTATTTAATAAATCTTGTGTTTCTTTTTGTTTAGCTTCTAATTCTGCATATTGTTTTTTTGATACGCAAGAACTTAAAATAAACAACGAAAACACGCTCAATAACATTAGTTTTTTCATATAGTTTGTGATTAAATGGTTTAAGAATTTAACAGTTCAAAATTATACAAAAAAGAATCGTTTGTTTATGTATTAACAAAAATTTTAACACTTTTTATAAACAATCAAAATGTTTTCTTTTTTTTATGAAATACAACCATACAATTGATGGTTTTTGATAGTAGTTTTTACTCTGTGAAAGTAATTTTCTTTGCCTTAATAATGAGGAAAGATGTCTGTAAAAACTGAAGTGTGCCTTTAGTATAGCCAGAATATGTGAGAACTTTAGTTCTGATAGAAACTTAATTGCAGCCAAGCCATCTAATACTAATCGCGTAAATACTATAAAAAACAAGTTACCTCCAGCATTTTTTGTTAGTGTAAATAGGCTGTTTCTAAAATTTAGGTATGTCTTTTTAGGGTTTATAGCATTTAAAGTAGCTCCTCCAACATGAAAAACTGTTGATGCTTCAACATATTTTATATTAAATCCTAAATTATGGGCTCTCCAACATAAATCGATTTCTTCCATATGGGCAAAAAACGATTCATCAAACCCATTTAAGGTTTCAAAAACTGATTTTCTAATAAAAAAGCAAGCACCTGAAGCCCAAAAAATATCTGAATCTTTATACTGGTTTTTATCTTTTTCAATAGTATCAAAAATTCGACCTCTACAATAAGGATAGCCATATTTATCTATAAAACCGCCTGCAGCTCCTGCATATTCAAAATAATCCTTGCGCTTATAATCTAATAGTTTGGGTTGAATGATGGCTGTGCTTTTATTTTCTTCAAAAGCTTTAATAATAGGTGTCAACCAGTTTAGCGTTACTTCAACATCACTATTTAATANNTGTTTTGGATAATTTTTACTGAAGGAAATGTTTGTTTAACAAAATCAACCGAATTGTCTGTTGAGGCATTGTCAGCCACATAAACTGTTGCGTTTTGAGAATTAGCAATAACAGATGGTAAAAACTGCTCTAATAAGTTTTTTCCGTTCCAGTTAAGTATGACTATTGCTATTTTCATTAATTATAGTTTGGGATATCTTTTAAAAATGAATAGGCTTCGTTCTCAAAATCCATCTGGCAATAATAATGATTAATTCCGTTGGTAACCATTAAAAATGTTGCATTTACAGATAGATTGTATCTCGCAATTTGGTCGAAAGTATCTTGATTGATATTAACTTTAGCCGATTTACATTCAACAATAAGATGAATGCTACCATCAGGATTAAACACAACAATATCGTATCGTTTTTTTAAATCGTTTATAATTAATTCCTTTTCAACATTAATTAACGATTTTGGATACTTCTTTTCAGTCATTAAATAGTGTACACAATGCTGACGAACCCATTCTTCGGGTTGTAGAATCACAAATTTTTTACGAATCTCGTCAAAAATAGATACTTTATTTTCGCTATTTTTGAATCGAAACGAATATGTAGGGAAATTTAACTTTTGCACTACACAAATTTGGTGATTTTTTTTCAATGGACGAAGTCAAACAATTAGTAACTGACATAAAAAACAAGAATTTAAAACCTATTTATTTTTTAATGGGTGAAGAAGCCTATTATATTGATAAAATTTCAGATTTTATTGAAGATAATGTTCTTACTGAAGAAGAGCGTGGTTTTAATCAAATGGTACTTTATGGTCGTGATGTGAGTGTTGATGATATTGTTAGCAATGCCAAACGCTATCCTATGATGGCAGAATACCAAGTGGTTATAGTAAAAGAAGCTCAAGATTTATCACGTAGTATTGAAAAACTGGTTGATTATGCCAAGCAACCACAACCTTCGACAATCTTGGTGATGAATTACAAATATAAAACCATTGACAAGCGAAAATCACTGTATAAAGAACTAAAAAAAACTGGAGTAGTTTACGAAAGTAAAAAGCTTTATGAAAACCAAGTTGCCGATTGGATACGACGTGTGTTAAGTGGGCAAGAGTACACCATTGCGCCAAAAGCTGCACAAATGTTGGTTGAGTTTTTAGGAACCGATTTGAGTAAAATAAATAATGAGCTTGAAAAACTTCAGATAATTTTACCAAAAGGCACACAAATAAATCCGCAGCACATAGAAGATAATATTGGTATAAGTAAAGATTATAACAATTTTGAGTTGCGTAAAGCCATAGGAGAACGTAATGTACTGAAAGCGCATCAAATTATAAATTATTTTGCCGATAACCCAAAAGATAATCCAATGGTTGTAACGGTTTCGTTGCTTTTTAATTTCTTTTCGCAATTGCTACATTTTCATGGATTGCATGACAAATCACCTCGAAGTGTAGCATCTGCTTTAAAAATCAATCCGTATTTTGTTAATGAATACGTTGAAGCTGCACGAAATTTTCCAATGAAAAAAGTGAGTAGTGTAGTGGCAACTCTTCGCGATTTTGATGTAAAAAGTAAAGGTGTAGGTGCTAATGCAGTACCTCAAGGTGATTTATTGAAAGAATTGATAGTTAAAATAATGAACTAATGCAATGAGAGCATTTCAAATTTTAGCAGTAATGGCATTCATGTTTTCTTGCAAGCAAGCACAAACACTTCCAGATCCATTTCAAGCAGGTTGGGAAGGTAAAAGTGTATGTGAAGTCTTGTTTGAAGATGATGACACAAGAGTATTAAAATGCACATTTGCTCCAGGTGTTGGTCACGAAAAGCATTATCATAATCCGCATTTTGGATATACACTTGCTGGAAGTGTATTTAAAATAACAGATGAAAAAGGGACTCGTACTGTTGATGTAAAAACCAATTCGAGCTTTAGTAAGGCAGAAATTAGCGAACACGAAGTATTAAATGTTGGTGATAGTACTGGTGTTTTTTTAATTGTAGAGAAAAAATAAAATTAATTATTTCAATGTTTTTTCAAAGCACACACTATTTTCAATTCCAATATACTGTCCATAGTTTGGTGTAGTTTTGTAACCATTTTTGGTATAGAGTGCAATAGCTTCAGGTTGTTTTTTACCAGTTTCTAACACGCATTTTTTGTAATTGAGTTCTTTTGCCCAAACTTCCAACTCGTTAAGAATTTTTGAAGCCAATCCTTTTCCTCGATGTTCTGGAATGGTGTACATACGTTTTACTTCCATGGTATTAGCATCAAATTCTTTTATAGCTCCGCATGATATAGCAATACCATTATTATAAGCAACAACCACATGTTTAATGTGTGTTATTTTGTTGAACTGGTCATAAAACGAGTGCTCATCACCATCTCTAATGGCTAAATCTTTATCGAGTTTTGCTACTAAATTGATAAAATCTGGGTGTTGTGAGTTGGTCCTGATGAGTGTGTGCATTGGTATATATTACTCTTTTTAGGTTAAGTTAAAAATAGCAATTATTTCTGTAAGATGTTGGCATGAGTTTTAATCGTTTTTTTTCAAACTCTTTTTGCTACTAATTATTCAGATATTCCAATTCCAAATGATAGTCATACTGTAAATCTTCATGCAGCGTACCCACAATCTTTTTTATAGTTCCAATTTGACGTTCATAAATATTGGTCAACGTAACATTGTGCTTAATGCTTGGTGAAAAACTTTTGAGTTTTTGACAAAAAAAGAGTAGGAGTTCTACTTCGGTTTCCTTTTTTAAAGAGTAACGAGCATACTTTTTTATAAGCCTTAAAATTTTTCGCACGCTTTTTTTGATGTAAAAATAACTGTTGGTATTGATGGTTTCAAATTGCGTGTCAATCTCTTGTTTTACGGCTTCAATATAGCCGCTTTCATCATGTGCTTCAAACAATAAATAGGTGAGTAGCTCTTTGTTTTCTTTTTTAAATTTGGACAAGCGTAAGCATAACTCAATAAGCTCGTCTTGTGAAAGATGTTGCAATTCTTTTTTTATGTTGGCTACCGAAACTGCTTTCATTGTAATTTTATATTTCGTTTCCGTAAAAGCGGAAAACTTATTCAAAAAATAAATCTATCACTTTCTCATCTCATCCAATGAATACTTTCCGGCTCCTGTTAAGAAAAGCACCAAAAAAGCAAACATAAACAATAAGGCATGCTCTTTGGTTGCCAAATCGTCATTGGAGTGGACCACAAAGGCAGCTACAGCCATTGTAATGGTTGCAGGTATTGCAGCCCATTTGGTTTTGAATCCGACAATCAAAAATATTGGAGCAACTACTTCTCCAATAAGTGCCAAAATCAATGAAACTGTTGGACCAACTCCAATTGGGTCACCAAATTCTGATGGATTTGAAAGCATACTTAATTTTGGTATGCCATGTGTAAGCATTAGACCTCCAAAACCTACTCTGAGTAGTAATAAAGCTAAATCATTAAAATTTTTGTTCATAGTATTTGTGTTTATAGTTAATCTCCTTTTAATAAATTAATACTAACAGTTGCTAATTCATCATTAGGAAAAGTAGTAAAATAGTTTGGGTCTGGATGCAATCCTGCTCTTTTTGCGACTGTATTAAACACCTCAACCTCTAAAATATACTGGTCAGAAAATCCGTGTGTAGCATCATATGCTGTAGCAGCAGTTTTGCCTAAATTTTGGGCAGTTAGCTTTGGGTTTATTGTGTGTAGTTCTATAATTAGCAATCCAAAACGCTCAACATAAGGTTTCCATTTTTGTAAATGCTCAAAAAGCGAATCTTCAACCAAATTATTACTTATGCGTTTACCTTGATATGCGTAAGCTCCTGTTGAGTTGCTTATATTATTGGAATTGTGTTTTGGTGTTTCCCAAATACGATTATGGTCTAAAAAGGTACGAACATTTAGTAAATCTTTAAGGTCTATGTTATAATCGTCTTTTAAATCTTGAGCCAGCAAATCTGGTCTTCCAATATCTCCCCAAATTACTTTTGCCCAAATATCGGCTTTAATTAAATTGGCTCGAGTTACTTTTAATGCAGCCTGATTAAAATCGGCTCCAACTAGAAGTAGAGGATATTCGTCAAGCATTTTACCACGAAGGGTTTGGTATTCTATAACATCAAAAATATGCTGTATAAATGCACCATTACCACAACCCATATCCAATATGCCTTTTGGTTGCTCGTCTATCGGTTTATTAAAGAGTTTTATAATTATGTCATCAATAACTTTAAAATAGGTTGAATGAGCTCCACCACTTCCCCAAACATTCATTTCTCTATCTACATGCTTTTCGGTGTCTTCTGGTGAATCTGATTTTAATATTAAAGGGTTGCCAAAAATGAGTTCGTCTAGCTTCACAAATGTTGGTAAGTAAGATACAGTTACACCATAAGCACTTGCTCGCTTTGCGAAAAACAAACCTTCTTCAGTAAACTGATAAGTGTCTTTCTTTTTTGTAAACCATCCTAAATAGGAAAGGAAATCTAATATTTTTTTAAAGCTTTCAGGATCTTTATGATATTCATGAGCTCTAAAAGAAGCTTCCATGAAGTATTTATGAAAGAAGCCATTTACGCCCAATAAAACTATAATAGGAGCAATTATAGCACCTTCGATATGCTTTAGTATTTGGTATTCAATTGAATCTTTTTTTACTTCAGAAAGCCCAAAATTAGCTTCAAATTTTTTGAATATTTTTTCTAAAGCACTAAAGGCATCTGGACCAATTCGCTCTTCAGGAAATTTTACAGAATAATTTAATAGCCTAACCACATCTTCATATAAATGCACTAACTCAAATGCTGTTTTACTGTTTGCGTTGGTCTCATATGTAATTACATCATTTTTATTATCAATATGCTGTGTTAACCATCCTTGGGCGCAAAGCACACGCAAGGCAATGTTTAAATAGCCTTCGTTTGTTTTAAAATTTGATGTGAGGTCTTGTAAATTGACTTTTTGATGATCTAAAAGATATTGTAATACGCCTTTATCAAGTAAAGTAAATGCTGTTGTGGATGTTGCAATGCCGTCTAGGTGTCTAAAAATGGTACCTCTAAGTTCCTCCTTATCTTGTTTTGTTAGCATAGATTGTTTTTTTATAAATATAAGGAAAATCAAATATGTCGAATTCGATTTTAATTTAGCGAGCTTAAAGCTTTAATGCAAAATGTCCACGGTATTCTGTGCCGTCTGGAAGTATGATATAAAACCAATAATCATCACTTGGTAATAATTGCCCTTTAAAATAGCCATTCCATCCTAATGTTTCGTGTGGATTGAATATTTTTAAAAGTTTTCCATATCGATTGTAAATATGAATTACTACATTTTGAAACTCATTTGGGTCTAATCCTTTTATATTCCAAAATTCGTGATTGCCATCATTGTTTGGAGTGAAGAATTTTGGAAACCCTATCACATAAAACTGTTTAGAAACGGTATTGCAATTATAAATATCTCTAACAAAAACCACATGTATTCCAGGTTGTACATCACTAAAAATGTTGCTGGCTTGATAATTAGCATTGATGTCATCCAATGCAAACTCAAAACCTGAAACATCTGAAGCTATATGGATTGTAACATTGTAATCGCTGATTTCGATGGTTTCGATGTCAGCGATTTCGTTTTGAACAACAGTAACTGTAACAGTGTCTTCACAGTTTAATACAGGATCCGATACAGTGACTGTATATATTCCAGGTTGGTTTACATAAATAGTTTCAGATGTTTGGTTGTTGCTCCAATGGTAGTTGTAGTTTTCTGATTCAGAGGAGTTTAAACCTGTATTGATAGTTACGGGGAAATCAGATTGACATACTGTAATGATTTGATCTTCTAATATGGGAAATGGTCTCACAATGAGGTTCAAAAGCCCATTACCATAACATACATTGTCACTTTCTGCTCTAATAAAAAGCGTTCTTGGTGTCGATGTATATAAATCCTGAAGTGCATTGATGCCAATGGCAGCGCTGTTTGCGGTTTCATAAAAAGAAACACTTACATTAGCAGGTAAATTTAGCGCATTGATAATCTCATTTCTTTCAATACTTAAATCGAAAGTGGCACTGCCATTATGTTGAGAATCGCAGGCTTCTAATTCAAAAACATCTAAATCTACTGATTGTGATGTTTTTAGGCGAATGGTTGCCATGCTATAGCAATCTGTATTTGCTTTATAGACTTTGGCATATAATAATTCGTCTTGATATTGGCTAGTATATACAGGATTGAGGGCATTTGCATTTGTCAAATCATTGGTGGCGTTTGTAAGACTTTGGTAATAAAATACCTGAACAGGATTAGTAGAATTAAAAGTTATGGGCCCATTTGCCAAAGCCAAATTAAAAGTTGCAATGCCATCATTTGGATCACTATCAAAAGAATCACATTGATATAACTCAAACGTGCTTTGTAATACAGCTGGTGGTTCTGTAATAGTTACTTGTTTTATCAAAGGATCCTGTGTAATGCCATTAACTGTGAACGATAAACTCACGGTATAAGTACCAGCTTGATTAAACGCGTGATAAGGTTCTTCCAGAGTTGATGTTTGTCCATCTCCAAAGTTCCATAACACGGTATCATAAGGATCTTCTGAAGTAATGAAAAAATGCGTAGAATCACCTAAACATGTATTTTCATAATCAAAAATATACTTAAATATGGATTGAACAAATGGAGGCAATCCTAATTGTGCCACACCAGTTCCTAAACCAATACTATTATGGGAATAATTGACAGCAGTTCCAATATTGTTGGGATCATTAATTACCGAAAGCTTGAAGCCACTATCAAAGACTTTATATCCAGCTCTGTATATTTTACCATTAATGGCTAGTTGCAGTGCACCTCCAACATTATCAGAAACGTTGATGGTTTGTCTTGAATCAACAATATTTGAACTTTCTAAATTATATTGATATAAGTAGCTGTTAATAAATATATCGTTGGTATTAAAGTTGCTTGTTGTGACATATAATACTTTAGAATTTGGAGAAAACTCAATCCCATAAGGGTAGGTGTCACTTAAAATGGTTGTTTCGTTTGTAACAGCTCCTGAAGAATTATTAAAATCATATAAAAGCACTTTACCCGATTTTCGTGTTCCATCTTCTGGATTGCCTATGATTGTTGAGCTATGTGCTATTGCAATTTTTTTACCATCTGGTGACACTTTTAAATAACCAATTGCTGTTATATTGGATCCGTCAGTATTAAATCTTGGGTAAACAGCCTGACTTACTGTTGAAATTACTGGAGTTTCATTGACCCCATTTTCATCAACTCTAAAGGCGTAAAATTTATTTATAAATTGAGTAATTACCCAAATCGTACTGCCATCACTATGGGTTACAGCTGTTATTTTTTCGGAAGATTTATACTCGTTTTGTTCAGCGTTGTTAACATCATAGGTTATTAAATGCTTGTTTTTGTTGGTAGCAACAATATCTCCAAAACCATTGTTTAAAGCCATGTTCACTTCAGAATAGTTGACACCATCTATAGGAAGACCTTCGGTCAAAAAATAACTTGGCTTATCTATGGTAAAGATGTAAAATGATTGCGAGTTTCCAGGTTTTGGGATTATTAGTGCAGACATAGTACTTGAACTGTGACCTAATAAGTCATGTCCATTTGGCATAATAGTATGTTGTCTGTCCCAAACTGTTGTTCCATCTGTGTAAAATAAAAGACTGCCATTAGTATCTGATATGGTAGCACATCCTTCTTTGGTGATTAGTTGTCCATCGTTTAATGGCACAGGATTACCAGAATTAAAATTAAGTCCAGCATAATCACCAAAATACCAATTTGCAGATTCTCTTTGTGAAAACGCAGGCGTTAGAACAAGAAATGCCAATACAAAAAGAGTAAGTATATTGAGGTAAGTATGTTTCAAAAAACTGAAGGTTATATTTTATAAAGTAAATATAATCTATTAGTTTAAATGCACTGATACAATTGGTATAAAGTTATCTTAACTTTGGATAATCTGACGGATTGACTTCGTGCAACATACTGTAAATAGCTTCAAAAATATCTTCAACCGAGGGTTTTGAGAAATAATCACCATCGGTTCCATAGGCTGGTCTGTGTGATTGCGCAGCCAAGGTCTTTGGAGCACTATCAAGATATTGATAGCCATTTTGTGTATTGATGATCTCATTTAAAATATAAGCAGAAGCACCACCAGAAACATCTTCGTCGATAATCATCAATCGGTTGGTTTTGGCCAGACTTTTGACTATATCGTGATTCAAATCAAAAGGCAATAACGACTGTACATCGATAATTTCTACATCGATACCAACTTCTTGTAGTTCTCTAGATGCTTGTTCTACCAATCGTAAAGTTGAGCCGTAGGATACCAACGTAATATCTGTACCTTCTTTAATGGTTTCAACAACACCAAGAGGCGTTTTGAACTCACCAAGATTGGTCGGCATTTTTTCTTTAAGACGATATCCATTTAGACATTCAACGATAAGAGCTGGCTCGTCGCTTTCTAACAATGTGTTATAAAACCCAGCTGCTTTGGTCATATTTCTTGGTACCAGTACGTGGATACCACGAACCAAACTGATAACGCCACCCATTTGTGAACCAGAATGCCAAATACCTTCGAGTCTGTGGCCTCGTGTTCTAATAATCAAAGGTGCTTTTTGTCGTCCTTTGGTTCTGTAATGTAAGGATGCCAAATCATCGCTCATAATTTGAAGCGCATATAAAATGTAATCTAGATACTGAATTTCAGCAATTGGTCGTAAACCACGCATGGCCATCCCAATACCTTGACCAAGTATGGTTGCTTCGCGTATACCTGCATCTGCGACTCGAAGTTCACCATATTTTTCCTGTAACCCTTCAAGCCCTTGGTTAACATCTCCAATATGTCCAGCGTCTTCACCAAAAACTAGGACTTCTGGGTATTTACTGAAAATGGCATCAAAATTTTCTCTAATGACCACACGACCATCAACATCTTCAGCTGATTCGTCATAGGTTGGTTTTACTTCCTTAACGTTCAAAGCTGAAAGATTGGATTCGCTATGTAAATGCGAACTGTATCTTGGTTGGTTGTTTTCTATATAAGAATTAATCCATTGTTGTAAAGCTGTTTTTTCAGCCGATACATCAGATATTACGTAGCGTAATGCCTTGCGGCATGCCGATATGATATCTTTTCTTATAGGCTCAACGATGGAGCTTAAGTCATTTGCAATTTTACTTATGAATACTTTGTTCGCTGAAGAATCTGCCAAATTGTTCAGCACCATAACGGCTTCTTTTTGCTCGGCTTGTATAGGTTTTATATAAGCGTCCCAAGCAGCTTTTTTGCCATCTCTGACTTCTTTTTTTATGGCTTTATCGATGATGTCTAATTCGTCTGCATTGGCAATGTTGTTGCTTAACATCCATTCACGCATTTTTACAATACAATCGAACTCTGTCTCCCATGCCAATCGTTTTTCGCTTTTGTAGCGCTCATGCGAACCAGAAGTTGAGTGTCCTTGTGGCTGTGTCAATTCGACAACATGTATCAATACTGGCACATGCTCTTCTCTGGCAATTTGTGATGCTTTTTGATAGGTTTCTACCAATGCAGCATAGTCCCAGCCGTTGACTTTTAAGATTTCAAACCCGTTGTGTTTTTTATCTCTTTGGAATCCCTTTAGAATTTCTGAAATATTTTCTTTGGTAGTTTGATGTCTTGCATGTACCGAAATACCATATTCATCATCCCAGACACTTATAACCATAGGCACTTGCAATACACCAGCCGCATTAATGGTTTCAAAAAACAGGCCTTCACTGGTACTTGCGTTACCAATGGTTCCCCAAGCGACTTCATTTCCTTTATCAGAAAAATTGGTAGTATCTATGCCTTTGACGTTTCGATATATTTTTGATGCTTGTGCCAATCCCAATAAACGTGGCATTTGCCCTGCTGTTGGTGAAATATCAGCACTAGAGTTTTTTTGATTGAGCAGGTTGTTCCAATGGCCTTGTTCGTCTAGACTATGGGTTCCAAAATGGCCTCCCATTTGACGTCCAGCCGACATTGGATCGTGTTCTAAATCGGCATGACCATACAAACCTGCAAAAAACTGTTGAACGCTCAATTGGCCAATGGCCATCATAAACGTTTGGTCTCTATAATAGCCAGAACGGAAATCACCTTTTTTAAAGACCTTGGCCCATGCGAGTTGAGGTACTTCTTTGCCATCCCCAAAAATTCCAAATTTTGCCTTTCCTGTCAATACTTCTCTACGACCTAATAAACTACACTCTCTACTGGTTACAGCAATTTTGTAATCATTTAGGACTTCTGACTTAAAATCTTCAAAAGTCATGTCTTTTTCAGTATTTGATTTCGTTTGCATAATTAGAGTCTTTGGATGTTGCAAAGTTAGCTAAAGTTTCTATGTTTTACAATGTGTCAAAATGTTATTTTATTGAAAAAAAATCAATAAAACAGTGTTTTAATCAATAATTTGTAATAAAAACTTGATAAACACCAAATCTATTAAATAATGTTTAATACCATTTGCGCCTAAATAATCCAAATAGGGCTTGAGGGTCGACTGTAAATTTAATCCTAATTTTTTGGTCATAGTGAGGTTGCCCAATTTCCCAACCCAAATTGGAATAAATAGGAAAGTAGAGTTCAAAATAATCGGTAACTAGATCTAGTCTTATACCAGAGTCGTACACAACTTTTGCAGTGTTGTATTTGTTTTTTACCAAACCAAGGTCGCCATATACTTCGATATACTTCCAAAGGGTTGTACTCATATTAGTAGTTGCAATCCATTGGTTGGCAAATGGTGTGTTTAATTTTGATTTAAAGCCACCTTCGGCAATAATGATTTGTTGACTAAATATACCAGTAGCTTCCGAGCGACCTAAATAGTTATAATCAAATAAATAATCGGTTGGTCTGTCTAATGCAAAACTGAAATAGTCAGAACTTGCATCTGTTTTATTGTATAGGAATGTGCCTGCAAAAAAACGGAAATTAAACTGTCTATTAGTTTCTGAAAGCTTTCGATATTCATAGTTTAATGCAATTTTTCCAAATTGTTTTGAAAGTTGAAAATCAGTAAACCAACTGTTAAAGTTGATTAATCCCGAATCGGAGTTGACATAGCGAATATTGAATACTTTATAATCTGGGTCATCAATAACAATAAGTGGATTGTCTTTAATGGTTCGAGATATATCGACATATCTCAAATGCAATGCACTCGACTCGTTAGAACGAAAATCTTTGTCATTTCTAAAGTCAAATGCTAAACTTGGGGTTATTTTGGTCACAAATGCGTTTTCTGCAAAGGAAGAGTAACCAAAACCAATACCATATCTGATGCTGTACAGATCTTGGTTTTCTATATTATGCTGATAAATTATTGAAGTGCCTCCTGTGAGTGTTTTTGATTTTGTGGCATATTGCGGTGATATTTTATAGCTTAAGTTTTTGCGCAACAGGGTCTTGTTGTACATTTTCATTCCAAGCAATACACCATCATAAATATTATTGAACTCGACAATGGGCATAAAGAACACCTGACTGTAATTTGGGTCCTCAACATCTTTTAAAAGTCTAAACTGTAATGGCTTATTGTTAAAAAAGAAGCCTTTAAGAGATTTCCAGTTATCCCTTAAGTTATACTCCGGAATGGAATTGTCGTAATTCAATACCAGTTTATTGGTATCTTCACGAGCAATTGTTAAGGTTTTTGAGTCTGTAACGTTCTCAATCCATGTTTTAGAAACTATCGAATCGTTATTCATTGTAAACAACGAAACTGGCATTGAATTATTTCGTTTATTTTTAATGGTAAGCGTGATTGAATCATTGGTCTTGGTGACATCTTTTATTTTAAAATCGATTTTTTTTCTAGTTTGTAGATAATCAGTAAAAAACCAATCAATATTTTTGGTAGTATTTTGTTTTAAAAGTGCTTCAAAATCGGCTGATGTTGTACTTTCTAGTTTTTTGTTATCGAGATATTGACGGATAGTAGTTTCCAAAACATCGCCATTGATAAAATCATCCAGATATTTTAACCCTATACCTGCTTTATATTTTCCCGCAATATTGGCATTAAATTTAATCAATGAATCTTTGGCCATTGTCAATGGTTGGTCTCGATTGGTTCTTGCCATTTGCATGTAAAACAGATTGTATTGCTCATTAAAGTTTAAATCGGCTGCATGAAAAGAGCGAATTCCCCAAACTCTGGCGAGTGATCCCAAAAGTTTCATGTCTGGATAATTTTCTTCTACATATTTCATTAAGTAATATACTTGTATGCCATCTTTTAACCAATAATCTGTTCGAGGATTAAGCAATAATGTGTTATTCAAGTAATTATTAAGTGCTGTCTTTAATATTTTTAATTCGTACTGTAAATTATTTGGAAAAGGTCTTATGAAATCTGGTAATTGGTTGAGGCCATACAAAGGGTCTTTTTTGTATTCAATATCGGTTATCATCAATGTTTTATGAGGATATTCACCTAGGTTATCAGTAATAAACCTTACTATTTTATCATTTATAATGGCATTTTCAGCAGGTTTAATGCTTATTTCTTCAATATCGGAAAGGATAGCAAAATTATCGGTTTGTGTGAGTCTAAACCTTGGATATTTGTTTAAAAACAACTTTGTGTCGATGCGGTCCTTGCCATAAAGACTAAAGATCTGTGTGTTTGCGCCTTGGGTCACACTTACTCTATCCAATTCTGAAAACACGGCATAGTTAACAGGAAACTCGATGTGCAATAGAACATCTGCTTTTGGTGTATATAAATCATCTAGATTTTTATTACTGTAATAATGCCATTCGCCATCATAGACCGCAGGTGTGATGTACCAATGTTTTAAGTTGTAATTGCCTTCTTCTGTAACTCCATAATCTGTAAACGTTGCGTCTGGAATCATTGAGGTATAAGTGAGCTTTATATCATAAAACTCTTGTGGCAAAAGAGGTTTGTTTAACGTTACCTCAATGACATCGATTTGATCTTTAATTCTTGTATAGGCCATTGATTCGTTTTCGATGTTGGTCAATGATGTTATGACGGTAAAACCACGCTCGTTACTTTTAGCAAAGTGAAATTTAGTATTGAATTCTTCTGCGATGCGCTTTGCTAAAGGTGTTGATTTGGTCGAAAAACTATTGATCCAATCATTCAAATAAATGACTTTTAATGTGTCTTTGCTTGTGTTTTGAAATCGAATATGCTGTTCAAATTTGACAAGTTTTTGAGACATGTCAAATTTAGCATTGAGTTCTATGCTGTTTTGTCCATACATTAGTCCATTGACCGTGACAGATAATATTGTAATAAGGAAACGTAACTTCAATGTGTGATTACAAACTTTAAAGGGTTAATATGATGTTGAGGTAAAACGATATAATAAAGCCCATTTGCCAACATGGACATATCCTCATTGATATATATCGAGTTTTTGGTGTTTATGGTTTTTATCAGTTTGCCAATACTGTCATAAACGTTTAAAGTTTGATTAGATATAAATTCTGGATGCACTTTTAAAACCAACAGATCATCGATCATATTACCATAAACAAATTCGATAGGTGAAACAATGGCAACATCATCAATACTTAATGATTGTGTGGTTTGTAATTGTAATGTAACGGGAAGATGGTCACTAAAATTGTATAGAGCATCTCTTATTGTAAACGAATAATCACTTCCTGCACAATCTATAGAGTTGATTTCTTGATTAAAACAATTGGTGTTATTGTTGTTTCCAAAGACTTTATAAGAATTTGTCACATAATATAAATCGGTATTGGTGAGCATGTTTTGAGAGGTCAATATAAAATCGAAACGATCATCAAAACCTCCTGTGGCTCCACCTAGACCAGTTTGGGTACGAGTCGATTGTGTGAAAACATCTAAATAGTTTGAGTTGCTGTGCCAACTACCAACTCGGTTTGCTGGATCTTTAAAAACAATGTTGTTGGATGTGTCTAAAAGCTCTACAAATCCATCTTCTGAACTGGTGTAAACATTAAAATCGCCAGCTAGCACAACATTGCTGTCTGGAGGGAATGTGTCTAAATAGGTTTCTAAATCGATGACCATCTGCAGTCGTAAAGCCTCATTGTCAACACCACTAGATGCTTTTAAATGGCAAACTATAAAATCAATATAAATAGGATTGGTGTTTTGTTGTATGGTATTTAACTTTAGTTTATAATGGTTAAAATCACGATATATGGTCGTCACTTCAGCCTGACTTTCCAAAAGAAATTTAGAACTGTCAAAATAGATTAGATTTTGTAAATCGTTTTGGTCGCCAAAGGTGTCATCAGATGTGTTTAACACAAAGTTTGCCATCGAATAGGTTGCATTGACACTCTGCTGTATCATGTTGAGAATGTCATTTCCAGCAGCTTCGTTGTTCAATTCACATACCATAAAAACATCTGGCTGATAATCAGATAATATGGTTTGGAGATACTGAATTCTATTAGGAGGTATATCCTGTAATGGAAAATTGAGCAAGTTATAAAACATGACCTTAAAGGTTTCTTGTGCCACCAAGCTGTTGAGCCCGATTACAAAAACCAAAAGTGTCAAAATCCTACTTTTTTTCATCATTAGAAATTAGGGCTCAATTCAAATTCTTTATAGAAACTGTCTAAAATATTTATGACTTCTTCTGGAGTGTCCACCAAATGGATAAGGTCTAAATCTTTAGCACTTATGTTGCTGAACTTATCTAATAATGTTGATTTAACCCAGTCTAACAATCCTGACCAAAAGTCAGTGCCCACTAGAATAATTGGGAATTCTTCGATCTTGTTGGTTTGGATCAAGGTAATGGCTTCAAACAATTCGTCCAATGTTCCAAAACCTCCAGGCATGACCACAAACCCTTGAGAGTATTTTACAAACATCACCTTTCTTACAAAAAAGTAATCAAAATCGAGGCTTTTATCAGAATCGATATATGGATTGTCGTGTTGTTCAAATGGCAATTCGATATTTAGTCCAACCGAAGTTCCTCCTGCAATGTGAGCTCCTTTGTTACCTGCCTCCATAATACCAGGTCCACCACCAGTAATAACACCATAACCATGCTCCACAATTTTTTGAGCCACTTCTTCGGCCAATTTGTAATATTTATGGTCTGGTTTGGTACGTGCAGAACCAAATATTGAAACGCAAGGTCCTATTTTGCTCAACTTTTCATAACCGTTTACAAATTCGCCCATGATCTTGAATATTGCCCAAGAGTCGTTGGTTTTTATCTCATTCCAAGCTTTGCTATGTTTTTCTAATCTCATTATTCAATATAGTTGTTAAGATGTTTATTTATATTCAAATCTTCACTTTTATTCTAATGAAGTTTCTACGACTGACAAATTTAAGCGAAAATAGCAGAAATAGGCAATTTGAATCTATTTTAAAGTTTTATTATTTTTTTTGATTGCTGAATGGCTATAAAAAAGAAAAGGCAAACCAAAAGATTTGCCTTTAATAATAAAATTATAATTTATTTTAAAGTGGCTTTCTGCCAGAAATGATATTATACAGTATAGCTATAATAGCTAAAACGAGCAGAATATGAATTAATTTACTGGTTCCTAATCCCGCTATAATACCAAAGAAACCTAAAATCCAAACGATAATACAAATAACGGCTACTAACCAAAGAAGACTTCTCATAATAGTTGTTTTTAGAGTTATATTACTAAAATACACAATTCTATGTGAAATAACTAAAAATTAAACGCTTAACTCTTTCTTTAAGAACTTTGCTGTGTAACTCGTTTTATGTTTGGCAACCTCTTCTGGAGTACCTTCTACTATAATCTGTCCGCCTCCTTTTCCACCTTCATAACCAATATCAATGATGTGGTCAACAATTTTGATAACGTCCATGTTATGCTCTATAATTAAAATGGTATTGCCCTTGTTGACCAATTTGTTAAGCACGTTCATCAACACTCTAATATCTTCAAAATGCAACCCTGTTGTTGGTTCATCAAGAATATAAAATGTGTTTCCTGTATCTCGCTTGCTTAATTCGGTTGCTAGCTTGATACGTTGTGCTTCACCACCTGAAAGTGTAGTGCTTTGTTGCCCTAATGTGATATAACCTAAACCAACGTCTTTGATGGTCTTTAATTTTTTATGGATTTTTGGGATGTGCTCAAAAAAATCAACGGCTTCGTTAATGGTCATGTCTAGAGTATCACTAATGCTTTTGCCTTTATAACGAATTTCCAACGTTTCACGATTAAAGCGTTTGCCTTGACAGGTTTCACATTCAACATATACATCTGGAAGGAAATTCATCTCAATCACTCGCAAGCCACCACCTTGACAGGTTTCACAGCGTCCTCCTGCCACATTAAAACTAAAACGGCCCGGTTTGTAACCACGTATCATGGCTTCTGGAATTTTGGCAAACAGGCTACGAATCTCGTCAAAGGTTTTGGTATAAGTCGCAGGATTGCTACGAGGTGTTCTTCCAATAGGTGACTGATTGATATCAATAACCTTGTCAATATGCTCCAAACCTTTAATGCTTTTATAAGGCATTGGTTTTTTGACGCCATTAAAATAATGTGCATTCATGATAGGGTAGAGCGTTTCATTGATCAATGTCGATTTGCCGCTACCGGAAACACCTGTAACACCTATCATTTTTCCTAACGGTAATTTAATTGAGACGTCCTTTAGATTATTTCCTGTACAACCTTTTAATTCGATAAACTTGCCATTGCCTTCACGACGCTTTTTAGGAACCGGAATTTCTTTGGTGCCATTCAAATAGTCTGCTGTGAGAGTATGATGGGTCAATAATTCTTTGGGAGTGCCAATGCTAATGATTTCACCTCCATATTTTCCGGCCTTCGGGCCTATATCAATCACATAATCAGCAGCTTCAATCATGTCTTTATCATGCTCAACCACAATCACAGAGTTGCCAATATCACGGAGTGATAGCAGTGACTTGATTAATTTTTCGTTGTCGCGCTGATGCAAACCAATACTCGGCTCATCCAAAATATAAAGTACACCTACCAATTGAGAACCGATTTGTGTTGCCAATCTGATACGTTGTGCCTCACCACCTGATAATGATTTCGAATTTCTGTTTAGTGACAAATAATCCAATCCTACATCCAATAAAAACTGTAGTCTTGTTTTGATTTCTTTGATGATTTCTTCTGAAATCTGTAGCTGTTTTTCAGAAAGGTGTGATGGTAATGCATTAAACCATGTTGCTAAATCAACAATGTCTTTATTGGAAAGTTCGGCTATATTTTGATTGTTAATTTTGAAGTATAATGATTCTTGTTTCAAACGTGAGCCATGGCATTCATCACATTCTACCTTATCCATGTATTCTTTTGCCCAACGCGTCAATGATGCAGAATCAGAATTTTTGTATTGACTTTCAATAAAATTGGCAACCCCTTCAAAATCAATCTTATAATCACGAGTGACACCAAGCGTTTTGCTTTCTACGGAAAACTTCTCGTTGCCACCATACAGAATCATCTGTTTAGCATCTTCTGGAATTTTTTTATAAGGATCGGTCAGTTCAAAATTGTAACGTTGTGCAATGATTTCAAACTGTTTGAAAATCCAACTGTTTTTATAAGGACCATGTGGTGCTAAAGCTCCAGCTTTGATAGAAATGCTATCGTCAGGTATAATTTTATTTTCATTCACTTGATACAAACGACCAATACCATTACATTTTGGGCAGGCACCTTTTGGCGAATTGAACGAAAAATTGTTTGGTTCTGGATTTGGATAAGAAATACCAGAGGATGGACACATGAGGTTACGGCTGAAATAGCGCACCTCGTCAGTGTCTTGGTCTAACACCATCAGGACATCATCGCCATGGTACATCGCTGTGTTGATGCTTTCTGTAAGACGCTTATCATTATCAGCAGAATCATCAATCTTCAATCTATCAATTACAATCTCGATATCGTGTGTTTTATAACGATCTAGTTTCATGCCTTTTACTAAATCTTTTACTTCACCATCGGTTCGTACTTTTACAAAACCTTGTTTGGCAATCTGTTCAAACAATTCACGATAATGTCCTTTTCTAGACCGAACCACAGGAGATAGTATATTGATACGTTTGTTTAGAAAACTTTCTTTGATAAGTTCCTTGATTTGCCCATCGTTATAGCTTACCATTTTTTCGCCAGTATTGTAGCTGTATGCATCACTTGCACG
Source organism: Flavobacteriaceae bacterium UBA5534 (assembly GCA_002426015.1). Classification (GTDB taxonomy): domain Bacteria; phylum Bacteroidota; class Bacteroidia; order Flavobacteriales; family Flavobacteriaceae; genus Aquaticitalea. The sequence goes on from DINS01000029.1 coordinate 78,107, forward strand.
TGCGTACAACAAACGCAGAAAATCATAAATTTCGGTAATCGTACCAACTGTCGAACGAGGCGATTTGCTAGTTGTTTTTTGCTCTATGGCAATCACTGGAGACAATCCATCAATTTTATCAACATCAGGACGTTCTAAACCACCTAAAAACTGCCGAGCATAAGCCGAAAATGTCTCAATGTATCGTCGTTGGCCTTCGGCATAAATAGTGTCAAAAGCCAATGACGATTTTCCACTACCAGAAAGCCCTGTAATGACTACAAGTTTTTCTCGTGGTATGGACACATCTATATTTTTGAGGTTGTGCACTCTGGCACCTTTAACTTCAATACTGTCTTCGAATTGGCTCATAGATTTTCAAAGTTGCAAAGGTACAGTTTCTGCAATGAAAAAAGAAGTGATGTATAGATTGAGTTATGTTAAATATGAAGTTAAAACGGTTCTTCAACAATTTCAATGGTAACGATTAAGTAGCCTCTTTGTTTAAATTTGGCTATTTCCATAAAAGCCTTTTTAGACAAGTCAATTTCCCTGCCTTTAACAAAAGGGCCTCTATCGTTTATTGTTACAATAACAGATGAATCATTGACGGTATTGGTTACCCTAATTTTGGTACCAAATTTTAATGTTTTATGTGCAGCTGTATAAAGGTTGTTGTCAAATATTTCGCCACTGGCAGTTTTTCTACCATTAAACTTATCGTGATAATAGGAAGCATGCGCATTTTCCTTGTAGAGTTTATATATAACCAAAGACGAATCGACAGAAGTTGTATCAGCTTTAGATAATGAACTGTCGATGATTTTAACAGTCGATTTAAAACTGCTTATGAAAAGCAGTAGACCTAAAAGAGCGATAGTCTTTAAAGCTAACTTCATGTTTTTTGTTTGATTCTTATAAGAACGAAAAAAGGTATCATTAATTATACCAGTAATTTATCAATTCTAGATTTTAATTTAAATATATTATTTTCTGTATAGTTTATAATAGAATTCTAAGGAAGATTTATACAGGATTTGTTATTATTGTAATGCAAATTTAAACACCATAAGCATGAAATTATTAGGCATAGGTTCTAGGATCAATCACCCAGGATTTGGAAAAGGCGTCGTCACAAACGTTACATCAAAGCATTATTGGGTCACTTTTATCGAAAACGGATTGGAAACCATTGATTTGGACAGTGATTTTGAAGTCATTGAAGCTGCTGAAGATGATGTGGATACCATCAGCTTTTATGAAGTTGAACAAACGTTAAAGTCCATATTAAAAAAATGGAGCGATGTTAGTGAAGTGGTGACTATCGCTGACAAGTGGAAAGGAGGCAAACTCATTTTAGAACCTGGAGACACTAATTTAAAATCGAATGAAGTGCCAATCGATACTTTTTTTCATAAAATAACGATGGTGCGCGATAGATTGCGTGTCATGGAACAAAAAATAAACAGTAGCAATCTCGATGAACAGGAAAAAATTGATTTGCAACAATACATTACTCGTAGCTATGGAAGCTTAACGACCTTTAATGTGTTGTTTAAACATAAAGACCATAATTTTGTAGGGCAAAAGGGAGGATAAAATATTTTGATTGCTTTAATTTTGAATTGAAAATTTAATTATTTTTAGTTGTTAAATCAATTAAAACTATGAAAACAATTTTTACCTTTTTTAGAGTTTTTATTTTACTGTGTTTACTAGCTAATTGTAAAACGGCTGATAATGCTTTGGCCAATCAGACGGTGATTCGTCAAGCTGAAAATACTCCTGAATATTTTAGTTCTGAACCCAATATGGTACTTGATAATGAATCATGCAAAAGTCCAATGTTGGATTCTCGCAATGGTACAAAAATAGTGTTGATTTCTTCCAGAAATGGATTGGGTAAATATAAAGTGACAGAAGGAACTTATGGTGTTAAAAAAGGAGAAGCCCTGCTTTTGGATTGCAGCAGTGGTGCAGTTAAAGGAATTGTGAAACTCTAATTTCCAACTCCTTTAACATCAGTAATCTCCAATCCTAAAACCATCATTTTATGAAACGTTGGCAATTGTGCACCACTTTCGGTGGTTGTCCAATCGGTCCACGTGGCTTCGAGTCCACCAATGGGTAAAATATCTACCCACATTTGAAAACTTGTAGGTTTGCCGTTAGCATCCAAATGCCATAAATAAGAATCTCCTGGAGTTGATCCTCCTGAAGTATAAGTGACCAACAATCCTTTTTTGCCATTTTCTAAAGTAACAACGCTTCGTTCGGTACCTTTATCAAATACTTTGTAAGGAGCCACCAACCAAAACGAATCATTGTTAAAATAGTTAATGGCTTTTGCAATGAGCGCTTTTGCGTCTTCACCAATAATTTGGAGATCGTTTTCAAAAGCTTTGCAAGATGAGGTGTCATCAAGATTAAGGTTGACTTTATAATTCTTCCAATAGACATCACATATATTGTCAGCTTTGTTCCATTTGAAATGATGTCGGTTTTTAAAGGTCCATTCGATGTAATTGGTGTTTTTATAAGATTCAAAATCTAACGCATTGAGCATTTTGGTTGCTAATTGCTCTGCTTGCTCTCCTTTTGTGCCTGTTGGTAAGTCTTCATCATATTTCACATACAGAAAACCAAACAGCAGCAATGTTGGCAGTGTTAGGAATACAATGGCTCCTGCAATGATTTTGAGTATTTTCTTTGGTTTCATTTAATTAAGCTTCTCTTTAATAGCTTTAGCCAAAACAGTTGCTGCTTTTGGATAATGTCTAAACCATAACTCTGGTTCAATGAGTTCTAATTCAGACAGTGCAATTTGCTGATTATTGTCTGTAAAGATATCGACTCTTGCATAAATTGGCAATTCAGGACATGCTTTTACAGCAAGTTCAGCAAATATGATTTCTTCTTTGGTTGGTTGATACTCATGAACGCTACCACCAAAATCATCTTGAACCCTAAAATCACCAGCTTTGGCTTTTTTCAAAATAGCATGGGTGAACTGTCCGTTAAAAACCATCATAGAGATTTCGCCTTTTGTTACAATGTTGTGCTGAAATGGCTGCAACATCATTGCTTCATTGGCTATCAAATCTTTAAAAATTAGTTCGTGTGCCTCTATAGTTTCAGAGTCTATTTTGTAAGTATGCCGAGCAGCACCAGATACGCATGGTTTTAAAACGGTATTTGTCCAACCCAATTGTTGATGAATTTCTTTTAATGTGGTGTTGCTGCCTTTCTCTATAAAAAAAGATTTGGTAATATGTATTCCATTTTGCTTTAGAGCGTTTAGGTAATGCTTGTCAATATTCCAGCGGATAATAGTTTCAGAGTTGAAGAGCCTCGTTTGTTGTGTGACTTTTGAAAGCCATAAAGAAAACTCGTCAAACCGATTGAAATAATCCCAAGTGGTTCTAAATATAACAGATTTAGTACTAGACCAATCAAAATGAGGGTCGTCCCAAGCGAGTCGTTGTGCTTTCAAATCTTCAAGTCTTAATGCTTCTAAAACCAAGAAATCCTCAAAAAATACATTATGCTTGTAAGCATCAGTTTCTGAATCTTCAAGATAACGTTTGTCTGTCAGGACGATGGCATCGTATAGTTTCATACAGATATAAAAGATTTTTGTATTTCTATTAACTTCAATTTTGAAAAAGCTCGTAGCTTTTCAAAAAAAGCGGTGAATTCATCCTCAAATTCGGAGTAATAATGTTGGAGTTCCAAAGTAGCTTTGTCCATTCCTGATACATTTTTGGTGCGTCGGTTCATGCCATTCAAAACGCGTTGGATCCCTTCAATATTGGCATAATTGAGTAACCAGTTATCTGCAATCATGTAAGGCATCATTTTTTGTGTTCGTGTTGGTAAGAGTTCAAAATGAGACTGCAAACTCTCATAAAAATCATCAACGTAGATTTCTAAAGGAATTACAGAGTAGTTGGCCCAATTTTTTGCCAAAAAATGATCGTACAAAATATCGACAATGACACCACTGTAATGACTATAGTTTTTGTGCAGGCGTTTGGTGCTCTGCCTTACAATAGGATGTGTGTCAGTAAACGTATCAATCTGTCGATGTAACAGAATACCTATTTGAATGTCCTTTGAAAACTTTTTGTACTGTTTGCCACGAACGCCATCAGCAATAAAATTGCCTATGGTAACCAATTCGTTGTCACCAGAAAGATAAATGTGAGCTAAAAAATTCATTGGTGTAATTTACGAATTAGGTTTTTAGAATTCCGATTTTGAAATACTATATTTGTCAAAAACTAAAACATTCTATGACACTTATAAAATCAATTTCAGGAATACGAGGTACTATTGGAGGTACTGTTGGCGATAATTTAACACCTATTGATGCCGTAAAATTCGCATCAGCTTATGGAATATGGTTAAAGCAACAACGTAACAAACAAGATTACCGCGTGGTTGTTGGGAGAGATGCACGTATTTCTGGTGAGATGATACAAAATTTGGTGATGAACACCTTGGTTGGATTGGGAATACATGTCATTGATTTGGGCCTGTCAACCACACCAACAGTAGAGGTTGCGGTTCCAATGGAGCATGCAGATGGTGGTATTATTTTGACTGCAAGCCATAATCCTAAACAATGGAACGCACTCAAACTGTTGAATGCTAAAGGTGAGTTTTTAAATGGAGAAGAAGGTGCCAAGATTTTGGAAATTGCCGAAAATGATGACATGACTTTTGCCGATGTAGATAGTCTTGGGAAAATCACCAAAAATCAGGCATATATCGATTTGCATATTGACGAAGTATTGAAAATGCCTTTGGTGAACAAAAAAGCCATTGATGACGCCAATTTTAAGGTGGTTGTGGATGGTGTCAACTCTACAGGAGGTATCGCTATTCCTTTACTTTTAGATAGGTTAGGTGTGCACACAGTCAAATTGTATTGTGAGCCAAATGGCGAATTTCCTCACAATCCAGAACCTTTAAAAGAGCATTTGGGAGATTTGGCTAGAGCTGTGGTTAAAGAGCGAGCAGATTTGGGCATTGTGGTCGATCCAGATGTGGATAGATTGGCATTTATGGACGAAAAAGGAGAAATGTTTGGAGAAGAATATACATTGGTAGCCTGTGCAGATTACGTGTTGAGTAAAACGCCAGGAAATACTGTGAGCAATATGAGTTCTACTCGTGCATTGAGAGATATCACGCTAAAACATGGAGGTCAATATGAAGCAAGTGCTGTTGGCGAAGTTAACGTTGTGGAATTGATGAAAAAGAACCGCGCCATTATTGGAGGCGAAGGTAATGGAGGGATCATCTACCCAGAACTGCATTACGGACGTGATGCTTTGGTAGGAATTGCATTGTTTTTAAGTTTGTTGGCAGAGAAGAAGATGAAAACCAGCGAATTGAGAGCTACCTACCCTAACTACTTCATGAGCAAAAAGAAGATTGAATTAACACCAACGTTAGATGTTGATGCCATTTTAAAAGGCATGGAAGAGCGCTACCAAAATGAACGATTGACAACAATTGATGGTGTAAAAATAGATTTTAGCAATAGTTGGGTGCACTTGCGTAAAAGCAATACCGAACCAATCATCAGGGTTTATACAGAAGCGCCAAGCCAAAACGAAGCAGATTCATTGGCTGATAAAATCATTGCTGAAATTAAGGCAGTTGCAAATATTTAGTACCTTTACGGCATAATTTTTTTGAAATGATTTCCATAGATACATCTAAAACAAAAACAACCCAATTGGAACAGTATTTTCAACAGTTTCGCAAACATATCATTGGTATTGACCAAGAGTTTGTGTCGCCATTTGGAAAACAGAAAATCATTTATACCGATTGGACGGCTTCTGGACGTTTGTATCGACCTATCGAAGAAAAATTATGTAATGAGTTTGGGCCTTTTGTTGCAAACACACATACCGAGACTACAGTTTCTGGAACTGCGATGACAAAAGCCTATCATAAAGCCAAGCATATCATTAAAGATCATGTCAATTGTAATGAAGATGATGTATTGATTGTTTGCGGCAGTGGTATGACAGACGCAGTGAACAAATTTCAGCGCATCTTGGGACTGAAAGTACCAGAGAACTTACAGAAGTACACAAATGTTCCAGATGATATTCGACCTGTTGTTTTTATTTCTCACATGGAGCATCACAGCAATCAAACCTCTTGGTTGGAAACCATTGCAAAAGTTGAGGTTATTCCACCAGGTGAAGATGGATTGTTCAATATTGAAAACTTGAAAGTATTATTGAATACCTATAAAGACAGACCTCTAAAAATTGCTTCGGTCGTTGGAGGTTCAAATGTCACAGGAATACAAACACCATATCATGATATTGCCAAATTAATGCACCAACATGGAGGTGTCTGTTTTGTGGACTTTGCCTGTTCAGCACCTTATGTTGATATAGACATGCATCCAAAAGATGAAGATGCCGCTCTAGATGCTATTTTCTTTTCACCACATAAGTTTCTTGGAGGACCAGGAACGTCAGGCGTGTTGATTTTTAATAAAAAATTGTATAAAAACATGATTCCCGATTGTCCAGGAGGTGGAACCGTTAGCTGGACCAATCCTTGGGGTGAACACAAATACATTGATAATATTGAAGATAGAGAAGATGGTGGCACACCAGGATTTCTTCAAACCATTAAGACTGCTTTAGCTATCAAGTTGAAGGAACAAATGGGAGTTGATAACATTTTGAAGCGTGAGCACGAAATTGTTGATTATATTTTTGACGATTTAAAAGATATCCCAAACCTCAATATTCTTGCTGGGCAACACAAAGATAGGCTGGGAGTCATTTCATTTTATATTGATGATTTGCATTACAACCTTGGTGTCAAATTGTTGAACGACAGGTTTGGTATTCAAACACGAGGAGGTTGTAGTTGTGCAGGAACGTATGGGCACTTTTTGTTGCATGTGGATGTAGAAACGTCTCACGAATTGACCAATGAAATCTCTTTGGGCGAATTGACACGCAAACCAGGTTGGATACGTATGTCCATCCATCCAACGACAACCAATGCCGAGATAGCATATGTTTGTGATTGCATTAAGGCATTAGCAGAACATCATCAAGCTTGGTCTCAAGATTATGAGTATATCAAATCGACCAATGAGTTTGTGCACAAACAGCAATCGGATAATGTTTCCAATGAAACGCCTATCGACTCTTGGTTTGAGCTCTAATTATTGAAATTCAGGAGGTACACTATTGCGATGTTTCCAACGTTTGTGTGTCCATAGATAATATTGTGGTGCTTCTTCTATTTGTTGTTCAACCAACTTCAAAAACGTATCGGTTATTTCATAATTTTCAAACTCTTTCGGGTTTAGAGCAATGGTTTCGAAAGTCGTTTCATAATAGCCTCTTTTCAAACGTTTCACCCTAAAGAATACAACAGCCATATCGAGGCGCTTTGCAAGCATTTCGGCACCTGTATGCACAGGAACCTTAATTCCCATAAATGTATTCCAATGAAATGCTCTATCGGCTCCAGGAGTTTGGTCAGACACAAAACCACTAATGGTACGCTCACCATTTACTTTGGCTTTCATCAATGTAGGTATGGTTTCTTTTGTTGTAATTAAGTGACTATTGTATTTTGCCCTGATGCGTTTTACCAATCTATCAAAATAGGGGTTGGCAAGACGTTTGTAGACCGCAAATCCTTTAGACTCAACATATTTTTGAAGAATAAAAATCCATTCCCAGCTTCCATAATGTGCGCACATCAGAATAATGCTCTTGTTCTGCTTTTCAATATCATTGATGACTTCCACATTACTGAAGGTAAAATGCTCTTTCATTTCCTTTTCGGATATGGTCAAAGATTTAATGGCCTCTACCATCATGTCACATAGGTGATGATAGAATTTTTTGGTGATGTCATTAATTTCTTCTTCCGTTTTATGAGGAAAAACAAGTCTTAAATTATCCTTTACCACCTTTTTTCTATATCCAAAAACCTTGTAAATCAATAGATACAAAAAGTCGGAAAAGGCATATAACAATCTAAAAGGAAGAATGGAGACCAACCATAAAAACGGATAAACCAGAATGTAAACAAGAAATTGCATTAATAAATATTAGATTTGCAGCAACAAATATATAGTATATTATAATTAAACGTTTAGAGTTTATGGATATAAGTTTAGTGACCATCGTTATTATAGCAGCAAATGTTATCATTTCATTAAAAGGATTTGAAGATTATGGTTTTTTTGAAAAATACAAGTTTAATGTAGGAGGTGTTAGGCGAGGCGAACAAATACGGATGTTCAGTTCGGGGTTTTTACATGTCGATACGATGCACTTGTTTTTTAACATGTTTACGCTCTACTTTTTTGCGGAAGTGGTTATTTATAACTTGAGTACCATCAATTTTATCATTATCTATGTGGCCAGTTTGCTTTTAGGGAGTTTATTGTCCTTATATTTTCATAAAGATGAGTACCATTACAGTGCTGTAGGAGCGAGTGGTGCAGTGACAGGTATTCTGTATTCTGCCATTTTATTAGAACCCAATATGCAATTAGGATTGTTATTCATTCCATTACCAATCCCGGCTTATGTGTTTGGTATTTTGTATCTGCTTTACTCTATTTACGGAATGAAAAACAGAATAGGCAACATTGGGCACGATGCTCACATTGGAGGTGCTATAGGTGGTTATGTGGTTACTTTGATGCTTGCACCAAGTCTGTTTGAGACTGATTTAATGATGATTGTTTTATTGGCTGTTCCTATTGTGATATTGTTTGTGATGCACAAAATGGGAAAACTATAAAAAAAAGCCTTCATACGATGAAGGCTTTTTTTTAGTTGAGCAATTCGGCAATTTTATCTTCTAGTGCCTGACCTCTTAATTTTTTTGCGACAATCTTTCCTTCACTGTCCAAAATAAATGTGGACGGAATCGATTGGATATCATATAGTCGTGCCACTGGATCATTAAAATAATTGAGGTTAGAGACATGATGCCAAGTCAATTTATCAGCTTCGATGGCTTTTAGCCATTTATCTTTTTGTCCTGGTCTATCGAGAGAAACACTGATGATTTCTAAACCTTTGTCGTGGTATTTATTATAAACTTTAACCACATTTGGGTTTTCTCTACGGCATGGTCCACACCATGATGCCCAAAAATCGATGATGGTCACCTTGCCTTTGATGTCGTTTAAAGAAAGCATGCTACCATCAGTGCTTGGAGCTGTAAAATTAGGCGCTGTACCACCAATGTTTAGGGCATTAAGACGTTCTTGTGTTGCTCTTCTTTCAGTAATTTTTTGTGACACTACTTTTCCCAATTCAGAATTTTTTAGCGACTCGTCCAATGCATTAAAACCTTTCTCAATTTTATCCAAATCTACCGTAGTATTGGGAACCAATGACTCCACCAGCTTTAACGAAAAGTGATTATCGTTGTGAGACTCTATGAAGGTAAACGGATAATTGGATATCTCGTTATTAAGTGCAGCCGATTCACTCGATTGTGGTGTATCTAAAGGAATTGCTGCGTCTCTAATGGCTAAATTCATTTTTCTGCGTTTCTCGCTCAACTCCATAAAACCAGTCGTGTATGCTGTTAAAGCATCATTCGATTTAGTGCCAGTAACTTTTGAGTTATTGATGTTTTTCTTATCGAGAGTGACGGTAATCTCACCATTTTCAATCATAATTGGCATATTGCCAACAACACCGTTCACATTCAAATGCCACATTTGCGGCACGTCCACTTTGCCTTTAAATTCAAACTTTTCATCAACGACCATTGCTGTGTCCTGATAGACTTCACGGCCTTGTTGGTCATTACTTACAAGGTAAGCCCTCACGCCATTATAGACGTCTTTTGCGGTACCTTTAATCACATAACCATCAGATTCCTTAACGGTATCATTGCAAGAAAAGGCCAAAGAAGAGATTAGGAGTAAACAAAATAATTTTTTCATCTTCATATATTTTTAATATGGACAAATATAGCAAGTTCTTGATAAAATTTACAATTAGAATTTATAATATCATCTTAAAGAAATCGATGAATATGAAGGACAAATTGCATTTTTGATATACTTTTGCTATAAATTTTAATAAATGTTCCATAACGACACCATAATTGCTTTAGCCACACCTTCTGGAAGTGGTGCCATCGCTGTGATACGCCTTTCTGGTAAAGACGCCATTACTTTGGCATCCACATTTTTTAAATCTGTTTCTGGCAAGCAATTAGAAAAGCAGAAGACACATACGGTCCATTTGGGGCATATCGTAGAAGGACCGAGAGTGATTGATGAGGTGCTGGTGACTGTTTTTAAGAATCCTAATTCCTATACAGGTGAGCATGTGATTGAAATTTCATGCCATGGCAGTTTGTACATACAACAGGAAATCATCCAGTTATTCCTTCGCAATGGCTGTCGTATGGCAAATGCTGGCGAGTTTACCTTAAGGGCTTTTTTGAATGGAAAGCTCGATTTGAGTCAGGCGGAAGCTGTGGCCGACCTTATTGCAAGTGACAATGAAGCCTCCCACCAAATAGCGATGCAACAGATGCGAGGTGGTTTTAGCAACGAGATCAAACAGCTACGCGATGAGCTGATGAACTTTGCCAGTTTGATTGAATTGGAGCTCGATTTTGCTGAAGAAGATGTTGAGTTTGCCAACAGGGATGAGTTTTATAAACTGGTCGATAGAATCATACATGTTTTGAAACGACTGATCGATTCCTTTGCTGTTGGAAATGTCATTAAAAACGGTATTCCAGTTGCGATTGTGGGCGAACCCAACGTAGGAAAATCGACCTTGTTGAATGCCTTATTAAACGAAGAACGTGCCATTGTGAGTGAAATTGCAGGAACAACTAGAGATACCATTGAAGATGAAATCTCGATAGGAGGCATAGGCTTTCGATTTATTGACACTGCAGGAATTAGAGACACCGAAGATGTTGTTGAAAGTATAGGTATCAGAAAAACGTTTGAGAAAATTGGGCAAGCCCAAGTGGTCATCTACTTATTTGACAGTACCAAGTTTGAGGTTTTGGGTCCGAAATTTAAAGTAGAACTCGAAAAGATAAAGAACAAATATCCACAAAAGCCTGTATTGGTCATTGCCAATAAAGTAGATAAAGTTGACGATATACAGATAGCCAAAATGACTTCAATCATTCCTGAACTTCAATTATTGTCTGCAAAGACAGGGTTTGGCGTTGAAGTATTGACCAATTCACTTCTTGACCTTATCAATACTGGAGCTTTGCGCAACAACGAAACCATTATCACCAATACACGTCATTACGATTCGCTATTAAAAGCCTTTGAAGAGATGCAAAAGGTACGATATGGTCTGGATTCTGGACTTTCTGGCGATTTGTTGGCCATCGACATACGACAGGCCCTACACCATTTTGGTGAGATTACTGGTGAGATTAGTAATGATGACCTGTTGGGCAATATCTTTGCCAACTTCTGTATCGGGAAGTAGTTATCCTTCTTTTATTTGCTAACTACCTACTATTGTTAGGTTTATAGGTTCAATTTCTTCTCTTATTTGTTGCCCAATTGCACTTTATTGCTTATTTTTGTTGCCCAGTTGTTGCTCAAACAACAAATTTGTTGCCCAAAGGCACAAATTAGTAGGTGCTGGTGAAATGATGCACCAATCAGCACCACCGAGCAACATCAGGCACTAATAAGCACCAAATGAGTAGTAATATTAAAATTCCGAAATTCTGTCAATATTGTGGTCAGGCATTTGTTGCCCAAACCACAACAACACGGTATTGCTCAAAAACTTGTAATTCCCGACACTACAAGCAAATCAAACGAGAGGAAAAAGTACAGGCTACTCTAAAGGAGCAAATCAAATCCGTTACTTCTGCAAATTCCGAAAACCTGCAAAGTCTGCAAAGCTTGCCAATTCAAACAGGCAATTTTATCAATCTTAGAGATAAGGAGTTTTTAAGCGTTCAAGAAGCTGCCATTTTATTAGGTGCAAGCAGATGGACAATTCAACGAATGATTCAAAGAGAAGACATAAAAGCAGGCAAGCTGGGCAGAAGAACCATAATACCACGTTCCGAAATTGATAATCTTTTTAACTGATGAGCAATGAAAATAACATTAAGACAACGCAAAAAGGGTAACAAGATTACCCTCTACCTTGACTACTACGACCAAGGTAAGCGAGAGTATGAACATTTAGGTTTATACCTCACACCCGAACCTGACAAAGGAAGTTTAACCAAAGCCCAAAAGGACGAGAACAAAAAAATCCTTGAATTGGCGGAGAGCATCCGAAGCAAAAGACATTTAGAAGTTCAAAACAGCATTTACGGTTTCAGAGATAAAGAGAAACTGAAAGGCAGTTTCTTTGAGTTTTTTGATGCACTAACCGAAAAGAAAAAAGCCAGTTTAGGTAATTATGGCAATTGGAATGCAGTCCGTATTCTGATAAAAGCCTACAATCCTAAAGATGTAACCTTTGAGCGATTAGATAAAGAATGGGTTGAAGGGTTCAAAGATTACCTGGACTATGAAGCCAAAACCAAAACAGGTGACGGCATTTCACTAAATACCAAGTACAGCTATTTCAATAAATTAAGAGCTACACTCAAACAAGCATTAAAAGAAGGTCTAATCAAATTCAATCCTGCAGAGCAAGTAGAACCATTTCCACAGGATGATGTAGAACGTGAATTTTTAACCCTTGAAGAATTGCAGAAATTAGCCAACACCCATTGCCGAAATGAAACGCTAAAGCGGATGTTCATTTTTTCTTGTTTGACTGGTTTAAGATGGTCGGATATTGAGAAACTAAAATGGTCAGAAATTCAGCACTCTGATAATTTAGGCTACTTCATTCGTTTTCGTCAGCAAAAAACCAACGGAGCAGAAACCTTACCCATTGCCGAAGAAGCAAGAGAATTATTAGGCGAACAGAAAGAACCAAAAGAAAAGGTATTTACAGGGCTTAAATATGGCAACTGGAACAAAACCTACTTGAAGGATTGGTTAATTGATGCAGGCATCAATAAGCACATTACATTCCATTGTGCTCGTCATACTTACGCTACGCTTCAGTTGACTTTAGGCACAGACATTTACACCGTTTCAAAATTATTAGGGCATAAAAACCTGTCTACTACCGAGATATACGCAAAGGTTATCAACGAGAAAAAGGTGGAAGCTGCCAACAAAATCAAAATCAAATTATAAAAACATTCGGGTATGGAGCAAATAATCGAACACGAAAGAGAAGTTTATTTAGTTGAAGAATTAGAACTTCGAGTAATTATAGAGGCAGACACTTACAAACGTAATTGTGATGATCTCTGGGAGCAATACAAATTTGACCCGGACTATTTCAACCGCTTTATGCAAGGACCATTATTAAACGAGTTTATGCAAACCATTTACACTCGTTCAAAGCCCTTAAATAATAACGAAATCAATAAATGGCTAACCATTTCTTTGAGCCAATTTAAAACCCACACACCACAGCTTCGCAAGGAAACAATGAAAGAATTGTTTTGGAAGCAATACTGGTATCCCAACGTAGAACCCAAACCATATACTACAATGGGCGAATTTTACGAGAACTATTTCGGTCACGTTTTTAAGTGGTATGAAAAACATTTCCACCTATTCCAAGAAGCCACAGAACAAGCCCTGCAAGACTTCAAAAAAGGCTATTTAGGTTCATTTGCTGACTTCTCTATTCAAGCCCAACAGGAGCCTAAAAACAAGCTAAAAACCAATCTAACTGTCAAAGAAATAGCCTATTTATTCAGAGCCTTATATGAGGAAGGCATCATTGAAGCTAAACACAAAACAGATATATGCAATTTCATTGCCGAGAGTTTTTCATCCAAACAAAAAGAAGATGTGAGTGCCAACTCTTTGAGAAACGCTTTTGATGTTCCAGATTTCAATGCAGTTGATTTTTGGCAAGGAAAATTCACCCATTTAATGCAAAGAGCAAAAAAAGATAAAGAAAAATAAAGACCCTAAACAACTGATAATAAATACAATAACATAGGGTTGTACAACCCTATGCAACTACCATAGCACCTATATAGTGCCTTGTTTTGCTTCCGTAATCATAAAAATATACAATGATGGAAGTAAATCAAATTCTCGAAAAGCTAAGTCAATTAGAACTAAAAATTGACGAGCAAAATCTTCTTAAAAAAGAAGTATTCAATTTTAATGATGCTTGCAAGTATCTTGACATCAGTGCATCACATCTCTACAAGCTAACCTCTCAAAAGCAAATCCCACATTTTTGCCCACAGGGAAAGAAACTCTATTTCAACCGACAAGAAATAGACGAATGGTTAATGCGAAACAAGCAGGAAACTTCGGAGGACATCGAAACGGCAGCAGCTAATTATTTAATCAGAAACAAACGTAAATAATTATGGGCTTTTATAGATTTTCCGAAGAAGAGGTTCAAGACATCAAACAGCGTTTAGATGAAATTTCTTTGACTTTAAAACAAAAGCAAAGAACTGAACCCGACCAAATCTGGTACGACAATCAGGAGTTTTTACAGGTAATGAACATAAGCAAGCGTACCGCAGCTTATTGGCGTACCGAAAATGTAATTGCCTATTCACAAGTAGGCAATAAAATCTACTACCGACTTTCCGACATTATGGATCTACTCCATAAAAGTACCATTCCTGCAAATACTATCAATAACCTTAAAATTTCCACTGATGACAACAATAACGACTTATAAAAATTTCAATATACCTATTGAGGACGTTTCACTTTCCTCAATCATTTCTAATATCAAAACAGGCACTTACCACGATAGCATAAATGCTATTCGTATGGCTAAAGGTATGGGCAAACCCGAAAGAGCCGACCAACTCAAAAAAGAGCTTTTGGCGTTCACGCCTTCAGCTACTTTTAAAGACGGCAGAAAAAAAGAGTTACTCACCGCTTACAGCGGTTGCGTCCATCTTGATTTTGACAAACTTACACCAGAGGAATTACAACAGGCTTTTGACCTTGCGGTCAAAATTCCTTTCACTTACGCTTGTTTCACAAGCCCAAGTGGTGATGGCTTAAAAGTATTTATCAAAGTAAATACCGACCAAGAAACCCACGAACAAGCCTATAAGCAAGTACAAGCCTATTATGAAATGGAAATTGGTATTGAAGCCGACCCAAAATGCAAAGACATTACAAGGCTTTGTTTTGTGTCTGACGACCCAAACGCCTTTTTGAATGAAAGTGCAAGCACTTTTGAAATTGCTTTGCAGGAGCAAGCTCCTTTAAGCGAACCTCTTTTTGAGCAAGCTCATAATTCGTTCAATTCCATTTTTGATGAATGTGTTAGTTTCACTAACAACATTCTAACCTATAATAATGGCAACCGCAACAATTATTTATATCAGTTAGCTTGTAATTGCAATCGCAGAGGTATTCCACACCCTGAGGCAGAACATTTGATTACATCAAATTTCTACCACGAAAACCAAACCGAAATACGCAAGTCTATCGAAAGTGCTTATCAAAATAATGCAGCAGAGTTTGGCAAGTTTGCAAACCTTGCAGGTTCGCAAAAAAAGGAAATCACAAACGACACCACAGAAGACTACCTCAAAACAACGCCTACCATTCCAATAGAAGCCATCAATCTGATGCCTAATCTATTCCAAGATGGTGCAAGAGCATTTGACAATGACCCACGTAAAAGAGATGTTTTTCTAACCAGTGCCTTGTGTATTATTAGCGGTTGTTTGCCTGATGTTCAAGGGGTATATCATCAAGAAAGAGTTTATCCGCATTTGTTTTCGTTCATCATTGCTCCAGCAGCAAGTGGTAAAGGGGTTTTGAAAAATGCCAAAAGATTAGGAGATAAAATTCACGAAAGAATGGTGGAAAGTAGTAAACAAGCCAAAGACCAACACGAAAATGAAATGGTTGAATATAAAGCCCAATTAAGCAAGCGTAAAAAAGACGACCCAGTACCCGATAAACCACAAGAACCTGCCTTTAAATTGCTTTTCATTCCTGCCGATTGCAGTCAGGCAATGATGATGCAAATACTTCAAGACAATGACGGCAAAGGTATTATTTGTGAAACAGAAGCAGATGCAATGAGTGGAGCAAACAAACAAGATTGGGGCAACTATTCTCACATTATGCGAGCAGCTTTTCATCACGAAAAAATATCAGCAGCAAGAAAAACCAACCGTGAACTTTTAGAAATAAAACACCCACAATTGGCGGTGGCCTTGTCAGGCACACCTGCCCAAGTGCCAAAGCTAATCGCTTCGGCAGAAGATGGTTTGTTTAGTCGCTTTATATTCTATGCGTTCAAAAATGAAATCATTTGGCAAGACCCATCACCAAGACCAGGGGGAATAGTTTACAACGACCACTTTGAAGCATTATCAAACGAAGTGCTAAAGATTGTTGATTTTTTAAACCAGTACCCGACCGAAGTATTTTTAACACAGAACCAATGGAATAAACTCAATCAAGTTTTTTTCGACAAGCTCAAAAACGTAGTGATTTTTACAGGCGAAGATGCAGCAAGTGTGGTATTTCGTTTGGGCTTAATCCTATACCGCTTTTGTATGATTTTCACTTCCTTACGGAAGTTTGAAAATGGCGATTGCTCTAAAGATGTAACCTGCACTGATGATGACTTTGAAGCATCTTTGATGCTTTCAGAAGTCTATTTGCAACACAGTCTTTTAATGTTCAACAATCTGGAAGAAAACAAAGACCCTATTCTGTACAAGATGCCAAACAACAAAAAACAGCTCTTAGACCAGTTGCCAGAAGAGTTTCAACGCAAAGAAGCAGTTGCCATTGGTAAAAAGTTAGGCTTATCAGAAAGGTCAGTTGATGATTTTCTAAATAACTCTGTACCAATGCTTTTGGAGAAACCAAAAACAGGGCATTATCGAAAGATTGTGAATATCTAACAAAAATTGTAAATAAGTCAGTACATTTGTCCTTTTAAGGACAAGAACAAATAAGGGAAATATGCTTGGAGAAAAACTCAAAGAGTTAAGAGAAAGCAACGGATTAGTTCAAAGGCAAGTAGCAGCCGCTTTAGGCGTAGATACTGCCTATGTGAGTAAGATGGAAAACAACGATAAACCAGTTAGTCGTGCTAAACTGAAATCGTTAGCCAAATTTTACCACGTAACAGAAAAAACCCTTTTGCCTTATTGGCTTGCCGAAAAAGTGCTGACTGTGGTACATAATGAAGATTGTGCAACGGATGCGTTAAAAATAGTATTAACCGAAATCGATAAGAAATAAATATGGATCAAGAACTCGAAAAAACCCTTTGGGCTACAGCTGATAAGTTGCGTAATAATATGGATGCAGCAGAATACAAGCATATTGTATTAGGCTTGATTTTCTTAAAATACATTTCAGACAGCTTTGAAGATTTATACAACAGGCTCAAAGAGGACAAACTTTCTGATGCAGAAGATAAAGACGAGTACTTGGCAGAAAATGTTTTTTATGTGCCACCGTCTGCAAGATGGAATTATCTACAACACCAAAGAGCCAAACTTCCGAGCATAGGCAAAGACATTGATGATGCTATGGATGCCATCGAAAAAGACAACCCTACACTTAAAGGGGTTTTACCAAAGGATTATGCAAGACCAGCTTTAGACAAAAAACGTTTAGGCGAATTGGTGGATTTAATAGGTAATGTTGGTTTCAAACAAGAAGGACACAGCAGTAAAGATTTATTAGGTAGAGTATATGAGTACTTTTTAGGAATGTTTGCTGATGCCGAAGGTAAAAGAGGCGGTCAATTTTATACTCCCGAAAGTATTGTTAAATTATTAGTTGAAATGCTCGAACCATACAATGGGCGTATTTATGACGGTTGTTGTGGTAGTGGTGGTATGTTTGTTCAAAGCGAGAAGTTTTTAAAAGCCCACGGTGGAAGAATTGGCGATATTGCCGTTTACGGTCAAGAGAGTAACCCCACTACTTACAAATTGGCTAAAATGAATTTAGCCATAAGAGGTATTGATGCCAAAATTGAATTAGGCGATACTTTCCATAACGACAGACACAAAGACTTAAAAGCAGATTACATCATTGCCAATCCACCGTTTAATATTTCCGATTGGGGTGGCGAGCAATTGCAAGACAGTCATATGTGGAAGTACGGAGTACCACCAGTAGGAAATGCCAATTATGGCTGGTTACAACTTTTCATTAATAAACTAAGCACTACAGGAACAGCAGGTATTGTATTAGCCAATGGCTCTATGACCACCAATGCAGGTACAGAAAATGAAATAAGAAAACAACTCATTACAGAGGGCTTGGTAGATTGTATGGTAGCCTTACCAACACAACTGTTCTACAATACCCAAATACCAGCTTGTTTGTGGTTCTTGGCTCGTAACCGAACCAATCACAAATTCCGAAATCGTTCAGGCGAAATACTGTTTATAGATGCCCGTAAATTAGGAACTATGACCAGCCGTAAAAATAAAATCCTTACAGATGCAGACATTGCCCAAATTTCAGAAGCCTACCACAATTGGCGTAACATAGATGGCAATTATGAAGATGTACAAGGTTTTTGCAAGTCTGCAAACCTTGCAGAAGTAGAAGCAAATAATTTTGTACTCACACCGGGCAGATATGTAGGCACAGAAGAAGTAGAAGATGACGGCATACCCTACGAAGAAAAAGTAGCCACCATTTCAGAAAACCTAAAAGGTTATTTTGAAAAATCTATTGAGTTGCAACAGCGTATTAAAACGAATTTAGTAAAAGTAGGCATTGAAATATGAAAACAGACAAAGTAACATATGATATTAAGTTAGATAAATCTGACCAGCCTAATGGTACTATTGATTTTGATAGGTTAGCATTTTTGGCTGATAAGATTTCTAAAATTGCAAAAGGTGCTTTGCAAATCCGTATTGGTGGTATTTCACATAAAAAAGGAAAAGCAGTAAAGCACTTAGATAAGGCACTTCAAATTCGTTTAACTGGAATAAAAGAAGGTAGCACAGTTTTAAATTGTGAAACCCAACCTTTTGCAAACACAATAGCAGGCATTCAAATAGATGCTTTTAGGCCTGAGGTTGCCTTAGAATTGCCTAAGCAAACACCTATGTCTCTTTTTATGTTGGCTTTTACAGAAGCCTTTGATGATACTGACGAAGAAAAACCATTTTTAGATAAACCTTTAATAAAGGACCTTATAGATTTAAAATCCTTTTTTAAAAATGACAACGAAGAGTTAATCATATCAAATAATAATGTTACACCAACCATTACCCTAAAAAAGAAAGATTTCAGTAAAATAAAGCAATTAGAAGAAAGCTATCCCGAACCTCAAAATATTGTCGTAAACGGGAAAGTTGATGTATTGCAGCACACTAAATCCAGAGTAACCATTAACACAGAACAAGGTGCAATTATCGGCATTTTAAAAGATGCAAGTCTTAATGCTGAGATAAAACAATATTGGGGAACAGACGCAACAGTTTATGGCATCGGTCATTACAAATCAAATGGTCGCTTAAACTACATTGAGATTGAGCGTATCTACCAATCTACACCAGAGGACAAATATTTTTCTAAAATACCTTTTGCAGAGACCACAGAACAACAAATTCTAAAACAAACAACAAGTAAGTCCAATAAAAACTGGATGCGAGAAATAGCTGGCAAATGGCCAAATGATGTATCTGATGAAGAATTTGATAACCTATTAAATAACCTCTAATATGCAGTACTTAGTTTTAGACACTTGTGCTGTTATTCATATTATAAGAGGCAAGGACACAGGAAATGAAATTTTAGATTGGATTGAATCGCTTAATCCACAACCAAGACAGATTATCTCAGTAGTTACAAAAGCAGAGCTTCTCACTTTTGCTAAAATGGCAGATTGGGGTGCTAAAAATATTTCGTTTTTACACCAATTTTTAAAAGGGATAACAACAATTGATATTAATCATACAGACAATCAACTAATAGATAATTACAAACTGATTGATACTTATAGCAAAAATAAAGCTGAGGATGTGAACGGCAATTTAAAAGGCGGCTCTCATAATCTTATGGGTAAAAATGATATTTGGATTGGTGCAACTGCAAGAACCATAAATGCAACTTTACTTACCTGTGATGGTGATTTTGACCATATACCTTCTTCAATGCTACAGGTTAAAAAATTCGATTATGATAAAATAAACACTATCTAAATGACCAACTGGAAAGAATATAAATTAGGGGAATTAATAGAAACGGTATCTAAAACTTTTAAGTTTTCAGATAAGAAAGTCGTATTTTTGAATACTTCTGACACTCTTGAAGGTAAAGTAATAAATCACACCTTATTTGAGCCAAAAAAACTACCAGGTCAAGCCAAAAAAACTATTCAACCGAATGATATTTTGTATAGTGAAATAAGACCTGCCAATAAACGATACGCCTTTGTAGATTTTGACTCTTCTAACTATGTAGTATCAACTAAATTAATGGTTTTAAGGGTTTTAGATAAAGAAGTCATTAGCCCAAAATATCTTTATTATTTTCTTACATCAGATGAAATAGTTTCTTATTTACAAATGTTAGCTGAAAGTAGGTCTGGCACTTTCCCACAGATTAGATTTGAAGAAGTTAGCCTATTAGATATAAAACTTCCGCCCCTTAACGTACAAAATGAAATAGTAGAACTTGTTGCTTCCCTTGACGACAAAATAGAACTCAACAACAAAATAAACCAAGAATTAGAAGCCCTTGCCCAAACCCTATTTAAGCAGTGGTTTATAGATTTCGAGTTTCCCAACGAAAACGGTCAACCGTACAAATCATCAGGTGGAGAAATGGTAGATAGTGAGTTAGGCGAAATTCCGAAAGGGTGGGAAGTTGGTAGTATCTATGATGTTTCAGATGTAATTTATGGTGCTCCTTTCAAATCCAAATTATTCAACCAAGAAAATAGAGGTTTACCGTTAATTAGAATTAGAGACTTAAAAACATTTCAACCTCAAAACTGGACAGAAGAAATTCATCCTAAAGGAACAAAAATATATGCTGGTGATTTAGTTGTCGGTATGGATGCAGAATTTAGACCACATTTTTGGTTAGGTCAAACAGCTTGGTTGAATCAACGTCTTTGTCATTTTAGACCTAAAAAAGGATTTTCAAAACTATTTGTAAGAGAAATTATAAGACCACAATTGGCTTTTCACGAAAATTCATCTGTTGGTACTACTGTTATTCATTTAGGTAAAGGAGATATTGATACTTTTAAATCTTTAATCCCTTCAAAAAATGGATTGCTTGCATTTGAAGAATTATCTAACTCACTTTTTGACTCTATAATAAATAATAGTAAGGAAAACCAAGAACTAACCATCCTAAGAGATACGCTATTGCCCAAACTCATTTCGGGAGAGTTAGAAGTAGCAGAAGTAATGGCAGAAAATAAAATTTAACAAGAAGATGAGTAAGACATTCAATATATATTGTGATGAAAGTTGTCATATAGAACACGACCATAACCCCTATATGTTTTTAGGCTCTGTTAGTTGTGCTTATAATCAAGTAAAACGCCATACAGAAAGAATAAACGAGCTAAAAGACAAACATAAATTTAATGCAGAGATTAAATGGACAAGTGTTTCAAAATCAAAACTTCGTTTTTATGAAGAGCTAACCGATTATTTTTTTGATACCGATTTAAAATTTAGAACAGTAGGTGTAGATAAATCAAAAATAAATTATGAAGCTCACGACAAAACATATGATGAGTTCTATTATACCATATATTATTATTTGCTTAACAAAGTTGAGCCAGCTTATAATTACAATGTGTACTTAGATATTAAAGATTCATTGAGTGCTACTAAAGTAAATAAGCTTAAAGATATTCTAAATACTAAACTTGGTGTTTTTCGTAACGTGCAAAACATTCGTTCTCACGAAAGTATTTTAATGCAATTGGCAGACTTTCTTATGGGTGCAATCTCGTATCAGCATAATAATCTGGAAAAAAAGAACACTGCAAAAGTCAAGATTATTAACAGAATTATGCAGCACTCGGGCGAAAATCTAATGAGAACGAATTATTCAAATAAGTTGAACTTATTTTTTATTGAATTACAGTAGTTATGGCATTTAACCTCATAAAAAAATACAATCAACTGTTGGAGTTAGGTTCATTCAATGAATACCAAAGAAAAGAATCATTGAGGCAAATTTTTAAAAGAGATTTTGAAGAATGCAATCAAATAGTTTTCAATCAAAAACCAGTAACTCCTACTCCAGTAGATGGTGTAATCAAAATGGAAACTTTGTTTTCACATCTAATTACGGTTATAGTTGATAAAGCAACAAGAAAACGGGAGTATGATAACCATAGAGCGATAAGATTACATTGGGTAAAACATCATTTAAATAATGGTAAAAATGAAAATATGTATCTATTCTCTGTTAAAGAACCTGATGGTTATAGAACCTATTTTTATGATAAAGACGAAAAATATGTTGTGGTTTTAGAACCGTTAAGAAATGAAAACGAATATTACTTATTAACAGCTTACCACCTTACAGGCAAGGATGCAAAGAGAGATAAAATAATGGCGAAGTATAAAAAAAGAAGACTGAATGAGGTGCTTTAAAAAGCAAAAAACGCAGAGCATCTGGGCTTGCGTTTTTCGATTTCCTTCTTTCAACTGAAAGATGAACTGGGTGCAAAGGTACAAAATATGTAGACATAAACAAATAATGGCTTAAAAAATAGTAAATGGCAGTAATATCAGAAGACCATATAGAGCAAATCATCATACAGGAGTTTATAGAGTTAGGCTACCAGTACATCAATGGCACAGACATTTCGCCCGATGGCTCAATGCCTGAAAGAGAATACAACGAAGTAGTACTTAAAAACCGCTTACAAGAAGCCATTGCCAAACTCAACCCAAGTATTCCCTATGAAGCACAAGAAGAAGCCTTGCGTAAAGTTTTGCGTTCTGATAGTCCAGAGTTGTTTCAAAACAACTACCAATTCCATAAATACCTAACCGAAGGCGTAGATGTAGAATACCGCAAAACAGATAGAATTGCAGGCGACAAAGTTTGGCTCATAGATTATGAAAACCCAAGTAATAATGAGTTTTTAGTCATTAATCAATTTACCGTAATAGAAGGCAATACCAACAAACGGCCAGATGTTATTTTGTTTGTAAACGGCTTGCCTTTAGTGGTGATAGAACTTAAAAATGCAGCAGACGAAAATGCAGATGTCAATGCAGCATTCAACCAATTACAAACCTACAAACACACCATACCAAGCCTATTTCAATACAATGCTTTATTGATAGCTTCTGATGGTTGGGATGCCTTATATGGTTCGCTTACGTCACCCAAACAGTTTTTTGTGCCTTGGAAATCCATTGATGGGCAATTAGTAGCAGACGAAACCATTCCACAAATGGAAGTAATGGCAAAAGGGATGCTTAATAAAGAAGTATTGCCCGACCTAATTCGTCATTTTACTATATTCCACCAAAACAAAGAACAGATTACCAAAATAGTACCTCGTTATCATCAATACTTTGCAGTCAATAAAGCGGTAGAAGCTACAAGAAAAGCAACATCCGAAAACGGAGACCAAAGAGCAGGTGTTATCTGGCACACACAAGGAAGCGGTAAAAGCCTTTCTATGGCCTTTTACGCAGGTAAATTAGTGTTGGCACTCAACAACCCAACATTAGTAATATTAACTGATAGAAACGACCTTGACGACCAATTATTCGATACCTTTTCATTAAGTCAAGACATACTAAGACAAACACCAGTACAAGCCGAAAATAGAGACGATTTAAAGAAGAAACTATCCGTAACATCAGGTGGTATTGTGTTTACTACCATTCAAAAGTTCTTACCTGAGATAGAAGAAAAAATTGATTTAGGAAATGGCAAGTTTAAAAACATCAAAGGACAGTTTGAAGAATTATCAAACCGCAGAAACATTGTAGTAATTGCAGACGAAGCTCACAGAAGCCAATACGATTTTATGGATGGTTTTGCCAAACATATGCGAGATGCTTTGCCTAATGCTTCCTTTATCGGTTTTACAGGAACACCTATTGAAAACACAGATAAAAATACCCAAGCCGTTTTTGGTGATTATATAGATGTTTATGACATCCAGCAAGCGGTAGAAGATGGAGCAACGGTTCGTATTTTCTACGAAAACAGATTGGCTAAAATCACTTTAAAAGAAGAAGAAATTCCAAGAGTAGATGTAGAGTTTGAAGAATTAACAGAAAGCGAAGAGGTTACAGACCAACAAAAACTAAAAGCCAAATGGGCAAGGTTAGAAGCTATTGTAGGCAATCAGCACCGTTTATCACTTATTGCAGCAGACATAGTAAAACACTTTGAAGAACGAAACGCCATATTAGACGGTAAAGCAATGATAGTGTGTATGAGCCGAAGAATATGTGTGGATCTGTATGCTGAAATTATTAAAACAAAACCCGATTGGCACAGTGATGATGATGCAGAAGGTACAATAAAAGTAGTAATGACAGGTTCATCATCAGACCCCTTAAACTTCCAACCTCACGTAAGAAACAAGCCAAAACGAAAAGCATTAGGCGATAGATTAAAAGACCCTAAAGACAGCCTTAAATTAGCCATTGTTAGAGATATGTGGCTCACAGGTTTTGATGCCCCAAGTATGCACACCTTGTACATTGATAAGCCAATGAAAGGCCATAACCTAATGCAAGCCATAGCAAGAGTAAACCGTGTTTACAAAGACAAAGAAGGAGGTTTGGTAGTAGATTATATTGGCATTGCAACAGACCTCAAAAAAGCCCTTTCTGTTTACACAGAAAGCGGAGGAAAAGGAAAACCAGCCTTTGACCAGGAAGAAGCTGCATCAGTAATGATGAGTAAGTATGAGATAGTGGCTCAAATGTTTGAAGAGCAACCCACAGACAAATCTCAACCTAAAGGTTTCGATTACAAAAGTTTCTTTGGGCTTACGCCAAAAGAAAAACTATATTTCCCTATTCAGGCAGCCAATTACATTTTAGGATTAGAAGATGGCAAAGCAAGATATACAAATGCCGTAACGGCACTTTCAAAATCCTTTGCTATTTCAGTACCACATCCATACACAAGTGATATTAGAGATGAAGTAGGCTTGTTCCAAGCCATTAAAGCAAGAATTGTAAAAGTTACTCAAAGCAGTAAAACAAAGAGTGATGAAGAAATAGAAACAGCTATTAAGCAAATTCTATCAGATGCCGTAGTAGCAGATGAAGTAGTAGATATTTTTGATGCAGCAGGTATCAAGAAACCCGATATTTCTATTCTATCAGACGAGTTTTTAGCAGAAGTAAAAGGAATGCAACATAAAAACTTAGCATTAGAATTACTAAAAAAGTTACTCAATGACGAAATAAAAACAAGGCAGAAAACCAATATAGTACAATCCAAGAAGTTTTCTGAAATGATAGAAAATGCAGTACGCAACTATCAAAACAATTTAATCACATCAGCACAAGTCATAGAAGAACTTATCAATCTTGCCAAAGAGATAAAAGAAGCTGACCGTAAAGGCGAAGATTTAGGTCTTGATTTCAGAGAGTTTGCATTTTACTCAGCATTAGAGGTAAACGATAGTGCAGTAGCCGTTTTAGGAGATGAAATATTAAGACACATTGCCAGAGAATTAGTAGATACAATCCGCAAAAACAGCAGTATAGACTGGACAGTTAGAGAAAACGTACAAGCCAAAATGAGAATAGCAGTCAAGAAAATATTGCGAAAACACGGCTATCCACCAGACTTAGAGTTAAAAGCTACAGAAACCGTAATAGAGCAAGCCAAATTATTAGCAAACGAAATAAACAAATAGTGAAACGCAAAAGCAGATATACACCTTTACAAAGAATAGAACGAAACCTTCGGTTTTCGTTCAGTTGTATGCTGTCAATGATGTTTTCCCCAAATTACACAAGACCATTCAGTTGGTGGGCTATATTTGGCATTATGGCCTTTTTAGCCTTTTCAATGTTTATGTTATCCATATCAAATTAGTTTATGATTTCACAATACATATATGGTAATAGAGCAGTAGCATTTTTGGACGTTCTTGGCTTTCAGAATAAGTTAAAAGAATTTGAAAATGAAGCCCTACAATACTATGATAATTTTGTATCAGCTAATTCGGATGACGATACAGATGAAGATGAAGTTGGTGGTCGGGTATATTATTCTCAAAAAGCAACTGATTTTATTGAGACGTTTAACAAGGCTATCTCTAAACTTGATAATGATAAATTTAGCTATTACTTATTTAGTGATAATATTTGCATTACAGCAAAAAACATCAGTAATGATGGGGAAAAGTCACTTGTTGAACTTCTATTAGTAATTTCAGAATTGTACTTTGAATTTGTTCAAAAAGGCTATTTTCTTAGAGGTGGTATTGATTATGGTTTATTTATCGATAAGGCTTCAATTGCATTAGGTGTTCCATTAGCTACAGCATATAAAATGGAATCTTCACTTGCCGTATTTCCTCGTATTATCCTTTCTAAAGACTTTGTAAAACAGTTAAGCAACCACATAGCTATTGATGAGTACGAAATTGATTCAATTCTAAATTCAAGCTTGGTAAAGGTCAGTTGCGAAATACAATATTTAAACGTTTTTAATCATATTTTTAAAGTAGAGGACAAAGAATATTTTTTTGAGAAATACAATCATTACATTTCAGAAAACCTCTTATCCAGTTCTGTTTCTGAAAGTATATTTCTTAAATACAAATGGTTAGCAGATGAATTTAATTCATTTATAGAAACCTACACATCAACATTAGCTTTTTATGATGAAAATTTTGACCCAACTGAAGAGTATATCGAATCAATAAAACAACTAAAAGTATCTTATGGACAATAACTTAATATATATGCCAACTTTTAGAGTTAGGCAACAAGAAACCATTGTTTTAAAATCATTTGATTTTGGAAACAATATATACCCTTTATTAGAAATTGTAAAGGAACACGATAGAGCAAGAAAGGCAGAGTCCCAAAAATCATTTGAAGATATTCATAATGAATTGATAAATGAAATAACTGCCTCTCACGTATTTATTGACTTGCCAATTTACTTAAAACAATCAGGCTCAGTAAAGGATGAGGTAGTATCATTTTCATTTAGTGTAATAAACGATATTGAAAAACGTAGTGAGTACATCAATAGATTAAGTGTATCAAGTCCTAAAGCAATCCCAGTTATTTCGTCTTATTTATTCAAAACAGGCGAAACTGATAGTATTGAAAGACAAACAAATCTTTTACAACCTAATTTTGAAAGATTGGCGTACAGACTTTTTCCCATTTCATTTAGTGTTGATTTCCCAATAGTTCAAGGGTTAGTAAGACCTAATGATTATATAATAATAGACTTAGACCAAATTACTCCATATCCAAAAAGCCCGCCTTTGCGACCAATTGTAAATGCTCTTAAAGCTTTTCAGGGCTGTTGTAAAATCCTCTTGCGTAGTGCAATTAATACTGAAATACAAAATGTTAAACTTGATCACGGACAAGTTGTATTTGAAGCAGACAATAGTCATATAGATGTAGATATTATGACTGATTTTGGAGTAAATGCTACTGGTGATTTTGTGGGTATTAAAAAAGATGACCTTACAGCTGGTGGTACTATAAGTCCTGGGTTTATCTATTATGATGCTTCAGAAAATCAATACTACGGTTATAGAGCTGATATAAAAGAATTAAGCCAGTTTGAAAATAAAATTGTTCCCGACATATTAAGTTCAGATTCTACTACTCGAATGTTGGCAGAAATCCCTCCTTATTTATCTCTAACAAATAATGGTTATTCAACTTTATTAAACATCAATTCGGGCGGAGAAAGTGGAAAAAGTCAAGCTAAATTTAAAAAAATAGCTATGGAACATTATCTATATTGTATGAAAGTAAACATTGATTCTAATAAATTACATCAAACTAATAATCAGTTGCCATAAATTATTTCGGGTTTAACATTTGTATTGAAAAAGAATTGCAAATCAATTGGTAAGATATTATTCCAATTAGTTTGAATGAATGTCCATCTTTTATCATACCTGCCCTTTAATGCTTGTTTTAATGTATCATTGATTTGTGCAGCATTGTACTCTTTTAAGATTTGTTCATTATTCGAGCTGCCAAAATACTTTTGTAGTTCCTTTTTGTTCATTAAGGTAAGCTGTTCAGAGGCATTAATTTTAGGGCTATATTTTGCTTCTCGATAAACAACTTTCTTAGATTTTTCATAATACCAAATTCCATAATAGTTAGGTATTAATTCAATCACTTTTTCAAGATGAGTTTTATCAATTACAACCGTGTTATATTCAAATACATCACCATAGTCTTCAACTTGCTTTTTAAGTCTATTAAGTGTATCAATTTTTGATTTTACCTCAAATGATTTGGTGTCTCCATTGATAACTAAAAAATCTGTTCTACTTGTCTTTGCCTTTACCTCAAATGCAGCAACATATTTTTTGGTTATAAACTCTTTAGCAAGACGATATTTCAAAATTTGCTCACCATCATAATTTTTAAAAACAGCATCATTTACCGTTTTTGCAAGCTCAAATTTATTGCAATCTTTGTATTTATCTGTTTGGAAAAAAGCAGCAAGAAGGTCTCTAAGCTGATTGGTATAGCTTAGAGTATTATATGATCTTGCAAGTGCTGAATAATCCATTTATTTCGTTAATATCGACACCTCAAAGATACGAATTTCAAACTTAATTTTTGTATCTTTGCACCCTTTTTTAATAGGTGTGGCAGAGCCACGAATTTATTAAGACCCACCCAGCCACCGCACAAAACACGGCTTATGCACTCCCACCGCACAATGCCAACGCTTCAGTGCATACTATGGTACTGCCGCCATTTTTAAACTGTCATACTTTTTGTGTGGGCTGTTGCCATCGCTATACAGCACATTGCTTTTTTGTTTAAAGCATTTATTTCTTTAGCGGTAAAACTAAAAAAGCAAAGAGCTGTTGCCAACCCACACAGCCCAAACAAAAAGCCACTACATTCCAACCACCACCACCATTTCGCTTATGCCAGTATTAAAAATGTCGGAAGCTACATTAACATAATGTGGCATTATAGTACTGCCTTTTCCCCTGCTTATGCAAGCATCCAACCGCACAGTCAGTCCTATAATAACATTATGTTAAGTATCCAGCACCATAGCTGTCCTTATCAGTCCAGAGCCGTGTTTTAACCAGCCGCACCCACCCAAAAACCCAATTCCCCACCACCCTTTTCAGCGGTCAGAAAAAAAATAAACTATGATGTTTAGTGTCGGCTTTAAGTAGGTACTATTCCGTTTCTCTACATAGCACCCACTACAGCCTGATATGCCAGCAAGAGTAGTGCCTGCCCTCCATTCCACGAACCCACAGCACAATTCCATTACGCAATCCGTATGCTTTCCCCAACGCAATAAAACTTTGCAGAAATGTAAAGATTGCAAAGTTTGCAACACTGCAAAAGCATACAGTATTGCTCCATTCCATACCCAAGCAATCGTTCCATTCCGTTCAGTCACCACACTTGCCACACACAAGCCACCGCACAAATAAGGTATAGTTTATTTTTTTCTGGTCATTATACCCCCATTGGAATTGAAAGAAAGAAGTATCAATTAAGATTAGAATTTAAAGAGATGTTTTAACAAAAAGAATAAAAAAGGAAGCAAAAGTAGGTGGCTACAATTGGCCCTTCAAGTTCAAGCCCTACGGGTTTTTAAAAAAATCTCCACCCTGTCGGGTAGTATTTTTTCAAAAAAACTTGCTTGTCCAATCTCCACCACCTGATGAGATGGCTTTCTTTTTTTTTCGTTTTTTTCTTTGTCAAAAAATTTTTTGTCAGAGGGGATTTCGGAAGCAAACAAAATCATCTCAAAATGGCAAAATTCTCACTTAAAACGTACAGCCCAAAAGCTCAAATAAACGAGCCACATTTTTACATCCTATGCAAAGGAAACAACAGCGGAAAACCACTTTCCGAGCCTTGCCCGAATTGTTTTGTATTAACCGCCAAAACCGAAGAAGATAAGCAGTTTTTTTACTCGCTTTGTTTCGGATTATGGAAGGCAAAATCCTTTGAGTATTTCTTAAAAGGTTCCGTTATTCCATTCATTACCATTGGGGATTGCAAACAAGCCATAAATAACGGATTAGAGCAAGCTAAAAACGATTTAAAAGGCTTCAATAAGTCAGTAAAGGCATTAGAAATTTTAGAGCAGCAAGAGAAAAAATACAAAGAAACTTTGCTACTTATCAATGATGCCAAAAGGGCTATTTTTTACCGTTACATCAAAAGGAGGTAAAAAACCTTTCCTATGGTTGTCTTATGGTTTAGATACACTTATTTAAACCTTATTTAACCATTATAGGAAAAAAGGTGCAAACGAAAAAAGCCCACTCGATATGAGCAGGCTTTCCCGATTTTCCGAAATCATCTAATCCACTGATGAAGAATTAGAATATCTTGGCTACTTTCATTGCATTACCTTGAGCAAATAAGTAGTAGTTTGAGTTTACTTCCTGATAAAATTCCACAGCCAGCACATTAACAACCGACACATCCGCAGAAATAGTAGGAGCACCCGGTAAAGTACTTACAACACTAATCGCACCAGTTACAGCATTTACAGGGAGATACCCTGAATCTTGCACATCTGTTAAGCCGTTTGTAGTACCGTCTTTTGGCTCATAAACTCCAGTTGTACTGTTATATTCAAAGTCAGACAAAACAGCAATAGCATTGATGATTTTGAAGTGAGTAGCACCAGCGGGAATATACATTCTATCCAAAGGATTAAACGAAGAAATATCTAAAGTTGAACTATCCCTTGCAGCAGTTGGAGTAATGGTATAAGGAGCGTTAAAAGCACCATTGAAAGCAGTGTATTTGTTAAACTCAAAACCATCTAAGTATTGAGGAGCAACAGTTACTAAAATTGCTCTTCGACCTCTGGCTTCTGAACCATCTTCCAGATTGATTTTTTTCATTATTGCGGTAATCCTTCCAGTAACTTGGCTATCGCCATTATTACGGATTAAACCAGCAATACTTGTTCTTAGGGATTTACCTGCAATTGCACTTCCGCCAAATTCGTTCATATTTTCACGAGTTCTTTGGAAAGCTGGATCAGTTGCAATTTGTTCAGCAGATGGACCACCTGATAATCCTGCAAAGTCGCCTTGCAGTCCTTTAATTTTGAAATGTCGTACTCCGCCCATTGTGCCAGAGTATCGAACGAGACCTGTTTGTCTTGCCATAATGATACGCTATTTATATATTAAAAATTTATTGTAAATTTACGTCATAAATAGCTGTTTATCAATTACTTAAATAGTGCAATATGAAGCAATTAGATGTAAAGTGTCAGACCAATATCAAAACCAACTACGAAATAGTAAAAGTGGTAGATGGTGACGGCATAATCGCAAAGAATATTATCTCAAATAAAGAGGAAGAAATACGTTTTTATGGCATAGATGCACCAGAGCTGACACCTTGCAAAAAACTAAAGCAGGACGAAAGAGAAACCCATTTATCAGGGCGTTTTTTGATGGAGCTTGCACAACAGTCCTATGAGTTTTTAAGAAAGAGAGCAAAAATTGGAAAGCGAATTACTTTAATTCAAGAAGTTGGCAACGAGCAAGACCCATACGGCAGAACTTTGGCTTATGTGGTATTGCCTAACGGCAACACCTTAAACGAAATAATGGTCAAGAACGGCTTTGCAAAGCCTTATGATAAACTTTATTGCTCCGAACTACCCAAGTATCAAGAACTCAATTTGAGAGCTAAAACAAGGAAAAAAGGCTTATATTTGCTCGTAGATAGGTTCTAATAAAACAAAGGCATTTTCTCTTATTTGCCGCCAATTTTACAGTTTTTGTTGCCTATTTGTTGCCCAATCTACATAACTCATTGATTATCAATTTAAGTTACTTTTTGTATCGGGAAGTAGGAAGCTTTCTCGCATTTACCTACTATCTATCTGCTATTTGACATATAGTTAACACGGTATAATCTTGCTTTATACTTGTTGTAACTATGCTATAAGCACGCTATAACTATTTGTAATCTTTTTTGTATCTTTATGTTTGTGAAGGGTGGTTTGTTGTGGATTCATGACCTAAATAAGATGGTATGGCAAAACAAAAAGGTATTATCCCGCTGGTGGGGACTATTGGAGGTATCAATTTTTATTATTTGAATGGAAAACCAGTTGCCAGAAGGGCAGGTGGTGGTTTTAATGGGAAAGCCATAAAGACCAAAGCCAGTATGCAGCGTGTACGGGAGAATGGAAGTGAATTTGGTCAATGCTCGCAGGTGAACAAAGCATTTAGGCAGGCGTTGCGGCCTTTTTATAAGGGATATACTTTTACTTATTTTCATAGCAGGTTGATGGGCTTGTTTACCCAATTGAAAGATTTGGACCTTGTTGGGACGCGTGGCAACCGTGTGGTTGCAGAAGGGGTTGCAACTGTAGAAGGGATGCATCTGTTGAAGGCGTTTGTTTATACACCAGATTGCAGGATCGGTTCTGTTTTGCCTTTTAACTTTGATGTAGATGCCAGTACTTATGCCCTGACCATTCGGGATTTTGATATTGGGCGTGTGCGATTTATTGGTGGTGCGACCCATATTGAATTGACCTATGGGGTCTTGGATTTTAGTTTTGAGACTTTAGCGTTTGAATTGCATTTGGCACCTCCATTGATTTTAGATAGGCATTATACTGCTACATCAGTGAGCTTGGTGCCTGAATCGTTACCAACAGGTATGGGCACTGTGCTTTGTGTGCTTGGTGTGCGGTTTTATGAAGAAGTGAATGGGGAACGGTATGTGCTGAATGCTGCTGATGGTGTTGGGTTTGGGATTGTTGGTTGATGGTAGCGGGTTGGTGGTTGAAGGTTGTTGGTTTTAATTGGAGGATTGGGTATCGATATACCACAAGTTTTATTATTTTTAACCCATCACAGCAACGGCATCCACATTTATGGCATTATACCAAACCTCTGTATTAAAAACATACCTCGCACAACAGGACAGCAATGCCGTTGAGCGTGCCTATAAAAAATACACCAAGTATTTCCACAATCTTACCATTCAAGAAAATATTAAAAATTCGAAGGAAGAACAATTTCAAGCGACCTTCTTGATTGAATTGTTTGTGAATGTCTTTACCTATACGCTGAATCCCAACCCTCATTTTAACCTGACCACCGAGTTTAAAAACCAAACAGGCGCAGGGAAAGCCGATGGCGCCATTTTGAATGGCAGTAAAGCGGTTGGTGTTATTGAGCTAAAGGGAACCAACACCAAAGATTTGGAGAGCATCCGCAAACAGGCCTTTGACTATAAAGCCAATCAAAAGGGTTGCGTGTATGTCATTACCTCCAACTTTGAGAAGTTGCGGTTTTACATCAATGATGCCACCGAGTTTTTAGAGTTCAATCTCTTTCAGTTGGCACCTGAAGAATTTGCCTTAATGTATCTGTGCCTACACAAAGACAACATACTTAACCATGTACCACTTGCCATAAAAGAGGCCTCATTGGTAGAAGAAGATAACATCACCAAACAGTTTTACAACGATTATTCCGTTTTTAAGCGTGAGCTCTTTAGAGACCTTGTAAAGCGCAACGCCAAACGCCTAAAACAAAACACTGTCACATTGAGCACCGTTGAGGTGTCTCAAGAAACGGATGACCAAAAAGCCCTCGAAAAGAACGTCAAACTATCGCTATTCAAAAAATCACAAAAGCTCATAGACCGTTTCCTCTTTATTTTCTTTGCAGAAGACAGGGACTTATTGCCACCCAACTCCACCATCCAAATTTTGGACAAGTGGAAAGCTGATATCGATTTTGGGGATGAACGCCCCTTGTACAACCTCTTTAAGCAATACTTCCATTTTCTTGATGAAGGTAGAAAAGGCACCAGCTCAAGGGCAGAAATTTATGCCTACAATGGTGGTCTGTTTAAGCCAGATGCTATTCTCGATAGTTTAGAAATAGATGATGAGTTGCTTTATAAACACACCTACAAACTTGCCAAATATGATTTTAGCAGTCAAGTGGATGTCAATATTTTGGGGCATATTTTTGAAAACTCACTCAACGAGATTGAAAGTGTCAATGCCGAAATAGAAGGTGGTGCGTTTGATAAACAAAAAAGCAAACGTAAAAAAGATGGTGTTTTTTACACACCCAAATACATCACCAAATACATTGTAGAAAATACGGTAGGCAAACTCTGCCAAGAGAAAAAAGAAGCACTTGGGTTTAAAGAAGAAGCCTATTTTGAAATAAAAAAAGGCACACACCAAAACACCAAAAAACAGTTGTTGGACGTGTTGGATGCCTATAGAGCATGGCTACTGCAAATCACCATTTGCGACCCAGCCTGTGGCTCTGGCGCATTTTTAAACCAAGCATTGGATTTTTTAATAAAAGAACACCGCTATATTGACGAGCTAAAGGCAAAAGTATTGGGTGGTGGCCTCATATTAAGCGATATCGAAAACACCATTTTAGAAAACAATATCTATGGGGTGGACCTTAACGAAGAAAGTGTAGAAATTGCCAAACTGTCCCTATGGTTGCGTACCGCACAACCACGCCGAAAACTCAACGATTTGAGCAACAACATCAAATGTGGTAACTCGCTTATAGATAGTAAGGCCGTAGCAGGCGATAAAGCCTTTCATTGGCAAACCGAGTTTCCACAGATATTTGCAAAAGGTGGTTTTGATGTGGTGATTGGGAATCCGCCTTATTTAAGAGTTCAAGGGTTAAGGGAGAATTTTGGTAAGGAGTCAGAATATTATGAAAGAACATTTATTTCAGCAACGGGTAGATTTGATGTTTATGTACTTTTTATGGAAAAATCATTCCATATAATAAAGCAAAAAGGTATTGTTTCCTTTATACTTCCTCATAAATTTTTAATTAGCGATTTTGGTGAAGGTATTAGAGGCTTTTTTGTTGATAATAAATCAGTTGAATCTATTTTGACTTTTGGTTCAGAAATGGTATTTGCTGATGCATCAACATATACTTGTATTATAAACTTAACTCATAATAATTCAGAAATAAAATTTAAGGATATAAAACCTTCTGAAATTTTGAATCCTTTTGATTTTGAAATTACCAATTATAAATCTTTATCTAAAGATAAATGGAATTTAAAAAGTCAAATTATAGAGAATCTTTTTAATAAATTAAATTCTCAACCTTGGACAGTAAAAGATGTTTTTAAAAACATAAGTCAGGGTGTTGTATCTGTTGGTGACGATATATTTTTAATGAAAGGTAATATTCAAGGAGATAAATTTATTGGTTTTTCGGAAAAATTAAATAATGAAATTATAATTGAGTCAAGCGTAGTAAAGCCGATATTGAAAGGTGAAGACGTTAAAAAGTATGCGTCTTTAAACAATAGTTATTTTTGTTTATATCCTCATTATGAGAAGAATGGTAAAACCATCCCTTTTGAAGAGGAATATTTTAAACAAAACTATCCTTTGGCTTATAAATATATGCTTCCTTTTAAAGAAGAGCTAATAGAAAAGAAAGTTAAATACAAAACGAATCCAAAAGCATGGTATAGTTTGCATAGATCAAGGGAAATGAGTCTTTTTGAGCAAGAAAAAATAATTACACCCGAGATTTCATTAGGAACGAATATGACTTTCGATAGTGCTGATTTATATCATAATACTAAATGTTATACACTTGCTAAAGATAAAAATGTCATTGAGGATTATAAATTTTGGTTAGCAATTTTAAATTCAAAAATACTTTGGTATTTTTTGAGTAGCACAGGATATGTTTTAAGGGGTGGATTTTTTACTTTTAAAACAAAATATTTAGAACCATTTCCTTTGCCAAAACTTAAAAAAATAGAATATCAAATACCATTTATTGAAAAGGTTGATATTATGTTTATTACCACTCAAAATTTTGAAAATATTGATAGCAAGTTTATGGGCTATCTTCAGTACCAATATAGTCTGCAAAAATTAACCAAAAAACTCGAAAACTGGTACGAGTTAGACTTTGCAGACTTCATCAAAGAACTCAACAACGCCATTAAAAAAGCTGGTGGTACACCACTTACTAAAAAAGACGAGTTTGAGTGGCTGGAGCTGTTTGAGGACAACAAGAAAAACGCCCAAGCGCTACAAACCCAAATAGCGCAAACGGAAAAGGAAATTGACCGTATGGTGTATGATTTGTATGGATTAACAGAGGAGGAGATTGCTATTGTAGAGCAGAGTTAGGCATTAAACTTCTGTTAAAAGCATAATGTCGTTGCTGAAATTTTGTATTTTTAGTATCAGCACGAAATTCATTATAAGGCAAGTCTGCGAGCTAGATAAGAGCCCTATTACATCTGATTTTAAAGCCCTTGCATGAGCCAGCTAATACTCCATAGTTGGGAGTTATGCTTGTTTTATGATGTGAAGCTAACATCGTATATTTATGGTTCAATTTAAAGTAATGAAACACACCTATCATATACACGGAATGACCTGCAATGGTTGTAGAGGTCATGTAGAAGCAACGCTTTCAAAAGTGGAAGGCGTTACAAACGCCATCGTTAATTTAGAAAAGGCTGAAGCCACTATTGAAATGGAACAGCATATTACTATAGAAACCTTTCAAGAAGCCCTAAAAAAGGATGGTGGCAGATATAGTATTCATCACCAAGGCGACCACCAACACGCCAAGGTAGAAAAAGAAAAACAGCCAAAGGGGAAAGGCACAGGTACCTTTTATTGCCCCATGCATTGTGAGGGTGATACTACCTATGACCAACCAGGCGACTGCCCTGAATGTGGGATGGATTTGGTAGAAGAACAAAACCTATCAACAGCGACATCAGACCAATGGACCTGCCCCATGCACCCAGAAGTTATCAAAGACGAAGCAGGTGCTTGCCCCATATGTGGCATGGATTTAGTGCCCATGCAAGCCGATATTTCTGCCGAAGAAAAGTCGTATAAAAAGTTATTGAGGAAGTTTTGGATTGCCACCGCATTCACATTGCCTATTTTTTTAATTGCCATGAGCGAGATGCTCCATAACAATCCGTTATACGATATCATGGAACAAGCATCTTGGAACTGGATACAGTTTGCATTGTCCATTCCGGTCGTGTTTTATGCCACTTGGATGTTTTTTGAACGTGCCTATAGAAGCATCAAAACATGGAACCTTAATATGTTCACCCTTATTGGGATTGGCGCTGGTGTGGCTTGGTTGTTTAGTGTATTTGGCATGTTTTTTCCAGATATATTCCCTGAACAATTTAAAACAGCATCAGGCGCTGTACATGTGTATTTTGAGGCCGCTACGGTGATTTTGACCTTGGTGCTTTTGGGTCAGTTGTTGGAAGCAAGAGCCCATAGCAAAACCAACTCTGCAGTAAAAGAACTGTTGAAGTTGGCACCCAACAAAGCCATAAAAGTAGTGGATGGTGAAGACGTTGAAGTCCGTATCGACCAAATAGCACTCAATGACATACTAAAAGTAAAACCAGGCGATAAAATCCCTGTGGATGGCGTTATTACTGAAGGTGACACCACCATTGACGAATCTATGATTACAGGAGAGCCCATTCCTGTAAACAAAGGCAAAGACGATAAAGTCAGTAGCGGTACCATCAATGGCAATCAATCGTTCTTGATGAAAGCCGAAAAGGTAGGGAGTGATACCTTACTGTCGCAAATCATCCATATGGTGAATGATGCCAGTAGAAGTCGTGCGCCTATTCAAAATTTGGCAGATAAGGTATCAGGTTATTTTGTGCCAGTTGTTGTTGTCATTTCGTTGCTAACCTTTGCCATTTGGGCCATTTGGGGACCAGAGCCAGTGTATGTGTATGCTTTTGTGAATGCCATTGCCGTATTGATCATTGCGTGCCCTTGTGCATTGGGTTTGGCAACGCCAATGTCTGTGATGGTAGGTGTGGGTAAGGGCGCCCAAAATGGTGTGCTGATTAAGAATGCCGAAGCCCTTGAAAAAATGAACAAGGTAGATACGCTGATTGTTGATAAAACAGGAACCATTACCGAAGGCAAACCAACGGTTGAAACCGTCGGTGCTTTTGGCAATGCTTTTAGCGAAAAAGAGGTACTGCAATACATCGTGTCCTTAAACGCCAATAGCGAACACCCTTTAGCCGAAGCAACCGTTGCCTATGGGAAAGCGCAGCATGCTGAACTACTAAAATCGGACCATTTTAGTGCCGTGACAGGAAAAGGCGTAGAAGCTGTCATAGATGACAAAAAAGTTGCATTGGGCAATCCTAAAATGATGGAGTATGCCAAAGCCGACATTAGCCCTAAAATGAAGGATGAAGCCAGTACCTATCAAAAGCAGGGAAAAACAGTTTCCTATCTATCAATAGATGCAACCGTTGTGGGCTATGTAGTGATAGGCGACAAACTAAAAGAAACAAGTGCCAAAGCCATCAAAGCACTTCAGGATAAAGGCATTGCTGTCGTCATGCTTACAGGCGATAACCATGATACCGCACAAGCAGTAGCATCTGAACTAAATCTCGCAGATTTTAAAGCCAGTATGCTGCCAGAAGACAAGCTCAAAGAAGTGGAGAACCTACAAGCAAATGGAAAGGTGGTCGCTATGGCAGGCGATGGCATCAATGATGCACCAGCATTGGCTAAAAGTGATGTAGGTATTGCCATGGGCACAGGCACCGATGTGGCCATAGAAAGCGCCATGATTACCTTGGTGAAAGGCGATTTACACGGCATAGTAAAAGCACGAAACTTAAGCGACGCCGTCATGAGAAATATTAAGCAGAATCTATTTTTTGCACTTATTTATAATACCATTGGCGTGCCTATTGCAGCAGGTGTGCTGTTTCCCTTTTTTGGTATTTTGTTGTCACCCATGATTGCAGCATTGGCCATGAGCTTTAGTTCTGTTTCAGTAATAGGGAATGCTTTGCGATTAAGGACAATTAAAGTTTAACTATAAAATCAAATTATAATGGAAAATTCAAAAGAACACTCAAACAAAGGAAATTACAAAACCTTCTTTATAATGTTGGCTTGCTCATTTGTAGCAATGTACATCACAATGTATTTAAACACCTATTCCATAGACCACGTATGGTTTAGTTTAACACGATTCTATATGACCTGTTTAGGGATTTCAACCATGGCAGTCATCATGTGGTTTTTTATGCGAAAAATGTATAATGATAAAAAAAAGAATATCGCCATACTTGCAGGTAGTTTTATTCTGTTTGTTGGTACACTAGGATTGGTAAGAACGCAAGCACCAATAATTGGTGATATCCTTTGGATGAAAGCTATGATACCGCATCATTCTATTGCTATTTTGACCAGTGAAAGAGCAGATATTAAGGATCCTGAAGTCAAAAAATTGGCTGATGATATTATTAAAGCACAACGTAAAGAAATAGAAGAAATGAAAGCAATGATAAAACGATTAGAAAATGAAAAATAATAAATTAGTCATATACATAGGCTTACTCGCAGTTGGTTTATTGTTGGGTTGGTTGCTATTTGGTGGTTCATCAAAAAAAGAAGCAGAACATGACCACAATGATGTTACAGAAACCAATCAAATGTGGACGTGCTCCATGCATCCACAAATTATGCAGCCAGAACCAGGCGATTGTCCCATTTGTGGAATGGATTTAATTCCTGCTGAAAGTGGAAGTGATGGATTATTAGCAGATCAATTTAAGTTGACCGAGAACGCAATGGCTTTGGCTAACATTCAAACTACCCTAGTGGGTAAAGGAAATGTTGATGGCGCAACCCTAAAATTATCTGGTAAAATAGCTGAAAATGAAGAATCAAACGCAGTTCAAGTCAGTTATTTTTCGGGAAGAATAGAACGATTGAATATCAGCTTTACAGGAGAAAAAGTTAGTAAAGGGCAATTATTGGCAACCATTTATTCACCAGAATTGTATGCTGCCCAACAAGAATTAATTACAGCAGCTTCTTTAAAAGAAACCCAGCCTGCATTATATAAGGCAGTCCGAAACAAATTGAAGTTGTGGAAGCTCTCTGAAAATCAAATCAATCAAATTGAAGAGACTGGAAAAGTAAAAGAAAATTTTCCAGTCTATGCTACTGTTTCTGGAACAGTTTCAGAAAAATTAGTAGAACAAGGGGATTACGTTAAGCAAGGGCAACCTTTATTAAAAATTGCAAACCTAAATACGGTTTGGGCTAATTTTGATGTCTATGAAAATCAAATAGATTATTTTAAGATAGGGCAGGAGGTAGTTGTAACCACAAATGCATACGACAATAAAGAGTTTAAAGGAAAAGTCGATTTTATCAATCCCGTTTTAAACACGAAAACAAGAACAGTAACCTTACGTGTCGTACTCAATAATAACGAAGATATATTTAAACCAGGAATGTTTGTAACTGCCAATATTGATGGTATGAAGAATGAAAGCAAAGAAGTTTTAACTATTCCTGCATCTGCTGTGTTGTGGACAGGTGAACGTTCTGTGGTGTATTTAAAAACCAATCCAGACCAACCCGTTTTTGAAATACGTGAAGTTAAATTAGGTAATCAAATAGGTAATGAATATGAAGTTTTGGAAGGGTTGTTTATTGGAAATGAAATAGTGACCAATGGAACATTTACAGTTGATGCGGCAGCACAATTACAAGGCAAAAAATCCATGATGAATAAGGGAGGTGGTAAAACAACGATAGGTCACGAAGGACATTTAGGAATGGATAGTAATGCATCAAAGAAAGAAAATAACTATGCCAATAATAATGCCCGTTTGACAGTACCAGAGAAATTTCAAGAACAATTAAAAGTTGTTTACGATGATTATATCAATTTAAAGGATGCTTTAGTTAAAGAAGATTCAAAAAATACTTCAGTTAATGCAACAAGTTTATTAAACAATTTAAGTAAAGTGGATATGAAATTATTATCAGACAATAATGCTCACACACATTGGATGTCATTAGTAAGCGACATAAAATCTTCTGCGACATCTATTTCTAAAACGTCAGACATAAAAGGACAAAGAGACCATTTCAAACATCTATCATCACACTTAATAAATGCAGTGCAACTGTTTGGTGTTAAGGAAAAAGTGTATGTGGAATTTTGTCCAATGGCAGATAATAACAATGGTGCATACTGGTTGAGTAAAGAAGAAAAAGTAATCAATCCATATTTTGGTAGCGCCATGCTAACCTGTGGAGAAGTAAAACAAATAATAGAATAATAATAAATCAAGTAATAACAATTAAATTTTAAAACAATGAAGAAAATAATTTTAAGTATTACTGTAATAGCAGCAATAGGTATGACAAGTTGTAAAAACGAAACTAAAAATGAAGCTGAAACATCAACTACTGAAATGTCCAAAGAAATGGCAATGACAGACCTGTCTTTTGGGGTAAGAGGTAATTGTGGAATGTGTAAAAGCACCATTGAAAAAGCGGCTAACAGTGTTGAAGGTGTGACAAGTGCCAATTGGGATGTTGATAAAAAGAAAATTGATGTCTCTTTTGACGATACCAAAACAGATGTAATGGCAATTCATAAGGCAATAGCTGCATCAGGTTATGATACCGAAAAAGTAGCAGGAAGTGAAGAAGCCTATAAAGATTTACCGGGTTGTTGTCAATACGACCATGAAATGATGATGAATCAGTCAGGTGAAATGACATCGGAAGACCATTCAAATCATGACCATTAGCAACAAAAAAAGAGTCCACTTTAGGACTCTTTTTTTTAAAATAAGTTATGTATTGAAAAGTAAATTTCTACATTTAGATAAATATTGTTATACTGCACACTCTTATTATAGTTACAATGCAATTAAAATTCATTGAAGTATTTGTTTTTGTTGTTTTATTTTTTGGCACGTTGTCATTGCCAACGTTGCAAGCGCAATATTCACCCTATTTTCAAAATTACTCGTTGTCAGAATTCAATGCAGGCAACCAAAATTGGGGTGTTTCGCAAGCGGATGATGGAAAGCTATATGTGGCCAATAACAATGGGCTGCTTGTTTTTGACGGCATGAACTGGAGCTTAAATGAATTGCCAAATAAGACGACCATACGATCGGTTTTAGCTCATAAAGACAGGGTTTATATAGGTTCTTATGAAGAGTTTGGTTTTTGGAAGCGCAATAGCAAGGGTAAATTGGATTATACCTCTTTGAGCCATTTAATGGATAAGCATGATTTTTTGAATGAAGAGTTTTGGCAAATCATTGCCTTTAAGGATGCTATTATTTTCAGGTCTTTTTTGAATGTCTATCTATACAAAGACAACAAAATCACTCGTGTAAAGGCACCGACTTCTGTGCTTTCGTGTGATGTTGTTAATGACACCATCTATGTGTCAACTCTCAAAAGCGGAATTTTTATTCTGGAAAATAATGAGCTAAAGCCCTATATTAATGATGATGTTATGTTTGATACCAAAGTGGTGTCTATTAATGAGCTTAAAGGCCATTTGCTTGTATTGACTTCGTTGAAAGGATGTTTTATTTACAAGAATAAAAAATTGACGCCTTGGTCCACAGAAATCAATGACATCATCAAAGACCATCAGTTAAATAGCTTCTCTATGCTTAATAATGGGATGCTCATTTTTGGAACCATCAAAAACGGTGTGTATGTTACTGATAAAGACGGAAAGATTCTCTTTCATATCAGTAAAGAAAACGGGTTGATAAACAATACAGTTTTGGACCAATACGTCAGTGATACTAATGAGCTGTGGCTAGGGCTTGATAACGGAATTGCATCTGT
This sequence comes from Flavobacteriaceae bacterium UBA5534, assembly GCA_002426015.1. GTDB lineage: Bacteria > Bacteroidota > Bacteroidia > Flavobacteriales > Flavobacteriaceae > Aquaticitalea. The sequence goes on from DINS01000029.1 coordinate 121,044, forward strand.
AAATTTGAATAGCCCTCATACTTTCTATAACGATCTAACGGGTAAGTTAGGAGCTGTTTATGACGTTATATTACATAAAGGGACTACCTATATAGGAAGCAATACAGGTCTGTTTTATTTGGATAAATCCCATAATCTTCAGTTTATTGAAGACTCACAAGGTCAGGTATGGGAATTGAAGGAGATTAATGGCGACCTGTTTTGTGGTCATAACAACGGTACTTACCTTATTGAAAACAACAAGTTGAAACTGATTTCGCCAGAAACAGGAGGTTGGGATATCAAAAAAGTGCCAGAACAAAACCACCTTTACATGCAAGGCGCTTATACAGGGATTGTAAAGTTTGAAGCGATTGGCCAAACATGGGATGTAAAACATTTGGGGAGGCCTACAATGCCCATTCGATTTTTGGTATTTGAAGACACCCATACAGCTTGGGCGGCCCATGCCTATAAAGGCATTTATAAGATTACCTATGCTGCATCCTATGATTCTATAACAGAAGTTAAAGATTATGCTGGAAAAGGGATTAAATCAGATTATAATGTGAGGGTCTATAAATTGAAGTCAGATATCTGTTTTAAAACCAATAATGGTTGGCAAAAATATGAACCATTGCTCGACAGTATTGTGCCATACGAATTGTTGAATGATAGTTTTAGCAAAAACGCCTATATTATATCAGAAGATGATTCGGATATATTGGCCATAAAAAATAAAGATATCATCGAGTTTAAATCGTTTTCCAATCCTGATTACCATTTGACGTTATCTGACAAGTACTTCAAAAAACGGTTGATTGTTGGGTATGAACGCACTTCAAAAATCAACGATTCTATCTATGCTTTGAATCTTAACGATGGCTTTATGCTCATCAATACCAGAAAGAATTCTGAAGCTAGTAAAATAGAAAGGCCAATGATTGAACTCATTGAAGTTGATAAGGAATTGATAGCGTTTACTCCCTCACAAAAGATTGAAATACCCTATAAAAACAGAAATATCAGTATTTCTGTATCGTCAGCCAATTCGCGAAACCATTTTTTTGAGTATTCGATTGTTAATTTAGACCCATCGCATTGGTATCGGTTGGAGAAGGAAACGTTAGAGCTTTCCAATTTGAGCAATGGCGATTATACCATTCTATTTCGTACTTCGAACAATTTAGGAACCGTATCACCTAGTACGTCATTGGCATTTACCGTATTGCCACCTTGGTATAAAACCACCAAGGGATTTATTCTGTTTTTGGCAATTGCCTTGCTGATTACATTTGTTATATATGCACTGCACAAACGAAAAGTGAGCAAGGAGCAAGCATATTTGAAGATTCAATTTGAAAAAGAACAGAAAGAGCTGCTAAAGGAGAAAACCAAAGAAAATGACCGAAAGATTGTAGAGCTAAAGAATGAAGCCCTCAAAAACGAAGTGAAGTTAAAAAGCAAGCAGCTAGCCAATACCGCTATGGCTTTGGTGAAGAAGAATGAAGCCCTGTTGGAGCTTAAAAGTGAGTTGCTACAAAACAAAAGCGGATTTGAAAACCCATTTTCATTTAAGAAGCTGATAAAGAAAGTGGATCATACCATTGGACATAAAGACGAATGGGAAATTTTTGAATATAATTTCAATCAAGTACATGAAGAGTTTTTTAATGAGCTAAAATCTAAATTCCCACAATTGACACACAAAGATTTGAAGATTTGTGCCTACATCAAAATGAACTTGACCACTAAAGAAATTGCGCCACTATTGAATATATCTACACGAGGTGTAGAAACCCAACGTTATCGCCTAAAGCGCAAGCTAAATTTGGATTCTGACAAAAACTTGGTTGATTATCTAGCAAATTTTAAATAAGCACCCCTTCATTTTATTGATTTAGCAATCAAACTATACGTCATTTATACGTCATGTAGTTAATTTTCAAACGATTTCGTTACTTTTTTTGTATCTTGGGATTACGTCATTATTGATATTCTACACTTTTAACAACGTTGACGTATTTAAAATGTAAATGTTTTGTTAAATTATCAATAATTACAATTTAACTTGTGCTAACTAACATGATAAATCAAAAACTATATGAAAGCAAAGTTCGTTTTAATCTTATTTTTTCTATTCAGTTATACGATTACTTATGCACAGGAAGTAACAGTCTCTGGAACAGTAACTAGTTCTGAAGACGGTTTTCCAATTCCTGGTGTTAATGTAATAGTCAAAGGAACAACAAGAGGGGCCAGTACTGATTTTGATGGTAACTATAGCCTCAAAGTAAGTAAGGGAGAAGTTTTAGAATTCAGCTCTCTTGGGTTTAAGACACAATCCTTTACCGTAGGCAATGCCACAACCATTAATGTCACTATGGTGACAGACGTTGAAAGTCTCAATGAGATTGTTGTTATTGGTTACGGAAGCCAACGTAAAGTTGATTTGACAGGTGCTATTTCAACGGTTAAGTCTGAAGAGATAGAGAAAACACCCAATAGTAACGTCATGCAGTCGTTACAGGGTAAGGTAGCAGGTGTGCAAGTGGTGAGCAGTGGTTCGCCAGGAGACTCACCAACAGTTCGATTAAGAGGTGTTAATTCCTACTTTGCAGGAAGCAACCCTTTGTATGTTGTGGATGGGCAATGGTATGATAACATCGATTTTTTAGATGCCAGCCAAATAGAATCCATTTCTGTTTTAAAAGATGTGTCCTCGATAGCCATTTTTGGACAACGTGGATCGAATGGTGTTGTCATCATCCAAACAAAATCGGGTAGGCAAGAACAAAAGCCAGCCATTACCTATAATGGCTATACAGGAATGCAATATGCACGAAACGTTGTAAAAATGGCCAATGCCGAACAGTTTGTGACTATGGCTTATGAATCGGGCTCGGCAGCAGATATAGAATATGTGGAGAATGCAATTGAACGTTTTGGACGTAGTAGAATCAATCCTAATCTGCCTGATGTCAATACCGATTGGTATAAAGAAATATTAAGACCAGCAAAAATATCCAGTCATAGTATTGGTGTTACTGGAGGGGGTGAATCGGTTTCTTACGGTGTTAATACAAGTTACTTTACGCAAGATGGTATCTTGGATATGAAGAATGAATATGAACGTTTCAATATTCAATCGAATGTTGATGTTAATGTCACCGAAAGACTTAAAATAGGCACCAATGCCATTTTTAGTAATGCCACAAAATACAACCCAGAAAATGGGGCATGGTTTCAAGCTTATTTTGCGGTACCTATTTTACCAGTATATGATTTGGTCAATACCGAAGCCATTACGACTCCTTATTCTGACGCCAGACTTTTGGGTTATAGAGGATCACAAAACCCTTTCCCTGTGATGCGTTATAATCAGAATCAATTAAAGATTAGAAAGATATTGGCCAGTATTTATGGAGAATATTATGTAGTACCAGACAAGCTGGCTTTTAAAACCTCTTATTATCATGACTATTCTACGATATCGGAGCGTAATGTAAGGTTACCTTACTATATTTCTTCAACCTCGTTCAGAGACCAAGTTGATACTTCTATCAGAAGAGCAGAAGAAACTTATTCATTTCAACAGTGGGATAACACTTTGACCTATAAAGATGTATTTGGTGATCACAACCTTACCTTAATGGCAGGTTCTTCATTTCAAGATTACCAAGAGAATAAATTTAACGCTACAGGGTTTGATGTGCAAGGGATTGCTCTAGAAAGCTCTTGGTACTTAAATTTTGCCGACCCTACATCCTTTAACGATAGAGTCAACGAGATTGGAGATCGTATCTATACCTTGGCTTATTTTGGCAGGTTGGAATACAATTACAAGGACAAGTACCTTTTGAATGCCACCGTTAGATCGGAAGGAAATGCCAGATATCCAAAAGAAATTTGGAAAACAACCGCACAGTTTGGTGCTGGTTGGGTCATTTCTGAAGAAAGTTTTATGAAAGATAACGGCATTTTCGATTTCTTAAAATTAAGAGGAAGTTGGGGTGAATTGCCAAACGGAGGTGGTGTTGGTAGTACTGGAGCAAGAACCATTAGCCAAGTGACTTTGGATATCAATGACTTATTGACCAATGGTATTATCAGTTCCAATAATTTCACCAATTTAAAGCGTGAGATATTAGAAGAAACAAACTTTGGTATTAGTGCAAGAATGTTTGAAAACCGATTGGATTTGGAAGCAGACTATTATATAAGAGACACTAAAGATTTAATTGTACCAGTACAGCAGGCTATTGTTGGTAACACCTTATTGCTCAATGTTGGTGAAATGAGAAATGAAGGTCTTGAGGTAGCAGCTGGTTGGACTCAAACCATATCAGATAATTGGAGCTTTAAAGTAGGAGCAAACATTGGAACCCTAAAGAACTCAATTACAAAAATAGATAGTGAACAGGGTTACTTTGATACTGGTTCGGCAGAATTCCGTCAACGACTTATTGTTGGAGAACCTGTCAATGCTTTTTATGGATTGGAAGTCGCAGGTGTCTATCAAAATGATGCCGAAGTCGCGAACGACCCTATTGCAGTTGCCAATAATTTGGTTCCTGGTGATTTAAGGTATGTCGATCAAGACAATAATATGATTATTGATGATAAAGATAGAGTTGTGCTAGGTTCATACTTACCAACATTGACTTATGGAGGTAATTTATTAGTATCCTATAAGAATTTTGACTTATCTGTTGCCGTATCTGGTCAAACAGGAAACAGTATCTTAAACAGAAAAAGAGGTGAGGTTATTTTTACAAATGACACTAACATAGATGCTGATTTAGCAACTAACAGATGGCATGGTGAAGGAACTTCAAATTCGTATCCATCATCAGCAGGAAGAAGAAAAGGATGGAACCAAAGAATGAGTACATTTTTTGTTGAAGATGGTGCCTATTTTAGAATTCAAAACATTCAATTAGCCTACACCATCCCTTCAGGGTCATTATTAGGAAAACGCACACCAGAAACTAAAGTTTATTTTACAGCTGACAGACCATTTACGTTCTTTAAATACAATGGATTCAATCCAGAAGTGGCAGATGGTGTCGATCGTCAAACCTATCCAGTGCCAGCAGTTTTTATCGTTGGAGTTAATATTAAAATTTAAAAAATGCGCAATATGAAAAATTTAAAACAATTATCAAAACCGCTAATGCTCTTGTTGGCATTTAGCGTGTTCATCTTTTCTTGCAGCGAAAAATTAGAAGAAAATGATGGCCAATTAGCAGCAGATGATTTGGATTTTACAAACATGAATGATATGATCCTTCCTCTGTATGGAGCTTATTCTGCAACGTATTCCAGAGGATGGGAAGACCCTTTGTTGTTGGGTGTTAGAGGAGACGATGTCAACTCTGGAGGTATCGGTGACCAGCCTCTATTTGAGCAGACCGACTTATTTAACTATGACAATGGTTTTTGGATGTTCAACCAAGTTTGGAATAACTTTTATAGTGATCTCGCTGTCATTATCAACACAAGTGAAACCATTGAACGATACAAACAATTTGCAACGGGAGCAGACATTGCAAGAGCCGATCAATACATTGCAGAAACAAAAGTGTTGAGTGGTTACCAACATTTGAATATGTCTCGTTTGTGGGGAAATATTTTTATTATTGAAACCACACTTTTCCAAGCAGAAGTAGATAATGGTGTCGATACCAAACAAGAAGTCATGCAATACGTATCTGACTTAATGGATGAAGCGATTCCTTATTTGCCTGATGCAAGACCAAACGAACGTACTGATATCCCTGGAGGTGTTACAAAATATACAGCATTGGCAATCAAAGCACTGGCGAATTTGGAAATGGAAAATTACCAAGGTGTTGCAGATGCTACAGGTCAAATCATCAATTCCAATAAGTTTGAGTTATTTTCAGATTTTTATGAGTTATTCAAAAAGCCGGGCGAATTAAGTAACGAGACACTTTTTGAGTTACAATTTTCAGATTACAATTCGGCTTCTGGTCCAGTAAACAACCATTTGTATGCACCATTTGGCCCTACAAGTTGGACGCCAGCAGTTACAGGTGCATCATCTGGATGGGGTTTTTATGAGCCTAGTGTAAAATATATCAAGTTTATGTTGGATAGAGGCGAATCAAAGCGACTTTATACAAGTGTTTTGTTTACACCAGATGGGATTAGTCAAATCATGTCTGACCCAAATTATGCCACTTTGCCAGCATTTGTTTCAAACACAACACCAGATGGTGATGTCATAAACAATTCTCCAAGAGCGAAGTTTTTTAGTGGGAAGCACTATTTGCCTTCCAATCAATTAACAGCAGGAAGAACCTCCTATGGATCTGGAAAAAACTTCATTGTGATTAGATATCCAGAAATTTTATTGATGTATGCTGAAGCCCTTACACGAGGAGCTTCAGGAAGCGGAATGACAGCAGACCAAGCGGTTAATATCGTTAGAACACGTGTTGGGTTGCCATCACTTTCGGGTGTCACTAGCCAACAGGTCATGGATGAAAAATTTGCTGAATTTGCTATGGAATGGGGTATTCGCTATTTTGATATGATACGTCTCAATAGTTATTCAGAATTGAGCTATGATGGAAGAACTTTTACTGCGGATAAAGAATTACTTCCTTACCCACAAGCACAATTAGATTTGTTGCCTTTACAATAACTGAAAAAGAATAATTTAAAAAATGGAAAAAATGAAAAAAATAAATAAACTAGTTATCGGGCTCTTTACCTTGATATTTATAGTGTCCTGTTTTGAAGGCATTGACCCTATTTCGGAAGTCGATCCAGGTCCAGATGCTGGTGCACCAATAGTAACTATTGTGAGACCAACAGATGGGTTAGCTATTTCAGATCCCAATCCAGTTTCATCCATTAATATTGAAATTAGAGTTGAAGATGATATCGAAGTTGGATCTATTTCCATTGTTTTAGATGGCATTGAAATAGCATCATTTGAAGCCGGTACTTATGTTGACTACAGAATTGTAACTAGAGAAATGACCTATGACAATATTACTATTGGAGACCATATACTTACCGTAACGGCCTCTGATCTCGTTGGAAATGTTACAACTTCTACTTCAAATTTCACAAAAGAACCACCATATGTACCAATGTATCCTGGTGAAATATTTTATATGCCATTTGATGGTGATTTTTCTGAATTGGTAACTTCGACACCTGCTACTGAAGTAGGCAGTCCGGGCTTTAATTCCAGTAATGGAATATCTGGCAGCACATATCAAGGTGCGGCTAACTCTTATTTAACCTTTCCATCAGATGCATTGGCTCAAGGAAGTAACTTTAGTGCTACTTTCTGGCTGAAAATAGATGCATCAGATACTAGAGCAGGAATTATTAATATATCACCTGCTACACCAACAGCACCATCAGATAAGCCGAGTGGATTTGGATTGATACGTGAAGGTAGTGCAACAGCCCAAAAGTTTATTCTTTTGACAGGTAATGGCACTAATGCAACTTGGGTAAATCCAGGTGCCGCTGCCACTATTGACCCAACCCTAGGAAATTGGGTTCATTTCGGAATCGTGATTTCAGAGAACAATACAGCATTGTATATGAACGGTGTAATGGTTGGGCAAAGTACTTTTCCTGGAATTGATTGGACTGGTGTAGGAGATATGTCGATTATGTCTGGTGATCCAAATTTTAACGGATGGAACCATAAAACAGAGAAAGGGCAAATGGATGAACTGTATATTTTCAAAAAAGCACTTTCAGCTGAAGAAGTTAACATATTGATGAACGACTGACACTAAAAAATATGCTGAAAGGTTAATGGATTTTAACTATTTGAAACAGCTACAAGTGTTGACAAGACTCTTTTTCAAGAAGAAATCTAGTCACTTATTTTATAATTAAGGATAAAGTGTTGTATGATGTTTTGTTCAGAACATCAACTATAAAAACTTTGAGTTAGTTTATTTACATTTTTAGCTGCATTTCTCCCAAGGAATGCAGCTAAAATTTATTAATCAATTACAGATGACATTAACACTAAACAAAATAACAACAATTTTGACCTTGTTGCCATTGCTTCTATTTAACTGTAAATCAGATAAACAAAAGCAAAGTGTGATGGTTGATAACCCTATTGAAAACATCAGCTATTCAAATGAACAATTATTGGATACCATTCAAAAGCAAACCTTCAATTACTTTTGGGAAGGCGCAGAACCTAACTCTGGCCTTGCCAGGGAACGCCTCCATATGGATGATGTGTATCCAACCTCGCCAAAGAACACCGTTACAACAGGAGGATCTGGTTTTGGTTTTATGGCCATTCTTGTAGGCATTAAAAGAGGTTTTATCACAAGGGAAGAAGGCTTAAATCGCTATATCAAAATGGTTGATTTTCTTGAAAAAGCTGATCGGTTCCATGGTGCATGGCCACATTGGATCAATGGAGAAACTGGTAAAGTTGTACCATTCAGTAAAAAAGATACAGGAGGTGATTTGGTTGAAACTGCCTTTTTAATTCAAGGCATGTTGACCGTAAAAGAATATTTCAAGGATGGTAATGAAAAGGAGCAACAACTTGCACAAAAAATTGATAAACTTTGGAAAGAAGTAGAGTGGGACTGGTACACTAAAGGGGAGAATGTGCTTTATTGGCATTGGTCACCAACTGACAACTGGGACATGAATTTTCCAGTAGGTGGTTATAACGAATGTTTGATTATGTACATTTTAGCTGCTGCGTCACCAACACATTCCATTTCAAAAGAAGTGTATGACCAAGGTTGGGCCCTTAATGGCAATATCGTTTCAAATGACTCTTTATATGGTAAACCGTTAGTGCTTAATTATTATGAACACGACGATGATCCTATTGGTCCTTTATTTTGGGCTCACTATTCTTATTTAGGATTGAATCCAAAAGGTTTAAAAGACAAGTATGCAGATTATTGGGAGTTAACCCAAAACCATGCAAAAATCCATCATGCTTATGCCATTGACAATCCAGAAAACTTTAAAGGCTATGGTGATAGTCTTTGGGGCTTGACTTCGAGTTACTCTATGAAAGGGTATGCAGGTCATCGGCCAGGAAACGATTTAGGCGTCATTTCGCCAACCGCTGCATTGTCGTCCTTTCCATATACACCAGAAGAGAGCATGAAAATGCTTCAGTATTTGTACACCAAGCAAGACACATTAATTGGCAAGTATGGTCCTTATGACGCATTCAGTTTAGATAAACAATGGTATTTACCTCGCTATTTGGCAATTGATCAAGGTCCAATTCCAGTCATGATCGAAAATTATCGCTCTGGAATGATTTGGGACTTATTTATGCAAAATAATGATGTGCAACATGGATTGGATAAATTAGGTTTTACCTATAAAAACTAAATGATGAAAAAATTAGGAGCTGTATTGATTGTATTTTTGGTAATATGTTCGTGTTCAAAGAGTTCACCTTCTGAACCCTTTGACCCAGCAGATGACAACCCAGACCCAGTAGAAACATTGACTGACATCGAAATTATGGATTTGGTTCAGCGTGAAACCTTCAAGTATTTTTGGGATTTTGCACAAACCAATTCCAAGGCAGCCAGAGAACGTTACCATCCCAATAACCCATCTCAAGACCAAAATGTCGTTACTACTGGTGGCAGTGGATTTGGATTGATGGCTATTTTGGTTGGTATAGAGAGAGGCTATGTCACAAGAGCAGAAGCAGTTTCTCGCTTACAAACCATACTTACTTTTTTTGAAACCGCAGAACGATTTCATGGCGCTTGGCCACACTGGATTAATGGCACCAACGGAAATGTCATTCCGTTCAGTCCACAAGATAATGGTGGTGACTTAGTCGAAACTGCATTTTTGGTACAAGGATTAATCTGTGTCAAAGAATACTTCAAAAATGGAACGACAGCAGAAGTGGCATTGGCAAACAAAGCCGATACCTTATGGAAAGGTGTGGAATGGGATTGGTACACGCAAGGTCAAAATGCATTGTTTTGGCATTGGAGCCCAAATAACGGGTTTGCTATCAACCTCAAATTAAGAGGTTATAACGAAACACTCATCACATATATTCTTGCCGCTGCATCTCCAGATTATCCAATTACAATGGCGCATTATACTGATGGTTGGGCCAATAATGGAGCTATCGTTTCAGCAAATACCCAATATGGATTTCCTTTAATTTTGAAGCATGCAGGTTCCGAACAGTTTGGTGGCCCTTTGTTTTTTGCGCATTATTCGTATTTAGGATTAAAACCTTTGGGTTTAAGTGATCAATATGCCAATTATTGGGATGTCAATGTCAACCATACCAACATCAATTATCAATATTGTGTTGTCAATCCGCTAAATCATACAGATTATGGACCGGATTGTTGGGGTTTGACCGCAAGTTATTCCCGTAATGCAGATGGTAGTATTGGTTATAATGCACACAGACCAGGTAATGACCCTGGAGTGATTTCACCAACGGCAGCCATCAGTTCCATTCCTTATACACCAGAAAAATCATTGGCAGCGATGCACTTTTTTTATAGCAAAAAGAATATTCTTTTGGGTCCAGCTGGGTTTTACGATGCTTTTAGTCCCAAAAACAACTATTGGGTGGCACAAGCCTACTTGGCAATTGATCAAGGACCTCAAATCATTATGATTGAAAACCATCGCACACAATTATTGTGGAACTTATTCATGCAGAATGAAGATGTTCAAAATGGTTTGGACGCTTTAGGGTTTAACTATTAACTATGAAAAAGACTTATTACATCCTCATTGTTTTCCTGCTTTTGCAACTTCAGTTAAAGGCACAGGACAGTTTTGAATTTGTAGTACTACCAGATACACAGACCTATATTGAAGAATTTCCAGATGTTTACATGAAGCAAATGGAATGGATTGCAGGTCAGGAGAATCGATTTTCCTTTGTTTTGCACGTTGGAGATATTACTCAAAATAATTCAGAAAATGAATGGACAATTGCCAGAAAGGGTTTTTCGTTGCTGGATGGCAAGATTCCATATAATTTAGCCCTTGGTAACCATGATATGGGAAGTGGTCCGGGAAAATTTGCTGACACTAGAAACACCGAATTCGCCAATACATTCTTTCCAATTAACGAATACATCAAAAACTCGAACAGTATTGCAACTTTTCCAAAAAACACGATTGATAATAGTTGCGCTGAATACGATTTAGCAGGCGAAAAATGGCTTGTTTTTTCATTGGAATTTGGGCCAAGAAACAAGACCATCGCTTGGGCAGATAGCATCATTAGCCAACATCCAAATCATAAGATCATACTCAATACACACGCTTATTTGTTTTTTGACAATACACTGCTCGATGGAAACGATTGGGCCTTACCTCAAAACTATGGCGTTGGTAAATTAACTGGTGACGATGCTGTTAATGATGGCGGACAACTTTGGAAAAAATTTGTCAAAAAACATCACAACGCCATAATGGTTTTTACAGGCCATATTACAGGAAGTGGTGTTGGCCAATTGGTCAGCCAAGGAGATCATGGCAATAGTGTCTATCAAATGCTCGCCAACTATCAAAAAAATGTCAAAGGTGTCGAAAAAGGTGATTCTGGGTATTTGCGAATCATTAAAGTTGATAAAACGGAGAGCACTATTTCGGTAAAGACCTATTCACCTTCATTGGATACCTTTAGGACAGAACCCGAACACGAATTCGAATTTACAAAGGTTAAATTTTAGATTAAAAAATGAAAACACTAATAACATATCAAAAGATACTTTTTTGTACTATTTTTCTGTTTTACAGTTCGATGGTATGTGCGCAACATCAAAAATCATATTCGTTTGAACATTATGTAGTGGAAAACGATACGTTAAATTATCGCATGTTGTTGCCCAATAATTTTGATGCATCAAAGCAGTACCCATTAGTTTTGTTCCTACATGGCGCAGGTGAGCGAGGCAGTGACAATGAGAAACAATTAGTCCATGGAAGCAACCTTTTTGTAGAAAGCAGAGCGTCGTTTCCAGCGATTGTCATTTTTCCACAATGTCCCCAAAATGATTATTGGGCGAATGCAACAATCGATAGAACTACTAAACCGATTTCTTTAAATTTCCCTTTGGATATGGAGCCAACAAAATCACTTCAGATGGTGATGGACTTAATGGATACCCAGTTGTCTAAATCTTATGTCAATAAAAGTCAAGTCTATGTTGGAGGATTATCCATGGGAGGCATGGGGACTTTTGAAATGCTCTACCGTAAGCCCGAACTTTTTGCAGCGGCTTTTACTATTTGTGGTGCTGGAAATCCAGAAGCCACAAAAAAATATGCCCAAACCACACCTATGTGGATATTTCACGGCGCCAATGACGATGTGGTCAATCCACAAGCATCCATAGATATGGTCAGTGGTATACTCAAGTATGGTGGCAAGCCCAATTTTATACTTTATGCCAAAGACAATCATAACAGTTGGGATTCTGCTTTTGCAGAACCAGAACTACTAACTTGGTTATTTTCAAACTCTAAACCTAAACAATGAAAAAACACTATTACAAAGCGATTATTTTCAGCGTGATTACATTAGGATTCATTTCATGTAACAGTAAGCAAACACAATCAGGCAATCCAGAAGATTCAGAAATCGAAAGAAAAGTTGATTCTATTTTGGGGCTAATGACTTTAGAAGAAAAATTGGGCCAGCTCAATTTACCATCCTCTGGAGATATTACAACCGGACAAGCACAGAGTTCTGACATCGCTAAAAAAATCGAAGAAGGAAAAGTAGGCGGCTTATTCAACATAAAAACCGTTGAAAAAATTCGTGAAGTTCAAAAAGTAGCGATGGAAAAAAGCCGATTGAAAATTCCGTTATTATTCGGTATGGACGTCATTCATGGTTATGAAACCACATTTCCAATTCCGTTAGGATTGTCAAGTTCTTGGGATATGCCAATGATTGAACAAACGGCTCGTATTGCAGCCATTGAAGCTAGTGCAGATGGCATCAATTGGACCTTTTCGCCCATGGTCGATATTTCAAGAGATGCTCGTTGGGGACGAGTATCTGAAGGTTCTGGTGAAGATGCCTATTTGGGAAGTGAGATTGCCAAAGCCATGGTCAAAGGCTATCAAGGTGATGACTTGACCCAAAACACCACTATTATGGCTTGCGTTAAACATTTCGCCTTATATGGTGCGCCAGAAGCTGGTCGCGACTATAATACAGTCGATATGAGTCGAGTTAAAATGTACAATGACTATTTACCACCTTATAAAGCTGCAGTAGATGCAGGAGTCGGGTCTGTAATGGCATCATTCAACGAGATTGATGGCATTCCAGCCACTGGTAATAAATGGCTTTTGACTGATTTGTTGCGAGATGATTGGAAGTTTAACGGATTTGTGGTCACAGATTATACAGGCATCAACGAAATGGTCGATCATGGCATGGGAGACCTTCAAACAGTTTCGGCTTTAGCGCTTAATGCTGGTGCAGATATGGATATGGTAGGCGAAGGCTTATTGACCACGCTCAAAAAATCGGTTGATGAAGGCAAAATCTCAATAGAAACCATCGATATCGCTGTCAAGAGAATATTAACTGCAAAGTATCAATTGGGATTGTTCGATGATCCTTATAAATATTGTGACCTCCAACGGGCAAAAACAGATATCTTTACAGATGAGCATCGCGCTTTTGCCAGAAAAGTAGCTTCAGAATCGATGGTATTGCTAAAAAACGAGAACCAAACCTTGCCATTGAAAAAATCTGGAACCATTGCTTTAATTGGGCCTTTGGCAAATACAGCAGTCAATATGGCTGGAACGTGGAGTGTTGCCACCAAACAGGAAAAGTCAAATCCGTTTTTGGAAGGATTAAAAACCGTTGTTGGCGATAGCGCAACTATTTTATACGCTAAAGGAAGCAATTTGGACCACGACCTAGAATTTGAAAAACGTGCCACAATGTTCGGAAAAGATATCCCTCGTGATGGCAGAACCGATAAACAAATGCTGGATGAAGCTCTGCAAATAGCTTCCAAATCGGATGTTATTATTGCGGCTTTGGGAGAATCTGCCGAGATGAGTGGCGAAAGCAGCAGCCGAACCAATCTTGATATTCCACAAGCACAGAAGGAGTTGTTACAGGCGCTTTTGAAAACAGGAAAACCTGTGGTTTTGGTTTTGTTTGCAGGTCGCCCAATGACCATACAGGAAGAATTTGAAACCGTACCAGTAATTTTGAATGTCTGGTTTCCTGGTAGTGAAGCCGGTTTGGCAATCAGTGATGTGTTATTTGGCGATGTCAATCCTTCTGGGAAATTGACGGCAACCTTTCCTCGCAATGTTGGGCAGATTCCTATTTACTACAATCATAAAAATACAGGTCGTCCGCTGGCAAACAAAGAAGGCAAATTTGAAAAGTTCCGCAGCAATTATCTCGATGTTCGCAACGAACCTTTGTTTCCTTTCGGATATGGGTTAAGCTATACCACCTTTGAATATTCCAATTTGAAATTGAACAGTAACCAAATGACGATGGATGGTTCGATTGAGGTGTCAGTAGATGTCAAAAACAATGGACATTATGATGGAAAGGAAGTCGTTCAGCTATATACGAGAGATGTGGTTGGTTCTGTCACGAGACCAGTGAAGGAGTTAAAAGGGTTTCAAAAGATTGCGCTAAAAAAAGGCGAAACCAAAACGGTAACCTTCAAATTGACAGTTGACGATTTAAAATTTTATAATTATAGTTTGGACTTTGTTGCAGAACCTGGCATGTTTGAAGTTTTTGTAGGGACAGATTCTACTACAAGCTTATCAACTCAATTTGAATTAACAAAATAACCATCAAAATGAAAAAAATAGTAATCCTGATTTTTGTTGTTTCGTTTCAAAGTTTCTTTGCCCAAGACGTGCAATCGCCTTCAAAAGAAATTACAATGAATTTTTCCTTGAATTCAAACGGAGAACCAGTCTATACTGTCAATTTTAAAGGTAAAGAGGTCATCAAACAAAGTAAAATGGGTGTGTCTTTAAAGGATGGTACCTCATTGAATAAAAATTTCATAATTGAAAAATCAGAAAAAAGCAGTTTTGACGAAACTTGGACACCAGTGTTGGGTGAAGAATCGTCCATTAGAAATCATTACAACCAGATGACCTTTCATTTGAAACAAAACGAATCCAATAAAAAACTGGATATTGTGTTCAAAGTTTATGACGAAGGAGTCGCATTCCGTTATGAATTCCCTTTTGAAAATAAGGTAGACTACTTTGTGATTTCAGATGAAAACACCGAATTCAATTTTACTGGCGACCACAAAACATTCTGGTCGCCAAGTGATTATGACAGTCAGGAATACAATTACAACGAGACCAAAATCTCTCAAATTGACATTTCAAAAATCGATAGAGCCAATGGCATCGCACTTCAAACTGTAGAAAGCAATTTTAGGGTGCAGTCGCCTTTAATGATGACATCTGCTGACGGACTGTATATCAATATTTTTGAGGCAGCGGTCAACAATTACCCTGTGATGCATTTGGATGTCGATACAAAATCCTTCAAATTGACATCTAATTTGGTCCCAAATGCCATTGGAGACAAAGCCTATTTGAGAACACCATCCACCACACCTTGGCGAACCATTATGGTCAGTGATGATGCTCGGGATATTGTGGCGTCAAAAATGATTTTAAACCTGAACGAACCTAGCAAAATCGAAGATACTTCTTGGATTAAACCGATGAAATATGTTGGCATTTGGTGGGAAATGCACGTTGGCAAGGCCACTTGGGATTATGCAGGAAGCCAAAATGCCCAAAATGCCGAATCACAGGAATTGATTCCAACAGGAAGACATGGCGCAACTACCGAAAACACAAAGCGCTACATCGATTTTGCCGCAGAACACGGCTTTGATGGTGTGTTGGTAGAAGGTTGGAACGTTGGTTGGGAAGATTGGTTTGGCAATTGGAAAGAAGATGTCTTCGATTTTTTGACACCTTATCCCGATTTTGATATTGATGAAGTCAATCGCTATGCCAAATCCAAAGGCGTTAAGATGATCATGCATCACGAGACGTCAGGTTCCGTTGGCAACTACGAGCGTCATTTGGATAGAGCGATGGACTTGATGAAAAAATATGGGTATCCAGCAGTGAAATCTGGTTATGTAGGTCGAATCATTCCACGTGGTGAATACCATGATGGACAAGCCATGGTCAACCATTTCAACTTTGTGGCACAGCGAATGGCAGACAATCAATTAATGGTAAATTCACATGAAAGCACACGACCAACAGGTTATCACAGAACCTATCCAAATTATATCGCTGCTGAAGCAGCTCGTGGCAATGAATTCAATGCTTGGAGCAATGGCAATTTGCCGTATCACGAAACGGTTTTGCCATTCACTAGATTATTGGGAGGTCCAATGGACTATACACCTGGAATTTTTGAAATCAAGATGAACATTTACGACCCAAATAAAACCAACCAAGTGCATACGACGTTGGCGAAACAGTTGGCGCTGTATGTCACAATGTATTCGCCTTTGCAGATGGCTGCCGATTTGCCAGAAAATTATGAACGCTATTTGGATGCCTTTCAATTTATTAAAGACGTTCCAGCCGATTGGCAAAAATCAATTTATTTGGAAGCCGAGCCAGGCGATTACTTAACCGTTGTGAGAAAAGATAAAAATTCTGAAAGCTGGTTTTTAGGAGCCATTACCGATGAACATCCTCGAACCACAGAAATCAAATTGGATTTTCTTTCACCTAAAAAGAAGTACAAAGCAGTGATTTATCAGGATGGTGAAGCTGCACACTGGGAAAGTAATCCAAAAGATTATGATATTATGACAAAAACAGTGACGAGTAAGTCAAAACTCAAATTGATGTTGGCCGCAGGAGGCGGAACCGCTATTAGTTTTATGCCAATCGATTAAATTATAAATTATGGAATTCAAAAGGAAACCTATTGCTAGTATTGTATTGTTGATGTTCATAACATTTCAGATGAATGCTCAACAAAAGACCTATTGCAATCCCATCAACATCGATTATGGCTACACACCATTTGACCGTTTTTCGGCCCAAGGAAAACATCGTGCAACCGCAGACCCTGTAATTGTCAATTTTAAAGAAAAACTGTTCTTGTTTTCAACCAATCAGGAAGGCTATTGGTACAGTGACAATATGCTCGATTGGAAATTTGTCTATCGTAAATTCCTTTTGGATGATAAATACACACACGATTTGAACGCTCCAGCTGTTTGGAAAATGAAAGACACGCTTTATGTGTATGGCTCTACTTGGGAATCTGATTTCCCAATTTGGAAAAGCACCAATCCAACGGTTGACGATTGGGAAATAGCGGTTGATACGCTCAAAGTAGGTGCTTGGGACCCAGCATTCCATTATGATGAAGACACAGACGATTTGTACCTATATTGGGGTTCGAGCAATATTTGGCCATTGTTGGGTACCGAAATCAATACCAAAACCATGCAGTCGGAAGGGTATGTGAAACCGATTTTGAAATTGCATCCTGAAGACCATGGTTGGGAACGTTTTGGCGAATATAACGACAATGTTTTCTTGCAACCTTTTGTAGAAGGCGCTTGGGTCACAAAGCACAATGGAAAGTATTATATGCAATATGGAGCACCAGGAACAGAATTTAGCGGTTATGCTGATGGTGTTTATGTGAGCAAAAACCCATTGCAAGGGTATGATTACCAAGCTCACAATCCGTTTTCATACAAGCCAGGAGGTTTTGCACGTGGCGCAGGTCATGGCGCAACTTTTGAGGATAACCATGGAAATTATTGGCACGTATCGACCATTTTCATTTCCACAAAAAACAATTTTGAAAGACGTTTAGGAATTTGGCCATCTGGATTTGACAAGGACGACGTCATGTATTGCAACACAGCCTATGGTGATTATCCAACCTATTTGCCAGAGTTTTCAAAAGATAAAGATTTTACTAAAGATATGTTCGCAGGTTGGATGTTGCTCAATTACCAAAAACCGGTTCAAGCGTCTTCAACTTTGGGTGGTTATCAACCCAATTTTGCAGTCGATGAAGATATCAAAACCTATTGGAGTGCCAAGTCTGGTGATAAAGGTGAATGGTTTCAAACGGATTTGGGCGAAGTGTCCACCATCAATGCCCTTCAAATCAATTATGCAGACCAAGATGCGGAATTTAAAGGAAAAACCTTGGGCAAATTCCATCAATATAAAATTTATGGTTCCAATGATGGCAAAAAATGGACTGTGATTGTTGATAAAAGCAATAACAAAACCGATGTGCCTCATGATTATATCGAATTGAAAAACCCTGCGAAGGCTCGTTATTTGAAACTTGAAAACCTTCATATGCCAACAGGGAAGTTTGCTTTGAGCGGTTTTCGAGTCTTTGGGAAAGGTAGCGGGCAAAAACCAAACAAAGTTGAAAATTTCATCGCCTTGCGCTCCAATCCTGAAAAATATGGAGAGCGTCGGAGTATTTGGTTCAAATGGCAACAAAATCAATTGGCTGATGGTTATGTGATTTATTGGGGAAAATCACCTGATAAATTGTACGGAAGCATCATGGTATATGGAAAGAACGAATATTATTTTACGGGAGCTGACCGAACTGATGCCTACTATTTTCAGATAGAAGCCTTTAACAATAATGGTGTGTCTGAACGTACAGACATTATCAAATCAGAATAAAAAAGTCAATATGAAGCCATTATTTTCAGCAATAATCATTTTAATCATAGGATTTGTATCCATGCAGAATCCAATGTTAGCACAAAACGCACCATCCATTTATGAAGCCAAAGTTGATTCGTTGATGAACTTGATGACCTTGGAAGAAAAAATAGGTCAGACAGTCATGTATGGAGGTGGATGGTCTGTGACTGGGCCAACCATTAGTACAGATAATAAAAAATTTATACGTGAAGGTAGTGTAGGAGCAATGCTCAATGTTTATTCTGCCAAAGGGACACGCGATTTACAAAAAGTGGCAGTTGAAGAAACCCGTTTGGGCATTCCGTTATTGTTCGGTTATGACGTGATTCATGGGCACCGAACCATTTTTCCTATTAATTTGGGCTTGGCAGCTAGTTGGGATTTGAACCTGATTGAACAAAGTTCGCGCATCGCAGCGGAGGAAGCCTCTGCTGAAGGCTTGCATTGGACCTTTGCACCTATGGTCGATATTGCTCGCGATCCACGTTGGGGACGAATTTCGGAAGGTGCTGGCGAAGACGTGTATTTGGGCAGCGAAATTGCCAAAGCCTATGTAAAAGGCTTTCAAGGCGATGATTTGTCAAAGAACAATACGATTCTTGCTTGTGCCAAGCATTATGTTGCCTATGGAGCTGCGCAGGCAGGACGTGATTACCACACAGTCAACATGAGTGAGGATGAATTGCGCAATGTCTATTTACCTCCTTTTAAAGCCACAGTTGATGTAGGTGTAGAAACGTTCATGTCGGCCTTTAATGAGTTGAACGGAGTGCCAACTTCAGGAAATAAATTCACTTTAAGAGACATTTTAAAAGGCGAATGGGATTTCAAGGGCTTTGTGGTTTCGGATTATACTTCCATCAATGAAATGATTCCACATGGATTTGCGAAAGATGAAAAAGATGCCGCGAGAATAGGAATGAATACAGGTGTCGATATGGATATGATGGGAAGTGTGTACCGATTGCATTTAAAGAAATTGATTGCCGAAGGAAGCGTGGATGAAGCTTTTGTGGATGAGGCTTGTAGAAGAATTCTGTTGGCAAAATTCAAATTGGGATTGTTTGACGACCCTTATCGCTATTCGGATGAAACGCGTGAAAAAGAAACCATCTACAAACCCGAATTTTTAAAAACTGCTCGTGTAGCTGCTGCAGCTTCGTCAGTATTATTGAAAAATGACCATTATGCATTGCCTTTGGATAAAGCAAAGACCATCGCATTGATCGGCCCTTTGGCAAAAGACGACTACCATATCAATGGAAATTGGGGAGGCGCAGGCGATCGTAAAGGTAAATCTATCAGTATTTATGAAGGACTACAAGAACACCTAAAAGATTCTCAAATGCTCTATGCCAAAGGCTGTGACATTGTTAAAGATGACGAAACTGGATTTCAGGAAGCCATCAACGCTGCAAAAAAAGCTGATGTTGTGGTGCTGGTGATGGGTGAAGACCATGGCATGAGTGGTGAAGCGGCGTCAAGAACCAATTTAAAAATTCCAGGCATCCAACCAAAATTGATCAAAAAAATCAGAGAAGCGGTTCCCAACAAAAAAATCATTTTGGTATTGATGAACGGACGACCACTCAACCTTTCTGAAGAGGTCAATCTGGTAGATGCCATCTTGGAAGCTTGGTATCCAGGCACGATGGGAGGAAGTGGCGTTGCGGACGTGCTTTTTGGAGCTTACAATCCATCGGCAAAATTGACCACAACGTTTCCCAGAAATGTTGGTCAAGTACCTATTTATTATAATATGAAAAATACAGGGCGACCAATCCCAGAATCCAATCCGACAGAAGATTACAAATCGAATTACATTGATGTACCAAATACACCTTTGTTTCCATTTGGATTTGGGTTGAGTTATACCACATTTGAGTATTCCGATTTGACATTGTCGTCAACAACGATCAGCGTTAATGATACCTTGACAGCCACCGCAACCATTACCAATACAGGCAATTATGATGGGAATGAAATTGTCCAACTCTATATTCACGATAGAGTGGGAAGCATCACACGACCAGTGAAGGAACTGAAAGGGTTTCAAAAAATAGCCCTTAAAAAAGGCGAAAGCAAAACAGTTTCGTTTACCATTTCAGTCGAAGATTTGAAGTTTTATAACAACGAACATAAATTTACCGTAGAACCTGGCGAATTTGAAATTGCCATTGCGCCAAGTTCTGATTTTAAATTTAAAAATAGTTTTACGCTTAAAGAATAACAGGATATTATACGATTAATAGCCAATGAAGCCACAGATGACACATACAATGAAACTTATTTTCACGCTGTTATCTGTGGTGTTTTCATATCACGTTGTTGCGCAACAAACTATTATCAACTCTGGATGGCAATTCACTTTAGATAGTACTAAAAGCAATTGGCAAACCGTCAATATTCCACATACATGGAACAAAGAGGACGCTTTTGATGATGAAAAAGGCTATTATCGAGGCATTGGTTGGTATCAAAAACAACTTTTTGTGTCGAACCAGAAAAAGGATTTAATTCATTATCTGCATTTCAAAGGGGTCAATCAGGAAGCTGATGTGTATGTCAACGGACATTTTGTGGGCAACCATAAAGGTGGTTATGCAGCTTTTAATTTCAATATTACGGCATTTCTAAAATTTAACGATTACAATCTGATTGAGGTCAAAGTTGACAATTCGCATAACGACAATATTCCACCATTAGATGCCGATTTTACCTTTTACGGAGGTATCTATCGCGATGTGGCATTGATATCGCTCCCAAAACAACATGTGTCATTAAATGATTTTGCTTCCGAAGGTTTTTATGTCAATTACCCAATGGTTTCCAAAGAAAAAGCGATTGTTGAAGTGACAGTTTTGGTAGATAATTTTGATGTTTCAAACACAACGCATCAACTTCAATTGACGATTTCTGATGCCGAAGGAAAAGTGATTCAAACCCAAACGAAATCCCTCAAAATCAATTCAAATGCAACAGAAACCATAAGCATCAAGTTCCCAGAAATCATCAATCCAAAGTTATGGTCACCGGAAAACCCCAATTTATACAGTTTGAAGATTGTTTTGACAAATTCAAAAAGAGAGATTTTAGACGAAAAATCATCTCACATTGCGTTTCGTTGGGTCAGCGTTGACCCAAACAAAGGTTTTTTTCTCAATGGAAAGCCTTATAAAATGATTGGTGTCAATAGGCATCAGGACTATGAAGGGTATGGCAATGCGGTGCCGATGCATCTACAAGAAAAAGATATTCATTTGATTAAAAACATGGGCGCCAATGTCATTCGTTTTGCACATTATCCACATTCGCAAGAGCTTTACAAATTGTGTGACGAACTCGGTCTTTTGGTGTGGTCAGAAATTCCCATTGTCAATAAAGTGACCAATACACCTGAATTTTTTGAAACAAGTAGGAACATGCATGAAGAACATTTGAAGCAGTATTACAACTTTCCTTCGGTTGTAATGTTTGGCTATATGAATGAGATTTTCTTACGATTGGCATTCGACAATAAATCTTCTGAAAAGGAAAAAGAAGAGGCTAAAATTTATACGTACGAACTGGCAAAACAATTGGAAGATTTTACACGAATACATGCACCGAATCGTTTAACGGTCATGGCATTGCATTTTAACGAACTCTATAATGACACCAAAATTGCAGATTTGTCCATGCTCGTTGGCTGGAATCTCTATTTTGGCTGGTATCATGATACAATTACAGATTTAGGAGTGTTTTTGGATGAGCAGCACAAACGTTTTCCTAACCGTTCCATTATGGTGTCGGAATATGGTCCAGGCGCTGATGTGCGCATTTCGACCAACACACCAAAAAAATATGATTACTCCCAAGAATATCAATTGATGTTGCACAAAGGCTATTATGAACAAGTCCAAGCGCGCGATTTTGTTGCAGGCATGACCGCATGGAATTTTGCTGATTTCGGTTCGGAGTTTCGAGGCGATGCCATTCCGCATGTCAATCAAAAAGGTTTGGTGCAATACAATCGTGAACCAAAAGAGGTGTATTATTGGTACAAATCGGTTTTGGATAGAAGCAAACCATTTGTTCATATTGCTTTAAGCGATAAGCAGTCGTTGAATTTGATAGATGAATTCTCACATTCAGTTTCGATGTTTTCAAATCAAAAGGGAGGAACATTGTTCTTGAATGGTGAGTTGCTAAAAAATCTTCAATTTGAAAACGGATTGTCAACTATCGATATTCCTTTTGTGGATGGAGTAAACGAGTTGAAACTGGTAGCACATTTCGAAGAAACTGTCAAAAGCATTCAAGTCAATAAAATAGACAACCTAAAAACAGCCAATTTTGAACGATTCGGCATCAACATAGGGTCACATTTCAATTTTTATGACGAAGCCAATCAAATGACCTTTGTGGCAGATAAAACGTATTCAAAGGGTATGTTTGGGCATTTGGATGGTGACGTTTTCAATTTGAATAAGGACAACCATCAAGGGATTCCGTATGATATCAGAAATACCACTTCCGACCCTTTGTATCAAACAATGCTTGAAGGTTGCACCAATTATAAAGTGGAGATTCCTGATGGAAATTACAAAATAACGCTCTATTTCGTTGAGCCACAACTCAAAAGCCAAGTGGATGTGATTTACAACTTGAATGCACCAAAAAAATCATCTGTCGAAAATCCAAAGCAGCGCATTTTTGACATATTTTTAAACAATGAATTGGTAGAGAGCCAATTTAATATGGCAAACGCCTATCCGGAAAAATATGGCATTACTATTGAAGCTATGTTAACGGTCAAAGACAATAACGGATTGACTATAAATTTAAAACCAATTGAAGGAAAAACAGTCATTAGCGGACTGTTGATTGAAAACCTAAACTAAACATGAAGAATTTAAGCATTTACATTTTACTATTTGTATCATTCACTGCATTTTCACAGGCAGATGTTAAAACCTATACCTATGCCATTAAAGGATTGGATACCCTACAAATGGATGTTTATACACCAAAAAACATAAAAAAAACAGATTCACTTCCAGTCATGTTATGGATGCATGGTGGAGGATTTGTTGGAGGTAGCAGAAGTTTTCCAAGCGAGGTAAAATTGGCTCAATTGGCTACCGAAAATGGTTATTTGGGAGTTTTCATTTCTTATCGACTCACAAGAAAAGGTCAAGCCACAGGTTTTGGTTGCGATTGCCCTAAATCTGAAAAACTGTTGACCTTTAAGAATGCAGCCATTGATTTTTTGGATGCTGCAAAGTTTATTTACCAAAACAAAACACTTTTAGGTGCCGATACCACCAGAATCATTGCTGGAGGAAGTAGTGCTGGTGCTGAAGGCATGCTCAATGCGGTGTATATGAAAGAGTATTTTGTTGACGATTTAAAACCTTATCAGAACATCAAGTTTGCTGGTGTGTTTTCACTCGCTGGTGCCTTGGTCAATGCCGATTATATTACCAAAACAAATGCTTTACCTTCAGCTTTTTTTCACGGAACTGATGATAATTTGGTGCCTTATGCAAGCGCACCACACCATTTGTGCGCTCCAACAAAAGTTGGTTATCTTATGTTAGATGGGTCTGCTACCATTGTAGAAAAATTACGCAAGCTCGAAAAACCGTTTTATTTATATAAGATGGTAGGTGGAAAACATGAATTATCTTCGATACCATTCGATCATCTCGATGATGTTTTTACATTTTTTACTAAAACAATATTTAATAAAGAAACTATACAAACAGTTAAAATAGTAAAGAAAATATGAGACGATTTACAATGTGTCTTTTGGCTACAATGGTAATGGTTTCTTGTAAGACGAAACAACAGCAGGAAGCCACTACCAAAGCGCCAACAAAGCGGCCTAACATCATTTTCATCATGGCTGATGACCACGCAGCTCAAGCCATTAGTGCTTATGGGCATCCTATCAGCAAGTTGGCTCCAACACCCAACATTGACAGAATTGCCAAGGATGGTGCGATTTTTAAGAATAATTTTTGTACCAATTCCATTTGTGGGCCGAGTAGAGCAGTGGTATTGACAGGAAAACATAGCCATATCAATGGTTTTAGAATGAATGGCGATCGGTTTGATGGCAGTCAGCAAACCTTTCCGAAACTATTACAGAAAGCAGGTTACCATACTGCCATTGTTGGAAAATGGCATTTACATGGCTACCCAGAAGGGTTTGAGTTTTGGAACATTTTAAATGACCAAGGCAATTACTACAATCCGCAGTTTATCACTATTGAAGATACCATTCATATCGATAAGGAATACATCAAAAAGACACCACATTGGACCGTTAAATTGCCAGACACAACAGTTGTCAAAGGCTATGCTACTGATTTGATTACCGATTATGCCATCGATTACATTAAAAGCGTTAAGGACGATGACCAACCATTTATGCTTATGGTACACCACAAGGCACCACATCGTAATTGGATGCCAGCATTGCGGCATTTGAATTTATACGATTCTGTACAATTTCCTTTACCTGATACCTATTTTACGTCTCATGAGGGTTCGATTGCTTCAAAAGAGCAATTACAGACCATTTATAGAGATATGTATGAAGGACACGACCTCAAAATGACCAAAGAAAAAGGAAGTGATGAGCTGGCTCACAATCCATGGAAAACTGACTTCGACCGAATGACTCCAGAACAACGAGCCATTTGGGACAAAGCCTATCGTCCTAAAAACGATGCGATGCACGATGCTCACATGACTCCAGAAGAATTGGCAATTTGGAAAGGTCAACGGTATCTTCAAGATTATTTGGCAACCATAAAATCGGTGGATGAAGGTATTGGACGCATTTTGGATTACCTCGATACCAATGGGCTTTCAGAAAACACATTGATTGTTTACACAACTGACCAAGGATTCTATTTAGGCGAAAAAGGATGGTTCGATAAACGTTTTATGTATGAAGAATCTTTGGCGATGCCAATGGTCATGAAGTATCCAGCAGTAATAAAAAAAGGAACAGTAATATCTGCTTTGACCCAAAACCTGGATTTTGCCGAAACGTTTTTGGATTTTGCAGGCGTCAAAATCCCAGATGACATGCAAGGTAAGTCCTTGAAGCCATTGCTGACAGGATCTATAGATGAAGATGAATTTCGCGATGCCGTCTATTACCATTATTACGATTATCCTGCGTTTCATATGGTCAAGAAAATGTATGGTGTTCGGACCAATCGTTACAAATTGATTCATGTGTATGATGATATCGACCAATGGGAATTATATGATTTAGAAAAAGACCCAACCGAAGTTCATAACCTCATCGATGACCTTTCCTATGATGGTATCGAACAAAAATTAAGAAAACGCTTGGCAGAATTGCAGGCTCAATATAATGTAACCGATAGGGAGTTTGAAAAAGCAAGTAAGGAATCAATTGATAGAAATTACAAGAACTTTGAGCGATTAAGAGGAAAACCAACAGACATACATGAACATTGATTATGAATAAAGCAAAAACTATCGTTTTAGGTTTGATGCTGATAGTGTTCAGTGTCACTACATTGCTGTCACAAGAGACCATCAGATTAATGACCTACAACATTAAGCTAGATTATCCTAAAGAAGGCGAAAACAGTTGGAACAATCGCAAAGATTGGATGCTTGGGCAAATACAGTTTTATGCACCAGACATTTTTGGAGTGCAAGAAGCAATGCCCAATCAAATGACCTATATGGATAGCACTTTGACGAGTTATAGCTTTGTTGGTGTTGGAAGAGATGATGGTGAGAATGAAGGTGAATTTTCTGCCATTTTTTATAATGTAAATAAGTTTAAGATACTTGAAAGTGCCACGTTTTGGCTCTCACAGACTCCAGATAAAGTATCCATGGGATGGGATGCGGTCTGTAATAGGGTTTGTACCTATGCTTTGTTTGAAGATTTGGAAAGCAAAAAGCAATTTTGGGTGTTCAACACCCATTTTGATCATGTAGGAAAAGAAGCGAGAAAGAATAGTGTGGCATTGATTCTCGAAAAAATAAAGCATCTGAATTCAAAAAATCGACCTTTGGTGCTTATGGGAGATTTCAATTTAGAACCCGAAACTGAACCGATTCAAACTATAAAGACCTTATTGAATGATTCCAAAGAGGTATCAGTTATAAAACCCTTTGGACCTTCTGGCACCTTCAATAATTTTGAATTTGATAAACCTGTCACTAGGCGGATCGATTTTATTTTTGTCAGTAAAAATAATATCAGAGTCAACAAATATGCGATCTTGAGCGATAGCAAAGATTTAAAATACCCTTCAGACCATTTGCCTGTGTTTGTTGAAATAGAATTAATTAATCACACTAACTAATACCAAAACATTATGAACAAACGTACCTTTTTATTGTTAATTACTTCAGTGTCAGCACTTGGAGGATTGTTGTTTGGCTATGATACTGGAGTTATCAATGGCGCCCAGTTTTATTTAAGTAAGTATTTCGATTTAAGCGATGCCATGAAAGGATGGGTCGTTGGGAGTGCACTTGTTGGCTGTTTTGTTGGAGCTATTGCTGCTGGTCCTTTAAGTATCAAAATAGGTCGAAAATATTCTTTAATTGTGTCAGCAATCCTATTTACAATTTCAGCTTGGGGCTCTGGGTTACCATCTATATTTCCCGAGTCGGTGTCCCTATTGGTGTTTTTTAGAATCA
This sequence comes from Flavobacteriaceae bacterium UBA5534, assembly GCA_002426015.1. GTDB lineage: Bacteria > Bacteroidota > Bacteroidia > Flavobacteriales > Flavobacteriaceae > Aquaticitalea. The sequence goes on from DINS01000029.1 coordinate 148,473, forward strand.
TTGGAGGGTTGGGTATTGGTATAGCTTCTATGAATGCGCCAATGTATATAGCCGAAATAGCTCCTCCAAGTAAGAGAGGTAATCTAGTGACCTATTATCAATTGGCAATAGTTATCGGTTTTTTTGTGGTCTTTTTAGCAACATACTTTATTGGAAACAGTCTTTCAGAAGCTGAAAATTTACAATTTGGATGGCGACGTATGTTTTGGTCAGAGTTGATACCTAGTGGTTTATTTTTGATATTGTTATTTTTTGTGCCAAAAAGCCCAAGATGGTTAGCACTTAAAGGGAGAAATGAAGAATCCATTAGGATATTGACCAAATTGTTAGGACCAGAGGAGGCTAACAAAGAGCACCTCGAAATTCAAAAATCATTACAAAATGAAAATACAGGATTTAAGGTCAATTATTTTTCAAAAGGAATTTTGGCCATCATTGTCATAGGTTCGGTCTTATCTATTTTACAACAGTTTACAGGTATAAATGCAGTATTATATTATGGTGCAGATATCTTTGAAAAAGCATTAGGATTTGGGAAAGATGATGTCTTGGCGCAACAGATTTTGTTGGCATTCATCAACTTAATCTTTACATTTATTGCTATGGCGACTGTTGATAAATTTGGTAGAAAACCGTTGATTTATATTGGTTCTATTGGTATGATTGTTGGGTTTTTGATGTTGGGTATCACGCTACAACAACAATCTTTGGGATTGGTATCGTTAATTGGCGTTTTAATGTTTGTAGCTTCATTTTCAATGTCGATGGGTCCTGTTGTATGGGTCTTGTTATCTGAAATGTTTCCAAACAAAATTCGTAGTGTCGCTATGTCAGTAGCGGTTGCTGCACAATGGGCTGCCAATTATGTGGTGTCACAATCGTTCCCTGTGGTCATGGGTAGTGAAGTGAATAATAACAGTTTTTGGAATGGATCGTTGCCATATTTTATTTTTATAGCTTTTATTATATTTATTATGATATTCACATTCAAATATATACCTGAAACCAAAGGCCGATCTTTGGAAGAATTAGAGGATATTTGGAAAAAATAATCTTATAAACAAAGTTTTGTAATGGTCACACTCAAACAATTAGCTGAACAACTCAATGTTTCCGTATCTACAGTATCTAAAGCTTTGCACGAAAGTGAAGAAATAAGCAAAGATACTATTGATAGAGTAAAAGCATTGGCAAAGCACCTCAATTACCAGCCAAACAAAGTAGCTATCAGTCTTAAGAGTAACAAGACTAAAACGTTGGGTGTGATCATTCCTAATATTCTCAATCATTTTTTTGCTAAAGTACTTTTCGGAATAGAAGAAGAGGCAACCAAAAAGGGTTACGATATCATCATTTGCATCAGTAATGAATCCTATACCAAAGAATTGCAAAGTCTTGAGGTTTTGGGTAATGGTAGTGTTGATGGGTTTATCATTTCAATCGCTGAAGAGACGCAAATTAAAAATCAAATACAACATATCGAGAGTGTATTGCAACAAGATTTACCAGTGGTGATGTTTGATAGAGTTTCTGATGTTATTAACTGTGACAAAGTGGTCATCGATGATTTTGGTGCTGCTTATGAAGCTACAAAACATTTGCTCAACGAAGGCAGAAAGCAAATTGTGCTCTTAAGCAATATTGAAGAATTGAGTGTGGGTAAATTAAGGGTCAATGGCTATCTTAAAGCAATCGAAGAAGCTTCAGGATATAAGAGTGTGCCTATATTGGTACATATAAGGAGTAATGATGATCTTGAGGCATCCATCGATGCCATGTACAAACAATATCCAAAACTTGATGGGATTTTGTCTGTCGACAATACAACAGGAGTCGTTGCGTTACATAAAGCACTCAAAAAGGGTATCAAAGTTCCAAAAGACTTATCCATCATTGGATTTTCTGATGAAAACGTATTGCCTTTTACCGATCCGAAGCTATCAACAATTTCACAGCATGCTCCAGATATAGGAAAGGCTTCTGTTGATGTATTGATCGAGCGTATCAAAAAGGGAAAACCTGATCATTTTCAGACCAAAACCATTAAGACCAATCTGACTTTGCGAGCTACCACGAAGTAAGACCATTATTTAAGTATCTCAATTCATCGTTTATATGGACATTTTGGAAGTGATTATTTTTAAAACTCTTCAAAATAAACTATATTTGAAATACGATTAATAGCATTTTAACTTTACTAAATCAGTAAGAATGAAACGGCTATTTATCAATTTTCTATTTATTATGTGTATGGGCAGTTCTTTTGCTCAACTTCCAGAAAATTACTCATCTGAAACATTGTCAAGCACTTACACAGCTCCCATGGGGACGATTTTTAATTCCAATGGCAGTAAAATGTTTGTATGGACCAATGCTGGGCAAATTTATGTGTCCAATTGGAATGGTACCAACTATGTTAAGCAAAGTGCAGCGGTCCTGGATCTGTCAGATGAAATTTCTGGTTATCGCGACTTTGGATTATTAAGCATTTGTTTAGACCCAAATTTTGATATCAATGGATTGATTTACCTTTTCTATACGGTCGATAGGCACCATTTGTTGTATTTTGGGACACCTCAATACAATCCTAATACTAACGACTACTATAAAGCATCCATTAGTAGAGTGACGCGTTACATGTTAAATCATACACAGTCACCAATGACTACGGATTATTCAACAAGAACAATTCTATTAGGAGAAAGCATCACTACAGGCATTCCTTTAACTCACGAGTCGCATGCAGGTGGTACATTGATGTTTGGGAGTGATGGCACATTGCTCTTAACTACAGGAGATAATGCAAGTTATAGTACAACTGATACGGGAAGTGTAAGTCATACTTACTATCAACAAGCAATAGCAGATGGTATTATGCGACCAGAAGAAAATGTAGGCTCATTTAGAAGTCAAATGATTAATTCATTATGCGGAAAATTATTGCGACTAGATCCAGCAACAGGCGATGGAGTTCCTTCTAATCCATTTTATGATGCCAATAATCCTCGCGCTCCAAAATCTAGAATGTTTGCTATGGGCTTTAGAAATCCGTTTAGAGCGGCTATTAAACCAAACAGCGGAAGTACCGACCCAGCAGATGCGAACCCTGGGATGGTGTTTGTTGCCGATGTTGGTTGGAATAATTGGGAAGATTTGCATATTGTCGATAAACCAGGGCTTAATGCAGGTTGGCCTTTGTATGAAGGACAAACCCTATTAAGCAGTTATTATAATAGTGGTACGACAAACCCAGATGAAGGCAATCAATTGTTCAAAAACTTATGCGCACAACCAACGTCATTTGTAGATGCGGCAATTCCTGCTAACCGTCGATATACACATCACAGACCAGCTATTACATGGAAACATGGTACAAGTCTGCAAACACGTGTACCATGGTTTAACGGAAATAATCCAACCGATCCAAGAATTGGAGCGAATGGTTCTCCAACGACAGGTGACGAGTTTAGAGGAAACACTGGAGTCGCTGGAACTTATATAAGCGGAACCGCATTTGGAGAGGCAATGGAAGGTAAGTTCTTGTTTACCGACTATGTCAGAAATTGGGTTGGTGTTGCCACTCTAAATGCAACAAATGCACCTTGGATAAGCCATACCTCAACATTTGCACCAATCAATTATGGCTCTGGAATTGTCCATATGTCCCAAAACCCTATGGATGGCTCTATTTTTTATACCAATATTTTTGATGGAACTATCAGACGTTTTAGCTTTTATGACGAAACTCTAGAGGTCGATGAAGAGGATATAACTAATATTGTGTTTTACCCAAACCCTGTTTTGAATGAATTGTATATCTCTGGACTTGACCAAGAGTATCAATTAGATATCTATAGCATTTCTGGACAACATTTATTGACAAAAACATTAGTTGGCGATTCTAAAATCCCATTATCTTTAAGCTCGGGCATTTACGTGGCTAAACTAATAGCTTTTTCATCTGGTCAAAGTACTGTGAGACAAATTGTTGTAGAATGATGAGTTAACAACTTTAACATAATGAGTTGTAACATTATTTGTTATTAGTCGTCTTACATGTATCTAACCTAATCAAGGGAGGACCATCATCAATCAATTAAATCAAAACCATCATGAGAGAAGACAGACAATTAATCGTTATTACCCATTTAAGTCAATTAGTCACACTGATTACAGGATTTGGAAGTTTAATACTGCCATTGATTCTTTGGGTAACCCAAAAAGAAAAAGTGTATCAAATGGATGCACATGGTAAAAACATTATCAATTTTCAATTGAGCCTTATTGTGTACTGTATTATATGTGTACCATTGATATTGTTATTTGGGTTAGGGCTTTTAGGATTTCTTGTTCTAGGAGTCATAGCAATCATATTTCCAATTATTAACGCTATTAAAGCTAGTAATGGCGAAACACCAACATACCCTTTATCTTTCAATTTTATTAGTTAGAAATTAGTTATGTAGATAAAGCAAAAACGCTCACTGAAAAGTGAGCGTTTTTTATATGGTTTATTTTTTGAGTATAAACTTTAATTGTTTAGCATCACAGGCATGACTAACATGGTTACATGCTCGCCTTCATCTAAACCATCGATAGGTGTTAAGATTCCGGCTCTGTTAGGCAAACTCATTTCTAATTGCACATCGTCTGCATTGAGGTTATTCAACATTTCAGTAAGAAAACGAGAGTTGAACCCGATTTGCATATCATCTCCTTGATAATCGCAGGTTAAACGCTCTTCAGCTTTGTTAGAGTAGTCGATATCCTCGGCTGAAATATTGAGTTCGGCACCAGCAATCTTCAAACGAATTTGATGCGTCGTTTTATTGGAGAATATGCTCACACGACGTACAGAGTTTAAAAACTGTGTTCTGTCAATGGTCAATTTATTTGGATTTTCTTTTGGAATGACCGCTTCGTAATTTGGATACTTTCCATCAATCAATCGGCAAATCAATTCCGAATTTTCAAAAGTGAACTTCGCATTACTATCGTTGTACTCAATTGTGACACTATCATCGCTTCCTGCTAAAATTCCCTTTAAAAGATTTAAAGGCTTTTTTGGCATAATAAATTCGGCCACTTGACTTGCTTTGACATCTTCACGCGTATATTTTACCAATTTGTGTGCGTCAGTCGCCACAAAAGTCAAACCTTCGGTTGAAAATTGAAAAAACACGCCGCTCATCACAGGGCGCAAATCGTCGTTACCTGCAGCAAAAATGGTTTTGCTAATAGCAGTCGCTAAAATATCACCAGTAATGGTAGTTTTACTTGGGTCTTCGAGTGCAACCGCTTTTGGGAACTCATTACCATCGGCATATGCCAGAGCATATTTACCATGATTAGAGCTAATTTCTACCGTATTGTTATCTTCAACCACAAATGTTAGGGGTTGTTCCGGAAACGTTTTTAAAGTATCCAATAATAAACGTGCTGGCAATGCTATACTACCTTTGCTGGTGCTTTCCACCTCTATGATAGATGACATGGTGGTTTCTAAATCGCTAGCTGAAACGGTTAATTTTGAATCATTCAATTCAAATAAAAAATTATCTAAAATGGGTAAGGTGTTGCTATTGTTGATGACTCCACCAAGAACTTGCAATTGTTTCAATAAATAGGTACTCGATACGATAAACTTCATTGATATATGTATATATTCAGTGTTGATAAATTAGTCTTACAAATATATCTCAAACAGCTTGTTTTATAAAACAAACTTATTAACAAATATTTCCCACAGAAGCGAAATATTTTGAGTATATATTTTTGATTACTTGGTGTACTTTTTCTTTCTGAAATAATGAAACGCAATGCCAAAAACACCTAGAAATAAAAGCGGTATAGCAATATTGAAGATTTGCCATTTCGTTTTTTCGTCGGCTACTTTTTGTGCATCGAGAAATGGAATCACCACTTCCTTACTGCGAATGTTTATAAGTCCGTCATCATTAAGAAGATAGTTTACAGCATTTTCCAAGAACTCCTTGTTGCCAAAACGTTGTCCGGTCCAACGGTCAAATCCCAGCTCCTGTGGCTGTTTTTTAACAACATCATTTTTGATGACATCGCCATCAGCAATAACGATCATTTTTGTAGGGCTACTTTTTTCTTTGATGTTGTTTAATTGAAATGGTTTTACCCTATTATTATAAACAGATGTAAATTCACCTTCGAGCAAGACAGCCATTGGTTGAGGTCCTTTGGTATAGGTTTCTTGTTTAGGATCTTGTGTGACGATATCCAAGCTGATTTCTTTAGGAACACCATCTAGTTTGGTATAATCTGAACTGCGCAACAGAATTGTCTTACTAACGTCATTTTTCAAGGTGTCTATTTGACTAGAAAAATCAAAACGGACAAGGTTGAGGTTGCTGGTTATTGGATGTTCTGGGTTTCCAGCTGCCAATGGTGAATATTGCCATTGTATGGGTTGAAACTGTGCTTGGCTTCCTTCACCTATGGCCAAGGTAATAGGAGCAGAGTAGAGGTCATTGACAATCACAGGATTGATGCGTAGGCCATATTTGAAGAAAAAATCATTCAAATTCAAATCCTTCATAATGGCAACTGCACTGCCAGAGTTGTTGTATAAGCTGTCTTTGTCCATAATGATGGCTTCGGTCAGCCATAAACTTTTTCCACCATTCATGGTATATTGGTCCAAAACCAGTTTTTCTTCTTCAGTAAAGGCTTCAGTAGGTTTTACAGCAATGACCAAATCATATCCTTGCAAGTTTTTAAGCGTTTCCTGTGGACGGTTGGCTACACTATCCAACGTAAAAGGCGCAATAAAGTAGTGTTCGCGAATGGTTCGCAAAAAATCAGCAATATAAATATCGCCCATTTCACCATTGCCTTTAAGAATGGCTATTTTCTTGCTCTTTGGTGTTACCAGTTTTTTAAAGCCTTCTGCAAAAGCATACTCCAAATTTTGAATAGAGTTGGTAATCACTTCGTCTGGGCTTGCACCAATTTTATTTTTGATGAGCGGAATGATGACTGTTTGGTCGTTATAACTTGCCAATGCCCAAGGAAAAATAAGTGCTTGAGAGCTTTTTCCGTTTTCGTTGACATTCAATTGTAAAGGCTCAATGCCTCGTTGAATCAACTGCTCGATATTCTGGTCGCGAGTCGCTTCATCTTCAATAGGATTGATAAAGTTGAAATTTACATTGTCATTATATAATGAGAATTCTTCAAGCAATTGCTGTGTTTCTGTTCGTAGTCGTCGATACTCTGAAGGAAAATCGCCTTCCAGAAATACATCAACAATTAATGGCGAATCAACATCCTTTATAGTGTTTAAAGCAGATTGCGATAAGGTATAGCGATGGTCTTGCGTAAGGTCAAAGCGTTTGTAAACTGAATTGCCAATGATGTTGACAACAAGGAGCACAAGCACAACTGTTGCAAGTATGATGATATTTTTTTTACTCTTTAGCATCAGCAGCTTTCTCTTCTTTTTGGGCTTCTAAAATAGGCATTTCGTAAGTGTCAACGCTTACCACTTTGTTGTTCTTAAAAGTGACCAATAAAATATCCTTATTTTCATTGAAAGCGCCAGGCTCAATGCCCAAACCATAATTCCAAACGTTATCATCTTTGCCCTTTAAAGCATCATTCCAACTCAACCAATCGTTTTCTCCCAATAACTCAATCACTTCTTCTTTTGTTTTGCCGATGAGCTGTTTTGATGCAATCAGATCATCACTCATTTCATAACGCAATTCTGGAGTGTCAATCCAGCTTTCAGTGTCAAAGTATTTGAGGTGGTGATAATTGCTGAAAATATTGACCATTGGATAAAAAGCATAGAAATAGATAAAAGGTGTCAGCACCAAACTGATAATAAAGGTCAACCATTTTCGTTTGTCAATCGTGTTGACAAAGAGCCATACGAGGACAAATACAATAATTAGAAAGATAACAAGCGTGGTGGTAATGATCATGTTAGTGTTTTTGAATATTAAGTTTTGTAAGTAAAATAAATAAAAAGGTGATGCTCAAGAAGTAGAGGATATCACGCGTGTCCAAAACACCACGACTCATACTTTTGAAGTGCGACTCCATACCAAGTTTTTCAATATAAAAAGCGTCACCAAAAATGTTGTAATTGGATAAGCCCTCAAACCCGAAGTAAAAGAAAAAACAGATAAATACAGCAATGATAAATGCTACAATTTGATTGTCGGACAGGGTTGATGAAAATACACCAATAGCGGTATAGGAAGCTACCAGAAACAGTAAGCCAAAGTAAGACCCCATAACACTGCCTACATCGAGGTTCCCTTCGGTAGCACCTAATTTTGAAATGGCATATACATAAAGTAAGGTCGGAATCAATGCAATAATGATAAGGATGAAGGCTCCAAAATATTTGCCCAATACAATCTTAACATGTGAAATGGGTTTTGTGAGCAATAACTCTAAAGTTCCTTGTTTTTTTTCATCTGAAAAACTTCGCATTGTTACAGCTGGTATCAAGAAAATAAGAATCCAAGGCGCTAATAAAAAGAAGGCTGACAAATCTGCAAAACCACCTTCAAGAATGTTAAAGTCACCTTTAAATACCCATAAAAACATCCCGTTTAGCAATAAGAACACTGCAATCACCAAATAACCTATTGGTGAAGCAAAAAAGGAATTGATTTCTTTTTTTAAGATGGCGAACATTCTATTGTTGATTTGTTTATGCTTTTTCTAACTAACTACTAACTACTAACTACTAACTACTAACTACTGAAGACTATGCACTTTATCCACACTCCAGGCTTCCGGCTTTCCATTAAACAACACCTTCGTTTCTTGCCAAACGTTTTTAAACAATTCTGACTGTCTGTAATTTTCTAAATCAGCTTCTGTGTCCCAATAACTATAAGTAAAAAACACATTGCTATCATTTTTGTCTCTATAAAGCTCCAAAAACTCACAGCCTTCAAAATTGCGGATAAGACGTTTCTTGTTCTCAAAATTAGCCAAAAATTGGGAGACTTTCGTCGGCTCAAAACTCATTTTTACAATTCTTACGAACATCTGCTTTTCCTTTGTTTATTGTTTATACGTCTAGTTCTTCAGTCATAAAAAGTTAATCGTCACTGTATCACGCATCTGTAATCCCATGAGAGAGGAAGCGCTTCCAACCGTTGCATTATCACTTTTATAGATGGCTATTTCAAGATAGCCAGACGAATTAAAAATCACCAAACCTCGACCTTCATCATGACGCTTGTCTTCTGGGATGTCAAAGTTAACAATCTCACTATATTTATTAAAAATCTCTTTGAATTTATAACTCCGTGCCGAAATCTCATACTCACGCCCTTTTTGTATGGTCTCAAAAAACTTTCGTTTGATATTGGTAACAACATTACCATAATTATCAATATAGATCACATTACCAATAATCTGTGTTTGGTCATTGTTGACCAGCGGAAGCATATTGGTGATGGGCTTAATGGTATCAATAATTTTACCAATTACCTCAAGGGTTCCGCCTCTTGCTATATGACAGGCAACTTTTACAAACACATCGAGTACCGGAAAATTGGTCACTATTTTATCATGGATGTTGATTTCAACAATTTTTTCGGCAGCTATCTCGCTACAAATCATACTCATAATGCCGTTATTGGCACAAATAAAGTAGTGGTCGTCCAATAAGACAGCAATGTGTTTATTTTCAACGTTGAGTTCAGAGTCGATACCTATCAGATGGATAGTGCCTTTTGGGAAACTGCTATACGCATTTTGAATAATATATGCAGCTTCAGGAACGTTAAATGGAGATACCGAATGTGAGATATCAACAATTTTCACATCTTCAAGTTCACTGTAGATTGCCCCTTTTATTGCGCCTGCAAAGTGATCTTTCTCGCCAAAATCAGTCGTTAATGTGATGATTGCCATGGATGGATTGTTGATATTTTTTTAATCTAACCTCTGTTAAAATTGTGTAGATTTGTTTTCATCACAAAACTAATAAAACAAAACTGATAATTTTATTAAATCCCATAGCTTTTGAATGAACTTATAATCGAATTGGAAGAAATAGCTCCTAAAGAATTTTTTGGAGCACAAAATGTCAACATTGAAGTCCTAAAAAAATACTTTCCCAAACTAAAAATAGTCGCCAGAGGCAATAAAATAAAAGCCTATGGTGATGAAGATTTACTAGAAGAGTTCGACCGTCGCATGACGATGCTCACTACCCATTTTGCTAAATACAACAAGTTGGATGAAAATGCCATCGAACGCGTTTTGTCTAGCCAAAGCAGCGACGACTATACAACGTCAGACCAAAGTGGTGAAGTCATTGTGCATGGTGTTGGCGGAAAATTGATCAAGGCTCAAACAGTCAACCAACGTCGTTTGGTTGAAAGTATGCGCCAAAATGATATGGTCTTTGCCATTGGCCCTGCAGGTACAGGCAAAACTTATACAGGAGTTGCTTTGGCGGTTCAGGCACTAAAAAACAAGGAGGTCAAACGTATTATATTAACACGTCCTGCTGTGGAAGCTGGTGAAAACCTCGGATTCCTTCCTGGAGATTTAAAAGAAAAACTCGACCCATATATGCAACCGTTGTATGATGCGTTGCGAGATATGATTCCTGCAGAGAAACTGGCCATGTTTATTGAAAATGGCACTATCCAGATTGCGCCTTTGGCATTTATGCGTGGACGAACACTCGATAATGCCTTTGTGATTTTGGATGAAGGTCAAAACACAACCCATAACCAGATGAAAATGTTCCTGACACGTATGGGAAAAAATGCCAAGTTTTTATTAACGGGCGATCCTGGTCAAATCGATTTGCCTCGACGTACCATTTCCGGACTTAAGGAAGCCTTATTGATTTTAAAGAATGTCGAAGGTGTTGGCATGATATTTTTAGACGATAAAGACGTTATACGTCACAAACTGGTGAGAAAGGTTATCGAGGCCTATAAGAGTATAGAGAATAGAGAGTAGCAGGCAGTATTCAGTGGCAATAAGCAGTAAATAATAATAAACATTCGTGTATTCGTGACAAAAAATAACACCATAACAGACACCAACTTTAATTTTCCAAATCAAAAAAGTGTCTATAAAGGCAAGGTAAGAGAAGTCTATAACATCAATAACAACCTTTTGGTCATGATTGCAACCGATCGATTGAGCGCGTTTGATGTGGTCATGCCAAAAGGAATTCCATTTAAAGGTCAAATACTCAATCAGATTGCCACCAAGTTTATGGCACAAACCGAAGATTTAGTACCAAATTGGCTCATTGCAACACCAGACCCCAATGTGGCTGTCGGTCATTTATGTGACCCACTTAAGGTGGAGATGGTCATTCGTGGTTATCTATCTGGTCATGCGGCTCGCGAGTACAAGTCTGGAAAACGTTTGCTTTGCGGTGTTGCAATGCCTGAAGGGATGAAAGAGAACGACAGATTTCCTGAACCTATCATTACACCGGCGACTAAAGCAGCCATGGGAGACCACGACGAAGATATTTCTCGTGAAGACATTCTTAAACGCGGTATAGTAACTAAAGAGGATTACGAAGTTTTGGAGGATTACACACGAAAGCTTTTCCAGCGAGGCACAGAGATAGCTGCTAGTAGAGGGTTGATTTTGGTGGACACTAAATACGAATTCGGTAAAACCAAAGAGGGCAAGATTGTACTGATTGACGAAATCCATACACCAGATTCCTCACGCTATTTTTATGCAAATGGTTATCAAGAGCGTCAAGATAGAGGAGAAGCCCAAAAGCAACTGTCTAAAGAGTTTGTTCGCCAATGGCTCATTGCCAATGGGTTTCAAGGCTTAAAGGGGCAAACAGTGCCTGTGATGACTGATGCATATATAGAAACAGTAAGTGAGCGTTATATAGAATTGTATGAAAACATCATGGGAGAACCTTTTGTGAAAGCCGATGTGACCAACATACAAGAACGTATCAAGACAAATGTCGAAACCTTTTTGGCCAAACAAAGCTAATCACCATCTTCTGACGCATTATCATATTCAGTACCAGTCTTTTTGGGTTTGATGACCAAATGCAACAAGCGTCGCAGGTTGTTGTAGATAAAGGCATTGGTCTTTCCTATATGGAATACAATCAAGCACACAGTGATCATAAAGATGATGGCTCCAAATACCGCTTCCCAGGGCTCTAATGATTTGTACCAAAAATGCTTTAAACCTATCCCAGTAAAACTTCCGTAAATAATAATGAAATGGACAATATAAATATTCAGTGTTTTCTCTCCAATCTTGGTGACGATAGACTGTTTCATAAAGCGTTCTAACATATAGAAAAAACCAAAATATAAGAAGACGTTACCCAATCTCAAAAAGAGATAATTGTAGTTTGCTGCATCTTCAAACAATTGAATACGTGTGAGATAATAAATAAAATGTAAAGCGTCGGTTGAAAATAAAAGCAACCCAATTCCTAAAACCCAAAATGTAGCTACAGTCACTTGTTTAAAACGTTTGCTTTGTGAACTTCTAAAGAAAATGGTTGCCAAAAACCCTCCAAAAGCCACATAACCAAACCAAGGAATGATGGTAAAAATAGAGCCATTGGCTTTAGATACATAATTGGAAAAAAACAACGGAACATTGGGCAAGGCAAGATTGCGATACAAGGGTTCGCATACAAATATGACACAGCAAATGGTCAATAATATAACAGAGAGTGCATAACTGTTTTTACGTGCTATAAAATAAAGGCCAATCAGCAGTAATAAGGACAGTCCAATACATTGCAAAACGTCGATGACTAAAAAATAGGTATCAAACGATCCTTGAAGCCATGACAAGAATGGAATACGAAGTGCATATCCAATACCTATCAACATAAAACCTCGTGTGATCCCTTTTTTGACACGCACACTGTCATCGCCTTTTTCATTGGCTTTGAGCATTAAATACAACACGACTAATCCAGAGATTGTAAAAAAGGTAGGTGCGGTGATTCCTCTAAAATAAGACCAAATAGTATAGGCCAAATACGAATCATCACGATACAATGGGTTGAGCAACGTATCCACAAAATGTCCTTGGAGCATCATCAAGATGGCAAATGCTCTAACGGCATCAAGAAAGTATAATCGTGTGGATTTTGGTTTCAATAGTAAGCGTTGTAAATGTAAATATAATGTTAAAATCCAAAATTAATAACTTTTACAATCATTAGTTCTTTTTTGACAAACAATCTTAAAGTTTATGATTTGAAAATAATATCTTTAAAGCTTATAACACGATAAACATGCAAACCCTTGATGCTATTTTTGAAGCCTATTCCAACTATGCGTGGGGTTTGCCCTTATTGATTTTACTTATTGGAGGCGGAATTTATCTATCAATTCTATCACGATTTTTACCTTTTCGTTTTATAGGCCATGCCATCCAAGTATTACGTGGCAAATATGATGACCCAAACGACCCTGGCGAAATCAGCCACTTTCAGGCTTTATCGACTGCCTTGTCTTCAACCATTGGCATGGGCAATATTGCTGGTGTGGCAGTGGCCATTAGTATTGGTGGCCCAGGTGCTATGTTCTGGATGTGGATAAGCGGTATTGTGGGCATGTCCACTAAATTCTTTACCTGCACCTTGGCAGTGATGTATAGAGGTAAAGATAGTCATGGCGATATACAAGGAGGCCCTATGTATTTTATCATGGAAGGACTTGGTAAATCATGGAAGGCATTGGCACTATTTTTTAGTGTCTGTGGTCTCATAGGCGCCTTGCCTGTGTTTAATGTGAATCAATTAAAACAAGCCATCAATTTCATAGTACTCGAACCCAATGGTGTTGAGGTAACTCAAACGTCCAACTTAATCATAGGTCTTGTCTTGATAGGATTGACCTCGTTGGTCATTTTGGGCGGATTGAACCGTATCAGCAAAACTGCAGAAAAACTGGTGCCAAGCATGGTATTGTTGTATTTTGTACTGGTACTCGTCATCCTTGGGATTTATATTGACCAAGTTCCAAAGTATCTATTGTTGATGTTTACCGATGCCTTTGAGGGTCACTTTTTTAAAGGGGACTCCTTTTTGGGAGGTGTATTGGGTGGATTGATTCTTTTAGGGATTCGTCGTGGTGCTTTTTCTAATGAAGCTGGTATTGGTACAGCACCAATGGCTCATGGCGCCACCAAAACGGATGAACCGGTAAGAGAGGGCTTGGTGGCCATGTTAGGGCCAGCCATCGACACCCTGTTTGTTTGTACATTGACAGCTTTGGCCATTTTGGTCACTGGTGCATGGCAAACGAGTGATGCTAATGGTGTAAGTCTTACGGCAACAGCGTTCAATGATGCCATTCCTGGCTATGGACAATATCTGTTGATGATCTGTATTGCGACCTTTAGTATCTCGTCGTTGTTTACCTATTCGTATTATGGCACCAAGTGCATGTCTTTTATTTTTGGGGCACACAACAAGCACTATTACAATTATTTCTATATAGCGAGCATTGTTTTGGCAGTATTGACACCTTTACCAGTGATGCTCAACCTTATTGACGGTACGTTTGCCTTAATGGCGATTCCGACCATGACAGCGACCTTGCTATTAGCTCCCAAAGTGGTTAAGGAAGCCAAAGCTTATTTTATAAGAATGAAAAATGACTAGTTTAAAAGAGTGTAGTATCGTGCTGATAATTTTAGTACTTTAGAATACTCTTATAATATTAAAAGTTTACAATGCAAAGATTTCAAATTAATTCATATCACGAATATGAAAAAGCTTACAAAGACAGTGTAGAAAATCCTGAAGCATTCTGGGATGAAATCGCATCGTCCTTTCTATGGAGAAAAAAGTGGACCAAAACATTAGAGTGGGATTTCAATAAACCAGAAGTGAAGTGGTTTATAGATGGAAAGTTAAATATCACTGAAAACTGTTTAGATAGACATTTGGCAGAGCGTGGTAACCAAACTGCCCTTATTTTTGAACCCAATAGCCCAAATGACGCTGCACAATATTTTACCTATCAAGCCTTGCACAATAAGGTCTGTCAGTTTGCCAATGTATTAAAAGCCAATAACATCACTAAAGGCGATCGTGTGTGTATTTATATGCCCATGGTGCCAGAGTTAACCATTGCGGTTTTGGCCTGTGCTCGTATAGGTGCCATACATTCAGTGGTGTTTGCTGGATTTTCAGCGACTGCTTTATCAACAAGAATAAATGATGCACAATGCAAATTGTTGCTGACCGCTGATGGTGGTTTTAGAGGCGATAAAATAACACCATTAAAAGCGATTGCAGACGACGCTTTAAAATCATGTCCTACTATCAATAAGACGATTGTCTTGAAACGTGTGCAATCAGATGTGACCTTAACATCCAATCAAGTTTGGTGGCATGACGAACTCAAAAAAGTAGATGATCACTGTCCTGCTGTCGAAATGGATGCAGAAGACATACTGTTTATTCTCTATACCTCTGGCTCCACTGGCAAACCAAAGGGTATGGTGCATACCTGTGGTGGTTATATGGTATTTACGGCCTATACTTTTAGAAACGTGTTTCAATACAAATGCAATAGCAAGGTAAATTTAGGACGTGAAAACACCAGGGCAACGATGCAAGACGTATTTTGGTGCACTGCCGATATTGGATGGATTACAGGGCATAGTTATATTGTGTATGGCCCATTGGCTAACGGTGCCACAACGGTCATGTACGAAGGCGTGCCTAGTTATCCAGATTACGGACGGTTCTGGGAGATTTGCGAAAAGCATAGGGTCAATCAGTTTTATACAGCGCCAACCGCTATTAGGGCATTGGCCAAAAACACCATCAATTTAGCCGATAATTATTATTTAAAGCACATCAAAACATTAGGTACTGTTGGTGAGCCCATCAATCTGGAAGCTTGGAACTGGTACAACGATTATGTAGGCAAGGGCAAATGCCCCATTGTCGATACATGGTGGCAGACCGAAACTGGAGGTATCATGATATCGTCATTGGCAGGCGTCACTAACGATAAGCCAACCTTTGCGACCTTGCCCTTGCCAGGTGTTCAACCTGTGCTATTGGATGAAAAAGGAAACGAAGTACAGGGCAATCCTGCCGAAGGTATTCTGGCAATCAAGTTCCCATGGCCTGGATTGGCTCGTACCATTTACGGTGACCACGAACGTTATAAAAAAGTGTACTTCTCTGCTTATAAAGGCACTTATTTTCCTGGCGATGGTGCCTTACGTGACAAATCAGGTAACTACCGAATTACAGGACGTGTCGATGATGTCATTATCGTGTCTGGCCACAATTTGGGCACTGCACCAATTGAAGATGTTATTGACGAACACCCATTGGTGGCAGAAAGTGCCATTGTAGGTTTTCCTCACGATATCAAAGGACATGCCTTGTATGGCTATGTCACCTTAAAGGATTCTGATAAGCGTTACGATTACGACGCTTTGCGTAAAGAAATCAATCAGCTTATCGCTGAAAACATTGGGCCCATTGCCAAACTCGACAAAATCCAGTTTACCGATGGATTGCCAAAAACACGCTCTGGTAAGATCATGCGACGTATCTTACGCAAAATCGCCGAAAAGGATACCTCTAATCTAGGTGACATCAGTACGCTGCTCAATCCAGAAGTCGTACAGGATATTATGGACCATGCTCTGTAAGCCTTAAGGCTTCATCAAATCATAATCGGTCGGCACGCCATCAAACTCACAAAGTTTGTCCAATCGCTTCAGTACTGGCACCAGCATAATGCTGTTCATGTAGTTCTGACGGTTCAAGCGGATGCCTTGGGCGTTTAGGGTTGCCTGCGAGGCGACTATGCCCTCGCGCTGGGCATCTCTATAATAGGCAACGTCATACAAGAGCTTGCGCCACCAACCATAATAAAAGAAACTCAAGTTCTTGATGTCTTCCTGATTGCCACGATACAAGCTCAATATGGAATAAAACCCTATAATGTCAGACACCGCCTGTATGTGTTCTTCGGGCACTTTAAAGTTGGCACGGGTTTCTACCGCAATAAACGACTTGCAAAAAGCCTCCCTAAACTCGGCATCGTGCCAGCGCTTCAATACATTCTTGGAGGCGGTCAGTCGGGCTTCTCTAAAAGCTTGCGAACGCCATTCCTTAAACAAGTCGATGGTAATCTGTTGCAGTTCATTGCGTCGGCGTTTGCTCTCGTAATACACGGTGAGCAAAATGGCCAAAAAGGCACTGCCAGAAAACGCCAATACCAAAATATTGATGAGTTCTGCAATGTTCTCTTGGTTACTGATAAAGCTCCAGTCGATATGGTTGATGTAGGAGATAAGTACATAAATGCCCAAAAAGAGCAGCAAGAAGCTCACTACGATAAGCAAGAATATAAGTAGGGCACGGCCTGCAAGGGTTATAAGCGGTTTCATAGAGCATGTTGTTAAGGTTCAACGGACTATCAAATAAAAATAGCTAAAAAAACCAAAGGGGCAAAACCAAAAACCAATCTCTTATGACAAACTTTTTCTATCGTCATGGCGCCCCTTCTTACCGTCTGTCAACATCATCCGCCACCCGTCATGGCGAGGAGGCACGACGAAGCAATCTACCCATTTCTCGCCATATTGGTGTTTACCACCAACACTCTTTTAAGGTGGCGCTCGTTTCTAACGAGTATCTAAACAACCCAGGGCATATCTTGCAGCCACACCGTTATAGTCCGGTAGGGTCACCGATATAATGAGTATACGCCCTTACATAACCTCCTTATACTCCGCCATACCAACAGCCAAACGTCAAGATCCACCCCCACAAATGATAAATATATCATAAATAGCCACTTTCCTTTTGCACTTGCAATGGAATAAATGTATCTTTAAGTACTTCTATGACTAACACACGCTAAAACATAAAGATATTATGAGTACTGTACATGCATACGCCGCCAAAAGCGCTGGCGCCACATTAGAACCTTTTCAATATACCTTGCCTGCTTTGGGCAAAGATGAGGTCGATATCAAAGTCCATTACTGTGGGCTCTGCCATTCCGACTTGAGCATGATCAACAACCATTGGGGGCAAAGCAGCTTTCCACTGGTGCCTGGCCACGAAATCGTGGGCGAGGTCACCGCCTTGGGCAGTGAGGTCAACAACTTAAAAGTGGGCGATAAGGTCGGCATGGGCTGGTTTTCGGGCTCCTGTATGCACTGCAACCAATGTATGGATGGCAAACAGCACCTGTGTGGCGATGCCAAAAGTACCATTGTAGGCCGACATGGTGGCTTTGCCGATAAAGTACGAGGCCACTGGTCGTGGGTGACCCCATTGCCAAAAGGCATCGATATGGCAAAGGCTGGCCCTTTGTTTTGTGGGGGCATTACCGTATTTAGCCCCATCGTCATCTCGGGCGTACAGCCTACCGATAAAGTTGGGGTCATTGGCCTTGGAGGTCTTGGGCATATGGCACTCAAGTTTTTAAGGGCATGGGGCTGTGAGGTGACTGCCTTTACCTCGAGTCCCAACAAAAAAGACGCCTTATTGAAAATGGGTGCCCATCATGTGGTGGACTCTACCAATCCCGACGATTTGGCCAGTATAGCAGGCACCCTGAACTTTATTTTAAATACCACCAATGTCACCCTCGATTGGAACTCTTTTTTGACGACCTTGGCACCACAGGGCAAACTGCATACGGTTGGCGCTGTCTTGGAGCCCATGGCCATCCCAGCCTTTAGTCTGATAGGCGGCGAGAAGTCGATAGGGGGCAGTCCGTTGGGAAG
Organism: Flavobacteriaceae bacterium UBA5534; assembly: GCA_002426015.1. Lineage (GTDB taxonomy): Bacteria > Bacteroidota > Bacteroidia > Flavobacteriales > Flavobacteriaceae > Aquaticitalea. The sequence goes on from DINS01000029.1 coordinate 167,232, forward strand.
TGTGGCACTCACACACAAGATGTTGGAGTTTTGTGTGCGACACGATATCTATCCTACGGTGGAAGAGTTTAAAATGGCAGATGTCAACAAGGCCATCGACCATTTGGAGGAAGGCAAAGCACGTTTTAGAGTGGTGCTCAAAGCCACATAGAAATAAACAACAGGATTGAACAATTACATTACTAATCAAATACCAATACACCATGGCAAAATCGCAGGATGCTAAAAAGAACGTAAAAAAAGAGCCATTAAAGACGGCTAAAGAAAAGAAGGCAGATAAAATCGCTAAAAAGGCAAAACGCCAATAGTAAGCAAGATTTACTGACCGTTCGGTATAAAGGCCACAACTGGATGTTGTGGCTTTTACTTTTGTACCGTGCCATGACGGCTGCCAAACGATAACGTTTAAAAATCTTACAACCGTTCGTCGAAAACATTAAAATAAACGCTCAAATACAAAATAATAATAGTTTATTTGAATAATTAACGCTGTTAACGGCAGAATCCCCCTAACAACAAACTTTATAAAAAACCTACTTATGAAACAACAGTACACGCTTAAGACCATCTTTATGATGGCATTAATGACAACAGCCTACAACGTGCATGCACAGGGCACCGAAGTGTTTGAAACCGAAACTACAGGAACGGCGACCTTTACGGAAGGTGGTAAAACCTTTAATGTCACCAATGGCCCTGGAGAAACCTATGCCATTTTCAACCTTGCAGATGCAGGATGGAATGGGACTACACCCGACAACAAGTTTTTAGATAACAGTTCTGGTATTGCAGCCTATGGTGATGGGTCTTCTTTTATCATCAGCTCATCAGATGCGTCCCTGTTTGCAGTGAGAGAACTCTATCTATTTTGTTCTACCAATGCCTTGGCCAACCATTCGGGCACATTGACCATTGAGGGCAAAGTAGGGCCAACCACAATCTTTACCATTGTTAAAAGTGCAGGATTCTCTAATGTGTCCACCCTAACGCCAAGCAATGGCTTTACCTTGATTGACTTTGCGACCGAAGGCACAGGCGATTATTCAGACATGGCCATTAACCAATTGGTCATATCGAGCACGGGCAATTTAGACTATATGGCATTGGATGCCTTTAAATGGGCAGCACCAGGCACCTTATCGGTGGGTACGGTAACTAATGACCATGGGCCTTTGCAGTTATATCCAAACCCTGCAACCACAAGCATCAAGATAAAAAACCTTACGGGAGCTACCAACTATACCATATTGGATGTATTGGGTAAAACCGTTCAGAAAGGTACGCTGCGTCAAAACGAAACAGTGATGATCAACAAGCTGAACTCTGGACTCTATATTGTAAAACTGGCCACTGGCCAAAGCTTTAAGCTCATAAAGAACTAAACAGTACAAATTAAATGTGCCTTAAAAACCATCGCTCTATTGGAGCCATGGTTTTTTTTGTTTATAAATACGCATAAGTAGGTATTTTTTGAATGCCTTTATAGCCTTACATTTGATTTGCTAAAACCCCATGACTCCCAAAGGATGCAAACAACCAAACGATGCCTAATGATACTGATGGTGTTCATCATGGCCAACGCCATTGACCTCCATGCACAAACACTCCCATTTGCAGAGGCCAAACAAATGCTTACCGACTATAGATGGTCGTTAAGACGATTAGAACAAGACGGACAGATGTACAACGTTCCAGAAGATATGCGCGGCCTTGTACGTGTATTTTTAACCAATGGGATGACCTATAGCTTTGTGCCTTCCGACAATGAATCGGAAGCTGAGCAGCACAAGTATAGCGTTACCAAAACACAAATGACCTTTTATATCTACGATGACCAAATGACCTTTGCCTATCGCATCGAAGATTTTATTGGCTATAAGCTGTATATGGATATCGATAATAATGGCGATATTGTCACTTTTGTATATGATAGAGCTGCAAAAAATGTAGTGAAATCCGTATCACAAACCGTGACCATAGGCTCACAAGTATGGGCTGCCAAAAACCTAGACGTTACGTCTTTTAGAAACGGAGACCCAATCTATGAATCCAAAACCCCAGAACAATGGGAAGCCTATGGGTTGAAAGGACAACCTACATGGTGTTATGCCAACTACGACCCTGCTAATAAGGAAACATATGGGCTGCTTTATAATTTTTATGCNNCAATAGTTCAGGATTTAACGGAATACCGAGTGGGAGTATGACAACAGACGGTAGGGTTTATTATTTTCAAATGAATTGTGAGATATGGACCAGCTCACAAGATACCTATGATGACAAATTAAGACCCCTTTTTATGAGTTTGGATTCAGCAAAAAGTAACATGTCCCCAACCTATGTAGGCATGTTTGAGGCTGGCCATTCAGTACGCCTTATTAAAGACTAATTAAATATTTAGCCATTAACTCTTTACCTATGATCAAACAACGCATTCTTATAATACTACTGTTTATGACTGGAGGTATTGAAGTCACTTCACAATCCCTGACCACAGCCCAAGCCAAGACCATGCTCATCGAGTACAAATGGACCATTCAGGCATTTGAGAAGGAGGGGAAGCCACAACCAGTACCAGAACAAGTAAAAGGTCTCACTCGCGTATTCTTAAAAGATGGCCTCACCTACAGCTTTTTGCCTTCATCCAATGAAGAGGATGCCATCCCCTACGAGTGGATTATAGACGCAGGTCGTATCACCTTTTACAAGCTAAACAAAACAGAAACCTACGAATATAAGCTGGTCAACAATAATGGGTATGAACTCTACCTCGATATGATGGGCAACGATACCATGCCCACCTTTGTATTTAAAAGAGCAGAAAAAAACGAAGGCCTCACCATGCTGCAAATGGTCCTGATTGGCGACCAAGTATGGACCGATAGAAATATTAATATAGACAAGTTTAGAAATGGCGACCCTATTGTGGAATCCAAATCAGCAGCCCAATGGGAAGCCTTTGGTAAAAAAGGACAACCCACATGGTGCTATGCCAATTTTGACCCAGACAACCACGACGTCTATGGCAAACTCTATAACTACTACGCAGTCATCGATCCAAGAGGCTTGGCGCCCAAAGGATGGCACATCCCTACAGAAGCAGAAATGAAACAATTGATAGATGTAGCAGGAGGAGTAGAGTACGTCAACAAAACCTTAAAATCACGCTATTATTGGAACGACAACCAGCAAGGCACCAACAGTCTAGGCTTTAACGGAATGCCAGGGGGAAATATCGCGTTCAATGGTGATTTTTATTATTTCGGAAACCAATGTAATATCTGGTCAAGTACCCAAACAACCGATGATATCAAACCAAAAGGTGTGTACCTGGTTTTAGACACCTATTCTTCAAAGTATAAATTATATATATCAGAGTTTGAGTACGGCCGTTCGGTACGTCTCATTAAAGATTAATTCAACCCTAAAACCATACCTATGAAAACAGTACTATGCTATTTGTTATTGATGAGTACCTCCTACACAATGTTATCTCAAGACGCTTCTTTAGATCTGTCGATTCCATTGGCCAAAATTCAAAAAGTGTTTACCTCCTTGGAAGGAAAAAACGGAGATGGTAAAATGGTATCCTATACCATAGATGAGAATACGATTACCATGCTCTTAAAAGCAGAATATAGAGATGAGTTACAAATTATCCGCTATTTTAATGTGCCATGGTACCGAATGACGCATTTAAAATTAGAAGGTTACGATGACGAACCTGTAATGGTGCTTTATTTTGATAAAAGTTGCTATCTCGAAAAAGGTTATCAAGACGACCCAGATAACGAGGTCCTCTTAAGGAATTATGCCATCATTGAAATTCCAAGGCGCAACAAAGAAAAGATAAAAGAACACTTTTATGAATTGCAAAAAGTGGCACAAACCATTGCAAGAATAGGAGGAGACGGTTGGGACATCTACGAAAAACAAAATGATTTGGATACCGCTATTAGTAAAAGTGAAACCGCCTTAAAGTTATATCCCTCATTATATTGGGTTCAAGGGAATCTTGCCCTATTCTATTGGTTAAAAGGTGATGTGGCACGATCCAAAACACATTATGAAGAAACAATTTTGGAAATGCTGAAGTTGGCAGATACGGATGGCCTAGTGGCAATGTATAGAGATATTGAGACCGCTAAAAAAAAGTACCCCACCATGAGCAATCTATCTGAATTAGAGACCTTCTTTAAAAACGAGTTAGGAAAATATGAGTAGAAAAGTATAAATTATACATATCAGACTTTGAGTATGGCCGTTCGGTACGTCTCATTAAAGATGAAAACAAGCGAGGATATCATCATGAAAAAAGGTATTTTTGTAGCGATACAACACTAGCTAGTTTATGCCCTTCAAAAAACTGAATGATCCACTCAAAAGCTCACTAATGCGCTTGGGTTATGACCTTCCATTACCTTTTCAAAAACGTATTCTTTCAACCATCAAAGGAGGAGCCAATGTCTTTGGTATTGCGCCCGATGGTGCGGGCAAAACCACGACCCTCATTATCAGTGTGCTTCAAAAACTGAAAAGTGAAGCTATAAATGATGCGCCTAGAGCCTTGATATTGGTTAAGGACAAGCAGGCGGCTTTGGATTTGGCTGCCGAGTTTGCGCTCTTTACCAAAGGGACCGACTTACGTGTGTATTGCCTGTATGAAGAACATAACAGCGAGCTGCAACGAGAGGAACTTTACCTAGGAACCGACATCGTCATCGCTACGCCCAAACGCCTTAATAAGATATTTTACCTCAATAGCATCAATCTCAATGATTTACAGCTGTTTGTTGTTGAAGATGCCGAGTTTGTGTTCAGGGACAACAACTTTGCCGAAGTCACGCGTACACCCGAAAGTATTGGTAAATGTCAGTACTTGGTGTTCTCTACTCAATACGATAAGCGCTTTGAACGTTGGGAGACTGCTTTTATGTTCAATTCGCAACGCATAAGCTAATGTTATCTTTTTTAGAAGTTTGTTGTTTAGACTTTTTAGTTATCGACGATAATACTATATTTATAGTCTTAAAAAATGTAAGATAACTCGTATTAACTAATTGCTATTGAAAACCTTTACGTCACATTTTTTGCAGTTATTATTGGTAGGTGTATGTTTCTATACAGTAGCATCTTATGGGCAAAAAAAAACACCAACGGATTATCTTAGGTACCTCGATTCGGCTGAAGTTTATGTGTTAGAGAGGCCAGAACTTGCCGAGCGTTATCTGGACTCCATCCCTGAACCACTTCAAACAAATATTGAAGGCCATATAGCCTGTTATTATCGAGCTAAAGGACTTATCAATGGCAAAAAGAACGAACTGGCCCAATTGTACCAAAACTACCTTTTGGCGATAAAGCACGCAGAAACAGAGGAAAACTATGATGTGGCTGGTATGGCTAGTTTGGAATTGTTTTACAACATTTATATTGTAAAAGAAGACTCTACAGCATTCAAATATCTCGAAGATGCCAAGACCTATTATACCAAAGGCAATAATGCACATGGGTTGGTTGAGGTCATGCAAATGCCAGCTTATATGGCGCTCTACAATAAAGAATACGCCAAAAGCAATAAGCTGATATTGGAGCATCTCGATGAGTACAAGAGCATAAAGGATGATGGTTATTATTACCTATATGCCTTATTTATGCTGACCGCAAACTATGCGCTATTAGATGATTTGGATAAGGCCCACTATTATTTTAGCCAACTGAAGGCGTTAAAAAGTGATAGCACCATCCCAACCTCATTGCTCGACCTGCACATGGCGACCTTAAGCATCGACTTTGGGTTGGCACATTTTAGAAAAGCGCACATGGATTCAACCTTGGTGTATCTTCAAAAAGCAGGGGAGTATCGCCAAGCGATGAGTAAATCTGATATAAGAAATTATTTTGGGCTGTATGTCGATTACTACGACGCTACTGACAATTTAGAGTCTAAAATTGCCTATGTGGACTCGTTAAGACATTTTGAAGAGTTATTGTTGAATAAAAATATCGATGCCAGCTTACATATCAATAAAGCACTCATACGGTCAGAAAGCCAATTATTGAGAGAGACCAAAAAGAAGCAACTCAATAGAGTATTATTAGCTGTGTTAAGTTGTGTGTTACTGGGCTTGGCCATTTATTTTATAGTTTATCGCAAAAGGATCAAGCAAATGGTGCTAGAGTTCACCAATCGAAAAAAGGAGTTTAGTTATTTAAAGTCCAACCACGAAAAGCTAAAAGCAAAGATGTATGGATTGGAAGAGTATATAAGCGATATAAAGAAAGAGATAAAATTGATATCCAACAATGATGATATTGAAGCGCAGCGACAACAAATAAAAGAGCTATATAAAAATATCCATCTCAATTCATCGACCTTGATTACCAAAGGCAAAAGCCATCTGGAGCTCATCAGTGATTTGAACGTTGAGTTTTTTACAAAGATGGAAGCCTTATATCCACAGTTGAACCATTCTGAAGTGATTCTTTGCTACTATTTGTTTACTGGATTCAAAAATAAAGAAATCGCTGCCTTTTTAAATGTATCCAGTAGGTCTATTGAAAGCAAGCGCTACCGTATCAGCAAAAAAATGAATCTTCAAGAAGAGAGTGTGACGCTGATAGAACACCTTAACCTTGTTTTTAAGGACCTAAAAAAACCTGAAAATTAGAAAATTTCTTCACCGAGGGTAATAATATCATCATTTTTAATCATTTGCGTAGTAAATGAGTAGTGGATTTTATAGAAAATAACCAATAATTTTGCAATTTTGTGTTATATAAATTAATAAAAAATAAACCATGAAAAAAATTTACTTAATAGCATTGCTGTTATCATCGGCATTCATGTTTTCACAATCCAAGCCTCAACCCCAAACGGAGGTTGATTGGACAAAAATGGCCAATAACAATGGCGCTACTTTTTATGAAGTGCAAGAAAACTTTAATGAGTATTGGAGAAACAGAACCATTGAAAGAGGAAAGGGCTACAAACCATTCAAGCGTTGGGAAGATTATGTGGGACCAAGGGTATATCCTTCTGGTGACTTGAGTTTGCTTTCAACGACTTATGATAACTTTCTCTACTGGCAAAAAAGCAGTACAAACGTATTTAATCGTTCGGCTGCCGTAACTAGCAACTGGACACCACTAGGTCCAGTAGGTGCAGCATCAGGCCCTTCGCCATATACTACTACAGGAGCTGGTCGTGTCAACTTTGTGCGTTTCGATCCTAACAATTCTAATATTATGTATGTGGGTGCACCTGATGGTGGTTTATGGAAATCGACTAACGCAGGAGTATCATGGACAACAAATACCGACTTTTTAACACTTATTGGCTGTTCTGACTTGGTAATTGATCCTAACAATACAAATACAATGTATTTGGCAACAGGTGATAAAGAAGGAAATACAAACAGTATTGGAATTTTAAAAACAACGGATGGAGGTGTGACTTGGAATACAACGAGTTTGACCTTTCCAGTGTCTAATTTATGGAGATTATCTAGACTGTTAATGGATCCCAACAATTCATCAAGAATGATTGTAGCAAGTAATATAGGTGCGTGGTACACAACAGATGGATGGGCAACCAACACATTTACTGGTATAGATGGGACATTTCCAGATTTAAAAGATATGGAGTTTAAACCAGGACTGTTAAATGCAAATACGGTTTATGCTGCTGGTGATAAATTTTTTAAATCTACAGATTTTGGAGCAACTTGGACACAAATTACAAGCGGATTGCCGACAACTGGTGTTCAACGTATAGCGCTTGCGGTAACAGCAGGTAATAATGCTTATGTGTATGCACTCATAGGTAAATCAAGTGACCAATCGTATATGGGCACGTATCGCTCTACTGATAGTGGTGCTACCTTTTCAACAATGTCAACCACGCCTAATTTATTAGGGTATGCTGAAGATGGATCTGACTCTGGAGGACAGGCATTTTACGATTTATCGATTGTAGCGTCACCTACAGCTCCTAATAACATTACTGTTGGTGGTGTTAATCATTGGAGGTCTTTTGATGGTGGGGCAACTTGGCAAAATGTTTCGGTTTGGGATTCAGGTGAAATACATGCAGATGTGCATGAGATTGTCTATCAGCCTGGAAGCTCTTCAAACATGTACTCCTGTAACGATGGTGGTATTTTTATTTCTACAGATAATGGTGATCAGTGGACGGATATTAGCGGTAACTTAAGTATTGGACAAGTAGTTAAACTAGGGTTATCGACTAATGATCCTTTCAGAATTGTAGCAGGAGAGCAAGATAATGGGACTATATTGAATACAGCAGGATTTAATGATTGGTATGCTATTAATGGAGGCGATGGTGGAGAATGTTTTATTGACTATACCAATAATAACACAATATATGTACAATATGTTCAAGGTGCTTATGGTCGTTCTACTGATGGTGGGGCGACAATTACACCGATTGTTTCGGGTCTTCCAATTGGTATAGACTTTTATAGTCCTTTTAAAATGGATCCAGTCAACCATTTAAAGATTTATTCTGGTGGTACACCAACATTATATGTGTCTGCAAACCAAGGAACAAATTGGACAGCGCTAGGAACGTCATCTGGGACAGGAAGTATTAAAGATTTTGTAGTTGCACCGAGCAATCCAGCTATTATTTATACTATTCAGACGGATGCTATATCTAAATCAACCGACTCAGGTGCATCCTTTATAGATGTTACAGGAACTTTGCCTTCATCCGCTTCACTTTCTAGCGTTACAGTGTCTAACACAGATGCTAATAAAGTTTGGGTTACTTATTCTGGTTATTCAAGTACTGATAAAGTGTTTAAATCTACAGATGGTGGATCAACGTGGACCAATATTTCTGCAGGATTACCTAATTTGCCTATGAATACTATTGTGTACAATAAGAACGGTATTGCAGATGAAGTTTATGTTGGAGGTGATGTGGGTGTTTATATTATTAATAACAATATAACGTCATGGCAACCTTTTATGACTAATTTGCCAAACGCAACTGTGAGAGATCTAGAAATATATTATCCTACTAATAAATTAAGGGCAGGAACTTACGGAAGAGGTGTTTGGGAAACTAATGTGAATACTGAAACTTTAGGAACTGAAGAGGTTATTAATAATGACACAGTATTTATTTCTATAGATGAAAATGAGCATTTACAAATAAAATCTTCTTCACATCATATCAATAAGGTTCTTATATATGATATATTAGGAAAGAAAGTTTATGAAAATGACACAATTAATTCTACAGTATTCAGCGACAAAACGATTACCAAAAGTCAGCGAGTATTATTTGTTAAAACAACACTATCTAATGGTGTAACATTGACAAATAAAATTTTATTTTAATTAGGAGACGATTTAATAGCATAAACAGTCTCATAGCGTTCGCTATGAGACTGTTTTTTTTTATTTGTTTACCTGCGTTTAACAACTTCATATATTCGGAAGTATTTTTCAAAGTGAGTAGCAAGTGCGTAGTGATTATTTTCTTTTTTGATTAATGGTTATTGATATTTGTATAGCTATTAATTATAAATGCAAAAAAATATGAAAAAAACAATTACTCTATTATTTTTTATCTTTTCGATTGCGATGCAATCACAGTCAATAGATTATAAAAATGCAGCTGCCAAAGAAGGTAGCAATTATTATGACATTGTCGCACAGGTGCGTCAAGAATTTACTGCACTAAAACAGTCCAATCAATTTAATAAGCTTCAAAAAAAAGCTGAAAAGCATTTTGAGCGTTGGGCATTTTTTTGGAGAGACAGAGTAGATGCCAATGGTAATTTTCCAAGCGAACTGCAAGGCTATTACAACGCAGGTATTTTAGATGCAGATGGTAGAATTAACCCAAATGCAAGCACAACTGCCAACAGATCGGAGGCGAGCAACCAACAATGGGTGAATATTGGGCCTCAAACAGTACCAGAACCTAACGGCTATCCTAACAATCCACAAATGGGTAGATTGACCAATTTCATGCGTTTTGTAAAAGTCCCTGAATCAGAGAATGTGCTTTTTGTAAGTGCGCCTGTAGGAGGTATCTGGAAATCGATAGACAATGGGAACACTTGGGAGCCAAAACTAGACTTTATTGCAGGTATTGGTGTTACTGATATGAGAAGTAGCTCTACAGATGCTAATAACCCGGGAACTATCTATGTGTCCACTGGTGATTACGATGCTGCCCATATCAAATCGATTGGAGTCTTAAAATCAACCGATTTTGGTGAGACCTATCAATCAACAGGCTTGACCTTTCCTTTATCGGCTAAAGAATCAACCTCTAACTTGATTGTAATTAACAATAATACCGTTATTGTGGGAACAAACAAATATATAAAGAAGACTACAGATGGCGGAACCACTTGGACCAATGTATATACCCATCCTTGGTCTGATGCTGCTTTTGGGAAATTTCACAGAAATGGCAATAATATTATTTGTGGTGATAGTTGGGACGGTTTGTATTACTCAAAAGACAATGGTACTACATGGTCAGTTTTAAAATCTCATGCTGATAATGGTCAAAGAAGACATGCCATAACAAGCAATGCAGCCGGTTTGTTTTATATTCAAAACAAAGAAGGACAGGTTTATACATGCGATATGACTGCTACCACACCTACCTTAACCTCATTGGGAATTCCTACAACCAATTACAACCCTCAAGGAGCCTATAATCAAGCATTGGTTGTCAAAGATGGATTAATCATCAGTGGTGGTGTCGATGGAATTAATTCAGATAACAATGGAGGTGTTTGGTACACAACCTTAAACAATTCTTGGGAAGATAATAATTCGGCTGGGTCTTATGGACATGCCGATATTCACGAAATGGGACCATTAGATGCTGGTTACAGCTTTTGGATGGTAAATGATGGTGGGTTGATATACGTAACGTATCCTACGCTTGCAACAGAAAAACCTACCGTTGAATACAAAACCAGTGGTGTTTTGGTAACGCAGCTATATTCTGTAGCCATTTCACCTCAAAGTGAAGACCATATCATTATGGGTAACCAAGATAATGATGGATACAGTCAAGAAATGCATAATGGGTCATTGCAATGGGTTACTGCTAGAGTGGGTGATGGTACATGTACAGCTATTGATTATACCAATTCTGGTGTTCGTTATGTGGGAACTCAAAACGGAGGTTTGATTAGAGCTGATACTGGGTTTTCTGGTAATTTAGATGGAACAACTGTATTGACTGCAGGAGCAGGACCAGCAACAGGCGCTCCATTTGTATGGACTTTAAGAATGAATACCACTATTCCTAATACCTTATATGCAGGATTGGCAGATGTTTATAAAACAACTAATAAAGGATCGACTTGGACGAATCTCAATTCAGGTGCTGGTCCAATAGAGTATATCGAAACTTTTGGAAATAATTTATTGGTGATTGGTGAGAATTTAGCAAGAAAATCATCTAACGATGGTAGTACTTGGTCAACATTAACAGAGCCTTCAAGTGAACGTATGAACTCGTTATCAGTGGATCAAAACAATACAAATGTAATTTACGCAACAATCAGAGGCTATGTAGATGGTTCCAAAGTATTTAAATCTACAGATGGAGGAAGCACTTGGGCCAATATCTCTACTGGTTTGCCTAATGTAAAAATGACCCAAGTGGTTTTAAAACAAAACCAAGGAGCTAATGAAATTTTATTTGCTGGCACAGAAATAGGTGTTTACTACAAAGTTGGGACTGCCGATTGGATTAAGCTTGGCCAAGGCTTACCAAATGTAAACGTTAGCGATATTGAGATCAACTATACTGTAGATAAGTTAGTTGTTGGGACTTATGGTAGAGGCTTATGGAACATCAGTATTCTAAATAGTACTCTTGGTGTTGATGAGGTTGCCACAACTGGTGACGAAACACCATTCATCTATCCAAACCCTGTAACAGATGGTCAATTGAATATTAAATTGAAAGATAACAGTGACTCTTTTGGTTATATCATGTATAACGTTATTGGTGGTGTAGTGAAGAAAGGTCAATTGAATTCAGGATTAAATACTCTAGATGTCAAAGATATAGCGTCTGGTATTTATGTAGTTCGAATGACAAATGGGAACCATGTGTCGTCACAAAAAGTTGTTATTAAATAATGTGATTTTTGATTAAAGGGAAGAAAAGAGCCTCATTTGAGGCTCTTTTTATATCATTTATTTACGTCTATTATAGATGATTTCCATCGATTTCATTTCAGTATCTCCCATAACAATAAACATTTCAAATTTATGGGAATCTTCAGAGGTGTAAGTCACAACCTCTTTAACGTTTAAATCTGAACCAGAAACAGGATCAACCATAGTGCCGCTTAATTTCATGGTTTTTGTTTTGTCGTCATAAGTCCCTTCTAAAATCATCACACCTGTTCCCATAGTGTCTATCCAAGTTGAGATGAATTTTTTCTTGGCATTATCGTAGGCAACAAGATTTTGACCCTGAAAAGGCATGCCATTAAATTCACCAATATGTTCAGAATGTTGATAACGACCATCCATAATCATTTTGTTGGTCGTCGTCCCTTTCGATTTAATGGGAGGTTGGCTAGGATCCATCCACATAGTGATATCGGCATCCCACTCGCCATCTAAAGTTGCAAGCCATTTGTGTGTTTCAGATGGTGTCATGTAAGCTTCCCAAGCTTTCATTTCTTCTTCTGTTTGTGAGAAAGCCGCGAAGCACATCATCAAACAAATTGTTGATAAGAATAATTTTTTCATGATTGTTTAAATTATAAGTTAGTAATTATAAAGATACAAATAATAACAATTCATCCATTTCACAGTACCTAAATCTGCTTACAAAGGAATATTGCCATGCTTACGTTTCGGTTTGACCACTTCTTTATGTTCGAGCATCGCAAAGGCTTTAATCAATTTCCGTCTGGTATCTTTAGGCAGAATCACTTCATCAATAAATCCACGCTCTGCTGCACTGTATGGATTTGCAAATAATTCGGCATATTCTGCTTCTTTCTCTTTCCATTTAGCATCTTGGTCTTTAGCAGATTTAATCTCATTTTTGAATATAATTTCGGCAGCGCCTTTAGCACCCATGACTGCAATTTCGGCACTTGGCCAAGCAAAATTCATATCTGCACCAATGTGTTTTGAGTTCATCACATCATAAGCGCCTCCATAAGCTTTGCGAGTAATTACTGTTACTCTTGGTACTGTCGCTTCACTAAAGGCATATAATAATTTTGCGCCATGCACAATAATACCATTCCATTCTTGGTCAGTTCCTGGCAAAAACCCTGGTACATCTTCCAACACCAACAAAGGGATATTGAAAGCATCACAGAAACGTACAAAACGAGCTGCTTTTTTAGAACTGTTAACATCTAGTACACCAGCTAAAAACATTGGTTGGTTGGCAACGATACCAATGCTACGACCTCCAAGTCGAGCAAAACCAACGAGAATGTTTTCTGCATAATCTTTATGTATTTCATAAAAGGAATCCTCATCTATAATACCGCTAATAACATCATGCATGTCATAAGGCTTATTGGCATTATCTGGAATAATGTCAGATAGGCTTTCTCGTACTTCATCTTGTAAATCAAACGGAAGTAGAGCAGGAGTTTCGGTATTGTTTTGAGGCAGATAGCTTAAGAGTTTTTTGATGTCCTCAAGGCATTCCACATCATTAGATGATGTTTTATGTGCTACTCCAGATTTTGTTGAATGTGTACTTGCACCACCTAATTCTTCAGATGTTACTTCTTCATTGGTGACTGTTTTTACAACGTTCGGACCAGTTACAAACATATAACTGGTATCTTCAACCATAATTGTAAAATCGGTCATTGCTGGCGAATATACGGCGCCTCCAGCACATGGTCCCATTATTGCTGATATTTGAGGAATAACTCCAGATGCTTGCACATTGCGATAAAAAATATCGGCATAACCACCAAGCGAGCGCACGCCTTCTTGTATTCTTGCACCTCCCGAATCGTTTAAACCAATAATAGGAGCTCCAACCTTAACAGCCAAGTCCATGATTTTACAAATCTTCTCTGCATGAGTTTCCGATAAAGAACCACCAAATACTGTAAAATCTTGTGCGAAAATATAAATCAATCGTCCATTTATGGTTCCATAGCCAGTTACGACACCATCACCATAAAACTGTTGGTCTGCCATACCAAAATCTTTGGTACGATGTGTTACTAAAGCGCCAATTTCTTCAAAAGAACCTTCGTCCAATAAATACATTACACGTTCTCGCGCAGTAAGTTTTTTGTTTTTATGTTGTTTATCGATTCTGGCTTGTCCGCCACCAAGATAGGCTTGAGCTAGTTTTTCGTTAAGGTCTTTTATTTTGGATTCCATCGTGTTAGTTTACTTTGTCATTCTGCAATACAATGCAGAATCTATTAATAATTCGTATGGGATTTCGCATCAAATGCGAAATGACAACTTAATTAGGGATTCTTAAAAGCTTTTGGTCTTCTATATATTGTTTTACAGCAATTAATGCTGCGATTTTAGCTTCTTCTTCCTGTTTGCTTTTTAGAGCTTCAGGTGAATAGTATTTTTTTACGAAATGTGTATCAAAATGACCTGAACGGAAGGCCTCATGCTCACATACAAAGGTTCCAAACGGTAAAGTGGTTTGAATACCTTCAATTTTATATGTATTGATGGCTTTGAGCATCACTTGAATGGCTTCATCTCTAGTGCTTCCATAAGTGATTAATTTTGATAGCATTGGGTCATAATAAATGGGCACGTCCATCCCTTCTTCAAAACCATTATCAACTCTAATATTTTCACCTACTGGTAATTCATAAACCTCAAGATTTCCAACACTAGGCAAGAAATCATTTAAAGGGTCTTCAGCGTACACTCGCAATTCTAAAGCATGGCCATTTATTTTTAAATCGCTTTGTTGTATCGGTAACACTTCGCCACGAGCCACACGAATTTGCATTTCTACCAAATCGGTTCCTGTAATCCATTCGGTTACAGGATGCTCAACTTGTAAGCGTGTATTCATTTCTAGAAAATAGAAATTATGAGCATCATCTAATAAAAACTCAACCGTTCCAGCACCTAAATAATCACAAGATTTGGCAACTTTAATAGCGGCTTCACCCATTTTTGAACGAAGTTCTGGAGTTAATACACTCGAAGGTGCTTCTTCTACCACTTTTTGGTGACGACGTTGAATGCTACATTCGCGTTCAAACAAATGGATGACATTACCATGAGCATCAGCCATGACTTGTATTTCGATGTGTCTCGGCGAGGTTACATATTTTTCAATAAAGACGGAACCATCACCAAATGCATTGACAGCTTCGCTAATGGCTCTATCCATTTGAGCTTCAAAATCAGCTTCCTTTTCGACAATTCGCATGCCTTTTCCGCCACCACCAGCTGATGCTTTAATTAATATTGGAAATCCAATGTATTTGGCTATTTTTTTAGCTTCAGTGATATCGGTAATCGCTTCTTCAGTACCAGGAACCATGGGGATGTCATAGGCTTTTACAGCTTCTTTAGCGGCCAATTTACTTCCCATCATCATTATGGCTTTAGACTTTGGGCCAATAAATGTGATGTTGTTTTGTTCGCAAGCGACAGCAAATTCGGCATTTTCAGAAAGAAAACCATAACCAGGATGAATAGCATCTACATTGAGGCTTCTGGCAACTTCAATGATGTTATCACCTCTTAAATACGATTGATTGGAAGGGGCTTCACCAATTAAAACAGCCTCATCGGCATATTTTACATGTGGTGCATTACGGTCAGCTGTTGAATATACTGCCACTGTTTTGATTCCCATTTTTTTTGCAGTTCGCATCACACGAATAGCTATTTCCCCTCTGTTTGCTACTAATAATTTCTTCATCTTATTCAAATATTATTAATAGTTGGTTTTTTTCTACAGCATCGCCTTTTTTTACCATAATCGATTTAACAACACCATCTCTTGGAGAGGTCAAAACGTTTTCCATTTTCATGGCCTCAAGGATTAGAAGGGTATCATTTTCTTTTACTTCTTGGCCGACTTTTATATTGATATCCAAAATAAGTCCAGGCATTGGCGCTTTGATATCATTGACCTTTTTGGTTGCTCCAACCTCAAAACCCATTGATTTTATTAGTTCGTCTAAAGCATTGTTAATATTGATGTTATAAGTGTTGTTATTAACAATTACTTTATATGTTTTTTGATTGAAGTTAGCTTCTGATATTTCAGCTTTATACGACACATTATTGTGAAGAATATGAAATTTGGATGCAGATGTGTTAACACTATTTAAATCGGATAGTTGTTTGGAAGTGATGTCGATTTCGTAAGTGTTATTGACTTTGACTTTAAATATTTCTGACATGATCAATTATTAAACGCTAAAGATAATTATTATAATTTTTATATACCATTATACTTTAAAAGTTGAGTTGTTTTGATGCCTTTTGATCGCTTTTCTCGATAAAACAATTCCAATAAAAAGAGATATAAAAGCACCAACCCAGATGCCAGGAATAAAATCGATAAACAAAAAGAAATCGTAGGTGCCATGAAACAGAGCCGCAAGAAATAGCCCGGTTAAGTTCAAAGACACTCGGTTATTAGAGAATTTGGCTTTTCCCATATAATAGCCCATCAATATGGCAAAGGTTGCATGTGCGGGAACCGCTGTAAATGCTCTAATAATAGCAGTTTCCATGCCGCCTTCGAGCACATAAAACACATTTTCGGTAGCCGCAAAACCCATGGATACCATCACTGCATAGACAATGCCATCAAAAGGTTCATTATATTCTTCGTGTGGCTGCGAATAGTAGCGAATAATAATATATTTGCTGAATTCTTCAGTCAGGCCAACAACAAAAAAAGCTTTGATGAACTGTTCAAAAATACTCGTATGGTTTCTTAAAGGCAATGGGATTTCTATTATGACATAAAGAATGGTCGTGATAATGATGCTCACGATAGCACCCAGTGCAAAATTGAAAAGGAGCAAGCGCTTTGGTTCTTTTTCGTACTTATCCTTAATGAAAATATAAATGACTATGATAAGAACAGGCGCAATGGCAAATAGCAATAGATTCATGGAGTGAAAATAAGTAAAAAATTAAATGGGTTGCACTTTTTTAACAATCGAATCTAAAACAATAATGTAATAATGAGCATTGCTTTCAACGAAATGATTATTAGTTTTACTTTGCTTTAAAAGAGCTCTGAATTCATCAAATGATATTAATTTGAGATCGTCAACTTCATCTTTTTGAGGTGTTAATTGTTGTAAACCAGTTTTTAGTTCTACGATATAAGTGTGATGGAATTCGTTGTCATATATACCGTTCGGATAGCTTTGGAAACACTCAAAAACACCAATTTTTTGTAAATCTTTCTGTGTAATATCAAGTCCAATTTCTTCTTTAACTTCTCTGATGGCTGCGGTTTCAATAGTTTCGCCAGCATCCACATGTCCTGCCACTGATACATCCCAAAGAGATGGGCAAATCATTTTTTTTGCAGAACGTTGCGCCAATAGAATTTTACCGTCTGGAGTGTAAAACCAAACATGAGCTGTATTGTGATGGTATCCTTTGGTGTGGATTTCTGATTTTAAAGCAGACTTGCCAGTTGGCTTTCCGTCTTTTGTAACAATATCGATAAACTCGTCCATTTTATACTTTTTGTAAAACCGAAGAAAAGCAGGTAACTAGCTTTTTGAAATCTTCAGCAGTGTTAAACAAATGGCAGGAAATTCGGATGTAGTTGCCTCTAAAAGACACAAAAATGTTATGGTCGGCCAATGCGGCCTTTAAAACCTTTATATCTAAATTGTCAGGTAGCTTAATTCCAAAAAGGTGATGCGTCCGATAACGATCGTCTTCAATGTTGCAACCTAGTGCCTTTAATTCTAAAACAGCTTCTGATGAAATAGCTTTACAATATTCTTGAATGGCTATTGGTGTCCATTCAATCACTTGTTTTAAGGCTGCAATCTGCATCTTTACATAAATAAAACTTCCGCTTTCACCAACCGAATAGCGATTTGCCAACGGTTTGTATTCTGGTTCATAATTGGTCAAACCAGCAAAATTTTCACTATTCAAACGATTAGACCAATTTTCTTCTAAAGGCACACCATTATCAAAATAAGAGCCATAATAGGCATAACCGCAGCCATAAGGACCAAAAAGCCACTTATATCCAGCGCAAATGAGCGCATCTGGTTGTATTTCTTTAACCGAAAAAGGTAAAGCACCAACCGATTGACTTCCGTCGATAATTAGTAAAGCATTATGAGCCTTCGTTCTTTGTCTGATGGCTTTTAAATCGAACAAACTTCCATTAGACCAATGAATATGTCCCATGGCGACCACTGCAGTTTTATCTGTAATGGCTTCAAGGATGGTTTCATTCCATTGTTTGACACGATTTGCGGTTGTGTCTGGCGCTTTAATGGTCTTTATGACAGCATTGTATTTTTCAGCTAATTTTTGCCATACATAGATGTTGCTTGGAAATTGCTCGTGCATGACAATAATTTCGTCGCCAGCGTTTAGTTTAATGTTTTTGGCAACGGTTGCCATACCATAAGATACTGCAGGAATGGTTGCAATTCGATTATGATCATCAACCTCTATAAGCTTTGCGAATAGCTTTTTAAGTTCTGCAACAGGCTCAAAATAATCTGAAATAACAATTGAATAAGGTCTGTTTTTTTGCTTCAATCCTTTTAATCCAGCTTCATAAACAGCTGTAAAAGAAGGTGATTGTGCAGCAATATTCAAATAGGTGATGTTATCAGGAATATCAAACAGATGTTTATGGTGTTGTAAGCTCATACGCAAATCATTTAAAGGTTCGTTTAAATGAGATTCCCGCTTTCGCGGGAATGACAAAACTATTATTTAAAGTAAGAAAACGTTTCTCCGTCTTTAATATTCAAAAGTGACTCATAGATGAGTTTGATCACATTTTCAACATCATCGCGATGTACCATTTCTACTGTAGTATGCATATAACGTAAAGGCAACGATATCAAGGCACTCGCTACGCCACCATTGCTATATGCAAAAGCATCTGTATCTGTTCCAGTTGCTCTTGATAAGGCAGAGCGCTGAAAAGGGATTTTGTTCTTTTCGGCTGTGTCAGTAATCAAATCGCGTAATTTTTGTTGAACAGCAGGCGCATAAGCGATTACAGGACCTAAACCAAGTTCTAAATGGCCTTCTTTTTTCTTATCAATCATAGGTGTTGTCGTATCGTGCGTCACATCGGTAACAATCGCTATATTGGGCTTGATGGTTTGTGTGATCATTTCGGCACCACGCAACCCAATTTCTTCTTGTACCGAATTTGTGATATACAAACCAAAAGGTAGTTTCTTTTTGTTTTCATGCAACAGACGTGCAACTTCGGCAATCATAAATCCGCCCATACGGTTATCGAGTGCACGACAGACAAACTTATCCTTGTTCAGAATATGAAATTCATCTGGATAGGTAATAACACATCCAACATGCACTCCCATTTTTTCAACTTCAGCTTTGTCTTTAGCGCCAATATCTATGGTTATATTCTCAATTTTTGGTGTTTCTTCTTTGGATTTGTCTCTTGTATGAATTGCTGGCCATCCAAATACACCTTTTACAATACCTTTTTTGGTGTGTATATTCACAATTTTACTTGGAGCGATCATGTGGTCACTGCCTCCATTTCGAATTACATAAATCAACCCATTATCTGAAATATAATTTACATACCACGAGATTTCGTCAGCATGACCTTCAATCACGACTTTGTATTTTGCTTTCGGATTGATGACACCTACTGCTGTTCCATAGGTATCGGTTATAAACTCATCTACATAAGGTTTTAGATAGTCCATCCATAGCTTTTGACCTGTCCACTCATAACCAGTAGGTGAGGCGTTGTTTAAGTATGATTCTAAAAAGTCTAATGATTTTTTGTTTAAAATGCTTGTCTTTGCCATGTATAAATATTTTTGACTAAATTAATAATATTAATAGGATTTTAAGGTTATTGAATATGTAAATTCTTAATTTTACATTAGATTTTTGGAACGATTTTAGATTCGTCATACAATATGAAGTTTACAGTCTACATAGTTTTACTTTTTCCTTTCCTGATGCTTGGTCAAATTGAGCCGATTATTAAGGATTCAACAGCGGTGGAATATTATGTGATCGATGGTGATTCGGTGGCAATTCCAGTAATTGAATTGCGAGAGGTTGTCATCAATAAAAACAAAAACTTTGATAAAGAAGCGAGAATCCGCTACCTTATTTTAAAGCGAAAAACACTAAAAGTTTATCCTTATGCCAAATTGGCTGCCGAACGTTTGGTGACTTTGAATGAACGTTTGGCGACCCTTGAGAAAAAAAGCGATAAGAGAGCCTATGCCAAAATCATTCATAAGTATTTAGAGGAAGAATTTGCTGCCGAACTAAAGAAATTGACTCGAACGGAAGGGCAGATTTTAGTAAAGTTGATACACAGACAAACTGGAAAAACAACATTTCAGCTTATTAAAGAATTGCGAAGTGGTTGGCGAGCCTTTTGGTTTAACAATACAGCGCGATTGTTTGATATCTCACTAAAAAAAGAATTTGAGCCAGCAACCGAAAGTGAAGACTTCCTTATTGAAGACATTCTACAAAAAGCATTTAGGTCTGGTCAGCTTGTACCACAGGAACCAGCATTTGCCATCGATTATCAAAAACTTCGTGAGCAGTGGACTGGCAAAACGACCGTATTGAATTAGATGAGAATACAAAGCCAATTTGAAGAACGACTTAACGCTTGGAGCCATGGTATTGGCGCTTTATTAGGCATTGCAGGATTGGTGTTATTGGTGGTTTTTACTCAAAACACCATCGATTGGAGTTTGTTCAGTGTCATTATTTATGGAATCTCAATCATTGTACTTTTTGCAGCATCAACGGTTTATCATGCTGTAAAAGGCGATCGACGAAAACACTTTTTTAGAATTGTTGACCATATCAGCATTTATTTTCTTATAGCTGGTACTTATACACCAGTATTGCTTATTACTTTACCAGATAGTTTAGGTTGGTTATTGTTTTGGACTGTTTGGGGAATTGCAGCTTTTGGCGTGATTTTAAAACTATTTTTTACAGGTCGTTTTGAAGTGTTTTCAACACTTTTGTATTTAGTAATGGGTTGGCTTATTGTGTTTGATTTTTCTACGCTTGCTGACCGAATGGATACAAACGGACTATTGCTGCTTTTTGCTGGTGGCTTATTTTATACTGTAGGTATTGTGTTTTATGCCATTCATAAAATTCCTTATAACCACGTCATTTGGCACTTATTTGTACTTGGAGGTGCTATATGTCATTTTTTTATGATTTTTGGGTATGTGATTTAATTGTGTTTATAACTTACTCACATCAATTTTAAATAACTCGGCTGCATTTTTCCAAAGGATCAATTCTTTCTTTTCGTCTGGAAGTTCTAACTGATCCATAAATTTTAAGTACGATTTCATATTAGAAATAGGCCAATCTGTTCCGTAAAGCAAGTATTTTGGGTCTCCAGCGTAGGTAATCATTTCTTCGATTTCTGTTTTCATGTAGCGTTCAAACTTATCTGAAAAATCGCCTAATACCAATCCAGAAATATCTGCATGTACATTCTTGTTTTTGTAAACCACTTCCATACAATCTTTTATCCAAGGATTACCAACATGGCAAATCACAATTTTTAAATCTGGATAATCAACAGCTAAATCATCAATATGTAAAGGGTGTGAAAATTTTACCTTACCAGTAGGAGCATAGGTGTCTCCAGAATGAAACATCACAGGCACATCATACTCAACAGCCATATCATACACAACTTTTAGACGAATATCATTTGGGTAAAAAGGTTCGTAACCAGGGTAAAATTTGAGGCCTTTAATAAGGCCACTTTCAAGGTATTCACTAATTTCTCTTAAATCTCTATGATTATAGTTTAGGTAGCTTATACCAGCAACCACACCTAAATTATCACGTCCGCTAATGGCTTCAACTACCTGTTTTGTACTTGGTCGATGCTCATTTACCTTGTAAGAAGATAACACTAAAGAATAATCAACCTTGTTTTCTGCCATAGTATCAGTAAGTTTATTTAGGCAATCTTCTAATGAAACAACTCTGTCTTCATGGTAGTTATTTATGTGTGTGTGAACGTCAATAATCATAGTAATAGTTTAATTTATTTTTAGGTTTATAAAGCTAATGAATTCTTGCTGTAGTAGAAAGATTGAAAGAATTAAACTTCTAAAAAGTCTTTATATTCTTCAAAAAAGGCTTCAAAAAGACTCATTTTTTCATTAAAAAACTCCATTACATCTCTCCATGTGTTTTTATTGTGAATAGATACTTTTTGGTCTAAAGTGACATAAATTCTGGAAATTTCCTTGCCATTGTCGAGTATATATTCTTCTTCAAATATGGCGTCTGGAAGAAAGTCTTCTTTTAAGATAGATTGTAATGATTGTAGTTTTTCCCAGTAGTTAATTCGGTTTTCTAAATCGTCTTCTAAATCGAGAGATACTAAAGCTGTTTTTGTATCGAAATGAAATTTAAATGAAAAGCCTTTAATTTTTGTGTCGTATAATATCCATTTTCTGGGAAACGATTTCCCGAAGCTTATCCAAAAGTCTTCACGTAATTTTCTACTTTCTTCTTTTGAGAACATTTTTTTTGTCTTTAGCTTTTAGCCATTGGCTTTTGGCTTATTGTTTTTTTTAACCACTAACCACTAACCACTAACCACTAACCACTAAATTAAATATGCGACAGCGACACCTAACAAAATCGACACCAATTTTGATAAATTAAACTTATGACCTTCGCTACTTTCAAATAAGATAATGGTAGAAATGTGGAAGAAAATACCAATAACAATAGCGTTGATATAATATACGTAACCAGAAACTAATTCCACATTATTTGAAATTATGGTGCCTAATGGTGTCATAGAAGCAAAAACCACTAAAAAGCCTATAATTTGAGTTTTGGTAAAATGAGATTGCAGTAAGTACATTGTTAATAACGCTGCAATAGGAATTTTATGAACCAACACACCATATACCATATCGTTATGCTGATGAATAGGGAATCCTTCTAAAAAACTATGAATACATAAGCTTATAAAAAGTAACCAAGGAAAGCTTGTTTCGTGTTTATGGATATGTACATGACCATGTTCAGCTCCTTTAGAAAAAAACTCCAAAATAATCTGAATTAATATACCGCTCATTATAAATAAGCCTGTTTGTTTTCCTTCAAGATGTTCATAAACTTCTGGAAGCAAATCAAAAAGCGTTAATGCCAATAAAAATGCACCACTAAAGGATAATAATATTTTTGTGTAACTCGATTTTTTTTGCTTAAAAATGACCACAAGTATTACACCGATTGCTACAGCATATATAGGAAATAAGTATTTGTTCATACTGCTAAAATACCAAATATTGGTTATTTAAAAATCATTACTAAACGTTCTGAAGTTGTTTTATAATATTTTCTCAATTTGTAATCACCAAAAACATCTAATAAAAACACACCAGCTTTTTCAAAAAGTGTTTCAAAGTCTTTCAATGTTAGAGCTTTAACACGTTCTTGAAAGTTATAATCTTCGCCATCAGCAGTAAAAGAAATATCTTTAATTATATAACCATCTTTTACATAGCGTTTTTGATGAAACTCAATTCCTTCAATTGTTTTTACATCTTCAGCAACTAAATTTTCAATAATAAAATCGGTATTCATAAAGTCAATAACACCAAAGCCAAACTCGTTTAAATCTTCTTTTATAGCTTTAATGGTATTTAAATTATCTTCCTCTTTATCAAAGTATCCAAAACTGGTAAATAAATTAAAAACAGCATCAAACTTTTCGTTATAAGGTTTGCACATATCATGCACCTCAAAATGAAGGGTGTCGTTTTCAAATTGTTTGGCGTATGCTATACTGTTTTCTGATAAATCTACTCCAGTTACATTATAACCTAATGAGTTGAGATATACCGAATGACGACCTTTACCACAAGCTAAATCTAAAACTTTGCCATCTTCAGGAAGATTAAGATAATTGGTTAAATTATCCATAAATTGGTGTGCCTCTTCGTGATCTCTATCTTTATATAAAATATGGTAGTAAGGCGTATCAAACCATGAAGCGTACCATTGTGTTTTTTCTTTTGTCATCGATTAATTCGTCTGACTGCAAAAATACTTTATTTTTGCAATCTATATTAGATGAATAATGGATAATAATTTTAGTATGGTTGCCAAAACCTTATTTGGCTTTGAAGAACTATTAGCAAAAGAATTAACACAACTTGGTGCTCGTGACGTTAAAGCAGGAGTGCGCAATGTTAGTTTTGTTGGTGATAAAGGCTTTATGTATAAGTGTAATTTAGCTTTACGTACTGCTATTAAAATTCTAAAACCTATTCATTCATTTAAAGTTAATAACGAACAAGATTTATACGATAACTTGTATAACATGTCTTGGGAGCAATATCTCAAACCAACTGGCACTTTAGCTGTTGATGCTACTGTGCATTCGCATTTATTTACACACTCTCTATATATCGCTCAAAAAACCAAAGATGCGATTGTAGATAAGTTTAGAGATACTACAGGTGAGCGACCAAACGTCGATTTGAAATTTCCAGACTTAAAAATCAATGTACATATTGATAGAAATGTGTGTAATATCTCGTTAGATACATCTGGCGATTCGTTACATAAACGTGGTTATAAAACAGCCACTAATATTGCACCTATAAACGAGGTGTTAGCAGCAGGATTAGTAATGCTTTCCGGTTGGGATGGACAAACCGATTTTATGGACCCAATGTGTGGTAGTGGAACGATTCTTTGTGAAGCTGCAATGATAGCTTGTAATATTCCACCTAACTTAATGCGTAAAGAATTTGCTTTTGAGCGTTGGCAAGATTGGGATGTNNCCAAGCGCTGTTGCAAAAGCTAAAGAGAATATTAAAAATGCGCAATTAGAAGATTTTATTGAAGTGCGACATGAAGATTTCTTTAAAACTCAAAAAGCAGGTGATGAGAAATTGCATATGGTATTCAATCCGCCTTATGGCGAACGTTTAGATATAGAAATGGAAAGTTTTTATAAAAATATTGGAGATACTTTAAAGCAGAACTATCCAGGTACAGATGCGTGGTTTATTACCTCTAACCTTGATGCCTTAAAGCATGTTGGTTTACGACCTTCTCGTAAAATACATTTGGTAAATGCCAAATTGGAAGCACGTTTGGTAAAATACGTGATGTACGAAGGAAGTAAAAAAGGGAAGTATATGAACTGATTTTTTGATTCAGGTTTTACACCTTTACTCCAAATGCGTCCTAAACTGTTTCTTAACTTCCTTCAAAACCTTTTCAACACGAGATACTTCAATGTGTTTTATTTTGGCGATTTCCTTAAAATCCAATTTACCAAAAGTATATAGATCCACAATATTGGATACTCGTAGTGGTAACCAATTATAAAATTTGCCAACTAGTTTTCTGTTGTTTTGTTTTGCATTGAGCGATAAATCAAGCGTATCTAAAACTTGGGTGTTGTTGTCATCAAACACAAACACATCATGGTGGTCATCATCATGTTGGTGATACGATATATCATCCAATTGCTCCAACATCATATAGTCCAAATCGGCATCAATGGTATAGGATTCTTCAAGACGTCTTAACTCTTCTTGCAAAAAGCTGTTGGTACTGATGGTTTTGGTATGGTAAGCTTCTTTAACAAATAAGTCCTCAAGATGATTGTCGATGGTTTCAAATAATTTCAGCTTAATGCTTTGGGCATCTGCATCACAATTATAGCCTTTTTCATACATTGTAATAATGCAATCGTCAATGATGCCGCTGGAGGAATACATGTTTTTTGGCAAAACGCCAATGCTCTCGGCAATATAAAGGCGATGTTTCACATAAGGATGCATGTGAGGTACGACTGATAAGACTTTTTTGTTGTACTCTTTTCTGTCAGAGGCTTCTTTTGAATGTTGAGTATCCATAATCGCATGCTTTTAATGTAGGTTTTTAAAGTTAAGAAATATTCATTTGAAAATCCATGATTTTTCAACTTTTAAATGAATTTTTTTGCAATTGTATAAAGGCTTCAAAGTTGTATCTTTGATGCATGTTAAGTCCATTTCAAGCGCACATCAATCAAGAGTTTCCGTTTTTAAAAAAAGGGAAGTTGCTTATTGCCATTTCCGGAGGATTGGATTCTGTGGTCTTAACACATTTGTGCCATAAAGCTGGACTAAAAATAGCTTTGGCACATTGCAATTTCAATTTAAGAGGTGACGAGAGTGATGCTGACGAAGAGTTTGTACTGCAACTTGCCGAAGATTTGGAGTTGGAAGTTTTTATTGAAAATTTTGAAACCGAACAATACGCTAACGAACATCAATTATCAACCCAAATGGCAGCTCGTGAGTTGCGCTATGGTTGGTTTCATGAGTTGGCAGACCAATTGAATTTTGATTACATCCTTACAGCACACCACGCTGACGACAATCTTGAAACCTTCTTGATTAATATAACGAGAGGAACAGGTTTAGATGGCTTAATGGGTATCCCAGAAGTCAATGATAATGTGGTTCGACCTTTATTGATGTTTTCAAGAAACGAACTGGAAGCTTACGCCAAAGAGCAAAAGCTAAAATGGCGAGAAGATAGTAGCAATGCTTCCAATAAATACCTTCGGAATAAATTACGACACGATGTGATTCCGATATTGAAAGACATCAATCCGCAATTATTGCAAAATTTTGAGCAGACACAGCAACATTTGCAAGATTCGAAAACTATTATTGAAGATGCCATTGTAAAACTTCAGAAGAAAGTCGTTTCGGTAGATGGTACAAGCATCAAGTTGGATATCAAAAAACTGAAGAAACTCTCAAGTCCTAAAGTATATCTGTACGAATTGCTAAAAGATTTCAATTTTACCGAGTGGAATGATGTTGCCAATCTTTTGGAAGCGCAATCAGGAAAGCAAGTGTTTTCTGCGACACATCGTTTGCTCAAAGACAGAAATCAACTGTTGTTGACCGAAATCAATTCAGAAGAAAATGACGACACCATACCTGTTGAAAAAATCGACAGACAGGTTCAAACACCATCAGGAATCTTATTCTTTGACGAAGCAGATGCCATTTTTAAATCTGATAAAAACACCATTTTTGTTGATGCCGATTTGTTGAAGTACCCTTTGGCAATTAGAAAATGGCAAGATGGAGACTATTTTTACCCACAAGGAATGAAGGGCAAAAAGAAATTGAGCAAATACTTCAAGGATGAAAAGCTATCATTGATTGATAAAGAACAGATACAATTGCTGTGTTCTGGCGACGCTATTGTTTGGGTCATAGGTCGTCGTGCTGACGAGCGTTTTAAAGTGTCAGAAAGCACAAAAAAGATATTAAAAATTGAAATCCAATAAATGATTTTACAAGGCCAAATAGTCGATATACATAACAAGCGCATTTACAAAGGCGAGATCGCAATCACCAATGGTAAGGTTTCATCTATCAAAGAAAAAGACCACAATGTCTATCATTATATCCTGCCTGGTTTTGTCGATGCGCACATTCATATAGAGAGTTCTATGCTGGTACCTTCCGAGTTTGCTCGTCTCGCAGTCACGCACGGAACGGTTGCCACAGTGTCTGACCCTCACGAAATTGCCAACGTACTAGGAGTAGAAGGTGTTGAGTTTATGATTGCCAATGGCAAAAAAGTACCTTTTAAGTTCAATTTTGGCGCACCTTCGTGTGTGCCTGCAACTCATTTTGAATCGGCTGGTGCAGTGATTGATTCTGAAGGCATCAAGACGCTTATGGCCAATCCAGATATCAAGTATTTGGCCGAAATGATGAATTATCCAGGCGTGTTGTTTGATGATGCCGACGTGATGAAAAAAATTGCTTGGGCAAAACACTACAACAAGCCTGTCGATGGCCATGCACCAGGATTGCGTGGTGACGACATTTCAAAATACATTAAAGCAGGCATTTCTACCGACCACGAATGTTTTACCTATGATGAAGGGCTCGAAAAACTTCAAAAGGGTATGAAAATATTGGTACGAGAGGGAAGTGCGGCCAAAAATTTTGAAGCTTTGATCGATTTGTTGCCAGAGCATTTTGAGAACATGATGTTTTGCAGTGATGACAAACATCCAGATGACTTAATGATTGATCACATCAACAAACTGTGCGCAAGAGCAGTCGCCAAAGGCATGGATGTGTTTAAAGTGCTTCAAGTGGCTTGTATCAATCCGGTGAAGCATTATAAGCTGGATGTTGGATTGCTCCAAGTTGGTGATGCAGCAGATTGTATCGTTATCGAGGATTTAAAAAACTTCAAGGTTCTTCAAACTTATATCGATGGCGAATTGGTGTTCAATAACGGAATCTCTTTGGTACAGCCAGTTGCTTTTAAAAACCTGAACAACTTCAATTGCAGTAAAAAGCAAATCTCTGATTTTAGGTACGAATCGACGGCCAGTCAAATTCGTGTCATCGAAGCCATGGAAGGACAATTGGTAACAAATGAAATCATTGCAAATAGTTTGATAAAGGACGGAAACATAGTCTCAAATAGTGATGGCGACATTCTAAAAATGACAGTCGTTAATCGCTATCAAAACCAAAAACCTGCCTTGGCATTCATTAAAAATTTCGGATTAAAAGAAGGCGCGATTGCAAGTTCTGTTGGCCACGATTCTCATAATATCATTGCTGTTGGTGTTTCTGATGAAGCCATTTGTAAAGCGGTCAACCTCATTATCGAAAACAAAGGAGGTATATGTGCAGTATCAACTCATGGCGAAAAAATAGTCTCACTTCCAGTGGCTGGCATTATGAGTGATAAAGATGGCAAAACAATCGGTTTGCAATATGCCCAACTCGACAAAATGGCAAAACAATTGGGCAGCACACTCCACGCTCCTTATATGACCTTATCGTTTATGGCCTTGTTGGTCATCCCATCTCTCAAATTAAGCGACAAAGGCCTGTTTGATGGTAGCTCCTTCAAGTTCACAAACCTTGAACTAAACGGCAATGATTAACTCACTACTAACCATTCACTATTCACAACTAACGACTTACTAAAAAAATGCCAATACTCCAATCCGCTTATAAGCCTCCATTTTTCTTTAAAAAAGGTTTTATCTCTACTGTCTATTCAGGATTGATACGGCGTGTCAATGGAGTGATACAACAGCGCGAACGTTTGGAATTGCCAGATGGTGATTTTTTGGATTTAGACTGGAGCTATGCCAAAGAGCCATCGCATAAGGTCATTATCTTGCTTCACGGATTGGAAGGCAATGCCCAACGGCCTTATATGACAGGTACCGCCAAACTATTTAATGCCAATGGCATCGACGCCATCAGTGTCAATTTTAGGGGCTGCAGTGGCGAGCCCAATCGCAAGTATTATTCATACCATTCTGGGGCAACTGACGATTTGCACGAAGTCATTTTGCATGCCATCAGTAAAAATTACACCGATATCTATATCAAAGGCATTAGTCTTGGAGGCAATGTGACGTTGAAATATTTGGGAGAACGTGATGAAGTACCAGCACAAATAAAGGCAGCCATTGCAGTGTCTGTGCCTTGTAGTTTGAGGCATTCAGCACAAGAATTGCACACCTTCAAAAATGTATTGTTTCACGACCGCTTCAAAAAGCATTTGGTAAGGAGCTTAAAACTAAAACAGGCAAATTTCCCTGAAAAACTCTCCATGGAAGCGTTGGAATCCATCAAAACCTTAAACGATTTTGATAACGTCTATACCTCAAAAGCCCACGGATTTATCGACGCATTGGATTATTACGAAAAGAGCAGCAGTCTTCAGTTTTTAGACAATATCAAAACACCAACCCTCATCATCAATGCGCTTAACGATTCATTTTTATCGCCAGAATGTTTCCCAGTAAAAGCCGCCAAAAACAACCCAAACCTCTATCTCGAAATGCCAAACCATGGAGGGCATGTAGGCTTTGTAAAGCTGAAAGGATGCTATTACAACGAATTGCGTGCTTTAGAATTTGCACAAGAGCATAAATAGATATTTTATCACTACTCACTACTCACTACTCACTACTCACTACTCACTACTCACTACTCACCACTCACNNCCTTTGTTCACCATATCAGGAATTCGCAAATAGCCCGAGCCAAACACCACCGCATTTGGAGGTGTCGCTACTGGCAACATAAAAGCGCAACTCGCAGCAACAGCGGCACCAACCATCAATACAAATGGATGGATGT
Organism: Flavobacteriaceae bacterium UBA5534; assembly: GCA_002426015.1. Lineage (GTDB taxonomy): Bacteria > Bacteroidota > Bacteroidia > Flavobacteriales > Flavobacteriaceae > Aquaticitalea. Next base: position 197,648 of record DINS01000029.1, read on the forward strand.
CAACGACAATGGCCATTGGTGCCAAAACAGGAAGCAACATCGCAGTTGTTGCTAAATTGGAGGTGATTTCGGTCAAAAAGTTAACAGACGCAATCAAAAGTAAAATCAATAAAATGGTGGTAACTCCAGCAAAACTTGTCATTTGGTTACCAATCCATTGCGCCAAGCCGCTGGTTTCAAAACCATTGGCAAGAGCCATGCCACCACCAAAAAGCAAGATAATGCCCCAAGGCAATTTAACGGCATCTTCCCAAGACATCAATTTTTCTTTTTTGTCTTTCGANNATGGTGCCTAACGATTTCAGTAAACGCTTAATCTCCTGTTTGCCTCCCGGAAACTCTTTCTGCTGAAACTTAAAGGCATACGAGGTCAAATATTTCCAACAGATAAACAACATAAGCACCGAAATTGGAAACCCGAACATAAACCATTGCAAAAACGTGATTTCATAATGATAGGTATCCAAAACCACACCAGCAAGCACCAAGTTGGGAGGCGTACCAATTAACGTGGCAATACCACCAATGGAGGCGCTATAGGCAATGGCAAGCATCAAGGCCTTCCCAAAAAGCAGGTTCTCGTTTTCTATCGTATGAGGATTGTCCTTTAGCTGTGTAATAATGGCAATCCCAATGGGCAACATCATTACCGAAGTGGCGGTGTTGCTAATCCACATGCTCAAAAACGCAGTGGCAACCATAAAGCCCAAGATGATTTTCTTGATATCCGAACCAATAAAGTTGATGATATTGAGCGCAATCCGCTTGTGCAAATTCCATTTTTCGATGGCAATCGCAATAATAAACCCTCCCATATACAAAAAGATGTATTTATGCCCAAAAGCACTGGTGGTCGTGTTCAGGTCCAAAGCACCAGAAAGCGGAAACAGCACAATGGGCAACAAAGCCGTCACAGCAATCGGGATGGCTTCCGTAATCCACCACACGGCAATCCAAGCGGTCGATGCCAAGACAGCGCGGGCTTGTGGCGACAGACCTTCAGGCTTAAAATAAAATAAAATAAGGAAAAATAGTAAGGGTCCTAAAACAAAGCCGATGCGTTTCGATGTGTTCATATCATGATATTACAAGACGAATATATGCAATTTTAAGCTCACTTTTTCTTGGTTGGTCAAACAGATGATGGGATGATTGGTTACGAATGTTTTTTTTCTTCCTCAATAGTTTTACAATACCGGACCCTTTTATGGCAGTGCTCGCAGCGTATTTATAAAAAACAGGTGAGGTATCCAAAGCATCTATATTAACAAATAAAAGGTCGTATAGCCCAATGGCATAAGCATATTTAAAGCAGGCCAGTATAGGCTATCCATTTATTAACTTAACACTTTAACGGATAAATTATACACTTCATCGAAAATAAATTTGCAAATTAATTTCCATTTTCCTACATTCGCTTCGTCTAGTGATACCTTAACAGCCTAATCTTAAGAAGTATAGGGCATCACAAAACATCTTCGAAGACATTTTTAGTTATTTTTTTACCGAAACAAAACTCGGATGCTCAAGCTTTGTCCATCCAGTACCAATAAACCCATGCAACGCTTTTCACTATGGTTTGGCATGCATGGTAACTAAACCATAGCCCAAATCAATTTTTTTTACTTATGAAAAAAGCAATTTTAAATGGGGCAGAAGCACCAACTGTGTCAGCCCTAATGGAAAATCCAGAAATGGTAATGCCTGTCCACACACTTAACCAAAACAACATTTTGCCTGCAAAAGTAGCTGCGCCAGAAACAACACCTGGGCAAGAAACCGCACCAAAACAACAGGACAAGGCAAAAAAAGTCAGAAGTGGCAAACGCTACAACGAAACAGGTAATGCCCTCAACCTCGACAACTTCCAGACCATGGTAGCCTATGTCGAAGGCTATGGCGCAATCTACAACCCAAGCAATTCTGTGCTAAAGCTCACCAATTTGCAAGCCATTGCCACCAATAGCAACAGCGCCATTGAGAATGTCACAAGCAATCTCAATACCTTTAAGGTCAATACCGACCAGCGCCAAACCATGTTCGAGTTACTTTCACCACTGGCCACCCGCATTATGGGAGAGTTAAAGGCATGCGGTGCTTCGCAAAAAACCATCGAGAAAGCCGAGTTCTACAACCGCAAGCTACAGGGCAAGCGAGCCAAAAAGATCAATCCAGACGATGGCCAAAACAACATCAGTGCCTCGCAGATGTCCTTTGCGCAGCGCATCCAACATTTCGATGGGCTCATAGGGGTATGCGCCGACGAACCATTGTACGCACCCAACGAAGATGCTCTTAAGACCACAAACCTCATAGCACTCCGCAACGACTTGCAATCTGCCAACAAAAATGTCAAGGACACCAATGTAGGCATCAGCAATGCACGTATAGAGCGCAACAAAACCTTATATGAGCCAACCATAGGCCTGTTCGATGTGGCTATGGCAGTCAAACAATATGTCAAGGCAATATTTGGTTTCAAAAGCCCAGAGTATAAGCAAATCAGCAAACTGCAGTTCCGTAACTTATATAACAAATAGCAGTTGCCTAGCAATGACCATTAGGGTCAGTAAGTGTCCAACCATGAGTTCCAAAAAAGCTCATGGTTTTTTTATGCCCTTTTTTGTCCGTTTGAGCGTAGTCGAGATAAAGCAATCTCATGAAAAATACCCTAATCAACCACACATCAAGTTATCCTTTCATCGAATAAATCATCCAAAGAGTACATCTTACCTTTTATTTCAGTTGATTATAGAGTTTTAAAGTGCAATATGTTGACTTTGTGTAAATTATAAACAAAAAGATGTTAAAAAAGTCAATATTAATAGAGAACAAAAGCAAGGTAACTACTAAAAACCTTCAGCTCAACATTAAGAACGAACATAGAGAATCAACAATCCCTATTGAAGATATAGGCTTTTTGGTCATCGATGACCCAGAAGTGTATATAAGCATAACTTCCATGAATTTATTGGTTGAAAACAATTGTGCTATTATCATTTGCAACGGGTCTCATTTGCCCAACGGAATGTTTCTAAACCTCAACAGTCATTTCATTCAACAAGAAATTTTTAAAAATCAAATTAATGCCAGTGCTCCACTCAAAAAGCAATTGTGGCAACAAACCATTAAAACCAAAATCACCAATCAAGGCATATTGCTTCAAAAAATCACAAAAAACAAAAACAAGTTTGAATACCTCGCAAGTAAAGTATTGAGTGGTGATACATCAAACATGGAAGCCGTTGCGGCAAATTTTTATTGGAAGTCCTTTTTTTCAACAGATTTTAAGCGCGAGCGATTTGGCGATTACCCTAACAATTTTTTGAATTATGGCTATGCCATTTTAAGAGCAGCAACTGCCCGTTCCTTATCAGGCAGTGGCCTATTGAATACTTTGGGCATACATCACAAAAGCAAGTACAATGCTTTTGCTTTGGCTGACGATATTATGGAACCTTTTAGACCTATTGTTGATGAAACAGTCCATTTTTTAATGGAAACCTATGATGAACAAGAATTGAATACCGAAATAAAATCAGAATTACTTAAAATTTTGACTAGGACCGTTTACTTCAAAGAAGAAAAAAGCCCATTGATGGTCGCATTGCAAAAAACAGCAAGCTCGTTACAGCAATGTTATTCTGGTAAACGTAAGAAGATCAAATATCCAGCATTATGGAACTAAATGGTTATAGAATTATGTGGTTATTTGTGTTTTTTGATTTGCCTACCGAAACCGCCAAAGACAGGCGCAATGCAGCAGGCTTTAGAAAAAACCTGCTAAAAGACGGCTTTGCGATGATGCAATATTCGGTGTACATGCGCCATTGCGCAAGTAGTGAAAGCGCCGATGTACACGAAAAGCGAATTAAAAGATTGCTGCCACCATTTGGCAAGGTAAGTGTCCTGCGTATAACCGATAAACAATTTGGCAATATTCTTAATTATTGGGGCAGGGCAGAAGTCCCTAAAGNNNAATCTTTAATCAACCCACAACCACTGGCTACATTAGTGACACCTAACGCGAAATATCGTGTTTTCTAATCTTTAATCAACCCACAACTCAGTGATATAGCTATCTAATTTAGAATCAAATATCGTGTTTTCTAATCTTTAATCAACCCACAACCCATACATGAGAACAGTTACCGTAGGCGGAAAATATCGTGTTTTCTAATCTTTAATCAACCCACAACTAGGTCTACCGCCTTTTAAACCATTGGCTTAATATCGTGTTTTCTAATCTTTAATCAACCCACAACCAACAGTGGAATAGGAGCCACATCATGATCAATATCGTGTTTTCTAATCTTTAATCAACCCACAACTGTGACGCTAACCGTTACCGAAGGCGATACAATATCGTGTTTTCTAATCTTTAATCAACCCACAACTATGCGACCAAACATTGATATCTATCGCAAAATATCGTGTTTTCTAATCTTTAATCAACCCACAACAGGTTGACGTATTTTTTGCCTTCTTCGAGGAATATCGTGTTTTCTAATCTTTAATCAACCCACAACTGATAAAGTGTTTTAAAATTTGTTTTTTCAATATCGTGTTTTCTAATCTTTAATCAACCCACAACTTTCCATAACTCAAAATGTTTATAATTATAATATCGTGTTTTCTAATCTTTAATCAACCCACAACCTTGGCGACTTTCTGCATTGAAAATATCGCAATATCGTGTTTTCTAATCTTTAATCAACCCACAACCTGTTAATGGAACATAAAGCCCATCAAAATAATATCGTGTTTTCTAATCTTTAATCAACCCACAACATGTTTAATAGCGTTGAAGAGTATAATGCGAATATCGTGTTTTCTAATCTTTAATCAACCCACAACATCTGGTGAGTTTGAGTTGCAAGGTGATAAAATATCGTGTTTTCTAATCNNATCTTTAATCAACCCACAACAAACGGCATGAGCATACTTAACGGCAACTAAATATCGTGTTTTCTAATCTTTAATCAACCCACAACCGAACTTGCAGTTATCAAGTGATGATACTAAATATCGTGTTTTCTAATCTTTAATCAACCCACAACTAGATGGTGTTCCTGATTATCTGATTAAAAAATATCGTGTTTTCTAA
>DINS01000005.1:0-6018 GCA_002426015.1 Flavobacteriaceae bacterium UBA5534
GGGGGTGTTGTTAAATAGGGTACGCCATCATAAAAATTAGGTAATAACAAACCATGCCAATGCACAGAGGTTTCTTCGCTCATTTCATTTTTTACGTAAATGACTGCGTATTCGCCTTCCGTGAATTTTAAGGTTGGCCCCGGAATACCACTATTAATGGTCATGCCCTTAACTTCTTTCCCGGCTTTGTTGACCATTTCCTCACGAAGTGTTATGACATATTCCTTTATAGGTAGATAATCAATATTACCCTCCAAGGACTGTCCGAGAACTGAACTTAATGGGATTAGTAATAAGATTATTATATATTTTAAGTGATTCATTTTTTTATAATTTAAAGTGTTCTTTATATGAAAGTTCTGATTCAAAATAAAGAATGTCATTATTACCATTAGGGGACAATACAATGTAGGCCAATGCTTTATCTACTTCTTTTCCAGTATGTGGATCAAAAGCATAACGAACTTCTCTTAGGTTTTTTATTTTTCCGACACAATCAGGGCAACAACCATAATAAGTTTTACCTTCAACTTCCACAGGAATTTGGTCTATCCCCATAAACTTATTGTTAACAAAACAAACTAAACTAGATTTCAATTTAGCTTCATTTGCCATGGCTCCTTGACTTGCCCCAACGGTAGTAGGTTTCTGAATAACTTCTTTTTTAGTATTATTACAGCTTATGCTAACGGCAAGTACAATAAAACTAATTACTAGGACATTAATTTTTGTTTTCATTTTTTATGTTTTTTATATTTTTTTCACCTGAGAAAAAAAGAGAATATGTTTTCAAAAATGAAAACAATTAACTACGTCATCCATTTAAAGGTATTCAGTAAATTTTCTTATCATCAGGAATTAAAATACTAATGTTTATGGTTTTTATTAGAATCTTCTTTTTTCATATCTGTCTCTTTCTCAGTCAGGTTCATTCCACATTTTGGACATTCATCTGGCTTGTTACTTGTTATTTCTGGGTGCATGGAGCAAGTATATACTTTTACCATTTTGCTACGATTCATATCCATTTTTGTAGAATCTTTTTTCATATCCATTTCACTATGATCCATTTCGATTTTCTTTAAATTCATTCCGCATTTTGGGCATTCACCTGGTTTATCACTTTTTACATCAGCATGCATTGGGCAGGTGTACATTGCTTTCATTTCCATTTTAGAATGATCCATTTTCATTTTGGTTGTGTCCTTTTTCATTTTAGAATGATCCATTTCTTGGGCATTCATTGTTGATAGTCCTACAGTTGCTATTATTAAAACAACTAATAAATTTTTTGCTTTAATGATTTTTATTTTTAAATTTTATTTTTTACTATAAACGCCATTTGAATTAACCATAATTTTCTACAAAAACTACTTAAATTTTATTTAGTTTTTAATAATTTATTATTTCTAAAAGTTAACGGTGTCTACCTTGTAATATGTTTAATTGGTTACTCTAATTATTTATCATTCTCTCTTATTTTTAATCTCTAATTCTTACTTTTTACACTACATTAGTCACGTAGAATAAGCCATCATAGCTTTTACCCTTACGTGCATGCTCTTTTATTATCTTAACAATTTTATTTACATCGTCTTTATTGCATACTATTTCCAATTTTGCAATCTTGTAGTGCAAAAAAGGATGGCTTAAACTTGGATATTCTTTATCTGGATCGGAAAAATTCCCGGAACCATCACCTTCAAAAATGCTAAAACAACAAAAGCTGTTTTTTTGTAAATTCAATGCTACATCATTTACTTTGTTTGTTCGGATAAATGCTTTAATTTCTTTCATGACTTTATCTTTTTTTTTGATTAATAAGCTGGCCTATAAAAGCTGTTAAAGCCTTGATAAACCAGCTTCTGCTACCAATCACATAGACTTAAATGTTTCTTTTACGCTGCCACAACTTACCATAGCTTTTCCCATGTAGGGATTTTTAATTTTGTTGGAATTTGAAAACCAGTAGGAACCCCCATCGTTTGCCATTGGGCAAAAGGTTTTATAAATTTCACCTTCGGTCACGTTCTCCTTTAACAAAGGTTCAAAGGCTGTGCTAAGTTTTGAAAATACAATACGCTGATCCATGATATTGGACTTAGAAGCCATGTCTTCGGCAACTTTTAGGGCATCGGTTGCTTTACCGTATTTCTTTAAAATCCCAACAAGCATTTTTGAGGCTTTCTGTGCTTTTTCAGAATTGGCTTCAACCAAAGCTTCATTTATCATGGTATAGTGCATGTAGGCCTTGGTCAGGTTTTTATCGTTTAACTTTACCATATTGGTGTCATGGTCCATCATACCGTGATCGTCCTGTTTCATGTTCATATTGCCATGGTCGTGCTGGGCGTAAACAACACTTGACATGCCCATTATAAGGGCTATCATTGCTATCGGTTTTAATTTTAAATTTTTCATCTGTTTTGTTTTTTTAAGTTTTTGTTATTTCATTATTACTTCTTTCACATCGCCACAGGTCAACATTTTTGCGCCTAGATACGGGTTTTTGATAGGTTTCTCAAGGCTTAACCAATAGGCCCCGGCATTATTGTCGGCCATAGGGCAAAATTGCTCGTAAACTTTTTGGTTGACACCGAAGAGTTTTACGCCTTTGGACAAATGTGCCGATAAATGCTTAAAATGGCTGCGCTGTTTTTCGATATCCGAAATTTCTGAAATGGAGGTCGCAGACCCTGTAATTTCCTTGGATATGGTCATCCAGTGGTTATGTGCTGTGTGGTCCGACAATTGTTTCATGTCCACTTTTTTCATGGCGTTCAATAGCGTTTTGGCAGAAGCACTAGCGGCACTGCCGTCGTCTGCAACAAAAGCATCCTTTAATTTAATATAGGCGTTGAAAACCTGTTCCAATTGGCTTTTAAAAGCATTGGTTGTGGCAATGCGCTGGTTCATATCGACATGGCTGGTATTATTTTCCATTTTGGTATGGTCTGTGCCAGTTTGGCCTTGCATTTTTGGATCGCTCATGTCCATTTTGCTATGGTCTGCACTACTTGTTTTATTGTCACCGCCCATATCCATACCGGCATGGCCGCCCAGGCTTACCTTGCCCCCTTCTGGGTTCATCATGCTTTTTTTGCCAACCAATTGGGCTGAGGCATCAATTCTGAACACCCCATTGGTGGCAACAGTTTCACCTTCCATTAACCCGTCTTTAATAATATAAAAATCTCCCAAATCTGCCCCTAGAGCAACTTCCCTGTAGACAAAGGAAATGGTTTTTTCGTGCGGGACCTTTACATAGACAACGGCCCGTTTTCCGGTCCATAGCACCGCCGATTTTGGTATTATTATGGCATCTTTTACATTGGCCAATCTAGCACTTACAATTCCTGTGGCATACATTTCTGGCAGCAGTAAATTGGATGGGTTATTTACTTCAACCCTAACTTTAGCAACTCTTGTTGTGGCTGAAACAAAAGGATCTACATAGGTAACTTTTCCTTTAAACGTTTTACCTGGAAGTGCTTGGACCGTAAAATTAAACTCATCATTGATATGTATCCATTGAATATCCGACTCATAAGCTTCAAACATCACCCAAACGGTGCTTAAATTTGCAATATCAAACAAAACACTTCCTTCTTTTACATAGTCTCCAAGTTCAACATTCCTTTTCATAACATACCCCGAATGATCAGATAAAATATCAATTTCTTCTTTCACATTACCTGATTTTTCAATAGCACTAATTTGGGCTTCATTTAGTTTCCACAACTTCAGTTTATTGCGTGCAGCTGTATATAATTGCGGATAAACATCCTTAGACTTGATGGCCTCAAAAAGTTCTTTTTGGGCAGCGATCAATTCAGGTGAATAAATACGCACTATTTTTTGTCCATATGACACTTTTTCGCCTGTAAAATTAACATATAGGTGTTCAATTCTACCTGGTATATGAGACACTTGAGAAAACAGTTTTCGCTCATCTGGCTGAACTCTCCCTAATAAATGTAATTCTTTTGTTGCATTAGCTTTTAAGACTACCGTAGTCTGTATATTTGCCAATTGATAAGCTTCTTGATTCAATACAATCTCCTCGTCACTTATTTTTTCTGCGGTATCATTTCCTTTCAAAGGGATAAGTTCCATACCGCAAATGGGGCAATTGCCAGGTTCTTTCATTTTAATTTGGGGGTGCATGGCACAGGTCCAAAGCTGGGTAACAGGATCTTGAACATATTCATGCCCAGATTCATCATGATCCATTTTTGAGCCATCACCTGAAAACGCAATTCCTACGATAATTCCGATAATTAAGATACCGGTTCCTATGATATAATTTTTATATTTTTTCATTTTAATTTTTTTTATTGTCCAATTAAATAATCCATAAATGCCGCAGCAGCATTTTTATCTGTTAATGCTTTTTCATGTTCCAATTCATAATTTAACAATTGCCGTTCTATACGCAACACTTCTTCAAAGTCCCTAGCATTTGTTGAATAAGATGTTATTAAAATATCCAGTACCTTTTTTGCAATTTCAGATTGCCTTAAATTTAAAGCTATACGCCTATTGCCATCGTTAAAATCCTTAAGCGTATTTTCATATATAGAGCTCAATGTGTTCTTTTTATCCTCTTTTCTGGATACTTCGGCTTCTTGCCTGAATTGTGCTTCTTTTATTAACGCCTTATATTTTTTACGATATAATGGAATGGTTACCCCTACTGAAGGAAACACAAACACGTCTTTACCGTTGTCTGATGCCGTTGACATAGGATTGTTTCCCACTATGGTGTAATTTAAGCCCACATTAAACTTTGGCAATCCTTCTTTTTTCGCTGCAATTTCCTGATTTAAAAAGGCGTTCAACTTATGTTCTATACTCTTTATTTGATGGTTTGAGGTATAGATTTCGTCGAGCATTTTCAACTGGTCCAAAGGAAATTCTTCTTGCCACAATACATCTGGCACTATTATTTCTGAAATATCGTCCCGGTTCAGTAAGTTGTTGAACTTTATTCGAAAAGCATCTTTTGTATCCAAAAAAAGCGCCAATTGGTTTTCGAGATCGTTAATCTCCAATTCAACCCGTAACTCATCTACTACCGAAGCTGTACCTGCTTCAATTTTTACTAAGGAAAGCCTTTTAAAAACCTCTAAAATTTCTATGTTCTCTTTAGTTATCTCTATAGCTTTTTGAATAAAATAAAAGTTATAATAAGCGGTTTTCACTTCAAAGAAAATATTAGACTTTTCATTTTCAAAATCTTCATATTTTGCTTTTGCCATTTGGGTCGCAACATCCTCTTTAGCACTTAGCAAACCAAACCACGGAAAACTTTGCATTAAATTAAAGTTCGCCCTTTGCGGCCCAACCCTTGTTTCAGCAGGCTGGATAAAATACCCAAAAGCAAATGTAGGATCGGGTAAAGTACCCACTTGAGGCACTATTTCCATGGCGGCCATATAATCATTGAACATAGCTTTTAATCCAGGATTATTGGATGCGGCTACTTTTAAATAGCTATCCAATTCCTGCTGTGCTTGTGCAAATGGCACCAGCAGCAGTAGACTAAAGAAGCTAAAAACTATTTTTATATTTTTCATTACTTGATTTTTAATTAGTTACTTCTTTCAATTTTTTCCTGTTTTCCCTATTTATAACACCTTCACGCCAAAAACACTGCAGGATAGGTACAATAAACATGGTCATGATTTGAATAGTCATCCCCCCAAAAGTTGGTATCGCCATAGGGATCATCACGTCTGCTCCTTTTCCAGTGGCAGTTAACACTGGAAGCAACGCAATAATTGCCACTGCGGCAGTCATCATAGCGGGTCGAACTCTATTTGAACCCGCTTCAATTACTGAAGCCCTAACTTCCGCAACAGTTTGCGGGTTGTTTCGCTCAAAAGTTTGATGAATATAAGTACCCATAATAACGCCATCATCGGTAGCGATACCAAACAAGGCTATAAAACCTACCCATACTGCAACACTTAAGTTAATGGTGTGTACTTGGAATAGATCGCGCATATTTACGCC
>DINS01000005.1:6421-10663 GCA_002426015.1 Flavobacteriaceae bacterium UBA5534
GTTTCAGGTTTAATACTTGGAACTTCTTGAAGTATTTTTTCAAACTCATAGCCCACTTTTTCAATGGTTTCTAAATTTGGCCCAAACACTTTGATTCCCATTGGCGCCCGCATTCCAGTAGCCAACATGATCAAACGAGTTTGGATGGGTTGCAACTTTGGTGCCGAAGTCAATCCTGGGAATTTAGAGTGAGCTACTATTTCATTCCAAATATCATCTGGTTTTTTTATTTTTTTTCGCCATTGCCTAAAGTATTCCCCATCTTCATCTTCAATTAACTCATCTTTGGTTATTTTGCGAAAATCATCTACTCCATATTTATAGGACGTTCCATCCTTTAAAACAAAGGCATCGTCTTTATTAACTTTGAAACTGATTCTATGGCCATCTTTATTTACCATAAATTCAGGTATATAATTAATGGTGTTTTCGTACATGGAAATAGGTGCAGGGTCTAGGGCCGAATTAACCCGTCCCCATTTACCTACAGAAGACTCAATTTCAGGAATGGACATTAAATGCCTATTTAGGTTTGCCTGAGTCTCCATGTTCTCCGTAATACTTGAGTGGGGCATGGTAGTTGGCATCAATAAAAAAGAACCTTCATTTAACGCTGGCATAAATTCATTACCTATACCTGGAAATGTTTTTTCCAAACTAGCCCAAGCATCGGTATTTTTAACTGTTTCTGGCAAAAACCCAAAAGTTTTATTGATTCCTAACCAGGCCACAGCACCAAAAATAAGAACAAACAACGGGAGCATTAAAAATTTCCATTTATTGACCAAACACCATTTTAAAATAGGCACATAAAAGTGGACAATAGCCATTAATGCCCCAAGAATAACACATAGTAATAAGGATACAAAAATTAAGTTTACGAATGTTGAGTTCGTTGCGCCAAGTGGCAACCATTCAATGGTCAAGAAATAAATTACAACAAAAGCCGTAATTACAATATTAACAATATTTGCGACCTTCTCTGAATATGGTAATTGAATACGGTTTTTAAATAAACTTCTTGGAGGAACAATAGTCAATAAATTATTTATCCCGATTAAAATTAAAGCTATTGCAATAACGCTGCCATAAGCTACCAAAAACACAAGTCCAAAACCAATTAAAATTGAATTGAAGATTCTGCTTGTTTTCTTTTTATCTAATTTAATTGAAAATAAAATATGAGCCAATGCGGGAATGAACATAATTCCAATAATAAATGACGACACTAATGCAAATGTTTTTGTAAAAGCTAAAGGTGTAAACAACTTACCTTCCTGTGCCTGCATCGCAAAAACTGGTAAAAAACTTACTACAGTAGTTGCTAAAGCTGTTACTATTGCACCTGCCACTTCAACGGTTGCAACGTAAATTAATTGTACTAAGTTTTTACCTTTCACCCCTTCATTTTCGGGCAATTCCATATGCCTAATAATATTTTCGGTGAAGACAATACCTACATCCACCATGACGCCAATGGCTATTGCAATACCAGAAAGTGCTACAATATTGGCATCTACATGAAAATATTTCATTAAAATAAATGTCATTAATACACCAACTGGAAGCAGCATTGAAATTAATAAGGAAGCCCTTAGATTTAACACCAATATAATAACCACTAAAATACTTATTAAAACCTCATGCGATAAAGCGCCTTCTAAAGTACCTAAAGTTTCCTGAATCAATCCAGAACGATCATAAAAGGGTACGATGGTTATTTTTGAAACCGTACCATCTGCCAATGTTTTTGAAGGCAAGCCTGGAGCAACTTCTGCAATTTTATCTTTAATATTGTTTATAACTGCCAAAGGATTTGCTCCATAACGCGCTACTGCAACACCACCAACCGCCTCAACACCACTTTTGTCCAGGCCTCCTCTACGTCCGGCAGGACCAAATTGTATTTTAGCAACGTCTTTTAATCGTATTGGTACGTTTTCATTAACAGCAACGACACTTTCTTCTAAATCCTTAAGACTTTTAATATAACCCAAGCCCCTAACGAGGTATTCTGTTTTATTAAACTCCAAGGTTCGCGCACCAATATCGAGATTACTGTTTTTAACAGCATTCATGATTTTTTCAACATTGACATTGTTGGCTTTCATTGCATCGGGATCAATTTCAATTTGGTATTCTTTTAGAAATCCACCAATTGAAGCTACTTCGGCAACACCTTGGGCAGCCGTTAAATAATAACGAACGTAAAAATCTTGAATGGTCCTTAATTCTTGAGGGTCCCAACCACCAGTCGGCTTACCAGTCTTAGGATCTCTTCCTTCTAAGGTGTACCAAAATACTTGACCAAGAGCGGTCGCATCTGGACCTAATGCAGGGGTAACCGCATCTGGAACAGTCCCCGGTGGTAATGAATTTAGTTTTTCAAGAATACGGGTTCTTGTCCAGTAAAAATCCACATCGTCATTAAAAATGATATAGATACTAGATAGCCCAAAAATAGAATTGCTCCTTATGGTCTTTACTTCAGGAATCCCAAGTAAAGCTGTTGTTAAAGGATAGGTTATTTGATCCTCAATATCTTGGGGCGATTGACCTGCCCATTCAGTAAATACAATTTGTTGGTTTTCTCCAATATCAGGAATGGCATCAACAGGCACTGGGCTTCTTTCAAATAAGGATGTTTCCCAATCAAATGGAGCGGTAACAATACCACCAATGACAAAGGCAAGCAATAATATAAATGTTACTAACTTGTTTTCAAGAAAATAACGGATAGTTTTATTTAACATAAATTTTGATAATTAAACAATTAAACATTGGTATCATGAAAATACCGAATATAAAAAAAATATCCTTATGGAAAACATCCATTGGATAAAAAAGTCTAATATTTAAAAATCAAATTAAATAAGTCTCGTCAAGCTTGTAGATACTCTTGACAATAAGTGGAGGTGGATATTCTGAAAATGAAGGAACTTTATACCCTAATTCTCCGAAAAGATTTAAATAAGTATATACAAATGAAGCAACAAATACTTGCTGATCAATACTAAGTTTATCAATTGAAATATTTAAATTGTCTTGTCCAGTAACTGTAATTTTTTGATTGTGGCAACAATTTTTTTCTGTAATATCATCTTTTGATTGTTTAGTTTGTAGTTGATCCATACCACAACTTTCGGCAGCACCAAGCAAAGATGTATCCACTAAAATATCACCACAATAATGACTTTCAATAGTGAAAGATGTAGTTGATAGCAGCACTAATAGTGCCATAAAAAAGGATGATATTTTGTATAAAATCTTCTTCATTAATTCTGCAAAGATATAAAAAAATAAATAGAGTTGATTTATTTAACAAATAATTTAGACGACAATGGTGGTCTAATTTAAGGTTTATTTATAACTATTTTCTTTGTGTTAGTATAAAACATTATGAATAATCAAGTTAAAAAATATTATTAAGAATTATTCTAAATAACTTGGATGATATGAAAGAGAGTATTACATTTGACTTTTATTTATAATTATTCTAAATAAATTTTCAATGAAAATTCTATCCTTAACAGCAATAGCCCTTCTATTTTACATCAAGGGATTAGCACAGACCAACCCACAAAAAAAAGATTCAACTACGCAACAAACCGAGCGACTTAAGGAAGTCGTCGTTACGGGAAATGTATTATTGGGTAGTAAATTTGAGGCAAGGAACAAAACGGGTTCTGCAACTTATATCTCAAACGAAGACTTAAAAAAATTCTCTTATACCAACATCAATAGAGTTTTGCAGGCTGTTCCAGGCATTAACATCTACGAAGAAGATGGATTTGGATTACGCCCAAATATTAGTCTACGGGGTACTTCGCCCGAGCGTAGCGCTAAGATTAATTTAATGGAAGATGGTGTCTTGATTGCGCCTGCCCCTTACAGTGCACCAGCTGCCTATTATTTTCCTACTATTGGCAGAATGGAAGCCATAGAGGTGTTAAAAGGAAGCAGCCAAATATAGTACGGCCCCAACACCACTGGTGGTGCCATAAATATGCTATCCTCTCGTATACCAGAAAAATTTTCTGGGAAAGCGTCAATTAACGCAGGAAACTATGATTCAAGAAACACCCAATTGGTATTAGGCAATAGTTTTAAGAATTTTGGGTTTGTGACGGATTATTTTAACTACAGTTCTGATGGTTTTAAAGATTTAGACGGCGGGGGCAACACGGGTTTCGATAAGACAGATTATATGGCTAAATTCAGAGTAAATACAAATTTGGATGC
>DINS01000020.1 GCA_002426015.1 Flavobacteriaceae bacterium UBA5534
TAACCTCACCCATCAAGAAGTATTGCTTATAGACCCAGAGTTTGGCTTAACAGAAGAAGCATATACCAATTACCAAGCGTAAACGAGTTGTAACCTTTTTAGCATACTTTAGTTACAAATAGTTGCAAGATTACATTAGGTAGTTTGTAACAAAAAGCAACACCTTTTCGTTACAAAAAACTTCAAATAGCGTTACAAAAACACGGTATGTATTGTTATTAAAGAACATATATTTGTAAGTTTCATAGCATAAATAACTCACAAATATTTTTAAATAACTTACAAAACACTATATTTGTGTTATGCAAAGTGTAGATGATAAAGTTACAGAACAAGTTAACCGTACCAAACCTGGTACGATTCTGTTTATAGAAGATTTTTTAGACCTCGGTAGCAATGGTGCAGTACATACTGCATTGCACCGTTTGGTAAAAGCGAAAAAAATAAGTCGTTTAGCAAGAGGTATTTATGCTAAACCAACCTTTAGTAAATTGCTTAATCAAGACGTATTGCCAGATGCTGAACAAGTAGCTATTGCTATTGCTAAAAGAGATAAGGCGCGTTTATTGCCTACAGGAGCACAAGCACAAAACGCTTTGGGCTTATCTACCCAAGTGCCATTACGCATTGTGTACTTAACAGATGGTTCACCCAGAACCATAAAAATTGGCAAACGCACCATACAATTTAAAAAAACAACACCTAAAAACTTGGCGCTAAAAGGAGAGATAAGCAAGTTAGTAGTACAAGCCCTAAAAGATATTGGTAAAGATAAGGCTACGCCTCAAGAATTAGAAAAAATACAAAGTCTGTTATTAAAAGAAGATAAGCAAGATTTAAAACACGACATTGGTTTAGCACCACAGTGGATAGCAGAACTAATGGCAAAAGCACTATAAATGGCAGCACAAGAGTTTTATAAATTAAAAGATGCAGAAAAAGTAGAGATTTTTACTGCGGTAGCACAACAAAAAGGCTTGCCTATATATGCTGTAGAAAAAGATTGGTGGGTAGTACAAACGCTTGATATTATCTTTTCGCAATTAGATGTTGCCGAACATTTGTTATTTAAAGGTGGTACGTCATTAAGTAAAGCGTGGTATTTAATACAGCGTTTTTCTGAAGATATTGATTTAGCTTTAAATAGAGAGTATTTAGGCTTTGATGGTGGTTTGATTAGCAAAGCGCAAGTAAAAAAATTAAGAGAAAAATCTTTTGAGTTTGTTACTACTACATTTTATGAGGCTTTACAAAAGGCATTCGCAGAAAAAGGTTACACAAACGTTACCTTCGATTTTGAAAATTTAGGCGATGGCGACCAAGACCCAGTATCTATTTTAATTTATTATCCTGCGGTTACAGAACATTCGGAATACGTTTTACCAAGAGTAAAGGTAGAATTGGGTAGTCGCTCGTTAAAAGATCCGTTTACAAACTGCGACATCATATCATTTGTTGGTGAGCAATTTCCAAAGCGTCCATTTGCCGATACAGCTATAAACGTTCCTTGTGTTAACCCAGAACGCACCTATTTAGAAAAATTGTTTTTGTTGCACGAAGAGTTTAAAAAGCCTAACGATAAAATACGTGTAGAGCGTTTAAGTAGGCATTTGTACGATATTACAAAAATCTACAATAGCGAACATAAAAATAAAGCATACAACCAAGAACTGATAATTTCTATTATTGAGCATAGAGAACGGTTTAACGGGATGCGTGGAGTAGATTATGACACATTATACCCACCAAACCTGAATCCTATTCCACCAGACAATTTTATAAAAGCTTGGGAAGACGATTATAAAACGATGCAAACTAATATGATTCCCGAAGACAGTCCAAGTTTTCCAGACCTTTTGAAAACTGTAAAACAAGCAACCCAAGAATACAACGCATTGAAATTTGAATAAATGAGTAAAAACTTTATAACCAATAGTCAAGATAACGCTACACTAAAAAAGCGATTAGAGAAACTAATTTCAGCAAGTCAGGAATTAAAATTTTTGGTAGGCTTTTTTTATTTCTCGGGTTGGCAAGAAATCTATAAAAATCTTCAAGACAACAATCAAGTATCATTAAAAATATTAGTAGGTCTTCAAGTAGATAAATATTTAAGTGCCATTGTTGAAGTAGGCTTACAAGACGATAGTTTAAGTCAAGAAGAGCATTTTGCGCATTTTATGAAATCAATGGGTTTCGCTATAAATAATGCCGAAATGGATAACGAAGCCTTTTATAATCAAATAGCATTCTTTATTCAGCTATTGGAAGAAGGCCGATTAATTATCAGGAAAACACTCAATCCCAATCACGCCAAAGTTTACTTATTTCAGTTAGACAATAAATATCAAGATTTATTCAATGTAAAAGGTGAGTTTATTACAGGTAGTAGTAATTTAACCAAAGCAGGACTTCACGGTCAAGAAGAGTTTAACGTAGAAATAAAGGACTATGGTTTTGAAAGTGCAGAAGCCTATTTTGATGACCTTTGGGAAGTGGCTGTACCCATTACAGAAGCCGAAAATGGCACAAAAATCATTATAGATTTCCTAAAAAATAAAAGTCAAGCCTCTTTAATTACACCTTTTGAAGCCTATGCTTTAATCTTAAAAACATACATAGAATTACAAGAAGCAAAACGTATTAACGATGCTATTGATAGACTATTAGAAGATAATGGTTTTGAAAAATACCAATACCAATTAGATGCAGTTAACCAAGCTCTAAATGTAATTGATACCTATAATGGAGTAATTATAGCAGATGTAGTAGGATTGGGTAAATCGGTCATTGCTTCTTTAATAGCCAACCAATTGAATAAAAGAGGATTGATTTTATGCCCCCCAGGATTAGTTGGTAGCAAAAAAGAAAGTTCTGGTTGGTATGAATACATAAATAGGTTTAAGCTGTATAGTTGGGATGTGTATAGTTCTGGTGATATGGAAACTTTGGCAGAACATCTTTCCGAAAACCATCAAGGTTATGAAGTAGTTATAATTGACGAAGCACATAAATTTAGAAATCAAGATACTGCTGCATACCAAGGTTTAATGGATGTTTGTAGAGGTAAACAAGTTATTCTATTAAGTGCGACACCGTTTAACAATTCGCCTGCTGATATTTTTTCTCTATTAAAATTATTTATTGTTCCTGGTCAATCGGGTATTACCATTGAAATGGACTTGGAAGGACGTTTTAACGCCTACAATTATAGATTTAAACGACTATCAAATATTATAAAAAACCACAATTCTAATAATCCAGATAAGCGAAGAAAAGCCGAAAGGGATTATGAAAAAATGTTTGGTTTACCGTTACCAGTTGATATTCAAATAGTGCGAGGTAATGTTAATGCAATGGCTAATGAAATTAAAAATGTAATCACGCCTGTAGTAATTCGTAGAAACCGTTTAGACCTTAAAACAGATTTTGAGTATAAAAAGGAAATAGCCAACTTATCTGAAGTCAAAGACCCAGAAGAGCAATTTTATGAACTCTCTCACGAGCAATCAGAGTTTTACAATAGGATTATTCAAGATTATTTTAGTGAGAACGGAAACTTTCACGGTGCAATTTACAAGCCATTTGAATATGAAAACCCACCTAAAGACGAAGACAAGTTAAACGAAGACGATAACAGGGCATTCCAACAACAACGCAACTTGTACGACTTTATGAGGCGTTTATTGGTAAAGCGTTTTGAAAGTTCGTTTGGTGCATTTCATAAAAGTATTCAACGCTTTTTAAAGACTAATAAAATGGTATTGTCTTTTATTGAGCATTCGGGTAAATATGTGTTAGACCGTAAAGTAATTGAGAATATTTATGATGATACTGATGGTGCAGATGATTTTACATATGAAGCCATAAAAGAAGCATTAGAAGAATTTGAGCGAAATGCAATAAATAAAACAACACCTAAACACACCAAAATATATGAAATAGATAAATTTCATTTAAGAGATAAGTTTTTAGAAGACATCAAAAGCGACATCAAATTATTTGAAGCCATAGAGCAAGAAATTAAAGACCTGAATATCGTTAAAAATGACCCTAAAAGGGTTTCTGTCCTTGAAACAATAAAAGAGGTGTTAAATCAAAAAGCATCTACTAAACGCAAGGTTATTTTATTTACAGAATACACCGATACGGTTAGACATCTTAAAAGTTATTTTGAAAAAGAATTATTGGGTAGAGCATTATTTTGTGATGGCGGTGTAACTAAAAAATTCACTAAAACATTAAACGCCAATTTTAATGCAAAAGATAAAAATCCTGAAGATGATTATGATGTTTTAGTAACCAGTGATAAACTATCAGAAGGGTTTAACCTTAATAGAGCAGGTTTAATCATTAATTACGATATTCCTTGGAATCCTACACGAGTTATACAGCGTGTTGGGCGTATTAACAGAATGAGTGCTAAAGTGTTTGATGAACTATATATTTATAATTTCTTTCCAACAGACCAAGGATCGGATATTGTGAAAAGTAGAGAAATAGCACAACAAAAAATGTTTTTAATCCATAGTGCATTAGGTGAAGATGCTAAAATATTTGATGCAGACGAAGAACCAACACCAAGTGGTTTATTTAGTAAAATTTCTACCAATCCAGAGGATGGAGACGAGTTAAGCACAAGTACCATCATCCGTAACGATTACAATGAAATTTTAAACAATCATCCAGACATTATTAAGAAAATTAAAGATTTGCCTAATCGGGTTAAAACAGCTAAAGCCTATTCTGAAAATAACGTGGTGGTTTTAAGAAAAAAAGGTATGGCATTGTTTTCTATTGTCCATCAATATGAAAACGAGAAACCAAATGACAAACCCGAAGAAAAAACATTTGAAGAATTAGTTGAAGTGGTTAAATCTAATTTGGATGAAAAACGATTGCCTTTAAATAGTGCATTTTGGGATTCTTATGAAGAAATAAAAACGTTTAAACCCAGACATAAAGCAGGTCGTACAGAAGTAGCTTTGGAAAACAAGGCGAAAATCGCACTAAAATCATTATTGAAGCAAAAAAGTGATGATTTAGACCAAGAGTTAGTTTCCTTTATAGACACCTTATTGATTGATATTAATAAATATAAGACACTACCAAAATATACCTTACGTCAATTAAAACTATCAGAGAAAAAAGATGCTTACAGCGAACTTATTGAAAACATAAAACAGTTACGCCAAAGACTTGGTGATGATTATCTAAAAATCATTTTAAAAAGAGCAGGTAAAATTGAAAATGATGTGATTATAGCAGTTGGTAATTATAAGTCCGATATATAAGTCCCCACAACCCAAAACCCAGTTTTTTGCGAAAAAGCAAAAACCCTCTGTCTTTTGTGTTGTTCCGCTCACCCATACAAGTTTAGCGTTTTTTTGTCTTTAAGGTAATAGCATATTACAATTTGGTTTTTCATAAAATCAAACCAAACTGTAATAAGCTATAAAGTATTATTTTATCATAAAAACCCTAAACTCACCCAAGCTATGTTTACATAATGCGTAGTTATAACAACTGAAGCGTTATAACGGTCATTATGTAAAATATCCGCTTTTGCCTTTGCGCTCAACTTACGTTAATATTGAAAATTATGATAACAAAAACATTACAAATCACAGAAGTAACCATAGATGAATTAGCTGATAAAGTAGCAGAAAAACTTTTAGCCAAAATAGAGGTTTACTTAAATCAACTTAACAAAAAAGATAACGATACACTTTTAACAAGACAAGAAACAGCAGATTATTTAAGAGTTAGCTTAACAACTATTCATCATTGGTCAAATCATAAAATCATTAAGCCAATATATTTAGGAAACAGGGTTTATTTCAAAAAACAACATATATTAGATATTTTGGAGAAGAAAGAAATAAAATAAAAAAAGGCAGCAAATATAGGTAGCTACCTTATGCCAACGCTCAATGCTATAAAGGTCAAGCCCTCTGGGTTTTGAATAAAACTTTTTAATCAAAATTAGTAGACACACATCAATGTTTTAGCATAAAAAACTTTTATCCAAAAACCTTGACAGCATCACCCACGCTACCAAAACATCAGCTTTCTTTTTTTGTTTTCTTTTAAAAATTAATAATAAAAGAAAAAGCCCTATGATGCAAAACCATAGGACTCTTTCAGCTTCAAAGGTCAGAATGAAACTATGCCACTTCCACGATGTTTAAAACGTTATATGCACCATTTTTAAGCGGGTATTGTACACCGTTAATCTCTTGAAAGAACTCAACCAATAACAAGTAAATATCGTTTCCTGTACCTGTTGGCACACCTGCTGGAGTTAGTGTTTGAGTTGCAGAAGTTGTATCAATCGGAATATTTACAGTCGGACTGTACTCAATTGCGTTTTCTGTAGTATCAAAATCAACTTTTAAATAAGCTGATGTAAAACTTACGTGCGTTGCACCACTTGGATAAGAAATATCGTTAGTAGGTGTTAAATTTGGAATGTTAATTTCTCCACTTGCACCATTAACAGAAAAAGGAGCGAACAAAACAGCACTTAAAATAGCTCTATTGTTGAAATCCAAGCCTTTTAATGTGGCTTTACCTTCTGGTGTTGCTAATCCCGTAGCTACATTTCTTTGTCCTCTTACAGAGGTTGTATCAAAGTTTTTAATTTGAGTCATTTTTTGAGTAACACGACTTGAAACTCGATTGTCTTTTGCTCTAATCATTAAGTTTCTTACAGACGTTCTCAATAACTTACCAGATGATGCAGAACTTCCAAATTCTGAACCGTTTTCACGAGTACGCTCAAATGCTGGGTCATTTTGAATACGCTCTTTAGAAACACCGCCTTTAGTTTTTACTAAATACCCTTCTTGTCCCTTGTAAAAAGTTAGATTGTCTAACGTTCCCTCTAACTTAATAATACCTTTTAATTTTGCCATAACTAATACATTTTTTGATGATGAATATCAAATATACGTGCTATAATTCATCAATGTTTACAGACTCTTCCGAAGTGTTTACAACTTGCCAAAACTTCCGAAATAGATAGTTTTTTCAATGCGATTATTGTCGTATATTGTATATAAGAGCTTTACAGCTACGGTATGGCTAAAGTATAGTTAGAGTATTAATTTTAAATTTAAAGTGAATGAGTAGAATCTGTATTTACCCTAAAGACGTGCAAGTGGTAACAGGAAAGAGTGAGCGTTATGGTAGAACTATAATCAATAAGATTAAAGACCACCTTAACAAAGAAGCTCATCAGTTAGTTACTATCGATGAATTTTGCGACTTTATGGGCTTTGAAATCAGTAAAGTACAAGGATTAATCAAGTAAATTCCTTATCTTTACTACAAGGTTTTAAAGGTGACCTATTAGGTGACCTCATAATGGTACAGGACTGAAACAGTAATAAATAAAGGCATTAAGAGATAGGTTCAATTACCTCTTTCTCCGCAAAACAAAACCCATAACGAAAGTTGTGGGTTTTTTGCTTTTGTAACTTTAGTTATTTACAGTTGACAGTATTAATTTTTAATGTCATCTTTGGACACTATAAGCCTAATGAGTTGTTGCTCCTCTAAAACGACAATAGCCAATCTTACATAATCATTTACAGTTTCATCAATTGATATTGGGTCCATAATGTCAATATAGCCTTTCCATATCAACTCTCTTTCTTTTGTGGGACAAATGCAGTACATTGAGGTTTCTGCATGAAAAACATTGTATTCATCATAATAACCTGGATCAATGTATATGGCTTGGTATTTTAAATATTCGTCTCTAAATTTTCTATGTGTATTGTCATCATCGGAATAGCTCTTTTTATATACCACTTTGTTCTCTACTCCAATCACTTTTGTAAAAAGAATGGTGTCGAATCCATCTTTTATGAGATTATATTCTAATTTTTTTAAGGATGCTTCGGTTATATTTTCAGCAGTAAGAGAAGCATCAAAATAATCTAAACTCATAACGGCTTGCGAGCCTCTTGCTTCTAATTCGTTTTTAAGCTGTTGTTCGAATTTTTGTCTAGCTTCATTATTGGAAGTCATTCCAACTACCAAGACTTTAAAAGGTTCATAAGTGTCAATATCAGGGTTTTTCCAGTTTTCAACAATCTGTGTTGTAGAACAGGCTGAAAGTAATAGCATTGTAATTAAAAAAAGTAGTCGCTTCATTTTTTGTTTTTAAGTTATTCTCTATCAATTAACCGTTCTTGCTTTTCAGATCTTTTTATGCCTTTTATGAGGCTAAACACTTGGGTTTTGAGCATTCTATATTCCTTAAAATAATTATTGATGATGATAATTAAGTTTCTGTGTTCTTCTTTATAAGCTTCTTCTTCTTTTGGCTGATCAATCCCATCTACCATAATCTGAAGTTCATTAAGATGTGTTTTAACAGCTTCTATAAGCAAATTGTTTCTCTTTTGGGAAGTGTCTATTACATCAATTATCTTTTTACTTTTAGAAAATTGCCCTGGTTTAATGAGTTGTAGCGTGAATGATTTTATTAAGTCATCAAAAAATAAATGTTCATCTTTTATAAATCTCAATTCAGATAGCCATTCTTGTGATGCCTTATACATGTCATCTGTACTCAACCATTCAACATATCTGATGTTGGCATGATGTGTGTTCATAATTTTTTGAATTTTAGATTGTTACAATATAAATTTACTGATGAATTACCATTTATTAAATGATAAATATCAGTAATGAAAAATGCTTTTAAAGCAGTTAAGCCTATTTATATCAAAGTATTACTTTTTGGATGTCAGTTAGTTTTGGAATAGTAGCGTTCCAATTATAAGTGTCTTTTATTTTTACCCTTAAGGCATCTAAAGCTGTTGGTTCGCCATGAATCAAATAGACCTTTTCTGGTATGTTCTTGATATTTTCCAACCAATTCAATAAATCCTGCTGATCGGCATGTGCCGATAAACTTTCTATCGTCTTGATATTTGCCTTTACTGGATAATACTTCCCAAAAAAGCGGATTTCGTGTGCGCCATTTTGGAGCAGTCGACCTCTCGTGCCTTCCGCTTGATAACCTACCAATAAAACCGTTGTTGATGGCTCATCAATATACTGTTGCAAATAGGTCAACACTCTTCCTCCAGTAACCATACCACTGCCAGCAATGATGACCTTTGACCTCTTGTCGTCTATAGTTTTCCAAGTTTCTCTATATGACTGAACAATATTTACATGATTGCACATGGCTCTATACTCTTGAGGTGATAACTTATGCCATTTTGGAAATCGCTTAAAAACATCCAGCACATTATTACCCATTGGACTGTCAATAAAAATAGGAATGTCGGGAATTTTATTGGCTTGGTAAAGTTTCCTAAGAATGTACATAAGTGTCTGTAAGCGCTCAACAGCAAAACTAGGGATTATTAGATTCCCTTTTTTATGAATGGTCTCGTTAATGAGATTGGCTAATAGCTCTTCGGCATCTTCTTTTGGATGCAACTTGTCGCCATAGGTACTTTCCATAAATAAAAAATCTGCCCATTCTGGTTTTTTGGGATCATCCAAAAGATAATCGTCTTGTCTTCCTATATCTCCAGAGAAAACAAAACGTTTTCCGTTGATGTCCAATTCTATAAATGTAGCGCCAATAATATGTCCATTATATTGAAATCGGTACGAAATATGCTCTGATAAACGTATCCATTTATCTTCAACTTCCACCTGAAATAATTTAATGGTGCTTTCAGCATCTTTGGTAGTATAAAAAGGCATTGCGGGCTGATGCTTTGTGTATTTCTCTTTGTTTGCCTTTTCAGCCTCT
Organism: Flavobacteriaceae bacterium UBA5534; assembly: GCA_002426015.1. Classification (GTDB taxonomy): domain Bacteria; phylum Bacteroidota; class Bacteroidia; order Flavobacteriales; family Flavobacteriaceae; genus Aquaticitalea. The sequence continues at coordinate 9,788 of DINS01000020.1, forward strand.
TCCTCATGGATTTTGGCGCTATCTTTCAAAATAATTTCTGCAATGGCCAACGTTGGAGCTGTGCCAACAATCTTACCTCTAAAACCTTGCTTTAACAAACGTGGCAGATACCCGACATGATCTAAATGTCCATGAGTCAGTAAAACTACATCAATAGCTGGGACATTAACCTGTAAGTCTATCCAGTTGAGCTCTCGGAGCTCTTTAATTCCCTGAAACATCCCACAATCAATCAATATATTCTTTTCTGAAGTTTCAACAAGAAATTTTGACCCAGTGACGACACCTGAAGCGCCTAAAAAAGTGATTTTTGCAAAGTTTTCCATGTTATTGATTTTGAGTCTGGCAAAGTTGTTTAATTTCATTCAAGATGCGTTGTTTTCTAACCTCGGAGACACCTAAATGATCCAAGAAAAAAACATCATTTATTAACTCTCTACACAGCACAACATCTCTGCTCAACAAAAACTGTTTTTCTCTATTGGTAAGCAATGTTGAAACTGTTATTGGATATAATCCGAGCCTATCAATTCTATCTTTTAATCCATTATTTTTTGGATAATCCCAACTCAATAGATTGAGCCCACAACAATTGCCATATTGGAGTGCATCTTCAGTAAATCGTGTATTGGTTACTACCCATCCATTGGTTAATTGAGTTCCGTTTTTGGGATTAGCGTTCCAATGTGTTTTTACATCTTGATAACGCGAGTTGATATATAGAGGAATCTTAACATTGCAATTAAGGCCTTGTTCACTATGAAATTTACATTCTACTATACTTGTTTCATGGTTTTTATGGGCCAAAACATCTATTTCGTGTTTAACACAATGGCCCTGAAGTACCTTGCCAACTTCGGTATCATAACCAGAGTATTTAAAAACAGCACTAACAAAACGTTCAAATGGAAAACCCGTTGGCCCAAGTTCGTATATTGCTTTTTTAAGCTTGTATTTAGACGCTAAATAACTTTTCTTCTTTTTAAGTAGTGCAAATGCTCTATTATATATTTCTTTAGTAGAAATGCCCTGATATAGTTCGTCACGTACTTTATCAATAATTTGGTTTATTGTTTCAGTGTCTGCTCCTGTTCTCTTTAGGGATGCACGCAGTTTATCTAACGAAAACTTCACTTTTTCGCCAGAAGATTTAATGACATCTATATTACTTGTTTCCATTGTTTTTATTTTAATCTGGTATAACCAAAAATGGAACTATGGGACGAAACCCTATTTTTTCTATGACTGGTTCTTTGGTTATGCCTTCAATAAGGCTGTGTTTATAATTAACCATCGCCAATACTTCAATGCCCAATTCCTCTACAAACTCGTTTATTTCAACAGCTTTTTTTGAATATACTGGCATCCAATGGAAGGTATGCTCATAGCCTGATAAATAGTCATTAAGAGTATTAAGGTTATACTCTTGAATGTCGTTAAGTTTTTTTTCGACATTTATATGCAAAACTCTGATTTTGGAATTATAAAGATCTGCAAAATCCTTTAAAACCTTCAACTCCTTTTCTCCATAAAACCGGTTATAATCGGTAGGGAAAGCAATCTGTTTTGGTGCACAAAAAATGAATTGATCTGGCACGACCAGTATTGGGCAATCTCTAACTTCCTTAATGATCTTAACCGTATTGCTTCCAAAGAAAATTTCCTTTGCTCCAGTCGCTCCCTTTGTTCCCATAGCAATAAGGTCGATATCGTGTTTTGAAACGGTGTCTTTAATTGCTGTCTTTAAATTTTTATCGCTAACAATAATCTCAAAACTATGATTTGCATTTTTATTGGCAACCTCTGTCATATTCTTTAATTCTGAAAGCTCTTTCGTTGCCTCATCTTTAAGTGTTTGCAAATAATGCCCAGTAATATGCGTCCTTGGTGTTGAAGCTGTTAAATGGGTAGAGTTTAAAAAGTAAAATATACATTCTTCATCTGCATAAAGTTTTAATGCATATACAGTTGCGCTCCATGCGTTATCTGAAAAATCGGTAGGTAATAGAATCTTTTTCATTGTATGTTTAAACTTTTGATGGGATGACTAAAAATGGAACATTCAAATGGAAACCAATTTGGTTGATGGTTGATTTGAAAAACAGATTTTCAAAAAACGAATGTTTATTATTGATCATCACCAATAGATTAATTTTGGTTTTCATTTGAAATTTGGTAATTGCTTCTGGTACACTTTCATTTCTTACACTATGGAACAAATGAGTAACTCCTTTAAACAACCTTCCAAGTTTTTTTTGGTTATTCATTTGATTTTCTGATAAATCGTAGCCATAAGACACATTCAAAATATTAACTCTGGCGTTATATAATGATGCTATACTTCTTATAAGTTGTATATGCTTTTCTTGAAAATCAATTTCATAATCTGATGGAAACAAGATATCGTGAGGTTTTTCAAAAGTAAAACTACTTGGAACTGCCAATACTGGACATTTTGCATTTTTGAACATCTGTACCGTATTTGACCCGAACAGTATTTCTTTGGCTCCAGTTGCTCCTTGGGTTCCCATAATTATAAAATCTATTGCATTGCCTTCATGTAGCTCATCAATCTCACCAAAAAGGGTGTTAAAAGCCGATATTGTAGATATTATATGCTTTGGATTGGAAAATTCTTTTTCAATCTTTTCTTTAAATGTGTCCAATCCATTTTGAGATGCTTGTTTTACAGCATCCAAAAGACCAAACTCTGCCGAACTGGTGTACATCTGCTCATAATGATAAATGATAGGTGTATAAGTGTTGAGAAGACAAAAATTACATTCGGTGTCTTTAAATAATTGTAGTGCATAGGTTATTGCATTCCATGAATTATCTGAAAAATCTGTGGGTAAGAGTATTTTTTTCATGTGTTATAGTTTTAATTGAGTGTTAATTGCGTCTTATGTTCTGTAAAGCCAAAAACGGAATATCTATGTACAGGCTCATCTTATCGATTGTAGATTGCAATAGGAAATTCTCTAAAAATGAATGTCTTGTATTGACCATGACCAACATATCTGTATGGTTCTCTTTTATGTATTTATAGATAGTGTTGGTGATGTCTTTATCTATAACTGTCTTAAAATTGATACTGTTTTTGCACAATTCATCTTTTATGAAATTTTGGTTGTCCTCTTGTCTTAAAGAAAGCTTTTTGCTGGTAGATATATAAAGCATATCAATCGATGCTCTATAAGGATGTGCCATTTCACAAAGCAATTTTAGTTCTCTTCTTTTATAAGGAATCATGTAATTAGTTGGGAACAGAATATGTTTAGGTGGTGTGTACTTGTAATTTTCTGGAATGGCCAGAACAGGACACTGTACATATTTTAGAACCTGTAATGTATGACTCCCAAAGGTCAATTTCCTGTCATTCGTTTTTCCGCGAGTTCCCATGACGATGATGTCAATATTTTCCTGATCTACAATTTTATCGGCCTCGTCTATCAATAAGTTGTTAGCAGATATAACCGAATATTTATGTCTTGGGTTTGGTGAGAATTTTTTAATACGCTTTAAAATAGCTTCTAACTGCACTTGTGATTTATCACTGATGATTTTTGTAACCTCATCTAATGTCTCTCGTGACAATAAGGCTTCATTAGAATGAATCTCATCTTGGTAAGCGTGCATGATATAAAACTCACTGATGTCATACTTAAAAAGTTCGCATGCATACTGCAAAGCATTCATAGCATTGTCTGAAAAGTCGATTGGGATCAGAATTTTTCTCATAATTACTTCTAATTTATCTGTTAAATTACCGCAAACAAGAGTGTTATACAATGATAAATATCATTTCAAAATCTTTTTAATTTCATCAACTTTAACTAAAACTTGTAGCAATTTCAAATAAATCAATTAAGCGATATGGAACAAATACAACAGTGGGTTTTAGACAATCCATTATTATGGAACATTGTCAAGTTTATGGGTTTAGTAACGCTCATTCTTTTTATCATTCAATACTTAAGAAGACAATTAAAAAAGAACATACCGAATGTCTCTATACGATATAAATCACAAAAAGGAATAGAGATAATTGGCTATTTGCTATTGATTATCATTAGCATCACCTATTTTACAGGAACAATTAAAGACTTCACCATTATACTTGGCTTGTTTACAGCTGGTCTGGCTTTTACATTACAAGAGCTAATATTGAGTATTGCTGGTTCTATATACATCTTTTTAGTCAAAGTTTATAAACCAGGTGATCGAATTGAAATAAACGGAATCAAAGGTGATGTCATTGATGTAGATAGCATCTATACCACAATGATGGAAATCGGTCAATGGGTCAGTAGCGACAATTATAGTGGACGAATTGTGAAATTGAGCAATGCATTTGTGTTTAAAGGCCCTGTCTATAACTACTCAAGGGATTTCCCTTTTATATGGGATGAGTTTAATTTACCTATTAGATACGGTTCTGATATAGAATTGGCAAAATCTATTGTTATAAAAATCGCGTCTGAAGCCCTTGCAGAATTTGCCATAAATTCAAAATCGCAATGGGAAGAAGTTGTGACAAAATATTATATTGAAGATGCACAAGTTGATCCAACACTTGCAATAACCTTAACTGATAATTGGATACAATTTAACTTAAGGTATATTGTAGATTTTAAAAAAAGAAGAATTACCAAACACATACTTAATGACCAAATTAGAAAAGAATTTGAAAACACAAACGGTAAAATCATACTAGCTTCCACTACTCTAGAACTTATTAAAATTCCTGAATTGAAGATAGATATTAGACATCAAAAACCAACTTAGTTATTCAATATTTGATTTGTAATAATTGGCTATAATTCATTAAAACCTTATATTAAGGTTAGAAAAAACGATTAAAAAAATTAATTGAAAACCTATTCTCTTTTTACCATCGGCATGCTGTGCTTAGCCATCTTAATTGTAGATGCCATGGCATTTTACTGGTTACAGTCCATAACGCAACACATAGCCTCATCATTTATGAGGTCTTTGATTCATATTCTATTTTGGGTTTTCTCTGTTGGTTTGGTTACTTCCATTTTTGTGCTCAAAGTAAAGTTGGACGACATTAACCCGATTAGAAAACAAGTGCTAATATCCTCATTTTATGGGCTGACAGTTTCGTCATTTATACCCAAAATCATTTTTATAATCATTATTTCAATTCTTTATTTCACCAACAGTATTTTTTCAGATAATGAATCCCTAATTATCGTTCCCTTCATTGGTCTATTTTCTGGATTTCTGCCATTTTTTATAATAGTTTATGGCATTTTTAAAGCTGCCTATAAATTTAAAATTCATCATCATACACTTTCATTCAAAAAATTGCCTCAATCATTCAGAGGACTTCGAATTGTCCAACTATCTGACATTCATATTGGTAGTTTTAATTATCGATATAACATCATTGAAAGCGCAGTCGAAAAAGTCAATCATTTACACCCAGATTATATTTTTATAACAGGAGATTTGGTAAACAACTTTTCATGGGAATTAAAAGGTTGGCAGTCAATATTTGAAAAGTTAGAGGCAAGAAAAGGGAAGTTTGCCGTGTTGGGCAATCATGATTATGGTGATTATAGCAAATGGGAATCTGTTGAAGCAAAACAAGAAAATTTTGATGCCATTAAGCAATTCTACAAGACCATCAACTTTAAGCTGCTTTTGAATGAGGCGGAAATCATTTCAGAAAACAACGAGCAAATAGCCCTGATTGGTGTTGAAAATTGGGGAAGCCCTCCTTTTAAGCAATATGGTGACTTAAAGAAGGCCTTAAAAAATGCCGATGGTATTCCTTTTAAAATATTGTTGTCTCACGACCCAACTCATTGGCATGAAGAAGTCGTTGTTGAGACAGATATTTCTCTGACACTTTCTGGACATACTCATGGTATGCAAGCGGGATTTCAATACAAAAACAGACAATGGAGCCCTATAAAATACAAATACCAACATTGGGCTGGTTTATATAAAAAAGGGACGCAATATCTATATGTTAACCGAGGGTTGGGTTGGTTAGGCTTTCCGGGTCGATTAGGCATGCGACCAGAAATAACAGTTATAGATTTACAATGACAAACTGATTTTTATCATAGTCCAAAACCTTAATTTCTATTAAGTTAGTGGTCGTTCTCATAGAATTTGATTGTGATACGTTAAAAATCCATGAAACTCTTTTTCTGCTTTTTGATTCTTATACATGCCCTAATTCATCTGTTAGGCTTTACCAAACCCTTTGGGTTAATGGATACAAACCCACTAACTAAAGACATTTCAAAACCACTTGGAATGGTCTGGTTGCTTACAGCTATTTTGTTCCTATTGGTTTTTATTGGTTTTCTATTAAGAAAAGAATGGTGGCCAATATTGGCCTTCATAGCAATTGTTATTTCTCAAACACTCATTTTTTTGTATTGGAAAGATGCAAAATTTGGCACTATAACCAATACAATCATTCTTATTGTAAGCATATCTGCCTACAGCAGTTATCGATTCAATCAAATGGTCATTGATGAAACCAATAAATTAATTGCCAATATAACCACTGAAAATACTTCGATTGTCACAGAAGAAGATGTTAAGCACTTGCCAGAGATTGTCAAAAAATGGATGCAGAATTCTGGAGTGATCGGTAATGAAAAAATAAACTCTGCTAGTTTAAGCCAAAAAGGGTTTATGAAAACCAAACCAGACAGCCAGTGGAAATCGTTTTCTGCAAAACAATATTTTGATGTTTCCAACCCTTCCTTCATTTGGTTTACAGAAGTGGATTTTATGCCGATGGTCAACATGGTAGGCAGAGACAAATTTGTTAATGGCAAAGGAGAAATGCTTATAAAGTTAGCCTCCATAGTTCCTGTTGTAAATGAAGCTGATAATGAAAAAATAAATTCTGGCACAATGATTAGATACATGGCAGAAATAATATGGTTTCCTTCTGCAGCTCTAAATGATTATATAAAATGGGAAACTATCGATGAGCGTACCGCAAAAGCAACTTTTACAGCAGACAACAAATCTGTTAGTGGAATTTTTAAATTCTCTGAAGAAGGCCGAATGATATCATTTGAAGCGCAACGTTATTATGGTGCTGGTAAAAAGGCAAACCAAGAAACTTGGCTAGTAAAAGTTGATGCCTATAAAACCTTTAATGATTATACCATTCCGTCAAGGTGCAAAATCGTATGGAGACTTAAAGATGCAGATTTTGAATGGCTGGCACTAGAGGTCTTTGATGTGAAATATAATATAAAAGACTAAAACAAGGTTTTAAAACAATGAAAATCGATAAACTATTCATAATTAAAAGTGTCCATACGATTATCTGGTTATTTTTTAACGTGGTCATCTTTTATCTATTATATGCAGTCATCGTTAACAAAATAGATAAATGGGTTTGGATTTGTATCAGCCTTGTTTTAATGGAAGGTGTTGTTCTATTGGCATTCAAAATGTTTTGCCCTCTAACCATTATGGCACGCAGGTACTCTAATTCGACAAAGGATAATTTTGATATCTTTTTACCCAATTGGTTGGCCAAACACAATAAACTTATCTATACAACCATCTTTGTGATTGCTGTTTTGATGCTTCTTTTTAGAAATATTTTTTAATGACATTGTAGTTACTCTTTACTCTAAAATTAAGCCCATCTAATTGATGAGGTGTTTTTTTTATCTTTACATGCAATTTTATGGCACAATAAATGTAATAATGAACGTTATTAAACAAACCTAACTTTATGAAATATACAATTCTAGCCTTAACGCTACTTATCACCTCCTTTGGATTATCGCAAAACACCTCTATAGGAAATAATGAAAAACTAACATTTTCAGCGTCCTATAACATGTCTGGGCTACTTACAGAAATTGCGCAAGTGACCATGGAGACCAGTGAGGTAAAAACATCTAGTTCAACTTTATTAAGGTTAAAATGTTCGGCTGCTACCTATAGTAGCTTTGACAGTTATTTTAAAATCAGGGACCTCTATGAAAGTTATGTCAGCCCAACATCGTTAACTCCTTTTTTATATAAGCGAGATATCAATGAAGGTACCTACAATAAGTTTGAGCAATACAAATTCAACCACAAATCAAAAACGGTAGAAAGCATATTCAGAAAGAAGAAAAAATCGGGCGATTTAGAAGAAATAAAAACGGTCAAGATTGGCGGAAACACAAAAGATTTGGTTTCTACAATTTATCATATTAGAAATTTAGACATCCATAAGGCAAAACCTGGCGACTCGTCAAGCTTTCCTTTTTTGTTTGATAATGAAGAGTTGATTATTGTCGTAAAATATTTAAGCAAAGAAACCATCAACACCAATCTTGGCAAAAAAGAGTGTTACAAGTTGGCTGTCAGTCTAAAAAACGACAATGCACTAAAGGGCAATAATGAAAATTTATTGTGGCTCACCGCTGATGCAAACAAAGTTCCAGTCTATGCAAAATTTAAAATTGCAGTAGGTACTGGAGAATTAAAGATAAAATCGGCAACTGGTCTAAAAAATTAATACTATGAGACGTTTATTTATCATTTTAGGGTTTATCGCAGCCATTTTAGCAGTCGTCCTATCTGTGACACCACTATCTAAAATTGCATACATACCAGCTGTAGCTGCTTTAATTTTTGGGTTGGTAGCATTTTATTTGTCCAATCAAAAACAACTCCCAAAAAAATCGATACAACTCATCTTTTTATTGACCATTATTTCACTGTCTCTTACAACCTATAAAGCAATTTTCAATAAAGCCGAACTTGGCAATACTGAAATGCTTCAACAAAAAGAAAAGGAATCTGAAGAAAAGGCAATTGAAGAGCTTGAAGGTCTCGATCTTGACGAATTGGAAGGAATAGAGGACATAAACACAGAAGACCTCAACGAAATAGACCTTAATGAATTAGACTCCATCAACTAATAGTTTTTGTCATTCCAAAATTTAAAATGGGGATTGCTTCGGTATTCCCCTTTTTTTTGTTTTATTTGACTGAAAATTTGTCAATTACCTATGAAAATTCTTCTTTTTGCTTCTGCTTTAACGCTTGTAGGCTCATGTGCAACAAAAAGATATACTGAAAAAATACAAGACATTAAAGATGGTATTGTGTTTGAGGATGCCAATCAGATTAATACTTATGCTAAAACTATAACTGCTGAAGAATTAAGTGACCATGTATATGCTTTCTCTTCTGATGAAAATCAAGGCCGCAAAACTGGAGAGTTTGGACACCATAAAGCAACTCATTTTTTAAAGGATTATTATATAAAGGAAGGTATTTCAAGTCCTTTTGGAACAGATAATTACTATCAAAATATTCCTGAATCCTTCTTTACGAATGGCATTAAGAGCTCGCAAAACGTATTGGCCTTTATTGAGGGCTCCGAATTGCCAAACCAAATCCTCATCATCTCTGCACATTCTGATCATGAAGGTATCAAAGACAGCTTAATATATAATGGTGCCGACGATAATGCTTCTGGTACTTCAGCTTTGTTGGAAATGGCTCAAGCATTTCAAAAAGCAAAAAATGAAGGGTTTGGTCCAAAACGCAGTATCTTATTTTTACACCTTACTGGTGAAGAGGAAGGTTTATATGGATCTCGCTATTATATTGAGCATCCAGTATTTGCATTAGACAGCACCATTGCAAACCTTAATATCGATATGATTGGTCGTGTTGACAAGTATCACAAGGACAACCCAAATTACATATACATCATTGGAGCAGACCGATTGAGCACCGAACTGCATTATATTTCGGAGGCTGCAAACAATAAGTTCACACAGTTAGAGTTGGATTATAGGTATAATGTTGAAAACGAACCAAATCAATACTATTCAAGATCTGACCATTACAATTTCGCCCGAAAGGGAATTCCTGTTATTTTCTATTTTAATGGTGAACATGAAGATTATCACCAACCAACTGATACTGCAGATAAAATCAACTTTCCGTTACTTGCCAAGCGAACCCAACTTATTTTTTCAACCGCTTGGTATTTAGCAAATTGCCCTAAAAAAATTAACGTCGATAAAAATTAACATCTTCTGTGTTAAAAATTGTTAAAAGTCTGTACACAAAAATTTACAATCTATTAGTTTTTCGTAATATCGCAACTCCTTAATAATTAATATCACATTACATGAAAAATTCACTGATTATTTCAGTTTTAGCTCTCTTTATATTGAGTTGTGGTTCTACACAAAAAAATACAGTTTCAAGCAATGTAATAAAGCCTGTTGATCCTACTACTTATGGAACGACAATTACTTCTGCAGACTTAAAAGAGATGCTTTACACTTACGCTTCTGACGAATTTCAAGGAAGAGAAACTGGTGAAGCTGGCCAAAAAATGGCTGTTGAATATCTAAAACAAAAGTATGTAACCATGGGAATCCCTTCTCCATTGTCTGGAGATGATTATTTTCAAGAAGTACCTTTAGAAAAACAATCGTTTTCTAATTCTTCAATGACAATCAATGGTAAAATCTATAATAACCTAGAAGACCTTATCACATTGTCATCCAATAAAAGTCAAACATTTACTGTAACTGAAGTGGTATATGCTGGTTATGGTATTGATGATGATAAGTACTCTGATTACAAAAATATTGATGTTAAAGGTAAAGTGGTTTTAATAAAAGCTGGTGAACCTACCAATGCCGACGGAACATTTGTCACCACAGGTACAAAGGATGCCACCAAATGGACAAATGGTCGCCAAGCATTATCATCAAAAAGAAATGTAGCTATTGATAAAGGTGCAAAAGCCCTGATTTTAATCGATGCTGTTCAGTTTCCAATATATTCTCAATATTTATCAAGAGTAGCGCAATCTGGTGGCAATGGAAGATTGTCATTAAAATCTGATGAAGAAAGCATGCATGTTTTTATGGCAAATGAAAATTTAGGAAAAGCTTTATATAGTGACATTCTTACAAATGATACTGCAAAAACCTTATCAACATCAGTTACTGTTGCTATAGAAAACCAATCAGAAGAAGTGATTTCTGAAAATGTGGTTGCCTTTATTAGAGGAACTGAAAAACCAGATGAAATTATTGTTATCTCTGCGCATCTAGACCATGAAGGCATCAAAGATGGTGAGGTTTATAATGGCGCAGACGATGATGGTTCTGGTACTGTTGCAGTCGTCGAAATTGCACAAGCATTTAAAAAAGCAGTTGATGAAGGACATGGCCCAAAACGTTCAATCCTGTTTTTACATGTTACAGGTGAAGAAAAAGGGCTTCTTGGTTCTAAATACTATACCGATAATGATCCAATTTTTCCTTTAGCAAATACCATGGTCAACCTTAATATTGACATGATTGGTCGTACCGACCCAAAACGTGAAGGTGATAGAAACTATGTTTATCTTATTGGGTCTGATAAGTTGAGTACTGAACTTCACAACGTTTCTGAAACCATCAACAAAAAATACTCAAACATTACTCTAGATTATACCTATAATGATGAAAACGATCCTAACCGTTATTATTACAGATCTGATCATTACAACTTTGCAAAAAACAATATTCCGGTAATTTTCTACTTTAATGGAACACATGCAGATTATCACAAACCATCTGATACTCCTGATAAAATCCAGTATGATTTATTGGAAAACAGAACACGTTTGGTCTTTTATACTGCCTGGGAGTTAGCTAATAGAGACCAAAAAATTAAAGCTGACAAACCAAAAACAACGTCAAATCCTTAATATTAAAAAAGCCTTTCAGTTATTCTGAAAGGCTTTTTTACTTTATTTCACAGCACAAAAAAAGCTTCTCCGTTAAGAGAGGCTTCGAATTTTGGATGGAAGACTGGGCTTACCTCGACTACGCTCGGCATAAACTTCTCGCCCACATCCTATTTAAAATAGGACATACAAAAAAAGTCCTCAAATTTATTTGAAGACTTTAGTTCTGGGTGGAAGACCGGGCTCGAACCGGCGACCCTCGGTACCACAAACCGATGCTCTAACCAACTGAGCTACAACCACCATGTAGCCACATTTTTCAATGCGTGTGCAAATGTAATTTATTTAGTAGTTTCTACAAAGATTTTTTTTGAAAAAAATTAAATTAAATCAAACAAACTATTAACAGCAACATACCGTTCTACCGTAAATCCTTCCCCATGTTCTACACCTATCATCCTGCCTAAATCTCTAGCTCGATACTCGACACTGTCAGTAAAATTTTTGCTCGATATTGGTGTTTCTGGCAATTTGCTATTTGGATCATAAAACTGTGTGTTGTAAGCCAATACAGCTTTCATTTTAACATCCATAAACCCTGAAACATCTACCACAACATCTGGTGCTATATGTTTCCACTGTATGTAATGATATACTTGTTTTGGTCGCCATTGTTGTTGTGCTTTACCATCAAGATTTGTTTCAATCTTTAATAGACCACTCAAAAAACAAGCATCACTTACCAACTGACTTCCTTTTCCGTGATCGATATGTCTGTCTTCAACGGCATTGCATAAGACAATTTCAGGTTGATACTTTCGTATCATTTTAATAATTTCGAGCTGATGTTGCTTATCATTTACAAAAAAACCGTCGGCAAAACCTAAATTCTCCCTAACTTCAACTCCAAGAATTTTTGCCGCATTCTTGGCTTCCTCATCACGCGTTTGTGCAGTACCTCGTGTACCCAACTCACCTCGTGTCAAATCTATAATACCTACTTTTTTACCTCGTTTAATTTCTTTTGCAATGGTAGCACTACAACCTAACTCAACATCATCTGGATGTGCTCCAATAGCCAATATATCTAGTTTCATTGTTCTATTTATGTTTTTTATTCCACTCGTTTTGTTCTGTTTTGGTCAAAAATGTCCAAGCGACCACACGACTCACTTTATTGCCTTGTATCATGTCCAATACTCTTATTTCGGTCGCTCCTAATTTTTGTAAAGATGCTTGCATGGATTTTACATTGCCAATGTTGGAAACCAAGCTTGTAAACCAAAAACATTGTTGTTTAAATTGTGAGCTTTCATAAAGGTAATTGTGCAAAAAGGCTTTTTCTCCACCTTTATAACTCAACTCTTTGGAGGTTCCGCTGAAATTGCGGACCAGTTTTTCATTTTGTCTGTCCAGACCTTTTAATTTTGTTTTAGTTGCTTCTATAGCTTCTTCTTCACTTCTAAAAAAAGGAGGGTTACACATACTTGCCGTAAAGGTATCTGAAGGTTTTATAATTCCTTTTAAAATGTGCATGGCATTGTTTTGAGTACGCAATTCGATACAACTGTTCAATTCATTTTTATCAATGATCTTTTGAGCTGTTTGTAACGATTCTACTTCTATATCAGATCCGACAAAGCTCCAATTATATACTGATTGCCCAAGCAATGGATAAATACAGGTAGCTCCTGTACCAATATCCAAAATCCTTGTATCTGAATCCAATTGACTTCTTTGCAATAGCTCCGCTAAATGGTGTATATAATCTACTCTACTTGGTATGGGAGGACAAAGATTCTTATCAGGAAACTCCCAAAAGCTAATGTTGTAATGTGAAAGCAACAAGGCTTTGTTCAGTGCTTTGACTGCATCAGGAATTGCGAAATCAATAGTTTGTGTTCTGTATTCGTTTTCAAAAACAAATGGTTCTAACTCTTCAAACGCTTCCGTTAAGACATCAAAATCATATTTTTTATTATGAAGGTTGTTTCTATGCACAATACTATGCGTTATTTGGATGGTTTTCTCTTAATTTATTTTCTATTCGTCTGTCTGGAATTAGCCACATGATAGCTACCAAAACAAACATAGCTCCAGAAATCCAAACACTTATAAATGCTCCAACAATACCTATAACATACAACAATGGTGAAATCTTTCCTTTGATATCCTTACCAAGAGCATTTGCCAAAATGGATTCTTTTCCGTGGCTCTTGATGATGAGTCGCTGTAAAATAAAATAAGCTATTGCTGCACACAATAACACTACTCCATACAAAAACACCGAAGCTGATGTAAAATGATTTTCACCCATCCAACCTGTAACAAATGGAATTAAAGACAACCAAAAGAGTAAATGCATATTTGCCCATAAAATAGAACCTGTCACGTGTTTTACAGTATGCATCATATGGTGGTGGTTATTCCAATAAATGGCGATGTAAATGAAACTCAACACATAACTTCCAAAAACAGGGAGTAATGGTCTTAAATCTTCAAAACCACCTCCATGAGGTACTTTCATTTCGAGTACCATAATGGTGATGATGATTGCCAAAACACCGTCGGTAAATGCTTCAAGTCTTCCTTTGGTCATCTTATTTAATGTTTAGCCATCAATTGATTTTTTTTAACTTTTGCAATTGCTTGGTTGATGTCATCCATCAAATCTTGTTTAGATTCGATGCCTACTGAAAAGCGTATCAAATTATCACTTACTCCAATTGCTTCGCGTTCTTGTTGTGTCAATAACGAGTGAGATGTTTTGTGTGGTGACAATACTGTACTCTCAACACCAGCCAAACTCATCGATGATTTTATGAGTTTTAACTCTTTTTGAAACTGCATCGCATCCAAACCGTCGACCAATTCAAAAGACAACATACCTCCAAAACCTTTCATCTGTGATTTTGCCAATGCATACTGTGGATGTGTTTTGAGACCAGGATAAAATACTTGACTGACGTCTTCATGCTCTGATAAAAATTTGGCCATTTTCTTTGCATTTCTATTTTGAGCTTTGACACGCAAAGCCAATGTTTTCATGCTACGCTCAAGCATCCAAACCATAAAATCGCTCAAACTTCCCCCAAGGTTTTTAGCGACATTCCAGATGACTTCCATGTGTGCATTGCTACATGCCACTGCACCAGCCAGAATATCAGAATGACCTCCAAGGTATTTGGTAGCGGAATGAATGACTATATCGATTCCAAAGTCTATTGGGTTTTGATTGATTGGGCTTGCAAATGTATTGTCTATTGTAGTTATCAAGCCTTTTGATTTTGCCAAATCGGCCACGCCTTTTATATCTGTAATGGTCAACAATGGATTAGAAGGCGTTTCTATATGAATCACTTTGGTATTAGGACGAATGGCTGCTTCAAAATCGGATACGTCATAACCGTCAGTGAAGGTAAATTCGATGCCATACTTTGGAAATTCTTCTTTGATGAAATTACTGGTTCCGCCATATAATGTGTTTTGCACAACAATATGGTCACCCACTTTTAAAAAAGCGAGAAACACTGTGCTTACCGCTGCCATACCACTGCCAAAAATCATGGCTGTTTCAGCATGCTCTAAAGCTGCGATTTTTTTAGACACATATTCTTGATTTGGGGTATTAAAATAACGAGGATATCGTTTTACATCAACCCCATCAAACTGATAGGATGTTGACATATAGATAGGTGACACTGCACCTTTGAACTGCTCATCCTTAATTTCACCAATGTGCGTGCAAATGGTGTTTAACCCATATTTTGATTTTGACATAATCTAAACAATTAGTAAGGTTTAAAATTACAAATTATTAAATCACTAAAAAACTAAATACACTGAATTGTTATCAACTGTCAACATAACTAGCTATTAGGCAATTGCGTGACCAATATTTAGCTAAATAATTTAAAAAAACCAGATGGTGCAATTCGATAAATTTCTTATCTTTAAATGTTTAATTTATCAATATACAACCTACACTTTTTGATAAATTTTTGATGGTTTACAGTAAATCAGACCTCAAAATAATAAATGATGATTTTGCTGTTATTTGTAATCTACATTCAATCTTCTACAGTAGGAATTTATCAATTTATTTAAGTTCCCTTCGAAGTAACACTTCTTTTTAAAACTCTATTTAATATTACTGATTATGAACTCAAAAATCATACTTTTTGTTTTTATGGTTACACTGTATTCACCTAACCATATAATGGCGCAGTACACCACTTCAAAAAAGCTCGAAAGAACTGCTGACAATGTCATAAAAGGAAAAAAATTGACCGATAAAATTTTCAAAAAGAAAAAATCCAAAAAAACAATGGAAGATTCGGCAGAAACTGCCCAAAAAGACAGCATAGATTTTTCTAAAATTGATAGTGACTTAAAAAGCCCTGTCGATATAACCGCCCAACAACCCAATGTATTTCAAGAAGTTCCTTTGACAAAAGCAGCAACCAAACTTTTTAAAAACTGTATAAGTAAGACTTCTAACGCCGAAAAAAATGAAATTGCAGCTATTATGAATTTTCATTCTACACCAGATGGCACACAATTTTTGGCTGGAGATGATGACTATTATTCTCAATTTCCATTTGATGTATTGGTATATCCTTTAGATATCAATAATGACGATATTGAAGAAGTTGCCATAGTTTATGGACATCCTGCCATTTCTGGAGACAATGTCATTTCAACATTATTTATAAAAGACTCTAATGGAAGTTATATAATGAATTTTGGTTTTAATGGTTCATTGATCCTATTGCCAAATAGCACAAAAAATTTCCCTGATATTGCCATTGGTGGTCCAGGATTTGAATTTCCTGTTTGGAGATGGAACGGAAAGGTCTATAGCAATTTTAAAAAGATAAATGACAGTCAATTAACCGCAGCCAAACCTATATACATTGAAGAAGCCAACCAGCGATATATTGAGAAGATCAAAAATTGAGGTGCCTGGTTAAACCTTTATGAGTTTCCACTTGCCTTTTTTAAACCATATAAAACCAATAATGCTTATTAATACCTCTGCCGAAGTTATGGACCAAAATACACCCACTGGTCCAAAATCTAATGTGATGGCCATTAAATAGGCAAATGGCAACTGAAATAGCCAAAAGCAAACAAAATTGATATAAGTTGGTGTTTTGGTATCACCTGCTCCGTTAAAAGACTGAATGATGACCATTCCAAATCCAAAAAATATGTAACCAGAGGCCAATATTCGAAGGCATAAACTTCCATATTTAACCACATCTGGTGAGGCATTAAACAAAGTAATTATTTGGGGCGCAAAAATCAAATAGACCAAAGAGACCAGCCCCATAAAGATTGCATTGTATTTGCCTGTTTTAAAAACCGACTGCTCTGCCCTATCTGGTTGGTTGGCACCAAGATTTTGGCCAACCAATGTTGCGGCAGCATTGCTCATTCCCCAAGCTGGCATCAATGTGAACATCATCACACGAATAGCAATTGTATAACCTGCAAGCACTTCACTGCCAAATTCACTCATAATGCGCATTAAAAACACCCAACTCGATGTTCCAATCAGAAACTGACCGATGCCTCCAAGCGATACCCTTATCAAATTGAGCATTACGGCCATTCGCAACACCAAATCCTTGACCCTTACCTTTATTTTACTAAACCCATAAAATAAAATGGCCAATTGAAACACCACTGCTGTGCCTCGACCAATGGTTGTTGCGATGGCTGCACCTTCAACGCCATACGCAGGAATTGGTCCAAAACCAAAAATGAACATTGGGTCGAGAATAATGTTCAGACCGTTGGAAAGAATAAGTGTCCACATTGCAACCGAGGCATTACCTGCGCCTCTAAACACTGCATTGATCAAGAAAAGCAACATAATGGTCACATTGCCACCCAAAAGAACTTGTGTATATCCGTGACCTTCGGCAATAAGGTCTGGTTCGGCTCCCATTAATGCCAATATCTCTTTGGCATAAAAGATGCCTACAACGCTCACAATCAAAGACACAGCCACACCCAAAAAGACTACCTGAACTGCAGCCTGTGAAGCTCCAACAAGGTCTTTTTCACCAACTCTACGAGCCACAATGGCAGTAGCTGCCATACTCAACCCTATGGCAACAGCATAGACGAGTGTAATTACCGATTCGGTTAGACCAATGGTTGCCACTGCATTGACACTCACTTGTGAGACGTATAAAATATCGACCAAGGCAAAAATAGATTCCATGAGCATTTCTAAAATCATAGGAATGGACAGCATGAAAATAGCACGACGTATGCTAATGGTTGTAAGGTCTTGTTCTTGACCTTTTATTGCCGTTATAAAGTATTGAATGTATTGTTTTAAGGAAATTTTGGTTGATTGCATGATAATTATATTAAAAATAAACTTGGCTGAACATCGAAAACATTCAACTTGAAAAGTGTCGATTTATACATTCGACGGTCCTGAATTATCATTTATACAATCATAATAGAGCAAATATCAAAAAAATTACCAAAAGTTCAAAATCATTTTTAGGCAGTTCGTTTCATTTCTTTTATATTCGTAGCTGCTATTAATTAATTATCAACCAAATGCTTAAAGCCGCTATTTTTGACATGGATGGTGTCATTGTCAACACCGAACCTCTTCATCATAAAGCCTATCATCACATGTTTGATGATGTTAATATCGACGTTTCAGATGAACTATATGCGTCGTTTACTGGCCAAACGACCATGGCTATCTGTAAACAATTGTGCCAACATTTTAATTTGCCTCTTGGCCCAGAAACTTTAGTGGAAATTAAACGTGATCATTTTAAACTTTTGTTTGAAACTGATGCTGAATTATCACTTATTGATGGTGTGTTAGATTTAATAAAGGACTATCATGCCAATGGATTAACCTTGGTGCTTGCATCGTCGGCATCGATGGACAATATCAACAACATTTTTGAACGGTTTGATTTGGACTCCTATTTTGTTGCAAAATTAAGTGGTGCCGATTTGAAAGCATCCAAACCTCATCCCGAAATTTTTGAGAAAGCCGCCATAGCTTCTGGTCACAAAGCGCACGAATGTCTAGTAATAGAAGACTCTACCAATGGGATTAAAGCTGCCAAAGATGCTGGTATTTATTGTGTTGGGTATGACAGTTTTCACTCTAAAGACCAAGATTATTCGCTGGCTGATATTGTGGTAAGTGATTTTAAAGAGATTGCGTACTCGAAAATCAGTGAGGTGTTTTTGAAATCATTGGTGTGATTGCTCTTTAGGTGGTGTATAAATACTCGCCAACATAACGTACAACCCTTTTGACATTGCAAGAAAACCCGTTGACATTACAAAAAAACTACTGGATAAAGGTTAATGAAACATAGAATAGTCTCTTTGCATGCTTGTCGCAGATAGACTTGATGTAACGCTTGATTTTTAATTCAGCGTGTTGTACTGTGCTTATATCACTTTTGTAACTAACGTATTATTCCAATTTTTCTCCATGCTGGCTTAAATCAAGCCCTCTTTCCTCTTGATCCTCCCTTACGCGCATGGTTACTATTTTATCAACAAACATATAGAGTAAATAACTACCGCCAAAACAGAAGACAGAAACAATCAACAATCCAAGAAGGTGATAGAGGAATGTCGAGGTTTCGCCATAAACAAGTCCAACTTCTGAAGCGAATACTGCAGTGAGTAACATTCCTACAATACCACCAACACCATGACTTGGAAATACATCTAAAGTATCGTCAATTCCAGTTTTGTTTTTTAAATGAATTGCCCAATTGGAAATTACAGCGGCTATGAATCCAATAAACATTGATTGGCCTATATTAACAAAGCCAGCAGCTGGCGTGATGGCAACTAAACCTACAACTGCTCCAATACAAGCTCCAACTGCAGACATTTTGCGCCCTAGCATTCTTTCATAAAAAACCCAAGCAATCATGGCAGTAGCTGAAGCAATATTTGTATTGGCAAATGCAATCACTGCATCTGAATTAGCGCCTAATGCCGAACCTGCATTAAAACCAAACCATCCAAACCAAAGTAAACCTGTACCCAAAATGACATAAGGAACATTGGTAGGATTGTGTATTATTTCTTTTCTTTTTCCTAAAAACATTGCACCCGCTAAAGCTGCAAAACCAGCAGACATGTGAACAACTGTTCCTCCTGCAAAATCTAAAATGCCCCAATTTCTAAAAAGACCGTCTGGATGCCAAGTCATATGTGCTAAAGGACAATAGATAAAAATGCTGAAAAGCAACATAAAAAAAATGTAGCTTCTAAAACGAACACGTCCTGCGAAACTTCCAGTTATTAAGGCGGGAGTTATAATGGCAAATTTTAACTGGAAAAGGGCAAAGAGCAAAAAAGGAATCGTAGTTGAAAAGTTAGGGTTAGGTTCTAAACCTACATCTTTAAAGGCAAAATGGGTAAAAGGATTGCCTATAATACCACCAATGCTTTTGCCAAATGCCAAGCTAAATCCAACCACCACCCAAAGAACACTAATTACGCCAAGGGCAATAAAACTTTGAAGCATCGTTGATATAACATTTTTTTTATTAACCATGCCTCCATAGAAAAACGACAATCCAGGAGTCATTAATAGCACAAATGCACTGGCAACTATCATCCATGCGGTATCTCCAGAATCTATTGCAGATGATAATTCTTGATAATTACTTGCCGTCAAAGCACAAAGAATAACTAATATGGATAAGATGATGAAGTTTATTTTTTTTCCCATAATTGTCTGTCATTAAATGGATCATTCACTTAAAGAACCTGCTGTTTAAGATGAATTGTTAAGAACAAATATTAAAAAATATTTAATATAATTTTTATCAAAAAATGTTTAATTGAAGAGATTTACGAGATTCATAAAAAATGGATGTTTAAAAATGAAAATGATATTTTTTATGCTTCAAAGGACTTAAAAATACATTATTGATAAAAAGGAAAAATGTTGACTATGGCAGATATCCAATGAAGAGTTTATAATTTTTATTTGATATCTAGTTGGCTTTGGATGTTTTTCTTAAATGACCACAACATGCTTGTGTATGTTTGCTACGCCAGTTCGCGCTTTGTGCTTGTGTCGGCAGGAAAATCAGACGTAGCAAGCGTACAACGACCTTTATTTAAGCCAAAACTAGCAATTATTTTTATACATTGTTGGCAGTAGTTTTTTATTCTATATATCCACCTTGACACCAATTCGTTATTTTTCCTTTTTTATCAAGTTCAATAAAGTAATAAATTCCGCTCCATTTTTCAACTTCTTTAAGTACCACTAAAATTCTGTTTTCAGATAATGTGAGAGATTGACTTACGTAGAGCTTTGGGTAATTCCCTTTTCCGTATTTTTTTATCTTAAAATCTCCTTTGTCAATGTTTTCAAGATTTAGTTCTGTTTTATTGGAAACATTATGTTTTGAATTGTCATATTCCTCAATTTCAAATTTTTCTAAACATCGTGGATACCAAAAAGGTGTTTCGGTTAATTTGTATGGTTGGATTTCTTTATAAATTCGGATTTTGTTTTTTGCAGGTTTTTTGGGTAGGATTTCAGCCCGATAAAAATCAAAAGCAATTTGCTCAAAAAATGGAACTTGGGTTTGAGCCATTCCGATTCCAAAGTTGAGTAAGAAAATCAGAAGTATATGTTTTTTCAAAATCGGGTTTTTTAAATTCAATTCCAATTTAATTCAATTCGCTTTTATAAAAAAGAAGTAATGAGTGAAGCCTAAACTTCGATTAGTTAACTGACTTCTCAAATTACTGCCAACGTTTATGTATAAGGAACGTTGCGTGCTTGTGTGCGAGGATTTTCCTGCCGAAAATTGGATGTATGCAAACAAAGCAACTACCTTTATTTAAGCTAAAACTAGCCATTTTTTTTATACAGTGCTGACAATAGTTTTTTATTTTACTTTCATTGGTGTAATTGTATAGCCCAGTTCTTTCAATTGGTTGATCAACCCACATTCGTACATTAAATGGCTTAATCCGACTGCAATAAAACAATTGCTTGTTTCAAGAAAATTCTTGATATCCCCTATCCATTTGTTGTTTCGGTCGGTAAGAACCAGTGTATTGCTACAGGGTTTATTTAATTGATAGTCCATTTGCATTCGGGTGTACCAATCGGTTTCGGCACAGTCATTGTCATTTTTTGATCTGATTTTGTCAATTATATTCGATAGCCTTCTTTCATGGTTTCTTCGAGGCATGCCTTCTACGTCTTTGTTGATGAGCTCTATTTGCTCTTCTGTAGTTTCAAGTCCAACTAATTTTATGTTTTTCTGTTTGGCTTTAAGGGCCACATAGTCGTCCAGAGAAAGTGAGGTATCGGCTGGATCTTTTGCCAAACAAACTTGTTGTTTGAAATATCTGTTTAGAAAAGCATACATTTCTGTTGGTGTCATTTTATCATAATCGGTTGGGCTGGAAGCGAACAGATTTTGTACAAATAGTAAATCCTCTTTTTTTAAGTACTTATGCCATTTTGTTCTGGTTGTCCTGCTATTTATGATGTCTTCTGCCAAATGACCAAGAATATTCAGGTTTTCCTTTATCATCAATTCGCAACTGTCCAAGGCTTGGTTGGCGTTTACCAAAGCGTCAAAAAAAGATTTTCCAAAAGCGTGGTGTGTGCCAAACAGATAAGAAACCTTATCATTTTTAGAAGACGTCACTTTAAATAATACCGTGTTCAATGTATCGGTACTTATTTCATTTTCATTTTGCGCAGATACAAAATGAAATGAAAAAAAGAAGACATAAAATAGCGTCCTGACTATGCTGTTCATTGTGCGTACCATAGAACTTCTGTGTCATTTTTCTCATTCATTAAGACCAAATAGGGCTTGGGTGTACTTCCGTCAAAAATCAGTTGGGATGAAAACAGTAGTTTTTCATTCCCCAAAAAAGCTACCCAATGTGGCGTGAACGGTTCTGCCTGTTGAAATATCGTTTGTTGCACGCCTCTTTCATCTACTAGCTCGAAAGACCGTTTGCCCCAATAAGCCAAAAGTAATTGTCCATTTTTATAATCTGCATCAAAAAATTGGTTTCTATTTAAAGGTGCATTTTTTACCTCATTGTCTATCAACTTGGGCCATTGTTTTAAAATGGTGCCGTTTTGTTGCGTCAAGTAACAGCCATTGTCATTCAATATTAGGATTTGATTGTTTTCAACAGCTCTTATTCTTTTGATGGGTTGCTCAAAATCGAAGTGCTTTATGGGTTTTTCGCCTTTTTTTAGGCTATATATTTCGGGATGCTTGCCAAAAACCATTTGATTGTCGGAAAGCATAAAAAAGCCACCTTCGCCAACTCGCCATTCGTCCTTGAACCAATTCCAAATTACTTTTGGTTTTGTCCCGATGGTTGTTTTCAATACTCTAACTTCAAAATCCTGTGTTGCTTGCAAGTGCCTTCTTTCTATAATGTAGATTTCATCTTGGTCGTTATAGAGCATAAAGTCACTGGCAGGATAATCAGACTGAAAGAACAGTTTAGGTTGCGAACCTTTGTTCCAAATCATGACGCAGGCTCTATGATTTGGGTCGTCAATTGGATTGATATATGACCAAAGCACATGGTTTCCGACTGTTATCATATTTCCGGTTGGGTGGGCAAATACAGAAAGTGGTAGGATAAGCAGCAATGCTATTAAAATAATGGTATGGATACTATTCTGGTTCATTTGTCAAATTACCGCTAACGTTGATGTGTCTGATTTAGCTACGCTGAATCTTCGATTTGTCTTCGCCAGTTCGCACTTCGTGCTCATGTGTGGCGTGTTTAAGCACCTAATTTAGCAAATAAATCACAGATAGAATATTCCATAGGAATGTTCGTAAGTCGGCAGTGACCAAGCAATGCCCTATTCAAGCTGTTGAGCATTTATGGTTTTTAAATGTCAAAATATTAATCAATTCTTAAAAATTGCTCTATTATTTGACCATTTTCAAAAGTTACCATTTTAAAAAGGTCATTGGTTGGGTCTTTTACAAATTCAATTTCGATATCATATAGGTCATCTCGAATAAAAACGTTTTCGCTAATTGGATATAATGTAACTATTTGGTCATCTCCAATAACTTGTCCTATTAAATTCGCCCCCAAAACAGAAATATGGATGCTTACGTCTTCATTTACTTTGTATGTTCCAGAATACTTTGATAAGGTTGCTTCGCTTACAACAACTTCATTAGGCATTTTTTGGTTGAACAAAGCTCTCCTTGCCATGACTCCAGGCAGGACCGAGCTGTACGAGTTGGTCAAGGCAATAAATGTTTTATCATGGTCAACATAGCGCTCTATAATGGCGTGAAACCCTGCCCAAGAACCCTCGTGGCTCACAATTTTGCCATATACCTTATGTTGCTGTATTCGCCATCCAAAACCATAAGGGTAATAATGCCCTTCAGATAAGGGTGAAGGTGTAAAGATATCCATCATACTTTCTTTGCTTACCAATTTTGTATCATACAAATCTCTGTCCCATTTGAAGAGGTCTGCCAAGGTGGAATATACCATACCGTCCCCATACATCCCATCTAGATAAATAACTTTCTTGTATTTTGGCAATGAGTCAGGTACTATAAACCTTTGCAAGCTATCTGAATAGACATAACCTGTAGCGATATTTTTAATTTTTTTTGGTTTATAACGGCTTAAATAGACAAATGTATCGACCATATCCAAGGGTTTAAAAATACGTTCAGAGACATAGTCTTCGTAAGACATTCCAGATGCTTTTTCTATGATACTGCCCAATAAAATGTAATTGGTGTTGCTATATTCGTGTTGTGTGTTTGGTGAAAAAATTAGTTCTATAGGATTGTCTTCAAACACTTTTATAAGATGGTCATTGGTATTATAGATATTTGGATTGAAAAGTGAATCCAATCTCAAATAATCGCGCAAACCACTTGAATGGTCCAGTAAATTCCTAATGGTAATTGTAGGGTATTTTCTAAATTCAGGAATAAATTTAGTAATTGGGTCGTCGTAGGTTAATTTGCCCTCTTCTTTAAGCATCACAATGGCCATAGCTGTAAATTGTTTTGCGACAGAGCCAATATCCAACAAGTGTTCTGTGGTTAAAGGTTTATTTGTGCTTCTATTGGCTACACCAAAACTCTTTTCATAAATTATGGTTCCTTTATCTGCTAAAAGGATGTTTCCATTAAATTTCTCTTCTTGATGTTGGTTCTGTATGTAAACATCAAATAAATTTATATTAGATTGAGAATAGATGTCATTGGGACACAAAAATAATAAGTACAATACCAAGAGAGTGTTCTTAACCATTGCTTTAATTTTAGTTGTTACTTGTTATATCCACTAAAGTTCTCCATGACGCACAACGCATATGTCTATGGAAAGTTGCGTGTTTGCTAGCTTTGGTTTAGCTAAAACTAGCCATTTTTTATATACGGGTTTGGTTTTCGCTAGTTTTCATTATGTTTAAGTTCAACATCAATAATGTCTATTAAGTTTTGAACTTCCTTTTTGGCATCTATTAAAACTCTATTTTTAAATCTAATTTCTTCCATTTTAGTATTTAATAGATTTAAGAACACCATATCCTTTCTCAATGATTCATAATCATTAGGAATTATTTGTTCAGATACAAATGCTACAGTATTGAATAATTTAGTACAGTACTCAACCGTAAAATTTTTATCTAAAAAAAAATTCTTATCAATATAATATTTAGAGGTTTGCTCATAATAATATACAATTCCATTTCTTAAGCTGTCGTTCGAGATTAGGTCTAACCCTTTAGATTTTAATGTCTCATAAGGTCCAGTAGTTATATCTACTGAATTTGTAAAAAGTAATGATTGGTAAAAGTAATTTAAGGAATCTATTGTAGGCTTTTCTAACTGTAACTGTTCCTTAATAATTTTGAGATGCCTTATTGAAGAGCTGTCACTTCTTAAGTTAATACTCATATACTTTAAATCTCTAGCAAGAGAAATTTTGATTTCGTTTAAAATTTTCATTTCCTCTTTTTTGGACTTATTCTGCTCATTCCAATTATTGATCTGAAGCGCAATTAAAATTCCAATCACAACAAGTATAATTTCTCCAATGGCGTAAACGAAATATTTACTGAACTTGTTTTCAGTCAGCATTTTTTGTCTAATTTTCCTAAAGAATTTTATCATTTGTTAGTAGTTGGTCATAATTGTTGTCAACAGTTTTTGTATGATTTAGATACGCCGAATCTTCGATTTGTCTTCGCCAGTTCGCACTTTGTGCTCGTGTATAGCGTGTTTAAGCACCTAATTTAGCAAATAAATCACAGATAGAATATTCCATAGGAATGTTCGTAAGTCGGCAGTGACCAAGCAATTAATTATACACGGTGTTAGGCACTGTTATTTTTTCAATTCTATTTGACGAACAAATAAATTCACGTATTTAACAAAACTATTTTCTTGGTCATCTTGTTCTTCACTAATACCAGAAACTAAATATTTATTTCCGACTTGATTTATAGAATTCAGAACATAATAATGTCTTGTGTGCTTATTGTTAAACTTAAAATATCTATCATCTGCAACGTCCCAATTCCAATCTATTCCATTCTTTAAATCCAAATTTGAAATCCAAGGTTTTCCGCTCGAATTTCCAATTACTAAAATATTTTGTTCATTTAAAAACGTAAAATCGTTGACATCATATGCAGTTATATATTCTTTTTCAAATTCCTCTTTAGTTGGTGGTTTAGTTGACCAACCTGTTGAATTTTCGTCATATTCCAAATTTCGAGGTAATTCAAATTCTGAAATATTTGATAACTCTAAATTGTCTTCTATTTTCCCAAATATCAATTTGTCCTTAAGATTATTTAAATGTCCTAATGCAAATAGAGATTTTTCAAATGATTTTATTTTTTTTATTTTAAAATCTACTTGTTTCTCTTGTCTTTTCTTCCCTTTGAGATTAGAAGAATATAAAAATGAATTAGATTTCGAATAATGATGAGCTAGAATGTAAATTCTATCATTTTTTATGGTTATTTGTATTGGTGGTAAAAATGAAAATTCATAGTCAACATTTTGTTTGAATTTTGTTTTCCATATTACGCTACCATTTTCGTTAATAGCAAGTTGACAAATAAACTTTGAATGGAAAAAATGTCCTGCGACATAAATTTTTTCTCTGTCAGTCGTGATTGCGTCAAATGTTAGATATTTCTTACTGAAAGTATCTTTATAGTCTTTTTTCCAAACAATGTCTCCTTTTAAATCAAATTTGGTTATTTCAGTTCCACAACTGAAAATAATGTCGTTATTCGAATCAACAAATATTCTTTGTTGTGAACAAGCTTCAATTTCTTTTCGCCAAACTATTTTTCCATTAATGTCAAATTTTATTAAAGTTCCGTTTTGAGATAAAACTACTTTATCATTATTTGAAAATTCAGCAATTTCGATTGGTGGAAATTTTGAAGCGTAATTCGATGAATTGTGAGTGTAAGTGTCAATATTCAGATTCCACGATTCTGAAATTTGACCTTGAACACAAAAAGTCAGAAGTAAAATTAATATGTTCAAGGTGTTTCTCATAATTGTGCCTAACGTGTTTGTGTATGGTTAGTTGCGTTGGTTAGGTCTAAATTAATAAAAGAAAACGAACCAGAGGAAATTCAGCAGGATTTTCAGAGTTTACACAAACCAGCAATAAATCATATAAGATGTTGGCTTTAGTACGTTTTTATTCGGTTTTCTTATATGTCTTCAACTATAAAAATTGCGTTTTTATTCAAATCATAGAAACCAAATTCATTTGTTTTCCAATTTGTGTTTAATCTCAATTTTTCGGGCTTGATAGTTCCTCTTTTTACAAATTCTTCAAAAATTGGCTGTAAATTCTTGACAAATATTTTAATAACTGAACCTCCAAGCAATGGGTCATCTTTTGTATCTGCGTGCCATTGTAAATGAATAAAAAGGTTTTTTCTTTTCAGCACAGCGTACATATTGTCCTTTTGCACAAGCTGAAACCCAACAAATTTTTGATACCATTCCACGTCACGGTCAATGTTTTGGCTTGGCATAACAGGTGAAATTTCTAACAATTCGGTTTCCATAATATGATTTTATGTTTTATGATATATTGTAGCAACACTATTTATTAATGATGGGTTTCTTTTCCATATTTCTTTAAGGCTTTCTCAACGTTTAAAATAGGTACTCGAAGAGTTCCATCATATAAATCCTGTTTTTCATATATGTCCAAGTTGTGAATGACATAAGGTTTGTTGTTCAAGTCAAGCATTATTACGTCAAAAGTAAATGCAGTTTCTGTATTGGCAACAAACCAATGAACGTTATCCTTATCATCAGAAATTGAAGAATTATCTCCAAGTTTAGCGATTTTGTCAATAGTTGGTTTTATTATTAGGTTTTTTTCTTCTTGCCTTATTTTTTCATAATGCCGTAGGTGCATTTCTCCTTTTAAAATCAGATGAGCAGAAGCCATATTGCTGTGTCCATGAGGAATAATTGCTCGGTCTTTTCTCATTCCAAAAATTTTTTTAACAAATGTGGTTTTTTCTGGAAGACCTGCTAATTTTGGAAATTTCACAGATTTTGTATTTACTCCGAGATCAGGATATACAAACCCTTTAATTAGATGGTCAAAATCTATAAATTTCAGAATTTCGGTTAACTCAATTTCTTTATATAATTGTGAAATTTGTTCTTGCCATTGAGTTGTTGTAATTGTCTCCGTTCTTAAATCGGAACAAAATTCATTTAGTTTAATCGCCCAATGGTTTGCGATAGGTTTAATATTATTCCCAAATGCATTGTACGCAAAAAGAGAGTCAATCAGAGCAAAACTGGTAACAGTAGCTAAAAGTCCTTTATTAAATTCTCTTCTGTTCATTGGGTTTTCTTAAATGTGCTACAACGGTCTTGTATAAGAATAGTTGCGTGTTTAAGCAACTAATTTAGCAAATACAAACCGAATAGAAAATCCGCGAGGATTTTCGTAAGCAGGCTTGTACTAGCAATTAATTTTATACGGTGTTAGCTGCTGCCTTTATTCCGAATGTCAACTAGATTCTATTTATAAGGAAGTTATATAAATAGAACCTCCAACAGATTTGTGGTTGAGTAATATTATTTTTCCGTTTTTTTCTTTCAATGCCAAAGAATATAGTAGAGACAGGTAATTTTTAGGTTTTGTTTTACAATAAGGTTATCAAACTTATTTAAGAATTCCTTTTAAGCTTATACCAATCGTATTATCTAAAAGTTCTTCTTCACTAAATTCATTTAATTGAGAGTTAGCGATTAGAACCTCATCCAAATTTAACAAATGGTATTGACAAAAAAGTTCAATATTAATAGCTTCATTAATTTCTCCATTTAATTGGCCTTCCACTAATAACGTAGTTATTATTTCAAAAATTATTTTTCTACGAAATGAGTCATAATCTTTAAATGATGATGTGTAGTATTTTTTTAAATCGATAATAAATCTGGGTGAAATCCCAATTATGTAATTTATGGCATACTCATAAATCTTCCTTATTTTTTTTTCAATAGAAATTTCTTGCTCTAAAATTGCCTCGATAGTAGAAAAATGTAAATCAAAAAGATATGTGATGGTTTGATTTACAAGGTCTTTTTTATTTGCAAAATGCACATATAAGGTTTTTTTAGACATACCTAGTGTTTTAGATATATCAGACATCGCAACATCTTTAATCCCTTGAACTTGAAAAAATTGCAGCGAATGAATAATAATTTTTTTTCGAGTTTCCATCATTAAAATATTTACCGTGCTATGCTATTTTTAAAGATGTCATAGAAAGTGAACCTCCAACAGGTTTATCGTTGAATAATGTTATTTTTTCGTTTTCTTCTTTCAATGCCAAAGTATAAAGCAAAGGCAAATAATGTTCAGGTGTTGGGATAGCCAAATCAAATGATTTTCCTTGCGATTTAAAATCAATCAATTTTTGATGGTCTCCACTTAAAATGTGGCTTTTCATCTTTTCGTTTGCTTCAATTGCCCAATCGAAAGCATATGGTTCGTTCAACTTTTTCCAGGCGACTAAACGTAAATTATGAACCATATTTCCGCTTCCAATAATCAAGATTCCTTTTTGGCGAAGGCTACTTATTTCCTTTGCCAGTTCATAATGATATTTTGCTGGTTGCGAATAATCTATGCTCATTTGTATTACTGGAATATCCGCATTTGGATAGAGATGTTTTATAACACTCCAAGCTCCGTGGTCAAGCCCCCATTTATCGTCCAATTCAACTTCTGTTTTGGTAATGATTTTTTTAGTTTCTTTTGCTAATTCTGGACTTCCTTGTGCAGGATATTGAACATCAAATAATGCTTGAGGAAAACCACCAAAATCGTGAATTGTCGGTGGATTTTGTATTGCTGTTACAAATGTGCCTTTGGTTTCCCAATGTGCCGAAATACAAAGGATAGCATTTGGTCTTACAAGTTCTTTACCTAATTTTCTAAATGCCGAAACAAATTCATTTTCTTCAATGGCATTCATAGGACTTCCGTGACCAAGAAATAACACAGGCATTTTGCTTGTGTTACTCATTGTTGAAGTCATTTTGTTTAAATTTTTTAAATTCATACTGCAAGTTATTAAAGGCAATAAAGCTATTGATTTTAAAAATTGTTTTCTATTCATTTTATGTAACACAAAGATGTTTAAGCTATTTTTTTACTCAACCAATTATCGATTGAATATTTTCCTGCTCCAACAATTGCAAGCACTACATAAATTAAAAAGTAAAGTAATGCCATTTCTTTAACTGCAAAATCATCATTTGCGTGAACAATAAATGCAGCAATAAACATTGTTATGCTTAAAGATATGGCTGAAAACTGTGTTGCTACTCCGAAAATCAAAAAGAATGAACAGAATACTTCAGCAAAAACTGCAAGTGCCAAAGATGCTGTTAAACCAATACCTATTGGGTCTGCAAATTGTATCGGGTCGTTACCAAAAAGCATAGTTAGTTTTCCTAAACCGTGCGTCAACATCATTCCTCCAACTGTAACCCGAAGTAGCAACAAAGCTATGGATATATTATTCTGTGTTGTGTCAGCACTAAAACTGTTTTTAATTAACTGTTTCATTTTTTTATTGTTTTACAAATTGAACTTCTGCATTAATTTTTATTTCATTTCCGACCATAACGCCTCCTGCTTCCAAGGCAGCATTCCAGTTAAGTCCAAAGTCTTTTCGGTTTAGTTTTCCATTTATTGAAAAACCTGCTTTTTCATTTCCGTATGGGTCTTTCATAAAACCTCCAAACTCGGTATCAAGTTTAATTTCTTTGGTAACACCTTTAATTGTCAAATTGCCTATCAATTCAAATGCGTTATCATCTACCTTTTTAAGAGAAGTACTAACAAATGTGATTTCTGGATATTTCTCTACTTCAAAGAAGTCAGGACTTTTTAGATGCGTGTCTCTATCATTATTGTTAGTTGATATTGAACTTGCGTCAATGTATGCTGAAATGGTTGATTTTGTAAAATCTTCGCCATCTATGTCAGCTTGAAAAGTTCTAAATTCTCCTTTTACATTTGAAATCATTAAATGCTTTACCTTAAAGGTAATTTCGCTGTGTGCTGGGTCTATTGCCCATTTTGTTGTTTTCATAATATTTATACTTTAATGTTTGATACAAAGATACTTACGAATAAGAGTGTGGATATTACACTATTCGGTAATTGAGTTGTAGATTTGGGAAGTGTTGAAAGATCTCTTTTACTCTACTTAAATGAGATTGATTTTACCTTGTTCAAAAAACGTCTGGTTTTTAAAACGGATATCCCAATAATGCCTTTTAGTTTACACTTCGCATTAAAGGGATATTTAAAAATAACTTGGTTTCTATTTATTACATATCTGAACAGAATTTCGTGTTCAAATAGCTTCTTTCCACAATACCAGTAAAAACCAGTAGGGCGGTAAAAATTAATAGAAAGTAGAAAGCAAAACCTGTTAATCCAGATGTTAATACAAATAGGGTTAGGACTGCTCCAATCAAATATCTTATGTAGACTTCTTGTTTGCTTATTTTTTGTGTTCTAAATTTTTTCATAATTTCTATATTTTAATTGTTCATAAATTAGGTTATAAAAACTTACTGCTTGGCAAACTGCAAATGAACTATTATGGTTACATCTTTTCCAATGCCCACCGCTGTTGGGTCATAATCAATATTATAATCAAATCTATTGATGGTTGTTTCGGCTTTCATACCTAACTTTTCGCCTTGGTCGCTCTTGGCTATTCCGCCAAAATCAACATCAAAAATCACAGCTTTGGTTACACCTTTTATGGTCAAATTACCATATAACAAGTATTGTTCGGATTTGTCCGTAGCTACAATTTTATTACTCTTAAAAGACATATTTGGGTACTTTTCAACTTCAAAAAAGTCAGCACTTCTTAAGTGATTATCCCTATCTTCTACGTTAGTGTTTATACTTTTTACATCCACGGTAAAATCAAAACTTGCATCTTTAAGAGCTTCACCGTTTGTAGTCAGGTTTCCTGTGTATTCTAAAAATTTCCCGTTTACAAAACTAATTCCAGAATGGGAAATATTAAAATTTAAGGACGAATGGTAAGGGTCTACTTTCCATTGGGTCTGTGCGTAAGTACCTAAAGTTAGTAAGGCCATCGCTAATACATGCATTGTTTTTTTCATAATCATTAAATTTAAATTCTATTGAATTGTTATTTGATTACAAAATTAGCAAGGATGCCTATGTTTTGAATTACACTATTCGGTAGTTGAGTTGTAAATTCAGGAAGTGAGCATATTTTTCATATCGTCCCTAAATTCAGTTGGCGATTGCCCAGACTTCTTTTTGAAGACATTAGAGAAATAAGAATTTTCGTTATAGCCCAATTCGTAGGCGATTTCAGAAATGGTTTTTTCAGTAGAGATTAATAGGTTTTTGGCTTCAATAAGTTTACGTGTTTCGATTATTTCCGAAACGCTTTGCTCTAAAATATTTTGGCAGATTAGATTTAGGTTTCTTGAGGTCATAAATAGTTTTTCTGCATAAAACTCAACACCCAATGGTCTTCTGTAATTTTCTTCAAGAATGGTCAAAAAGTTTCCGAACGAAATATGCTGTGTCTTTTGTGTGGTTTCGTTTTGTGATTCTGTTTTTTTCCTTTCGGCTTCTATCATAGTAAAAAGAACGCTCAAAAGTTGTCTGATGATGGCAAGATTCGGATTTTCCTGCTTTGTTTCATCAAACATCATTTTACATAGTTCAACCAATCTTTGAAAACAATGTCCTTTTTCCAATTTGATGTTGGCTTGGTCGTGATAAAGAGAATATAGTTGAAACGTTGTCTCCGGAATAAATTCACTTTTGAAACGAATTGCCCAAATGTCGCATTTGCCATTATATATTCTCGGTATCAAACGGTGTACTTTTCCTTTGGTAACGAAACTCACAAATGGTGCTTGAGTTTTGGTGGAATTAAAATCAATGAAATGTTCTAATTCTCCATATATTCCAATTAATAATTCCTCGAAATCGTGATTGTGAGGTTCGTCAGGCTGTTCAGAAATCTTTTTTGCTTCTATTTCGTCAACTCTGAATATTTGGAATAGTTTGCTCATTTGTTATTCAGTGGTTTTTTCAGGTTGCAGCTAACGTTTATGTGTATGGAAAGTTGCGTGCTTGTGTGCGAGGATTTTCCGAAGGAAAAT
>DINS01000002.1:0-9785 GCA_002426015.1 Flavobacteriaceae bacterium UBA5534
TCAATTTTCAGTGAAGCACATTCCAAGCATTCAGGCTTTAAGTTAAAATCATAAGGATATTCGTTTGCCTGTAAATCGTTAATGGCTTCAGAAAGAGTGTCGTAATTTTTCATGTTCTTTTATTTATAAGTCATTGTGAAATAACTGTTGTCTTTTTCGGTAAATTTTTGAAAGGTCAATAAACCGTTACTGTTTAATTTTTCAATTACTGAATAGTTAAGTTGTTTTATTCGAATCCCCAAGGCATAGGCTTTAATATTAATTTTTGATTTAATATTATTTTTGTTATTATCTAATTTTCGGTCGTAAATCTTTATCGTGCTTTTTGAACCAAAAAAATTTAATAGGCCCGAATCAAAACTCATTTCAAGTTTTATATCTTCCAAGTTTTCTAAATCATACAACTCTTTAAAATTTTCAGAGATGGTATTAATTTCGGTTTCCTTTGATTTTGGATTTGAAAACGGAAATGCCATTACCATTATACTTGCTTCATCAGGTTTACAGCGATATGTGGTTGTGTATTTGTCGGTAGATTTTTTGTCTTTGTTAAACAATTCCGTTACAACCTTAATTTCATAATACCCATTTTTATTTATTGTTTCACTAGCTTCAAAAGTTTGTTTATTAAGCAAGTTTCCTTTATTATCAAAGTTTTCCCTTGTTACCAATCTTTCTGAAAGTTGACTAATAAGCATTTGGTTTTGCGACACCAAAATTGCAGGGATTAATAATATTAAATATTTAAGAGTTTTAAATCTTTGTTTAAATTTTTGAAGAGTGGTATGTGCCATTTAGTTTAATTAAATGTTTTTTAATATAAATTCTACACGCTCTGTTGGAGGTAATACCGGAACTATAACAATTGGAAATCCCAAAGAAGTGTAAACATCAATTATTAATTGATGTATTTTTTTTTGATCGTCTTCATCTTCGGTTCTTGCATAGTCTTTGATAAAAGGCAATCGGTCTAAAATATACACTTTTTTATACGAGGTGTTTTTGACTGCGTTTAATAATTTCTCATCATAATCAAGCATCAAAAATTGATAGTATGCCATAGCATCTGGAATGGCTCTATCCAAAAAAACCAAATCTTTTGGCTGTATAGCGGCTTCTTGTTCAATTTGCATATCTAAAACACCTAATTGGAATTTTCTTTTATTGCTGCGCATCTCTTCAATAGTTTCTCCTTCGGTTCGCATGGTATCCATATAGTGCCGTGCATGCTCAATGGTTGTTTTATAACCTCTTTTTTTCAACATATTTATTACTGTGGTTTTTCCAGTACTGGGACCACCCGTTATCACATACCAATTGGTGTCTGTTTTTCTTTTATTCATTTTTTATGGTTAAGAAATTAAACATTTTCGATATTAAAGAGCTGTGGGATTTCAGCATTCCAACCATAGGTTTCTTTGATGCCTTTCTGTAGAGCTTCTGCACTTTCCTTTTCGCCGTGTATAATAAAAATCTTTTCTGGTTTATTCTTAATCTTACTCATCCAATCTATTAGTTCTGCATGGTCTGCATGTGCTGAAAGACCTTCAATTTCTGTTACTTCCATTTCAAAAGGCACTCGTTTTCCATATACCTCTAAATCTTTATCTCCCTCTAATAACTTTCTTCCACGAGTTCCTTCGGCTTGATAGCCAACAAATAGCAAAGTATTATTAGGGTTTTGAGCTTGTGTTTCCAGATAGTTTAGCATACGTCCTCCTGTGAGCATTCCACTACCTGCAATTACTATTTTTGGCGTATTATCGATTCGTAATTCCATTGTTTCCCGATAGCTGCTCACAACTTTAAAATAGGAACACATTTCATCACATTCGTGTTTCTCAAGTTTGTGCCAATCCCTTGTGCTATGAAATAATTCCAAAACATTTGCTCCCATAGGACTATCCATTATCATTGGCACTTTCGGAATTTTATTTTCTTTTAAGAGCCTCCAAAAAATAAGCATCATAAGTTGGGCACGTTCTACTGAAAAACTTGGAATAAACAGACTACCACCTCTATTTATAGTGTCACTAACCAATTTTTCAATCTTAGGAATGGCTTCTACTTCGTCCGGATGAAACCTTCCACCGTAGGTTGACTCAATAAATAAGACATCAGCTTTGTTAGGTTTTAGTGGGGGATATAGTAATAAGTCATTGGTTCTTCCAATATCTCCTGAAAAGATAAGACGTTTTTCGTTTACGTCTAATTCAATGAAAGTAGCACCCAAAATATGTCCATTGTATTGAAAACGTGCCCTGATACCTTCAAATAACGGAATCCATTGAGATTGGGGCACAGCTTTAAAATGTGGAATGGTTTTTTCAACATCCTTTAGATCGTAAAGCGGTTCTGCCGGACTGTGTTTGGAATAGCCTTCTTTGTTAGCGCGTTCAGCTTCTTGTTCTTGTATTTTTGCACTGTCATTAAGTATGATTTTTGCAATATCCAATGTTGGATTGGTGCCATAGATAGATCCATTGAATCCTTGTTTGACCAATCTTGGTAGGTAACCTGTATGGTCCATATGGCCGTGGGTAAGTAATACCGCATCAATTTCTGAAACTTTAACTGGTGGATATTCCCAGTTTTTGAGGCGAAATTCCTTTAACCCTTGAAAAAGTCCGCAGTCTATCAGTATTTTTTTATCTCCTGTGCCCACTAAATATTTTGAGCCAGTTACGGTGCCTGCCGCTCCCAAAAAGTGGATATTTATTTTATTGTTTTTCATCTTTATAGTATTTATTTAGTGCCCACCACAGCAAGAAGGTGTGTTTCCTTTATCTTGGTTCGATTTGCTCAATTCCGCTATCTTATTATATAAATTTCGGGAATCATCTTTGATAGCAAGTGCTATTTTCTTTATGGATTTACGTTCAAAGTTTACCATCCCCAATAATATTTCAATGGCTTCTTCAAGTAGTTTTGGGTCATCTTCCAATGCTTGGTAAAATGGCTCTAAATCTATANNTGAAGCTCTTTACAAAGCACAATACCTGTGTCCAGTAATTTGGTTTTTTCGGCTTTTGTCAAGGTTGTTAAAGCTGTTAATGGATGCAGTCCCAACTTATTTATTCTATCTTTAAGTCCGTTTCCTTTTGGATAATCCCAGCTCGTAAGCAGTAAGCCAACACATTCCCCATATTGTATGGCATCGGTTGTAAAACGTGTGTTGGTGTAAACCCCTCCTTTATGAAGTTTTGCCTGGTGGCCTTTTTGACGCTCCCATTGTTTTTCCACATCCAAAAATCTTGAATGGATGTATAATGGAATTTTTACATTGCAAAACCGCCCTTGATCACTGTGATATTTACATTCAATCATATAATGATTATTGTCTTTTAGTGCTATCACATCTACTTCATGATGGACACAATTACCCTGAACAATTACTCCAACCTTAGTTTCAAAACCTTCATGTTTCATTATTTTACCTACTAATTTTTCAAAAGGAAATCCAGAAGGTCCTAATTCCATCAATGCTTTTTTTAGTTTGTATTTTGAGGCACTTACCCGTGATTTGCCCTTAAGTAATTTGAATGCCATTTGATATATTTTTTTGGTAGTAATCCCTTCATAAATATTTGATTGGATTTGTTCAATAATTTGTTGAATACTTTCATCACTTGTTTGTGTGCGTTTTAGTGACTTGATAAGTTTTTTAACATCGAATGGAACGCTTTCCCCAGAATGTTTTACTATGTTTATTTTGTTGCTCATTTTTTATATATGTATGGTCATTACAGGTAGTGTGGAATGATTGGTAACGCCTTCAGCGATACTTTTGGAGAACAGACTTAAAAATCCGGTTTTACCATGAGTAACCATTACAATTAAATCTGTTGGTTGCTGTTTTACAAATGTATTGATACCAGTCTCTATCGAGGGTTCATTATATAGTGCCATGGAATAGTTTTTTAACTTTGGAAATTTTTGCAATAACTGTTCAATGGGGGCTAAACCAAGCTCAATACTATTAAAGTCTGTCTGCGTATTTATACGCAATAAATGAATTCGGGCATTACATTTTTCAGCTATGGATATTGTATGTTTAAGGGCATCACTTACGTCTTCTTCAAAATCTGAAACAAAAACAATATTCTTAAAAGGAAAGGTTACTTCTTCATCTTTCACAACGATAACTGGCGCATTGGCTTTTCGGACAATTTCCTCAACATTACTACCTATTATTTCTCTAATAGTGCCTTTTGTTCCACTGCTTCCAGTAATAATGAAATCATGGGCGAAATGTCCAGAATGCTCTAAAATATCCTTTTGTCCAGAATCAAACTGAAGAAACGTTTGGCATTT
This sequence comes from Flavobacteriaceae bacterium UBA5534, assembly GCA_002426015.1. GTDB lineage: Bacteria > Bacteroidota > Bacteroidia > Flavobacteriales > Flavobacteriaceae > Aquaticitalea. The sequence continues at coordinate 4,315 of DINS01000002.1, forward strand.
AAGTCCTTCTCTTTCCGCTGCTTTTTCTAATTCCCTCAATGCAGCTTTAGCTATTCCTATTTGTTTCAATGTCTCAGGATATCTTTTTTCTTTAAGTTTGTCCAATTTCACCCAGTTTATAGGTGTTTTTAATATATGAAAGAAATGGATTTCAGCATTATATAGTTTAGCCATATTAATTCCTAAATAAGCTGCTTTTGAGCAATTTTCAGAAAAATCGGTGGGTACGAGTATGTTTTTCATTTTTAATATTATTTAATTTGTAACATCTATCAACGTAACAGGATTAATAAGGAGCCTATTAATACAACACTTCCAAAAATGAACATCACGAGTTTTCCTGTTTTTTTGGAACCTTTAAAATAGGTAATAAGCAGTTTAACTATCATATTGCTTATGGTTGCCGTAATAATGACATTGGTTGCGAGAGCGAGTTTGTCTTCCAAAGACCCAAATTTCGCCATACTTATGGTTATCGCATCTGTATCTGCCAATCCTGCAATAAGCGCTGAATAGTATAAGCCGCTTTCGCCAAAAAATTGGTTTCCATAAAATACGGCAAATAGAATCACTACATAAATACCGCCAAACCCAAGAGCATTTAAGATATTAAGTGGATTACCTAAATTAATATCCGTCTTTGGAACATTTGCATCTTTTTTAATAAATAGGAGAGCACTAATCAAACAGATAAGGGTGAGGATTATAAAGGGAACAACTAAATAATAAAGTATGACACTATTGAAAATATAGGCCAATACCGCAAGCCTTGGAAACATTATGGCAGAAGCTATAATTATTCCCGCAGCATATTCTTTTGAAAGTTCAGGTGACTCTTTACTTCTGGAAGCATAAATCCAAGCTACTGCGGTACTTGAAATTAATCCGCCTAAAATTGCAGTGAGTAAAATACCACGTTTAGAGCCTACATATTTTACGAGAAAGTAACCGATGAAATTCAGAAAAGATACAATCACTATAATGGCTCCAATCTCAAAAGGGTTCAATAAACCTTCTGGGCCATAATCCTGATTTGGTAAGAAAGGCAAAATTAGAAGAGCAATGATCGAAAATTTAATGAAAGCAAAAAGCTCTTCCGAAGTGATGTTCTTTATAAATGTATTAAAGGTCGTTTTTAATGACAATAAAGTAACTACAATGACTGAGGTAGCAACTGCTTCCTTATGCAAATGATTGGCAACCATTACACCCAAAATCAACGTAGCGAATAATGCCATATTGGTTGTAATGCCAGTCATAACGTGTTTTTGTATCATTGACAGATGACTTAACGAAAGAAATAAAAGGAATGCTGCTAAAATTATTATGACCAACCATGGTGTGTAGGTTGTGGAAAGATTTCCCAAGATAAAACCAATGATTGCCACAATTGGAAAAGTCCTTATACCTGCAAAACCTTGTTCTTCTTTCAACTTGTCATATTCACGTTCCAAACCAAGAATAAGGCCAATGCCCAGACTGATGAGTAGTCCGAGGATAAATGGGTTGATATTTTTAAAGACTTCTGTCATGTTTATTTTTCAAATGGTTCTAAAAATTCGTGTAACTCATTATTTACGTGATGTTGTTTACCTATTACATTTTCAAAAGAGGTAAAATGTCATTGATTGTTTAATATTCCTTCAATAAGTTTGTTTTTCTTGTAAAAGAGCCATATCAAACCAATAGGAATCATTAATAATAAAAAGATAATTAAAAGCGTCATTGTCTTGAATTTTATAAATAGCTTAAAAACTCATAATTGTAATGCTTATTAAGCGATTGTAATTTTATTATCTAAATACACACTTTGTACGGTTTGTAATAATTCTACACCCTCTCTTAATGGCTTTTGAAATGCTTTTCGCCCCATTATCAATCCAGAGCCACCAGCTCTTTTATTGATTACTGCTGTCGTTATTGCCTCAACCAAATCAGACTTACCTTTTGAGCTGCCACCAGAATTTATCAGTCCTATTTTGCCCATATAACAATTGGCTACCTGTAACCTACATAAATCAATGGGGTGGTCCGTTGTCAACGTATCATACATTTCATCATCATATTTACTAAACCCTATGTTTTTAAATCCAAAATTATTGGTCGGTAATTTTTGTTTGATGATGTCTGCTTGAATGGTAACTCCTAAATGATTGGCTTGCCCAGTTACATCGGCGGCGGCATGATAATCTTCTTTTCCAGTTTTAAAAGCTTCGTTACGCAGATAGCACCATAAAATAGTAGCCATACCTAAACTGTGAGCCTCTTCAAAAGCTTCGGCAATTTCCTTGAGCTGTCTGTTGCTTTCTTCAGAACCAAAGTACACAGTCGCACCTACAGCAACCGCTCCCATATTCCAAGCATCTTTTACCTTTCCAAATAATGTTTGGTCATATTTATTGGGAATGGTAAGTAGTTCATTGTGGTTAATCTTAACGATATAGGGAATTTTATGGGCATATTTTCGAGCGTTCAATCCCAATACCCCAAAGGTGGAAGCCACTCCGTTGCAACCTGCTTCCATCGCCAGTTTTATAATATTCTCGGGGTCAAAATAGTCAGGGTTTTTATAGAATGAGAAAGCCGCACTATGCTCGATGCCTTGGTCTACTGGAAGGATGCTCAAGTAGCCTGTGCCACCAAGATTTCCGTGGTTATATAATTGTGAAAGACTTCGCAGAACCTGCGGACTTCTGTTACTTTGAGCAAATACCTTTTCGAGGCTTGTCTTACTAGGTGTTTGCAATTCGTCCTTGGTTATTTTTTCACAGACGTGTTCTAAGTAGAAGTCTGCTTTTTCTCCTAATAGATCGGTAATATTTATGTCTGTTTTCATTTTGTTAATATTTAATGAATTCCCAAGCTTTCATTGGTTTTAGCAATGGACTTTGCTCCATCTGTTTTAATTCCAGTTAATGCTCTAATGGCATCAATGGTTTCTGGAATTACAATGGCTTGGTTATCGACTACATAGGCATAAAAAAGTTCATCTCCCTGTACTTTCAACATATCTTCCCAAAGGGCTACTTCATACATATCGCCCCAAGGTCTGCCCATATCCAAGAACATTTCCTTAATGGTATTATTTGAGACCAAACCTTGGTCATAGCGTATGAGTTTAATTCGGCTGGATGTCTTAAAAGCATTCAGCACGTCTTCTTTTGTGGCTTGTTTTTTCAATTTCACATTCCAATAATGCATATGGCTTAAAGTTTCAGGAACTTTTACTGCGGAAGTGATGACGTCCAAATCAGAATCTACGCTTTTAGCATCCGGACCTTGATGACTTGGGATATCTTTTTCGGGCACCATGGTGTTCATAATACCACCCAAATGACTTTCCCACGGATCAGTAGCTCTTCTTAACAATGTTCCTCTGGCATAATCCAATAAATCGGCTCTTTTTAAAGCGGTCAGCGTTCGCAAAATAGAGGTTGTATTACAGGAAACTACACGTGTTGCATTCAAATTTAATGCTGATTGATAATTATTTTCGGCACTAAAAGAATGGCCTGTGGTTTCGTGTTTTTCACCACCCTGAACAATGAACTTTATACCTTGTTTTTTATATATCATAACATTCTTTGCCGCAATGTTCTTTGGGGTACAATCAACCACCAGATCCACTTTATCCAATAAGCTCTGCAAATTGCCCTTTACTGAAATGCTGGAAGCCTTCATTTGTTTTTCGGCTTCGACGGTTGCTGCATAGATATTATACTGTTTTCTCACGGCGTTTTGTATACGCCAATCACTAATGACATCACAAATCCCAATAAGGTTCATATCATCTTGTGCGTTAATGGCATCGGCTACTCTTTTTCCAATGACTCCGTATCCTATTACCGCTATATTTTTCATAAGTTTTTTATTTTTCTGTTAATATTTTAGTTGAAGGTTTTTCAACTTTTTTATTTTGATTATTTGATTTAAAATTCCGAATAATCACACGATTGCTCTTTTCGTAGGTGAAATAGCTTACCATCCAATTAAAACCAACCATCAACCTGTTTCTAAAACCGCTAATGGACATCAAGTGCACGATAGACCATAGAAACCAAGCAAAATAACCTGCGAACTTGAAATTACCCAAGTCAGCTACTGCCCTACGTTTACCTACCGTTGCTAACGATCCCTTATCTTTATATTCGAACGGATTAATAATAGGTTTGTCTTTTACTATATTTAACAGTAATTCACCTAAGTATTTTCCCTGTTGAATAGCTACCTGAGCCACTTGTGGATGCCCTTTTGGTGTATCGGTATTTATAACAGCAGCAATATCTCCTATTGCAAAAACGCTATTAAATCCTTCAACCTGCAAATGTTCGTTTGTTTTTAAACGGTTACCGTTTACTAGATGTTCTTTATCAATTCCTTTGGGCAATTGCCCTTTAACTCCGGCGGTCCAAATTAAATTTTTGGCATGTATTTGTGTGCCTTTTTTAGTGGTAATTATGTGTCCGTCATAATCTGTTACAATCTCATTAAATAACACATTTACATTGAGCTCTTTCAAATATTTTAGAGTTTGTGTTGAAGCTTTATCAGACATTGCTGCTATTAACTTATCTGAGCCTTCTATTAAATAAATCTTCATAATAGATGATGGATACTCTGGGTAATCTTTGGGAAGTATGTATTTACAGAATTCGGCCAATGCACCTGCCATTTCCACACCAGCGGGACCACCACCAACAATAACGAAATTTGTTAGGGCATCGCGTTCTTCATCATCGCAGGTTATGGCAGCCTGTTCTAGATTTTGCAGCATCATATGGCGGATATTTAGAGAATCGCGGATATCCTTCATTCCAAGGCTATTTCTCTCGATGGAATTCATTCCAAAAAAATTGGTAGTTGTTCCCGTTGCCAAAACCAAATAATCATATTTAACCTTTCCATTGTTGGCTATTATTGTATTTGTAGAAGGCTGGATTTGTTCAACTTCTGCTAAACGAAACACTACATTTTTGTAGCCACTGATTTGCTTTCTGAAAGGAAACACAATACTATCTGGTTCTAAAGCACTTGTAGCCACTTGGTATAGTAAAGGTTGAAATTGATGAAAATTGTTTTTATCGAATAATACCACCTGCACTTTTTTATGCTTCAATTTCTCTACCAATGCCAAACCAGCAAATCCTCCACCAATGATAACCACACGCGGAAATTTGGAATCTGGTAGGCAGATTTCATCTGCTACCTTACAAGTAGATTCTTTATTGTCGTTGTGCGAGTGATTAATTTTCATATTGAATTTTAGACTTTATTTTTTTTAATTACAGTTATTAACTTTATATTCACTTTTCACCTTTTTTTCGTACGATCATAACCGAGCAGTTGGCATGCATTGCTAAGAATTGTGAGACCGATCCCAGCAGAAAGCGTGAAAACGCTCCGTGCCCTTGTGAACCAACTACAATTAAATCCGCACCAAAGGTTTCCGCTTCATTAAGAATTGCATTTTT
>DINS01000002.1:10005-18152 GCA_002426015.1 Flavobacteriaceae bacterium UBA5534
AAGGATACTACCAAAATAAATGAAGTACAATACTGTAAACAAAATTCCCCCAACCCAAATTTTTCCTTTTAAATCTGGGCGACAATAAAGTGTCGCTAACCCACCTACGAACAAACCTACAATGCCACAATAAATATGATTGAGCGACGTAAATAGCGCCAGAAGAATAAATAGGATAACTGGTATAAAAAGAATATAAATATGCAGGCGATGTTTGTTATGACTTCGTTCGATTCGTGGTATTTCTACAAGGCCTCGTTTAAAAATAAGATTGTAGAGTACGGTAACAATGCCGCCAATGGCGAAAGAAAAAATAAAACTCTCTATATCGAAACCTGTTTTTTCTGCCAAATCAAAAAGCGACGGTGGCAACCAATATTTTGGTACGAACAGAGGTTCTGTCAATCCGAAAGGTATTGTTATCAGACTCATTTTGAGCATTTCTTTTCTCGAATCGATTTTGAAGAGATAGATTACTGTCCAAAGAGCCAAAATAATAAGTGACCATATAAACCAAACGTATTGCATAATTTTAAGTTTTTAGATGTTTTAAATAATCTACAGTTTCTTTTACGGTTAAAGGATAAGTAGCATTTCCTGTCCTCACATAAAAGTTCGTGTTTGTTCCATCCTTAACATACACAGGTTCCTTGGAAGGTTCAATGTCTATAATACATATATCCTTTTTATTTATTATATAAAAAGAAATATGATTGCTAAAACAAGCTTCGTGACCTATCTGTTTTGAAATGATTCTAAAAATCTCACGCTCATAACCATCTCTATTTTTGTGTTTGAGTGTCTTAAAATCGTTTTCTAGCCCCAAAATATTACCTTGGTCGTCAACACCAATAATTAATTTCCCGCCATTCGTATTCATAAAGCCTACTATGGTTTTTGCAATAACTGTTTCCAATTCACGATTGATAATTTTTCTTAAATAATCATAACGAACTGATGATTTGAATTCTACTTTTTCGTTTTCTCCATCTGCAATAATTTCGGTAATGTCTCTTTGTAATAGGCGCTGTTGTGTGCCAATTATAGTGTTTTTCTTTTTAAGTTTAATCCAAAAAAGGCCAGACACCAAGCCCAAAACACTTCCAAATAACATTAATGACATACTCATTCCTCTCATGTTAAAACTAAAGGATTCAAGAAAGTACTCATTTAATATTTTCAGAAAGAGGGATGCTGAAAAGTGCGTATGGCTGTATTCAAACCAATAGAGAACCATTGTAAATGGATGAACTAAGAAATAGAATATGCAGCCACTTATTAATGTTTGAATTACTAAAACTTTTATTTTTGCTAAATTCATATGATTTTATACATGATTAGAATTTTAATATTTATAAAGTTTTATTTGAGCATTATAAAAAGCACCGATACAAGCACCAATAAGCCACCACAAAATGAACGTTTGAATAATACCTATTAATGCTTCCAGTAAAGAAACATCCATCCTAATGATGTTGGTGGTATCTAATCCGTGCAACAGGCTGTTGAAAAAGGTTATTGTTCCTTCTTGTCCTGCTGTAGTCATAACAATCATACATCCTAGATAAATAAGTGCTCCAGTAAGACCGAAGGCAAAACCGAGCTTTTTTGTGTTTAATCGATACATAATATTTAGTTTTTTTATTAGAAATATTTAATCTGTTGTACGTTTTTATTTATTAAATCTAAAACCTGATTTGATTACAATTCGAGCAATTTTCAATCAAAAATTACTCGAATTGTAAAACTTTATTCAAAATAAACAAATGGCGTTTTTATTTTAAGGTCTCTTTTACTGAGCCACAATTGGGCATTTTTGAACCCAAATAAGGATTCTTGATTTTTTCGGTTAGGCTTAGCCAATTAGCACCTTTACCATCCATGGCCATTGGGCAATGGTTCCAATAAAGTGTTTTTCCCGCTAAATCGGTTTCCTTGATAACAGTGTACAGTTGTTTGGACAAATTTGCAAATTGATTTCGTTGCTCGTTAATTTCCATGGATTTTGATAGTTCTTCCAAGGTCTTTTTTATATAAGTTTCATTCAGGGCAGTTTCTCCATTCAGTAGTTTTATTGCCGCTTCTTGTGCAGACTTGCTGTTATCAGCAGCCAAAGCATTTTCAATGTCCATATACCCCGATATTATGGCATCCATATCATCTCCTATCTTCTTTTCTCCAAAGAAACAATGTGTGGCACAGGCATGAAGTTTGTAGTTTTTATGAACGTAACCTATAGCATGGCCTTTAGGATCCAAAATCTCACATTTTTCATTATTGCCCTTAACAGAGAGCACAAACTGGCCATTCTCATTATAATATTGTCCCCCTTTTTTTGCTTTCCCTAAATAATTGCCATCTTCATCATATACCCTTCCGTTTTTTATGAATCCTAGTTTTTTCCCTTGGTTATTAAATACAATATCCTCCTTACTTATATAGCCAAGTTTTGTTCCACGATCTAGGACTTCGCCTTTTCCGTTGATGTACATCTGCCGCTTGGTTTTATCACTGGCCTGAGCGAATGCAGTTTGTGCAGATAGCAGTATTCCTATCAGGAATACAAGACTAATAATTATTCTTTTTTTCATTTTTTTGTTTTTAATTTGTTTTTAATTTGTTTTTTGACACAGTGTTTTTAATTAATCTTTTACTTCTAAAATTTTTTTTGATTCTTCATATTCTTCCTTGGATATTTCGCCTTTTGCAAAGCGCTTTTTCAAAATATCCAGTGGGCTTTCTTTTTTTGATTTTTGATATGGTATATCAACAGGGATAAAGAATATCCAAGCAATGAAAACCACCCATATAATCCACCATATTAGGTGCATACCTCCAAAATGTCCGTCGTATAAATGCATAATTTTTAGTTTTAATTTGTTATTAATTTATTTTTGTTATTGTATACCCATTAAGAGTGTTGAGTTGCTTTTGTAATTCCTCAATTGAAATGTGTTCTTTCATTGTGATGATTGTAGCTCCTTTTGGCACTAAAAAAATCTCTGCTTTTTCAATATTGGGATGTTTCTCTAGAGCCTTTTTTACCCTTGCAACACATCCGCCACAACTAATTCCGTCTATTAGAAATTTTTGTTTCATTGTGTTTAGTATTTAGTGATGTTGATGACCTTTGTGTTCGTCTTTAATTCCAACTAAAGGCTTTTCTTTATTCTTTTGAGGTTTATTTTGTTTGTGCTGTGAATGGTTATGTCCACCGTGCCCATGAGAGCCGTGAGGCATAAATAAATGACAGGCAAACATAAAAATGATAAAAATAAAGAGGGATGAACCGTCTCCAATACCAAACGAGGGCGCTAAAAAGATTAGCAGTAGTGGTAAAACACAACTTATAACCATCCAAAACCAGTGATTGTTTTTCATTATCTATTTTTTATTGTTAATAATTAGTGATGCTCGGTATGGTCCTCCTTGTTTGGTGAATCCATTCTGTCCATTTTATTCATTTCTTGCATGTCCATTCCTTTTTTTCCCATCATCTTTGAGCAGGATTCCATACAATCTTCACTCATCATTCCTTTTTCGTGCATCATCTTCATCATAGAGCCCATTGTTTCTGGGCTTTTCATCATTCTGTCCATCATTGAGTGCATCATAGGTTTATTGCCCAGCATATTTTTCATCATCATACTGTCTTTCATCATCAATTGCATACCTTCACCTTGCATCATCTGCATAGCGTGGTCACTATTGTGCATATTTACCATAAACTCGGTCATATAATCGTGATTTCCGGTAATGGCATTAAAAACCTCTGTGCGGGTTTCTAAGTTTTCCAATAATGCTTGAGGGCCTGATTCTTGTTTGCAGCTGTTAAGGCTTAAAAGCCCAATTGCCAATAAAATAATTACTAGCGTTTTCATAATTCTATTTTTTTATTGAGTTAAACATTCTTTTTATTTTAATAACCCCATTCCCTAAAATCTATTTAATTGTAGTTAAGCGAATGGTTTACCATCTATTAATTCGCAGATTTTAAAAAGGTTTCAATTTTTGCAATTTCATTTTCAGCAAGATTTGCCCTAACTCTCATGTGCAAAGCTATAGTGCTCCAATCTGTGTCATTATAATCAGCAGGTGAGGGTGCTAAATGACATCTATTGCATGCTTCTCCCCACATTTGGGCACCAGATTTTTCAATTTTGAACTCATCTTGAACATCTGTGGCAGCAGTGTAAGCGTTTTTTGTTGAAGAACATCCAACTATCATTCCTCCTGTGGTGAAGATCACTACAGCAACGACAAGTATTTTATGTATTGTTTTCATAATTTTAAAGTTTTTATAAATTTTATTAGAAACCAATGGCCCAGTGAATAAAAAAACCATTGGCAGTACCGCCTCCATCATGACCACCAACACTATCTGTTGTTTGGTATGCCACTTTTATGACCGATCTCCAGGTTAGCCAATAGTTTAAGCTGAAAGCATATTGATCAGACCGTTCTTCCCATTCGGCACCTTCAGGTGTATTGAGATTTGAATACCTTCCAACTAGTTCTAACTTTTTCATAAAATCACTGCTAGCCATTGTTGGACGATAGCTTAATTGTGCGTAGAAGGAGTTGCTTTTATTGTCAAAAGTATATTCTTCTTCATCCCCATCTTCATGGACTTCTGTATAAGTAGCATCATCAATATCAGAATTATTGTATTGCCCTTTAATATCAATAAATCCACTAATTGCTGGTATTTGTTTTATAAAGGCAAAATCGATAGCATATAAAAATACTCCTACGTTTTCATATTCTGAATCTGTAGTCCCAACTTTGCTTGTAGAATAGCTTGAAAAGCCTATTTCGGTTGAGGAATCTGCAAAAGGCAACAAACCAATTCTTCCTCCAAATGCTTTGCTGTTATTGTTGTCCTCAAAGTTTTGGAACATGAGCATTCCAGCCTCTTCTGGCTCGACACTGCCATCCTTTAATCGTGGGCCATTGGTCGAATAAACGGCATAATTCAGTTTTGGTCCTCCAAGATCAAAAGCACCTCGAAGTTCTACACCAATCCCTGATGCAGGCGCAATACCATCATGACCAAAACCCAAAGGTCTTGTAGGTAGCCTGTTAATCCATGCAGGATGTAATCGTTCCATAAACGTTCCAAAAGGAAGTAGAAATTTACCAGCGCGAACCGTCATGTTCTTATTTAATATATACATAACATCTGCATATTCCAGACCTACTTCAAGTTCGTTATTTTCGAGTCCAAATTCAAGCTCTGCTTCAAACATAAGTCTATCTGAATGTTTGAATAGGAAAATAGGTGCAAAGGCTGAACCAACGTATGAAGATTCCTTTTCGCCTTCAGTATTCATAAAGTTTAATCCTGTATGACCATACCCTCTAATCATAAACTGTGTTTTACTTGGTTTAAATGGCTCCGGCGCAGTTACGCTGTCTGTTTCAAAGTTGTTGTACGTTTGCCCATAAGTAATATGACCAAATCCAACAATCATTAATAATATAGTTAGCTTTTTCATTATTTGAGTGTTCTTATATAGTTAATAATTTCCCAACGTTTTTTTTCTGGAATAGATGATTTGTAGCTAGCCATAGGTGTTCTTCCCTCTGTAATTTTCCAAAAAATGGCTCCATCAGATTGGGCTTGAACGACCTTGCTGGTCAAGTCTGTTGGTTTAGGTGTTAAGCCTGCGCCTCCCATGCCATCACCTTTACCTTTTGGACCATGACAAACAAAGCACATGACCTTGTAAAGTTTTTTGCCAGAAGCAGCAGCATTAGCATCTCCTTTTAGAGGATTGACTATCTTGTCTGCACTCGCGGGCGCAACCCATTTTTTTTGTTGCAAAGTTTCATAATCATTTTTTGGTGCTTTCGCAAAACTTATAAGAAGTAAAAAAAGGAAGCCAGTAAGTGTGATACTGATTAAGATTTATTTTGTTTTCATATTATTAATTTTTTTGAATTATTAAATTTAATAGTTAGTCAGAAGCTCTATCTGCATAACTTTCGTTGTTATCTATATAATTTCATCATAGAAATTACGTTTCCAGTTTTCTGAGTTTTTATAGTCCGTCATACTCATTCCCACTACATCTTTAAACTGTCTGGACAAGTGGTTGACACTACTATAATCCAACAAGTGACCTATGTCAGAAAAAGAGTGTTGTTTAAGTTGAATGAGTTCTTTTGCTTTTTCAATTTTCAGTTTGATAAAGTATTTTTCAATAGTGGTCTTTTCATTTGCAGAAAACAATTTGCTCAATGTTTTGTAGTCCCGATGAAGTGTTGATGCTAAAAGTTCAGAGGTCTTTACCTTTATATGTAGCGGCAACTCTTGCAATGCTTTAATCAAGATTATTTTGATTCGTTCTACAAGCATCTCTTCTTCAGTCTGTACGATTTCAAAATCGTTGGCGCGCAGTACATTAGTTACATCATCAATAATTTCATTATCGGTTTTGTTGGGCACTTCTACCAAAAGTCTTCCTAATTCTAAAGAGAGTATAGTTATTCCCAGTCCTTGTAGTTCTTGCCTAATGACTTTTATGCAGCGATTGCATACCATATTTTTAATCCAAAATTCCTTTGGAGTGCTCATGATATTTAATGTATTGCTATTATGTATTAAATCAAATAGTTTAAAAGGTTTTGCCTTTACATGATTACTGATGTAATAAATAGTGATGTTGACAAATAAGTACAACAAATGTTGGCCAGAAGTGAAATAGTGGCCATTATAAATGCAGATTAAATTTAATCTGCGATGTAGAAAATCAAATTAAATAAGTCTCGTGGAGAATTTGTATATCCTTGAATAACAAGGGCGACCTGTAATGTTTAAAAGGAACAACATTTTCATCAAGTCCTTCAAATAGATTTATATAAGTGTGAAAATAAGTGTTTAAGAAAACTATATCGTCAACCTGAAGGTCATTGTTAGCTTTTTTGATAATATCATCACCTATTTTTACTATCGATTGACTGCTACAACAATCTTTTTCTTGAAATGTTGTACATTTTTTGGTAGGATTCTCTTTCTTTTGGACTTTGTCTTTGCATGATTCCGCTTTACTAAGAAGGGCGATATCAACCAATTTTCCACAACAAAAGTGCATATTCACTGTAAATGAAGATGCAGAAAACAGTATGCAAACTGCTAAAAAAAAGGACATTATTTTAGTAAAAAAAGGTTTCACGTTATAAAGTTAAGGATTTTTATCTTTTTTTTGTAACCAAACAAAGATTATTTAGTATTCTATATATTAGCATTTTAGAGATTAATTTTTTTAATAATTCAAATGTAATTTTAAAAATACGACAAAAATATGACGAAAGTCATATTTATTAATGTTCGATTCCTTTCTAAAAACTATAAGCCAAAGAAAAGTTAATCCCAAAAGGATGACCAGGCCTTAAGCCAGCAGGAACACGAGATACAGCATACGTAGTATTTAACAGGTTTATAATATTTGAAGATAGCGTGATTTGTTTATTTAAAAAATAATGAGCAGACAAATCTATTATAAAATTTGAATCTACTTTAAAGTTTTCTGGGATTGGTCCTGAACCGGCCTTGGCTCTAATAGCGCTTGTGTATCGTGAATTTAGGTTTACTTCAAACTTATTGTCCTGTAACCCAATAGATGTATTTAATTGATTTTTTGCAATGTAGGGTATCTCGTTGCCTGCGGTGACTATACCGTAAATATCCTCATTACTGTCAAAACTGGTTAAAAATTCAGTATCAGTAAGTGTGTATGAGATTGATAGGGGAAACTTAAATCTACTACTTTGGTTATGCAACAGGTTGTAATTTAGTAAAAACTCGATGCCACTTACACGAACTTGACCTGCATTAAATTGGTCCAGGCTTCCAGTACCACCAGTAGCTGCCAAATCACTTCCAAGCAGATTTTGGTAGTCATTGTAAAAGCCTACGATTTCACCATTGAAACCTTTATAGCTAAATCGGGAGCCCAATTAATAATTAAAACTTTTTTCAGGATTTTGCCCTGGGGTATTACTTGGCGGTGAAAATCCTTTGTGTAAACCACCAAATATTGAGAGATCATTATTGAACCTATAATTAGCCCCAATTCCAGGAATCCAGACATCTACTTCGTTTTCTCTAATCGATAGGTCTTGACCAGTTCGTGAAGGGTCGT
>DINS01000019.1:0-122 GCA_002426015.1 Flavobacteriaceae bacterium UBA5534
CAAATTGATAATGGGTCTTCAGACAATTGTTCAGTCGCAACCTTGAGTTTAAACACTACAGACTTCACTTGTGCCGATTTAGGGGCTAACACCGTCAACCTAACGGTCACAGACCAAAGTGG
>DINS01000019.1:338-65671 GCA_002426015.1 Flavobacteriaceae bacterium UBA5534
GAACTCATCTTCGGCATCGGCAACAGTGACGGTTGAAGACAATATTAATCCAACAATCATTTGTGCTGACGGTTTTGAGGTTGAAAGTGAAGGAGGCTATACATTGCCAGATTATTATAGTGATAATGAAGTGACGGCAGATGATAACTGTACTTTTACCGTAATACAAACACCTATTCCAGGAACTATTATGCCTCATGGAGATTATATCATACAATTTGAAGTTAACGATACAGCTGGTAATAGTGCTACGTGTTTTTTTGAGTTAAAGGTGATTGATACAACATTAGGTGTTGATGAACAAGAATTGACAGAAAGCGATATCATTATGTTTCCTAATCCAACGTATGATTATATTACAATAAAAAATACAAGTAGATTGGAATTATTGAATGCTGAAGTTTATGATGTTTTAGGAAAATTGATTTATAGAATTGATTTGAAAAATATGGGATTGACCAAAGAGATTTCATTGCAAAATCTATCTAGCGGAATGTACCTCATTGAGATCAATGCTTTGAACAATTCAATCACAAAAAGGGTAATTAAACAATAGTGAAGTTAACTTGAATTAGTCTAAAAACCATCACTATATAAAGTGATGGTTTTTTTGATGACATATTTAATAGGAATCGATGTATAGATATAAACTCAAATGCTATTAATCTAGGGAAATTATTTTTAGGGTTTATTGAGTAAAGGAGTTGTTAGAAATAGCAACTCTTTTTTATGCCTTACGTTTTCTTCTTATTAAAACAGCTACTATAATAAGTGCTACAACACCAAGCATCCAATACAATACGTTTGAAGATGATTGCAATTCAATAGGAGAGGCATCACCAATCAATACCAATCCTGCCCAATATTGTGGATGCGCAGTTCGACCTTGGGCAGTTGCCAGATAATCGAGTTTTGCTTGTTGGAGAGCCTTGTCTTTTGCCCACCCTTTTTTGATGTATTTATAAAAGTTTTCTATGATTTTTGCACTCGATTGCTCATCAATTTTCCAAAGACTTGTTAAGATACTTTCGCTACCAGCATAATTGAAAGCATGTGCCAATGATATCATACCTTCACCTGGCTGATAGGTAGGCTTGCCAGTTTCACAAGCAGTGAGGATTGCCAAATTGGAGGATAGGTTGGTATTGTAAATTTCGTAAGTGTATAAATAATTGTCGTCTATATTGGTGCTATCTAAGGATTTGGCAAACACCAAACGGGATAGTTCGGGTGATAAGTTATTGGATTCAGCATGCGTTCCAATATGTATGATTTTATGTTCTTTGGCACTGCTTTTAAAAATGTGCTCGGTTGAATTTTCATTTAAGAAAGAAGTACCCTTAAAGAGTTGGGTTGAGCTTTGTGCCAAGTCTTTCGTAAAAGGTTGCGGCAACAAGGTCATGTATGTTTTGTCCAATGTTATGGAATCTTTAATTGCCAATTGATAATTGGATTTCATTTTATCATTGAACTCTGGCGCAAAAGCAACAAAATTATCTTTATAACCTATAGTTTGACTGCCTTTATCAATTAAAAACAGACTGTAATTATATGATATGATGTATTTGGTCAATAAACTACTATTGGCTAAATCTTTATAGTTAGCAGCAACTTTATCAGTTAGCATTTCAAAATTGAGATTGAAGAGGTCCTTGTCTGGTATGATGACCACATGTTCTGTTTTGATGTCTTTTTCAAATGGTTTCCATAAGCTACTGTAGAGTTCGTTCAGTATTTTATAATTGTTTTCAAATAAGGCATTTTCATCTTGTAATTTGGCAATTTTAGTTTTGACATCTGTTTGATTCAATTTGAAAAGCTTGGTGTCTTTTTTTGAGATGACAATAGCAAAAAGGTGTTGTGACGTGTAAATGTACCTAACAATTGTACTGTTATCTGGAAGCTTTTGTTCAATGTCATTTAGAGGTTTGTAAATGGAAGCAAAACGAAGTTTGTAGTACTTTGGATACTCTCTTTTTAGGGTTTCGAGATAGTCATTCCATTGATTGTTTGCTTTTATAAAAGCGTCAATATTGTTTGTCTGGCTTAAGGTTTCCTTAATTGTCTTTTTGATTGTTTTTTCTTGATCTAAAATAGCAATTGGCACATTGGCATAGGTCATTGATGTTTTGGAATTCAATCGAGACCTAATGCGATTGTATAAGATAGATTCGTGTAGGCTAACCACTTCATTAAGATAGGATTTGTCTTTTGTTATCTCGAATAAATCCAATGCGAGTTGTTTTGCAAACTCAAACAATGGCGTATTATTTTCAATCAATAGCGACACGCTATTTTCACTTCCTATCAAGGCTTTTTGGCTTTCTATGATTGAGATGGCTTCTTTGACTTCAGTGAATTGTTTTTTTAAAAAGGAGGCATCATTTTTTTGATTGTCCAATTGATATGCCGATTGTGATTTGAGTAAGGTAATTTGGGGTTTATAAAAAATGATTTTAGTTGAATCTAAAGGATTGGTTTGAGTTGGGAGTGTTTTTTTTAGGAGTTCAAAAGAGGCATTCCCTTTTTCTAATGCAGAGCTATAATCGCCTAATTCATAGTAAATTTCCCCCAGATTAAGCGTTTGCTGTATCTCAAAAGATGTTGTCGATCCTTGATTTTTCAGGATATAATCATAAGCCTTTTTTGAAATGGCCAAAGCCTTTTCCTTTTCTTGATGTTTTGCATAAAAATGGGATGCATTGGTGATCAATTGTAAATATTGTTCATCATAAGCACCATCCAATACATTTTCGTAAAGTCGCTCTGCCTCTTGGTAATACTGTTTTGCTTTGAGGGTATTTCCTAATTCTTCATGTAACAACGCCTTGCTATGGTGCGCATCTGCTAACCAATAATTATTGCTGTCATCGATTTTTTTAATATGGGCTATACCTTCATCTAAAAAAGATTCTGAACGTTTGTAGTCTTTTAGGGATAAGTATATTTGGCCCAATAATATTTTTGCTTTATAAAGTTCTGGGTTATTGGCATCAAAATGTTTTTGTTTTTCTTTATAGGAATATTCGATGAGTTCTTTTGCCTTTTCAAAATCGCCCATGTCTTTATAAATGCCAGCATAATTTTCGATGGACATAAATAAAAATTCTCGACCTCTCTCTCTTTTTGAATCTGAAATGTCAGAGGTAATGAACAGATTTAGGTAGTTGATGGTTAGCTTCATTGCATTTAATGCGCCATCTAAATTACCTTGTGTTGCATATATGGCTGCAATATTATTATTGAGTATTGCTGGTCTGTAGTATGAATTCATTGGATTGGCTTCCATTGCCTTCAAGGTCTTTTCAGCTTTTTGATAATAATATAAAGCGCTATCAATCTTTGAAACGTACCACAAGGAACCACCAAGCGAATTGTATAAAATATATAGATTGGTTTTGTCGGTTTTTGAATAGGACTCGTAATATTTGAGTGCTTTTTTATGATGATAAAGCCCTAAAGCAAGATCACCTTTTCTATTTGCTAATGTGCCTAAATTGTTTTCAACCAATCCAAAATCTGATGGAGTGGCTTTGTCCCATTTTGAGGTTAGCTGTAGTGCTTCCTTGTTAGCCTCATATGCTTTATGCGAATCACCCAAAAGCTCATAATAAGTTGCCAGCTCTAATTGAATCTGGCGTAAGACTTTTAATGAATCGGTCAAGGATGTTAAGGTCTTGATATACTTATTTACCGAATTGGTTGCAGTTGTTTGATTATGGAGTTGAAGCTCTATCTTTCCAGTATAGTAGATATAATCTGTTAATAGGTAATAGTCTTTCTTTGATTTGAATTTTTCGATACTTTCATTCAAATAAACCTTGGCCTCTTTATAGTTTTTTTCTCCAATAAGCTTGTCCAACTGTTTAAGGCTTTCAGAATTTGCGTATTGGGCATAAGAAAAACTGTATGTTATAAAACAAAGCAAAAGGGCTATTTGTTTTAGTCTCATCATTGCTAATCTAATTTTTCCAGCAGTTTTTTACTGGTTTCGGTGTTGCTCAATTTTAAAAACTTTATAGCTTCTTGCCTGTTGTTATTTTTTAAATGTGCCAACCCTAAATAATATTCAGCATCGTTATGGAAGACGCTTTCTGGTCGTAAAGCTGTTTTCTGTAAAAAAGAAATGGCTTCATTGGTATTGTTATCTGCTAAATTGGCGACACCCAAAAAGTAGTTGATGGTGTCATTGTCTGGCTCTTTTTCCTGTAATTTTCCCCATTTTGTAATGGCTAATTTGTAATCCCCTTTTTTATAATTGACCATGGCATCAAAAAATTCAAAATTATCGCTTCTACTCATTGTTGTAGGCAGACCAGGATCTGGCGAAAAGAATTTGTTATATAAACGATCGTTAGATGAGCCATTGATCCACCAAAAGCAGCTAATGGCTATAAGTATAACGACAGCTGCGGCTATTTTGCGTATATTAAAAAAGCGGGCTTTAGATGATGCCTTTTCTGCATGAAGCTGAATAGGCATGTCGTTGTGGAAGGCATCGAGTTTTTCTTTGAGGGTTTGTGTTTCAATACCAAGAATCAAAGATTTTATATCCTCAACAAGTGTTTTAAATTCGTCATCTTGTTGAAGTTTTTTTTCAAACATTATTCGTTCGTCTGCTGTCATTGTATGATTGTAATAACGCTCGACGGTTTCTAACAGTTCTTGGGTTATGTTGTTATTTGTGTTCAATTTATTATGATTTAGAGGCTAATACTAGTTCGCGAAGTTTTTCCATACATCTGTATTTTTTGTTTCTCGCTGTGTTTTCTTCAATTTGTAATTCGTCTGCAATGTCACGTAGTGATTTTTTTTCAAAATAAAACGTGGTCAATAATTCTTTACAAGGGCTACCCATGGTTTTAAAAGCAGCCATAATACCTTCTAATCGATTTTCTTTAATAATGTCATCATCTTTTTTTTCATGGTCAACATCAGATAGCTCAAAGTGATTGAGTTTTGAAGTTACAACTGTTTTTTTATAGTGTTTGGAACGTAAATAATCCATCCATTTATTTTTAGAAATCGTATATAAATAACCATGCAGTGCTGTTTCGTTTTGTGGAATAAATTTTTTGTCTTTTACATTTTTCCATACGACAATAAACGCTTCTTGGTATATATCTTTGGCGTGGTCTCTTGTGCCATTATTTTTTAAGATCAATGCTTCAACTTTGGCATAATTGCTCTGGTACAATGATTGGAGCGATTGCTCATCATTGCATTTAAGTCCCTCTATTAATTGAGAATTATAAGCGGTTGATGTTAGGTTTAATTCTGCTTTTTGCATCTTAACTTTAAAGATAACAGAAAGATACAATTTTTCACATCATTTTTGACAAAGTGTATTTTATTAAGATTAAAGGTTAAAAGGCACTATTGATAATTGTCATCAGAGCTGTCTAAACGTTCCCAATTGGTGCCATTGGTTGCATTGTCGATATTTGGATTCCAATTGGTATGGTCAGTGCCAATATATTGGTCATTTCCACCTTTCCAAACGTTGTTATAATAACCATCAACTTTATATTGATTCCCACTTTGATCTTGCATATTGGTTCGTTCCCAAATGCCATCAACTGTTCTTGCTTGGCCTGCATCTGACATAGCATTTCTTCTTTTCCAGCTTTCGTAGTTGCTGTCTGCAATAGAACTATAGGTATTACCTGCATTGATAGCCGCTTGTCCTTGAGCCTGTATCGCTGCCATACGTTGTTGATGACCAGCAGCACTTTGTTGTGATAGCTGTGAATAATATTGGTTATTGGCCTGAACCCATTGTGGATTGATTTGAAAATTTACCAGAGCATTGATATAGTCTTTTTTAGCTTGTTCGTATTCGGTTTTTGGTGCTTCTAATGCGTTAATGGTATAGCCCCAATCTAATCCTCCGATGCTTGGGTATTGAGCAATAAAATACCTGATGATACCTGCCGATTTGTTGCCTTTCTGGTCTTCCCATTCTGTCACCACACACTGATACTCTCTTTGCTCTGGAGTCGATTTAAACATGTAACTGTCTATACGTTTATCTGATTGTGCGAGTTGAGGTAATGGAAACTGACCTAAGTAGCGAAGCCCTTTAGACTCTAAATGTGGTCTAAAGTCTTCTTCTATTAAGCGATCGATGCTTTTAACAGGCTTAATATCACTGCCACCTTGTTGAGCATAATAATTTTGTTGTTGATTGTTTGAGAAGTAATGTGATCTAAATTGTTCACCATAAACAATGACTCCATTTGGGCCTTCAAAAAGAACATTTTCTTTTGCTCTATCACTTTTTTGCCACGATTGAGGAATTGGCATCATACCGAACACCATTCCAAACTGTTTGTTCATGATCTTATATGGCTTGAGGTTGCCAAATGAGTTGTTATTTGAGGATGGCTCTTTTGCATTTGAATCTTGACTTTCGTCAGTATAGTTTTCAGATTCAAAATCGAAATTGGAAAAATCGTTAGATTCTTTTTGCTGTCCACAAGAGAAGACAAGTAGAGCGAATAATGAGTAAAGTAAATGAGACATTTTCATGATACCAATAGTTTTAATTGTTGCTTCTATTGGTATATCGAAATCAGTCTAAAATGTCATCACTTATGCTTCTTTTTTTGCTAATTGTGTCAACATTTCTTTTGTCATCAGTTCTAAATCAAACTGATGCTTCCAGTTCCAATCATTTCTAGCATAGCTGTCGTCAATCGATTTTGGCCAACTATCAGCAATTTGCTGCCTAAAATCTGGATTATAGGTAATATTGAAATTTTTGATGTGTTTTTTAATTTCGCTGGCAATCTCTTTAGGTGTAAAGCTCATTGCTGCAAGATTGTAAGAAGAACGAATGGTTAATTTATCAGCTGGAGCTTGCATTAATTTTACAGTGGCATCAATGGCATCGTCCATAAACATCATTGGTAATTCGGTCTCTTCAGATAAAAAGGATTCATAAGCACCATCTGACAGGGCTTTATGATATATTTCAACGGCATAATCGGTCGTGCCACCACCAGGTAGTGTTTTCCAACTGATAATGCCAGGATATCGAATACTGCGAACATCGACACCATATTTTTCAAAATAGTACTGACACCAGCGTTCACCTACTTGTTTGGTGATACCATATACAGTTGTCGGCTCCATAATTGTATATTGTGGTGTTTGATCTTTGGGTGTAGTAGGTCCAAACACTGCGATACTCGATGGCCAAAATACTTTTTTGATAAATTTTGCTTTGGCAAGGTTGAGGACGTGAAACAATGAATTCATGTTTAAGTCCCAAGCTTTCATTGGGTATTTTTCGCCTGTGGCACTTAACATGGCAGCCATCAAATAAATAGTGTCAATCTGATGTTTTTCGACACAAATTAGGATGGAAGCATAATCCTGTGCATCGACAATTTCAAAAATACCAGAATTGACCACATCAAGATTATTATAACTAATGTCGCTTGCAATGACATTGTCATGCCCATGAATGTCACGAAGCTTATAAGTTAATTCCGATCCAATCTGACCACACGCTCCAATGATAAGTATTTTTGACATTATCTCTTTAGTTTAATATGTATTGCAAAAATAGAAAGAATAAAGGCGTCATAAAATTTAATGTTCCAAAAATTAACTTATTTTAAGATTGATTTCTGTTTTTTAGCTTTAATTTGCCTTATGGTTTAGGTATAAGTTTATTTATATTTGTGCTCAATTTATAATTTGTCGTTTATGAAATTTTTCCCTTTAATAGTAGGTTTTTTGATGGTTTTTGGATGCAATTCAAAGCCGCAATCGACCACGACCGTTGATGACGCAAAGGAAAAAGAGGCGAATAAAATTACCGCAAAGGACATCGAAAAACTTAAATACACCGATTATATTTTGAGTCTAGATTCTCAAAACGCAGTCAATAATTGGCTCAAATACCAAGAGTTGTCCACGCAGATGGACCTGTTAAAGAAGGCAAATCTTTCTTTTTTTAAAGAGGAGAAAAAGGTCATGGAAACCTTCATCAAAGACTTCAAGGCAGAACTTCCAGAAAGTACAAAAACTCCAACCATTAATGCAAGAATCACAGTGTTGGAAACAGCACTACTTAAGCTTCATAGCACAGCCAAACTTATCAATGTAGACAAAAAAGTTCTTTTAAAGGACATTAAAGACCTCTTAATCGCTTTTGCCAACCTTAATTTGCAAATCAACAAAAAGTTTGAGTTAGAAGCGCAAGAAATAGACAAGCCTTAATAACCAGATTGTTGACCCGTCTCTTTTCTTAATCTTTTGTTAATATGTAACATTTAAAGGATTAGAGCTTCTAATTATTAACTAATTTTATACAAATCAAATATTTAACAACTATGAAAACCAATATTAAAATGATGTTGGCAGTTTCTGGTTTTGCTTTTTTTGCAATCGTGGCATGTAAAGAAGAACCAAAAAAAGATACTGCCATGACAGAAGAAAAAATCCCAGGGATTATTTTAGAGAACATGGACACCACTGTTAGTCCCAAAGTTGATTTCTATAAATTTGTCAATGGGAACTGGGAAAAGAACACAGTGATTCCTGAAGACGAATCGACTTGGGGAGGTTTTGGCGTGCTGCGTAAAACAACACGACAAGATGTATTAGAAATCGTAAAAACCTCTAAAGAGTTAGGCACGTATGCAGAAGGGACTGACCAAAAGAAAGCCTTACTGCTTTTTGAATCAGAATTAGATACCATTGCAAGAAACAAAGCTGGTATTGCGCCTTTACAACCCTATTTAGATCAAATCAATAAGATCAAGAATTTATCTGATTTACAAACCACCATAGCATCCAGCAATGCTATTTCTGCTCCTTTTATGGGCTTGGCATCATTTCCAAACGCAAGCAATAGTAAAATGAATGCCGCTTATATTACTCCAGGAGGATTAGGATTACCTGATAGAGATTACTATTTGGACCAAGACGAAAAGTCTAAAGAAATCCGTCAGCAGTATGTAGATCATATTGTAAGAATGTTCAAGTTTATTGGCATCGATGAATCTAAAGGACGCGCTGATGCCGAAAAGATATTGGCTATGGAAACCAAATTGGCAAGTCCTAGATTAGATAAAGTTCAAAGTAGAGATTTTCGTAACTTCAACAATCCAAGATCAATGAAAGAGTTACAAGCGATGGCTTCAGCTGTCGATTGGACAAAATTCGTCAAGGACTTAGGGGTTGAAAAAACCTTGGACACTGTCATCGTCATGCAACCAAAATATATGACTGCCTTAAATTCATTTTTAAAAGAAACCAATATTGAAGATTTAAAAACATTGACACGTTGGTCCACTTTAAATGGTGCAGCTGGATTGTTGAGCACTCCTATTGAAAAAGCAAATTGGGAGTTTTACAGCAAAACATTAAATGGTGATAAAGCACAGCGTCCTGCTGATGAACGTGCTTTAGGAACTGTTGACAATACAGTAGGTGAAGCCATTGGTCAATTATATGTTGAGGCAAAGTTTCCACCTGAAGCTAAAGCTAAAGCTGAAAAAATGATTAAAAACATCATTGCGGCTTTCCAAGACAGGATTATGAATTTAGAATGGATGTCAGCTGATACCAAGAAAAAGGCAGTTGAGAAATTAGATAAGTTTACGGTAAAAATTGCTTACCCTGACGAATGGGAAGATTATTCAAAACTTCAAATCAAAGAAGGAAACACTTATGCACAAAACATGTTGGCTGTTGCTGATTGGGCTACCAAGAAGAACTATTCAGAAATTAACGAGCCTGTTGACAAAAAAGAATGGGGAATGGCACCACAAACAGTTAATGCCTATTTCAACCCATTAAATAATGAGATAGTATTTCCGGCAGCCATTTTACAACCACCTTTTTATAACTATACCGCTGATGATGCTGTAAATTATGGAGGTATAGGAGCTGTCATTGGTCATGAAATATCACATGCTTTTGATGATTCTGGAGCTCGTTTTGATGGTGACGGAAACCTTAACAATTGGTGGACACCAAAGGATCTTGAGGAGTTTACAAAGCGAGGCGATGCTTTAGCTGACCAATACAGTCAGATAGAAGTGTTGGACGGTGTTACTATCAACGGTAAGTTTACACTAGGAGAAAACATTGGAGACCTTGGTGGAGTACTTGGTGCTTATGACGGTTTGCAACGTAGTTTTAAAGAAAACGGAAGACCTGGAAAAATTGATGGTTTCACGCCAGAGCAACGTTTCTTTATGAGTTGGGCAACGGTATGGAGAACACTGATGAGAGAAGAAGCCTTAAGGACGCGTATCAAGACCGATCCACATTCTCCAGGGATGTATAGAGCAACACAACCATTAAAAAATATTGATGCATTTTATGAAGCATTCGATATCAAAGAAGGCGACCCAATGTATTTGGCTCCTGAAAAACGAGTAAGAATATGGTAATATTGTTTTTAAGATAGAACCGAAAAAGGCAGCCAATTGGCTGCCTTTTTTATAACAGGTAATATAACGTTTTATTCTTGTTTTTTTCTGGATAATAATGCGTCCTTACTTAATTTTGCCATGTTAAAATTAGGGTCAATGACCAATGCTCTATTTAATAACACCAAAGCACTTTCTACATTAGCATTTTTGTCTTCATTAAATAAAACCAACGCTTTAAGATATAAAAACGCCGCTTTTAATGATGTTTCATAAGGCTGTTGTGTTTCATAAAACGCTCGTTTCATGTCATCC
Source organism: Flavobacteriaceae bacterium UBA5534 (assembly GCA_002426015.1). Classification (GTDB taxonomy): domain Bacteria; phylum Bacteroidota; class Bacteroidia; order Flavobacteriales; family Flavobacteriaceae; genus Aquaticitalea. The sequence goes on from DINS01000019.1 coordinate 11,048, forward strand.
TTTACATTGGCTAAACCATATTCGATTTTAGCTTTTGCGGCTTCTAAATCGCCAACCTGTGCATTCAAATCGGCAATGGCGTAAGCCAATTGAGGTGTTGGTTTTCTTTGGAACAAAATGTTGTAAAACTCTGCTGCCTGTTTTGGCTCGTTTAAGGCTGCCAATGCGAGGGCTTTTACTTCGACGTTAATGTCAGAATCATTTGGGTTTTTCTCAATACCTATCGTATTGAGGGCTTGTAAATTTTTGCCTTCCGATACGTAAACATAAGCAAGTGTATCTAATCTTGCCTGTGAAGGTGCCAATACCTGTAAGTGCGTTAAAGCGTTTATCACACCATCGATATCACCTTGAGATTTCATTTGTTTGTAAAAGGCTTCATAGTGTTTTAGAAGTTCAGATTTTGTTTGTGATGTCATGCTAAACGAAGTCATGACAAGCATTAGTAGTATTAATTTTTTCATGTTATTATGTATTGAGCGCCAAAACTATAAAATTTGACAATACATTCTCTTAAAAACTTGCCAATTATTACAGATTTGTTTTGAAAGTGTAATTCAAAATTTGTACCAATTTGCTCGAATTTATGATTTTGCCCTTACTAATAGAATGTTGGTCAAACTCTGGAAGAGGTAATTTTTTAGATTTACAAACGGATATATAGTAGTTTTTTTTGGTAGGATGAGGTGACGTAGCAACATTAAAAACAGTATTCCAGCACTCATTTTCAATAATAGATATGATAATGTCAATACAATCTTGCTGATGTACCAAATTCACTGGAGCATCAGGGTTTTTGATGTTGGTTTTGCCTGATAAAAATGTTGCAGGATGTCTGTCTTCACCAAACAGACCAGCAAAACGAAGGATGGTAGTTTTAAAGTTGTTATTGGCTTGAAGCAACCTTTCAATAATCAACAGTTGTTTTCCAGATTCAGTTTCAGGATTTGGTTTAGTGGTTTCAGTAATATTGGGCATTGATTCATCGTCTGCATAAACAGAGGTTGAACTGATAAAAACCAACTTCTTTATAGATGAGGATTCGATGTAAGGGATTAGTAACTCAATCTGTTTTATAAAGTTGGTTGTTGTATTTTTTCGTAATCTTGGAGGCACATTCAGGACAAGGACTTCACTATTTTGTAAACAACCCTCAATGTCTCCATTGATACGTTCGTTAGTAAATTGGACTAAAAAGGGTTCAATGTCAACGCTTTGTAATCGTTTTAATTTTTCAATTGAAGTTGTTGAGCCTTTAACTCTTAAACCGTTGCTGATTAATTGTTTTGCTAGGGGTAAACCCAACCATCCACATCCAATGATGCTTATCTGTTTATTCAATCGTAATTGTTTTTTTGATGATGACTGCATCGTTCAAAATAAATGGTTTTGGGATCATTGTTTTTGGTCGTTTAGGTACTTGAAACAGTGCATTGTCCATCATATCAAAAGAGGCTTCATAAAACTGAATCACTGTTTTTTGTGATGCAGGAACTGTAAAATTAAGTTCTAAATGGTTATCATCAGCTACATAATACCCAAACAATCGGTTGCTTTTTCGTTCAGCAAAAACAGACGTTTTCCCTTTTTGTTTTTCAACGTCTAACCCGTTAATATTGAATGATAAAAATTGATTGGTTGAGTCAGCAAAAAATTCAAGTCGATTTACATATCTCTGTGGTGATATAAATAGTTTCACATGTCTGACATTATCAATAACCGTATCTTTTTGTTTGTCGACATAAGGGCTCTTCAAAGGCTTGATATTTGCTTTTTTAGTAAAGGTGAACCCTGTTTCGTATTTACTGCTGAAAGTGGTTTTGTTTAACAATTGTGGTTGGTCTGGTTTATCGGTTAAGTACGTTTTGGTCCAATCGTCCAACATGGTGTCATAGGTAGCCCATATGGCTGATTCTTTATCGGCATCCATAAGATACACAAGGCTATTGGGTTTTGGTCGCTCTTCGTTAAAATCGGATTGAATGTGTGCTGCAATAAAAAAGCCTAACGAGGCAACAAATAACACATAAGCCCACCGGTTTTTAAACCTCGAAAAGCCAAAAACGGAAATGCACAATGAAAATATCAATGACACTAAAAGAGTTGTCGCCACGAGCATTTTTAATCCTAAACCAACAGGGAACATTTTAATGAATGGCGACAAAATCATTAAGGCTGGAAACAGCAAAAATGCCATAAGAATGATGTTTGGATGTTTTTGTCTTACCAAGACAAAGAGGCTTATCAATCCAAAATATAAAGGGATGATAAAGAAACTGGCTCCTTGGAGTTTAAAGGCAATAACACCGCAAATGACCAACCACAAAAATAACGGTGGCACCACCAAACTAGCCGTGTTTTCTGGTTTATAGACCTTGTTATAAAGCCACATACAAACAGCGATGGAAAACAAAGCGAATGCCCAAATATATAAATGACCATTATAGGTAAACCCATGCAAAATTTCGGCATATTGAGGATATATTACCAATAATAATTTCCAACCAAAATAGCCTACCAATCCATTAATGATAACAGCTGCAATTCCTGGTAAGAACGCAACAGCCATCTGTTTGGAATCTAAAGTGCGCTTTTTGATACCATAAAAAACCAATGCCATAAAAATTAGGATGGCCAGAATGAGCATCGGTAAAATCCATGAAAATGGATAACTCACAGTCTTAAACAAAGGCATATTAAAGTACACCGAATCTTCATCACTTTTTAGATTGTTTAGATTGGCATTTGAGAAATAGTGCAATAAAGGCATCAAATAACTGCCTTGGTGTTCGAGTGTGTTTCTGTCTAGACGCTCATAATTGTCTAGTGCAGTATGATAATCGTAATGGTCATCAATAAATGCAAAATTAAAACCGTCAATATCTCCATCTTCCCTAAACCTAGTTAAATCGGTATCGTTAGGCAACATTTTGTAAATACTATAGGCTAATGAATTGGCAACTGGATACTCTGGATTAGCTTCGATAAAACCATTTATAAGCTTTGAGTTTCCACCATTGGTCTCAATCAACATATAACTTGGACCACCACTTCCACGCGCTTCAAAGTTTAAAGCCAAGCCAACATCTTTTGCCCAACGATGTTTATTGACAAATATGTCGGCACCATTCAAACCAAGTTCTTCGGCATCGGTAATAAGAATGATAATATCGTTTTTTGGAGCTTTGTTTTCACTTAAAAAAGCACGTAAACCTTCGAGAATAGTGACCACTCCAGAACCAGCATCGCTTGCTCCCAGTGATGAATGAGGGTTGCTGTCATAATGAGTAAGAAGTAGCAAAGCTTTAGAATTATCACTGCCTTTTATTCGTGCCAATATGTTTTTTGGCTTGGTTAATGTTCCCCAATCTGTAAAAGAGTATTCCTCTTGTATTTCTGTTTCCAGACCTAGACCCTGTAGAGTTTTGATGATATAATTTCTAACATTCTCATGTTCAAGAGCACCAACATAGTGAGGTTTTTTTGTGATTGCTTTAAGATGAGATAAAGCACGATCAGTAGAGAACGATGTTTCTGGAACATCTGGATTGGATGAATAATTTGGGATTAGAGCCGAATAGCTCCAGTATATCGCAATGATGATGAGGAGTGCTGCTATAATTTTTTTGAACATGATGTGAAAGAGTTAGTTAGTTTTATAAAAATACAAAATAATTTGTACTAAAAATGGAGTTAGTTTAATTGCTTTATTTTCATTAAATTTAGATTTTACTATAAATAATTGAATCATGGCTATTAAAAGTTTTCAAGGTGCTCGTAAGCAACAACAAAAAGAAACAGAAACACTTCCCTTTAGAGTTAGTGATTTTATGACCAGAGATCTTATTACTTTTAGACCAGATCAAACGGTTACCGAAGTTGTAGAATCCTTAATAAAATATAAAATATCTGGAGGTCCAGTGGTTAACGAAAACAACGAGTTGGTTGGAATCATTTCGGAAGGGGATTGCTTAAAACAAATAAGCGATAGCCGTTATTACAATATGCCAATGGAACAAGACACGGTTGAACAACGCATGATCAAAAATGTAGATACCATTGATGGCAATATGAATGTTTTTGATGCGGCCAATGTTTTTCTTGAGTCTAAACATCGACGATTCCCTATTGTTGAAAATGGAAAACTAGTTGGTCAAATCAGCCAAAAAGATATTTTGAAAGCAGCTTTGAAGCTAAAAGGGCAGAATTGGAAATAACTACGTATTGTCAATATTAAAATAGCCTCCTTTATTTTCTTTCCTATTTAAAGATTGCCCAATGATTAAATGGGCGACATTTACCATGTTTCGCAATTCGCATAGTGTGGTGGTTATTTTTGATTTTTTATAAAGCTCTTCCACTTCATTATAAATAATATCCAAGTGTGTGATGGCTTTGTTTAAACGGTCGTTACTTCTAACAATTCCTACGTAGTCGCGCATTAAGGCTTGTAATTCCTTTAAGTTGTGTTTAATTAATACATGTTCTTTTGGCATGCTTGTGCCTTCGTCATTCCAATCTGGAAGATATCTTTGTGCGTCCAACACCTCATGTTTACAAAGATATTTGTAAATGTTATGTGCATACACCAATGCTTCCAAAAGGGAATTGGAAGCCAATCTATTGGCGCCATGAAGTCCTGTTCTGGTACATTCACCACAGGCAAATAGGTTATTTATGGAAGTTTTTCCGTGTGAATCAACCACAATGCCTCCACAGAGATAATGTGATGCCGGAACTACAGGAATCCAATCTTTCGAAATATCTATATGATGTTCCAAACAAGTTTTATAAATATTGGGAAAATGGTTCCTAAAGGATTTTAAATCCAAGTGGGTGCAATCTAAAAACACACAAGGGTCACCAGATTTTTTTAGTTCGGAATCAATACTTTGCGATACAATATCCCTTGAGGCCAATTCAGCACGTTTATCGTAATTGGGCATAAACCTAGTGCCATCTTTGGTGCGCAAATAAGCACCAAAACCTCTCACAGCTTCCGAAATTAAAAAAGCAGAACCTTCCTGATCGGTATATAAAGCCGTGGGATGAAACTGAACAAACTCCATATCCTTAATTCTAGCTTTAGCTCTGTATGCCATGGCAATACCATCTCCTGTGGCAATGGCTGGATTGGTTGTGTGACCATAAACCTTACCAATGCCACCTGCAGCCAAAACCGTGCAATTTGATTGTAACGTAAGAATCTTTCCTGTTTTCTGATTCAATACATAAGCACCATAACAACTAATGTTTTCCGATACTTGTTTTAATTGATGTTCTGTAATTAAATCAATGGCAAAATGATGTGGCAACAAGCTAATATTTTTAAGTTGGTGGACTCTGGCCAATAAAGCGCGCTCTATTTCGTAACCAGTGATATCTTTATGGTGTACCACTCGAAATTGGCTATGACCTCCTTCTTTTCCCAGATCGAGATTTCCAGTTTGGTCCATATCAAATTGCGCTCCCCAAGCCATAAGTTCCTTTAATCGTTTGGGACCTTCGGTAATAACCATGTTTACAACGTCTATGTCACATAAACCATCTCCAGCAATCAAAGTGTCTTGTATGTGTTTTTCAAATGAATCTGTTTCTTCATCCAGAACAACAGCTACACCTCCTTGTGCGTATTTTGTATTGGATTCGTCTTCATCCCCTTTGGTAACAATCGTGATATTTTTCAGAGGAAACATTTCGGCATACTTTACAGCCAAGGTTAAACCAGCTACACCAGAACCTATAATAAGTAGTTGGGTTTTCATCTGTTTATTTTGAAAGTTCTAGCATACGTTCTATGGGGACTAAAGCACGTTTTCTGATGTGTTCTGGAACATCAATTTTTGGAGATTCATTTAACAAACAATTGTATAATTTTTGAAGGGTATTTACTTTCATAAATGCACATTCACTACAAGCACAGGTATTGTCTTCTTCGGCAGGAGCAGGAATTAAAAGGGTATTTGGCACTTCTTGTTGCATTTTATGTAGAATACCAGCTTCTGTGGCAACAATAAATTTTTCCTGTGGATGTTTTTTCACATATTGTATCATACCAGCAGTAGAGCCAATATAATTTGCTGCATCTAGAATGTGTGCTTCAGATTCGGGATGTGCTATAATTTTTGAACCAGGATGTTCTTTATATAATTTTAAAAGTTTATCTATTGAAAATGCTTCATGCACAATGCAAGAGCCATCCCAAAGTACTAAATCGCGACCGGAAACTTTACTAATGTAATGACCTAAATTTTTGTCTGGCGCAAAGATGATGGGGATTTCCTTTGGCACAGATTCTACTATTTTTAAAGCGTTAGATGAGGTACAAACGATATCACTCATGGCTTTTATTTCGGCCGAACAGTTTATATAAGTAATTACTAAATGATCTGGATGCTGTTCCTTAAAGGCTTTAAAAGCATCTGGAGGACAGGAATCTGCCAAAGAGCAACCAGCATTTAAATCGGGTAAAACAACCGTTTTGCTAGGGTTTAAAATTTTAGCTGTTTCAGCCATAAAATGCACACCTGCAAAAACAATGATATCTGCATCTGTTTCGGCTGCTTTTTGAGATAAACCCAAGCTGTCTCCAACATAATCTGCGACATCCTGTATTTCTGGCACTTGGTAATAGTGCGCTAAAATAACAGCATTCTTTTCTTTTTTTAGACGAAGAATTTCTTTTTTTAAGTTCAACTTATTCAAGTATTTGCGTATTTAATTGTTACAAATTTATTGTTAATGGATTTTGTAAATTATGACAAAAGTCATAAGTTGAAAGATCATTTAATAATATAAGACAAAAACATCTTTTTTGTATATTTACAAAAAAATACTGTGTTATCAAATGCTTGTCAATATGCTATAAGATCGATTCTTTATTTAGGAATGTGTTCTGATGAAAAGCATAAAATAGGAGTGAAAATTATTTCTGAAGAATTAGAAGTGCCACAACCTTTTTTAGCAAAATTACTACAACAACTAAATAAGAGTAATTTAGTAACTTCAACAAAAGGGCCTTATGGTGGTTTTTATTTAAGTGAGGAAAACAAACAACATACTGTTTGGGATATTGTTTTAAATATTGATGGTTATGATAGATTTAACCAATGTTTTTTAGGTCTGTCAAAATGTGGAGATGATAATCCTTGTCCTGTACATTTTACAGTTTCAGCTTTTAAAGAAAAGTTATTTAAAGATTTTAAAGAAAAATCAATTGCCGAATTTGTGAATGAAATACAAATAAAAGGCAGATATATTTCTTTAAAATCTTTTGATGTCTTAAAAACGGATTCAGACTCTAAAACTATTGATTAGTTTTTTTAAAATGGGTAAACTAATAAACACCATACTTGTGGTTAGTGTTAATCCAAAAACAAAAAACGCCATATAGACCCAAAATAAACTGTCTTGCATGTTTGAAAAAGAGGTGTCGTTTCCTGCGTACATCCAATTGCTTCTTTTTGCCCCAGCTACCAATAAAGCCGAAAAGAATAGAAAGAGCGAGATATTAAATGCTAAAAGACTTCTTTTTATAAAAGTTTCTTGTGTCTTGGTAAAAGCAGACATTCTTGAAGCTATAAACAGGAGCGAAGCAAATAAAATGGTTGTGTTAATACCAATGGTTGTTCCCATAGAATGTGCCACAGTAATGTGAGTACCATGTGTAAAGAAATTGATGGCAGGGATTGAGAAAAGCAAGGCTAAAATTAAGTTAATGAATATCCAAAAATCTGTTGCCATCAAAAATCGATATGCCAATGGAGAGGCGTTTTTTTCGTTTTTTGTTAGGTTACATTTCCAATCATATATCATATATCCCAAAATAATCCATTCGGTCATACTTACACCATAAGCCACATAACGAATCCAAGGTAATGTTGGAACAATATAGGTGTGATGTGCCCAGCCAAACATGAGGTTTGTTAAGCCAAGAAAATAGAAGAAGAAAGCTAATTTACCTCTTCCAATGGCATCATCTCCTTTTATTTTTGCCATAACGTAAATAGAAATTCCATAAACCAACATGTTCCACGACCCAACAAAAGAACCATAAGATTTCCATTGAACCGTTAAATCTTTAATAATATGTTCCCTAAAATATGGCAATAACCACAAATGTGCTTCTATTAAATGAATCATCATAAAAACAATCCCAGTTCCCCACATCCAATAATATACTGGCCAGTTTTTTACCTGTTTCAGCATGGTTTTAAAATAGTTAATCCCAAAAAGAAGCCATCCAAACAGAATGGGAATGGTTAAGATTGGTGTAAAAGCTAGATATTCCCTGCCTTCCATTTTTCCGAAGAAATAAGAGAGATAAATTCCTACTCCTGTAATAAGAAATATTAATAAATGAGTTTTCATTAATTTATTTGAAAACAGCTTAAGTTTTTCGACTTGAGTTAAATAAAAATAAATACTTCCAGTAGCACAAAGTATAACCCATGTAATAACAGTAGTTACATGAAACGGTCTCATTTTATGAAACGGAATAAGGCCCTTTAAGAAGTCTGGAATGAGATACTGTAAGGCAGCCAAAAGACCAAAAGTAACACCAGTTAACAAAGCTAAAAGAGCTGTAATTAAAAAAAGGATAGCTGTTTTGTTTTTCATTTTTTATAGTCTAATTCTACCCAACCATTTGGTTTAAATTTGGCGTTATAATTTGGAAAATATCCAGTGCTGTCCAATAATTTTAAATAAGCAACCAAAGCTTCTTTTTCAGTTTCAGAAAAATTGAATTTTGGCATTGTTTTTACACCACTGTTTAAAAAGGCTTTAATGTATTCAGGCCCTTTGTTTTTTGCACTGTACACATTGGTTAAATCTGGACCTAAATAACCACCTAAACCATAAATTTGATGGCAAGACCAACAATTGTTTTCTTGCCATAAACGTTGTCCTTGCAAGGCGTGGCCAGTTAATTTTATAGGATTTTCGTTTTCATTGGATGTATATATAAACCCATTGAATACAACAAATAGAGTTAGTAAAAAACTAATGATGGCAATATTATATTTTGTCTTTTTAGTCATATCAAATTATTAAAACCAAACCAATAAAAATGGTTAAGAATCCAATTAACAAGGCTTTCCAGAAAGTATTGGCATGACGCAATTCCATAAAATAAAAGGCAACTGCCAAAAACTTAAAAGCAGCTAAAACCATAATGATTGTGGTAGCATTTTCCAAATGTGAATTTGCAACAACAGCCGATAAAACGGTTAAAGCAATTAACAATATCAAAACATAAAAAAAAGGCTTCTGTTTCATCTTAAAACACTAAATAAATTACAGGGAACAACAACAGCCAAATAAGGTCGCACATATGCCAAAAAGTGGCACTTGCTTCCACATCTTCCATGATGAGTTTTTCAGGGTTTTTAATCATGGTCCTATAAACAGAAGCTAAAATCACCAAACCAACCAAGACATGAATCACGTGGAATAGTGTTAACATCCAATAAAAGGAAAAGAAGGTATTGTAACCCATGGTTAGCCCAGCTTCAATTTTATCAAAATATTCTATGCTTTTTAAACCTAAAAACAGCAAGCCTCCATACATGGTTAATTTTAAGTATACTTTTGATTTAGACAAGTTGTTTGCTTTTAAAGCAGTAACTGTAAGAGCCATAAAAAAACCACTAACTAATAAGAATAAGGTATTTATGGCACCAAAAGTGGTGTTTAATTGTAATCTAGAGTCATGAAAAATGCTAGGTTCGTCTTTGCTATATAAAACCATAGCAACTAATACAGCTCCAAAAGTAATGAGTTCTAAATAGATAATAATCCACATTAAAAGACCACCTGGTGGATAAAAAACACTTTTGATATTAGGCTGTCGAATACCTGTTGACATTAACTTTGATGTTTTATTTTTTCGTAGAGTTTTACTAAAGACTGCAGCAATTCTACTGGTGTTGTTAATATTTGATAATGGTTTTGCCCAAACATTTGCGGCAAATAGTATTTTGCTTGCGCTTCAATAGCTAAAGCATAGGAATTGATGTTTCGCTGATTTAATTCACGAAGCGCTTGCTTAACATCGTTGATGCCATATTTACCTTCGTATTTATCGTAATCGTTTGGTTTTCCATCAGAGATTAAAATAACCCATTTGTTTTTGGTGTCTCGTGCGTCTAACAAAGCTCCCGAATGGCGTAAAGCAGCTCCAATCCTTGTGTACCCACTTGGTTCTACTGCTCCAATTTTGTGTTTGGCTTTATCCCAAGAATCATCAAAACCTTTTAGTGTGAGATACGTTGCGTAGTTTCTGGTTTTAGAATAAAAACAATCAATGGAGAAATCGACATTGAATTCATTTAAAATTTCACCAAAAATAATAGACACTTGCTTTTCAACATCAATTACTTTGTTTCCTCCAGCATATCCATCACTGGACAAACTGACATCCAATAGTATTAAAATGGAAAGATCTTTGTCTTTTTTACGTTTAGAAAGGTATATTTTTTCTGAAGGTGTGTGTCTAGAATGGACATCTACATACAAATCTGTTATGGCATCTAAATCAAAATCATCACCTTGTGTCTGTCTGCGCTGTTGTTGGTATTTGTTGTTGACCGACGTTAACATTTTGCGCAATCCTGTTAAAGTTGAGGCATTTTTTTGAAGGGTTTTTTTATAATATACAGTATCTGTTTCCTGCTGTGTTTTTGGATAGACCTTGCAAAATTTTCGTTTGTATTCCTTTTTGGAATAATCCCATTCGTCGTAAGCAATATGTGGTGTTTCGTTATTAAGTTCGGCACTTTCTGAAATGGTTGTGTTTTCAATAAATTCTGCTTGATAAATGGAATGTGTAGGGTCGTCAACCCTAACTGTATGCTTCATGTTAAGGTCTTCCAAGGCATTGGCATGATCATCCAAGTCGTCATCGCCATCAAAATCCCTCCAGCCACCTTCCCATTCTTCGGCAGTTTCAATTTTTTCAAAATTATGTGTCATCACATAATCTTCCTGTTGTTTTTTATCAATTTCCAAAGAGGTGATTTCCTCTACGGCATTGGCTTTTAAAATGGTATTTATTTCGTGGTTTATGGCTTGTTTTACTTGTTCTGAAATATTGTTTAAAACTGCTTTTTTTAAGGTTTTAGGGTCGTTTTTCATCCATTTTCCATAGATAAAGCTTAAATCTTGAGAAGTTTTATTGGTTGTTTTGTTTAGGTATAAGGTAATTAACTCTTGATGAATTTGTTTTGTTGCTGGGAAATGGTGAAACATTTTTTTTAATACTAATTGCGATGTTTCTACTGCTTTTTCTCGAGCTGTCTCTAAAGTAAATTCATCTTCAGTAGAGAAATTTAAATCCAAGTTTTTTTGAACAGATAAGTAAACAGTTCTAAAAATGTAAAATTTGATATTCTGTTCGATAGTTTGAAATTCTGAATATCTCACAGGAAGGAAAAAACTATTGTTTTTATAGCCACCTTCTCGTTCGGCTTCAAAAATCTCAATGGCTTGTCCAGTAATAGCTCTTGAGAAAATAGCTAAACGCTGTTTAATGTCTTCTAATTTTACGGCATGTTCTAGTGTTTCTTGTGCGTTTTTTTTTCGACGCTTCAAAAAATTTACAACTTTGGCATATAGATATTCATCTGGTTCGAACATGATTTTTGTTTAAATCATTAAATCGCATAAATCAGATAAAGCTTCTGTAATTTCAGTATCATCTGTTAAAGGTTCTACAATAGCTACACGGACTGCCAGACGTTTGCCTAATCCTGTATGAATTAATTTAGCTGCATCTACCAATAATCTTGTAGAAACGGTTTCAGTTAAACCTAGCTCTGTTAAGTTTCTAATTTTGGTTGCAATAGAAACCAATTTTTTTGCTGTTGAAGTATCAATTTTAGTCTCATTAATGAGGATTTCTGCTTCATCTTTTTCATTTGGATAATTAAAAGCCAAAGCAATAAAACGCTGTCTGGTAGAAGGTTTTAATTCTTTAAACCCTTTTTGATAACCAGGATTAAACGAGGCTACCAACATAAAGTCTGGGTGCGCTTTGATGGTTTCACCTAGTTTGTCAATATATAGTTCTTTTCTATGATCAGTTAGTGAGTGAATAGCTACTATAACATCTGGCCTTGCCTCTGCAATTTCATCAAGATAAATGATAGCACCTTCCTTTACGGCTTTAGTGAGTGGACCATCTATCCATACAGTTTCGGCTCCTTTTATAATATATCGACCAATTAAATCTGTAGAAGAGGTTTCCTCGTGACAGGAAATGGTAATTAACTGCTTGTCCAATTGATGCGTCATAAAATCCACAAAACGTGTTTTTCCAGTTCCTGTTGGCCCTTTTAAAAGCACTGGAATTTTATTTTTATAAGCCTGTTCAAATACTTCAATCTCTTTCGCTATGGGTTTATAGAAAGGCGTTATGGCATTTATATCTTGGGTTTTTGTTCTCAAAATACTAGGTTTTAAATTGGGTGATTTTAGCGTTTCGTTCATGATTAATAAAAATTTAAAAAGGCCCTTTAGTTAAAGATTTTGAAGTTTTTAGGATTATCTGGTATGAGAAAGGGAAACTTCATTGTCTTTGTTTAGCAACAAAAAGGCCTTTTTTGCTATTAATTGTTATAAATCTGATTTTAAATCTAAAGCTTCATCTGTTGGTCTTCCGTGTTTTATGAAGTCGATGATATAAAGTACTATACCAGTTGTAAAAAGCGTTGCGCATAAAATTAATACCACAAAGTGAATACTGATTTCGGCTTGTACTTCCATAAAATCCATCTTAAACTTACGTTCTAAATATACTTGGGCAACACCAGCAACACCAAAGGCAACAGTCATCCCAATCATTCCAATATTGGCAGTCCAGAAGGCAGCTCGGCCAACTGCGCTATCATATAATTTTCGTCCTGTCATGTTTGGCAATGCATAGCTGATTATAGCTAATACGATCATAGCATAAGCTCCCCAAAATGCAAGGTGACCGTGCATTGCAGTCACTAAAGTGCCATGAGTGTATATGTTTGTTTGAGGCAATGTATGAGCAAAACCAAGTAAGCCTGCTCCAACAAATGAAACTATAGCTGAACCTAATGTCCAGAATAATGCAATTTTATTTGGGTGTTTCTTTTCTCCTTTTCTATACATATTAACTGCAAATAAAGCCATTGCTAAAAATGCTAAAGGTTCTAGAGCAGAGAAAATACCACCTACGATTAACCAAATTTTATTGACACCAATGTAATAGTAGTGGTGACCTGTTCCTAAAATTCCTGATAAGAATGTTAATCCAACAATTACATAAAGCCATTTTTCAATCACTTCTCTATCAACTCCAGTAAGTTTTATTAATAGAAATGATAAGATTCCTCCCATAATTAATTCCCAAACACCTTCAACCCATAAATGAACAACCCACCATCTAAAAAAAGAGTCGGTCACTTGACTGTCAAAAGGAAGCATACCAGGAATATATAGCAATGCCGCAAACAATAATCCCATACAAAGAACCAAAGCTGTAGTGGTTTTGCGTTTTCCTTTAAATAGGGTAGTGAGAATTAGTCCTAAAAATAGAAGCACGTTAACGACCACCAAATAATCTAACTGTCTTGGGATTTCTAAAAACTTACGCCCTTCCCACCAGTTAAAGTGGTAGCCAATTACAGCAGTAACACCAACGACGGCAAGTGAAATAAGTTGAACATAAGCCAATTTAACACTTACCAATTCGCGTTGTGCTTCTTCAGGAATAATGTAGTAGGCAGCTCCCATAAAACCAGATAAAAGCCAAACTACCAATAAGTTGGTGTGTACAGCTCTGGCTGTATTAAAAGGGATGAATTCATGTAGACCATCAAACCCAATACGAGCAAAACCCATAATGAATCCATAAGTAATTTGTAAAACGAGTAGTAGCATAGAAAAGGCAAAAAACCAATACGCTACTTTTTGTGATTTATATTTCATTGTCAGTTAGTTAGTTTTTATTTCTTTCAATTTTATCTTTAGCTAAAGGTGATACAACGGTGTCAAATCCGTTGAGATCAATACCGCCTATCCAATCAAAGAATGCGATTAAATCGTCAGCCTCTTCTTTTGTAAAGCCGTAGGCAACCATTTGTCTTCCATTAGGGTTCCACGGAACAGGAGACATTAAAACTGCTTTTACATAGCCTTCGCCTCGACGGTCTAGAACTTTCGTCAATTCTGGAGCGTAGTAAGCCCCTTCACCCAAAATGGTATGGCAGCCCATACAATTATTTTCCTCCCATAAGTTTTTACCACGAACAACCTGTTCTGTAATGCCCTCATGATTGGTTTGGTCTTGCTCTTTACTAAATGAAAAAATAGTTAATCCTATAAAAATTAAGAATGTAACCACAGTACCTCCAAGGAAAAAAGCGCGTGCTTGTTTTTTTGATAACATATGATGATTAGTTAAATTAGTAAAAAAAGGTCTTTTTATCTTTTATACAAAAATAGAATCATACTCGTTAAAAAAATATGACTTAAATCATATATTGAAAAGAAGTTCGTTTTTGTAATGGACTAAATGTATTAGTGACGTTATAATGTAATTTACCCCTCTCTTTTTACCAACGCATAATAATCGCCTTCAATGGGTAAGTAACCTTGGTCATAGACAAAATAATAAACTGTTCCGGCTTTTGTGGTGTAGATACTGGTGAAATAATTAAAGTCAAATCCTTTTTCGATGAGCTTACTTCTAGAAACTTTGGTTTTCTTGTCAGGGTTCAATGCTTCAAGAATCCTATAATTTTTACGTAACCAATTATTGGTGTTGCGAATTAAATTCTTGCTGTCCTTGTTTATTGTATTGTTATACGAATTTCTACAGGCATCACTGCAGAATTTCTTATCAGTTCTCCCAACAATCTTTTCTCCACATTCAAGGCATTCTTTTTGCATATAAAACTAAATTGAAGTCTTTCAAATATACAAACTATTCGTTTATAAACGACTGCACAACACTATGATGGTAAAAAAAATCAAACGAATATTCAAGAGTATTATTTGCACTCTAATCTTATGGCCTGGTTAAGTGCTTTAATGGCTCTGTCACATTGTGCGTTGGTAAGATTATTGATAGCTTCTGTGAGTTGTTGAGAGCCTTCCATAATGCTTGATATGGATGGGATATTTGCACAGTCTTTCCACTTTAAAATATAGTCGTTAACATATACAAAAGGATCTTCGCCACGTTTTCGAGCAGCAATTGCTTCTTTTAATGCTTTTAGGAGAGGACATACACAATCTGGCATATCTTTAATGACCAATAGGCCACCAATAATTTTACCTAATTTGTAATCGCCAGTTGCTTCATCGAGCAAATCCAATCCCATACCTTTTAGAAGCTTTATAAAGGCATCGGTTCCAGCATCGTCACTTTTAGCTTTTTTGATTAAGTCTTTTATTTTTGCGTCGTCATCTTTTTGTTTTTTTCGTTCTCTAGCTCTGGCTTCAGCTGCTGCTTTGGCTTCAGCCGCTTCAGCTGCTTGTTGTTTGCGTAAAGCATCGGCAGCTTCTAACTCTTTTGTCTTTTTATCTTCAAGCACTTTTATTTGGTCTTCAAGTCCTGAAGTGTCATTGTCAATGTCATCTATTTCTTTTTGGTCGTCATTTGCAGCTTTACCAAATTTGTCTTCTTGTTCTTTTTTTCGTGAAACAATATCATTAAAGTCATTCCAGAAATCGTCCAATTGGCTGCTATCTTTTGGGCATTTTTCGAGAAGAGCTTCTATTGCAGCCCTAAAATCACAATGGTCAGGGTTTTTGACACACCATTGCCAAAGTGGTCTCAATAAGCGGTGTATCTCTCTACAAATATCATCGGCTTCAAGGGCAGTTGCAGCATGCAAATCGGCATTTTCTTTTGCCGTTTTGGCTTTTGCCAATGCCGCATTTAACTCGTTACAATCTTTTTCGGCTTCGGCAATTTCATTTGGTAACTCATTTAGCCTTTTACGTGCCTTTTTTTGTTGCTTTTTAAGACTACGTAATTTTTTTTGTAACTCGTTGTATTTTTCTGAATAGATAACATCTCCATTAGAGTTTTCGTCACCAACATATCCATACCAATAACCTCCATCAGAACGATAGCCATAACCTCCTGTCATTCCATTAGCTTTCATCAACGCATCCATTTCTTCCAAAGCTGCATCGGTTTCTGCCTTTATTTTGTTTAGTTCTTCTTCAAGTTCTTGTTGTTCTTTTTTAAGTTTTTCTAATCGATCTTGGCAATCATCAACTCTTGCTTGTGCATCGTCAACTGCTTTTTGCAATGCCTCATCATTTATGACGTCGGGTAATTGCTTTTTTATGTTTGCCAATGAGTCTAGAATTTTTTTGAGAGCATCTTTATAGGTTTTTGGGATACTGTCTAAAACTTTATCGATTGTGACGAGTTTGTTTTTTGCATCTTCATGCTCCCTTTTTTTGTCTTCAGCAGCATACCGTTTTTTCCAATTTTCAAAAATCTCATCTTCGAGATCATCTATGTCATCACTTGTTTTTCTAGCGTTATCTTCGGCACGTCTAATATCTGAATCTGTAATGGTAAAAGAGACATTTAGGCTGTCACTATTAAATGTGTTAGGGGAAGTATTTAAATATATTGCACCTGTTTTTTTAGCCACAACATTATTTTTATTGACCACTTGCGCTTGAATTTCGTAAACACCATCTTGATTGGTTGGTGGTTGCCATGAGAGGATTAATCCATCCTCAAAATTATTGTCATAGCCAATAGTTTGCCAACCTTCAGAATAGATTGGTTTATAAGAAAAAATGACTGCAATACAATCGTTGTTGTTATAATCTTCTACTTGAAACGTTACCATTTGATTTTTATCAGTAATAATAACAGGCATACTTATATTGAAATTAGGCGAAAAAACCTGTTCGTTTTCATCCGTGGCAGTGTCTTCTTCAGTAGGTTCATTGCAGCTTCCTCCCAGTTCAATGCACGCTTCAGGAGATAACAAATAGCTTGAATTTTCGATCCAACAATGACACAAAACATGATTGTTTGAAGCACTACCTAATTCTGGAGGTATTATATTTACAGAGATTGAAAACCCACCACTTTGAATTGCCTGAATATGTTGTGTTAAAGTAAAGTTTCCACCATTGGCATCTACATTTGGATTTATAATGAGTTGTTGATTATTCCCACCATCTAGAGTAATATTTGATGGAGAGTTATTCGTGATGGTTAATGGAATGTCAGTATCAAGACCATCCAAACCCGAAATGGAAATGTGAAGTGTCGTTGATTCGGCTTTTAACAGATTGAGTTTTTTAGCTGATACGTCCAATTGTAAAACGTTTATGTGTTCTTCAAATTTAGTGTCTGCATTGAAAAATTGTAATTGCTGTTCGCCTTTTAAATTATCTGGTGTTTCAAAAAACAAATCGCTTTCTGATTCTGCCAATAGGATTAGGCTTTTATTGTTGATATACACCGAGTTGTTTGTTAGATCTCCATCCAGATCATTACATTTTATCCTGGCAGGGTATCCCGCAACTATATATGCTGGAATACACGTTGTTGAACAAATGTTATCATCTTTATTTTTTGAAACATTTTGAGTTTGACCAATGGTTTTGCCCTTCTCATTTAATAAGGCCATGTTGATGTTGTTGGTTGTGTTTATTTTAAAATGGTTTGATTGTAATGACACAGTTTGGTCTGCGATGGAAAGTGAGTACTTTTTAAGTTGTTCTAAATCCTTGCTTTTGTTTTTGGGAGAATTGGCTTCTATTTTTATAGTTCCTGAAACCAACTGATTTTTGGAGTTGTCTGGTAAATATACTTTTACAGAACCATTTTTTGTTGTAAATGTGATAATGTTCAATCCATTTGAACTATAGGTTTCCGTGTTGGTTTGTGCATTGACATTTAAATTAAAAATCAAAAAAGGGATAAAGTATAGACAAATTTTAAAGTTGGTTAGAGTTTTCATAATTGTAGCTATTTAACTCCAATATCTAAATATGATATAGTCTATTATAAATATACAAAATTATTCGATTCGATTTTTTCGAACGCTTTTTAGCAGTAATAGCACACATAATAAACTGTTTTACAGCGTGTTATATTTTTGTAGTTATTTGTAAATGCTTACAAACGTTTACAAACGATTTTAAATATGTAACAACCGAATACCGTTTGGAACCTGTTGCATCTTTGCTTCGTCGAAACATAGGAACTCGATAGTATTAACTGTTTAACGTAAAAATTTAAAATCATGAGCACATTAAGAAACAAAGTACAGTTGATTGGTAATCTAGGAAACGATCCTGAAATCATCAATCTTGAATCAGGAAAAACATTGGCAAAATTTTCAATTGCTACCAACGAGAGTTACAAAAACGCAAAAGGCGAAAAAGTAACCGATACACAATGGCATAATGTCGTTGCTTGGGGCACCACTGCAAAAATTGTGGAAAGTTATTTGACCAAAGGTAAAGAGGTCGCTGTGGAAGGAAAATTGACCTCTCGTAGTTATGAAACCAAAGAAGGCGAGAAGCGTTACATCACAGAAATTGTGTGTAGCGAGTTGATGATGCTGGGGAAATAACCTTATAAACATGTCATAAAAAAGCCCTCATTTGAGGGCTTTTTTTATTTATAGGCATTAAAAATTAAATAATTTGTAAAATTCTACAATGCATGTGAGTCTTTGTAAATGCTTTAGTATTTTTATAAAAAAGAAAAAACCAAAAAATGTCCACACAACCAAAACTCGTTCGATTCCAACAAAATGTACTGTCTAGATACCAAATTTACAACAGTATTTTTATGACGCTTCCGTTCGATACCATAACAAAAACAGGAGTACTCTTACCATTATTTCATGAAACTTGCCAAAAAGGCTTTGAACAAGGCGATAATCCAACGACCATTGTGGAAACATTTTTTAAAAAATACCAGGCGAGAAGAAGTAAAGAAAGCCAATTGAGTTTGCTGTTTCGTTTTATTCAATACATCGAACGGCAAGTGGTATTGTTCGATGCCATTGAGGACGCTTCTTTTCCAATTGTGAATAATATGGATGGAATTGGAACCCTTCGAAGCCTGAAAGAGTCAGCCAGTTCCGAGCAAAAGCTTGAAATTTTGCAGCATTATTTGGAAGAGTTCAAGGTTCGTATCGTTTTGACAGCACACCCAACCCAATTTTATCCAGGAGCAGTTCTGGGTATCATTACCGATTTGACCGAAGCCATCAAAAAAAATGATTTATTGACCATCAATGACTTGTTAGCTCAATTGGGAAAGACGCCTTTTTTTAAGCATAAAAAACCGACGCCTTATGACGAGGCTGTTAGTCTTATCTGGTATTTGGAAAACGTCTTTTATAAATCATTTGGGAGCATTTTCGATTACATCCAACAGAATATTTTTGATAATCAACCTATTGATAACGATATCATCAACATTGGTTTTTGGCCTGGAGGAGATAGGGATGGGAATCCTTTTGTAACACCAGAAATTACTCTCAAAGTTGCCAACAGATTAAAACAGACCATTCTAAAAAATTACTATCGCGACATTAGAAAGCTCAAAAGACGTCTGACGTTTCAAGGAGTAGAAGAACAAATGTCCTTGTTGGAAGCTAAACTTTACGAAAGCAGCATCCATCCTGAAGCGAAGCACTCCATTGATTTGCTAGAGCTCGTATCTCAATTAGAAGCTATAAAAGCTATTATTATTAAAGAACATCAATCGTTGTTTGTCAATGAGGTTAATAGTTTGTTGAACAAAATTCATCTGTTTGGTTATCATTTTGCAGCATTGGACATTCGTCAGGACAGTCGCTATCATGAAAAAGTATTCTCGACGATGGTTCAAAATTTGCTGGATTCTGGTAGCACGATCTTTCCCAAAAATTATCTGCAATTATCTGAAAAGGACCAAGTAAAAATCCTCTCCAACATCAAAGGAACAGTAGATTTGAAAGTCTTCAAAGATGAAGATGTCCTGAAAACTTTGGAATCTATCAAAGCCATCAAAACCATTCAAGACACCAATGGCGAAAAAGCCTGTAATCGCTACATCATCAGTAACAATCAAACAAGTCTCAACGTTATGCAAGTGTATGCCATGTTGAAATTGGTCGCTTTCAAAGAAGAATTGACAGTCGATATTGGGCCTCTGTTTGAGACCATTGCCGATTTGGAGAATGCTTCAGAGGTTATGGAAGAACTTTATACCAATCCAACCTACAAAAAACATTTAAAACAACGTGGCAACAAACAGACTATCATGCTCGGTTTTAGCGATGGTACCAAAGATGGCGGTTATTTGATGGCCAATTGGGCAATTTTTAAAGCCAAAGAGCGCTTGACCAAAATATCAAGGAAATATGCTATTTCGGTCATATTTTTTGATGGTCGAGGAGGTCCACCAGCACGTGGAGGTGGAAAAACACATCAGTTTTATGCGTCGTTGGGACCAACCATTGAAGCTAAGGAAATACAATTGACCATTCAAGGGCAGACCATCAGCTCCAATTTTGGAACCTTGGATTCTTCCCAATACAATCTAGAACAATTGATCAGTTCAGGAGTTTATAACAAACTCAACGAAACCCATTTAGAGCTATCTAGAGCAAATACGAAAACGATGGATGCATTGTCACAGTTGAGTTACAAAACCTATAGTGATTTTAAAAACCATCCGATGTTTGTGCCTTATTTAGAGCGCATGAGCACACTTAAATATTATGCAAAGACCAATATTGGAAGCCGACCTTCCAAACGAGGTACTTCTGACAAATTGGTGTTTGAAGATTTACGTGCCATTCCTTTTGTGGGAAGTTGGAGCCAGTTAAAACAAAATGTCCCAGGCTTTTTTGGTGTTGGAACCGCATTAAAATGTTATGAAGATAAAGGGGAATTTGATAAAGTGAAACAACTCTACAATGAATCGAGTTTCTTCCGTACCTTGATAGAAAACAGTATGATGTCCTTGTCAAAATCCTTTTTTGATTTGACCAAATACATGTCTGAAGATGCTGAATTTGGAGACTTTTGGAACATCATTTATTCAGAATATGAAACTACCAAACGGCTACTTTTAAAATTGACAGGTTACAAGAACTTAATGGAAGAAGAACCAGCAGGTAAGGCATCGATTGATGTTCGTGAGTCGATTGTATTGCCTTTGTTGACCATCCAGCAGTATGCCTTAAAGAAAATTCAGGAACTTCAAAAAGAAAAAAATCCAGATAAAGAACAGATAGAAGTGTATGAAAAATTGGTAACACGTTCACTCTTTGGAAACATCAATGCGAGTCGTAATTCGGCATAATTTTTCAATGGAAATTTGGATTTGTAAGAAAATATATGTCATATTTGCAACACAAATGAGAAACACAATAGTACATAAAGCACCTTGGTCACTGTTTAGTCAGTGCGATTATCGTGGAATTGAGATGAAAAATCCATTCCAGAGAGGACGTTTTGTTGCTATTTATGATTTGTTTTGAAGATGATTTAAACCAAAAAATCTATAATATTTACGAGCGTCCAAGAAATTGGGCGCTTTTTTTTATGAAAAAAAACCAAATTTTTTTAATCTGAAATTTAAAAACGAACATACAACCCATTGAAGCGTAAGCGATTGAAAAACAATCTATTGCATTTTACCTCAAGTATCTGTATCAAACGGACAGGAACTCTTATGTCAAAAAAATTACATAACTAGTTGATATTCAATAAAATAAATTAAAATTTTATTTGCACATTTCAAAAAACGTTCTAATCTTTGCATCGCAGATTTCAAAAAACAATTCTGCAAAAGGAACAAAAATTAATAAAAAGAAGCCATGCTAAAACATTGTATAGCATTTCAGAAATTGAGTTATGACCTTGAGTCATTCACACGGCTTCGGTATTTTCTGTAGATTATTACTTTCCATAGAAACATCCGAAGTAAACCAACTGTTTCGGATTTTTTATTCCAAAAAATTCAAGAATACATCAATCTGAACAGTTTTAGGGCGCACAAAAGTTGTGTTGCCTTTAACAGTAATCATTAATGGACAAACATTATGGAAACAAATTTACATAACAGCTATTTGTTCCGTGCGATAGAAGCCTATCCATGGGAATTGGAAAAAGCAATGGAAGCTTTGAACTATGCCTTGTCTTACGACCCAACAAACGTCAAAGCTTTGTGTTTGATGGCGAAAGTACAAACTGAGCAATTTGGAGATTACGAGTTGGCAAAAGAGTATTATGATAGAGCTTTGGCAAACCGATTGGATATGCCAGAAGTGTATCCAGATTACATTCGCTTGTTGGTCAACAATGAAGATTTTGATGAAGCTCAAAAGTTGATTGACTTTGCGCGAACCGTAAAAGGTATTGACAAAGCAGGCATTGAATTGGCTCAAGGAACTTTGTTTGAATCCATGGGTGAATTTGAAAAAGCTGAAACTGCTTTGGCGGAAGCAAAACAATTTGCTTTGAACAACGAATTCATCAGCTATGTAGATGATGTCATTTCGAGAGTCATCAAGAAAAGACAACATCAAAACAACAAAGCTCGTGAAATCGAAAACACACAAAAAAAAAAGGTTGTGGACACCGATAAAAACTGGTTCCGAAACCGATTGAATAATTTGTTGTAACCTTATTTTCTCTGGAAAATAAGTGGGTGTTTATGAGAATGCGTCAGCTGGAAGGTTGACGCATTATTTTTGTTATAAAATTTTAACGTAATCTAAACACAAAACTTTCTACATTTGTATCCTAATCTATTTTTAGATGTTTGGCTTTCAAAGTTTGATTCTCAACCTCTTTGCATTGTTGTCCTTTATGGTTCCGCAAGATTATGCGACCCATAAAGAGTTTAAAACATTTGCACCAGAAGAAGTCATCACGACTGCAAACCACCAAAGTTCGGCAATCATTGAGTCGAATTTGTATTTCAATCAAGTATTGGATACGTTGCAGAACTATAAACTTCCTTTTGCAAATCCATTCCATTCGTTAAAGCAGCCAGCTGCCGTTGCTTACGAACCGAAATTATTGTATTTCTCCATCGGAAATGCGATTGATTTAGGGTTCACCTCAACAACCATCATCTTTCCCTTTCATTGCTTCACATAATTTGAATTCTCTTTTTTAAGGATTAGCGATTTATTCCCATCATTTGAGAATGATATGCTGCACATAAAATTCAAATTATAATTTAAAAAATACAAAACAATGAAATTATCAGAAAACGTGATGACCTTGCTCATCACACTATTAGGAATTTTACCATTTGCTTGGTTCGTCTATATCGGAAAAAAGGCCTCTTTAAAAAACAAGAAGGCAATCAAGGATTTATTGAAAAGAGAGCACATGAAATTTAACGAATCAGAATTTTGGAACCACAATTTTATAGGAATTGATGAAACAACAAAGACACTTATGTTTGTAAAACTGAATGCGATTGAAAATAAAGTTCTAAAAATGGATCTTAACGATGTCAAATCGTGTCAGATTCTTAAAGATACAAAGGAGCATAAGCGAGATAAAAAAATGGAATCGGAATTGCAAACCCTCAACCTAGAATTGTTATTCGATTCAAAAAAACCGAATATCATTCTTTGTTTTTATGATATTGCGGACAATCTTTCCGAAGATTTTGAGATGAAACGTGCTGAAAAATGGAAAGCCTTGATACAGCAGGCTGCCACTAAAAATTTCAATAAAAAAGCAGCATGATAAACTGCTATGAAATAAGAAATCCAAAAGTTATTGAAAACCAATAATCTTTGGATTTCTTTATTTATGCAACTTCAACTGAATTCGCTTGCGTGGAATATCGACTTCTAAAACTTTAACAATCACTTGCTGATGTAAACTTACATGCTCATTAACATCGCTTACAAATGAGTCAGATAAATTAGATACGTGAATTAGTCCGCTTTCCTTAATTCCAATATCTACAAACGCACCAAAATTAGTAACGTTGTTGACGATTCCTGGTAATAGTTGCCCTTCTTGTAGGTCGTTTATACTTTTTATATTCTGATTAAAAGTAAACACTTTGGCTTGTTCTCGAATGTCCAAACCTGGTTTTTCTAATTCTTTTACAATATCCTGAAGTGTTGGTAATCCAACTGATTCTGTACAGTATTTTTGTAAATCTATTTTCTGTAGTTGCTCTTTATTACCAATTAAATCAGATACGTTTTTACCTATATCTTTAGCAATTTTTTCAACGATGTTATAACTTTCAGGATGCACTGATGAATCATCTAATGGATTTTTGGCAGATTTAATTCTTAAAAACCCTGCACCTTGCTCAAAAGCTTTTCCTCCCAAACGAGGCACATTTTTTATATCATTTCTCGATGCAAACGCGCCATTTTCATCTCTATACGTCACAATGTTTTCTGCTAATTTTGGTCCAATTCCAGATACATAACTTAACAGCGAAGTACTTGCAGTATTAATATTAACACCAACAGCATTTACACAACTTTCAACAACAATATCTAACTCTTTTTTAAGTTTGGTTTGGTCCACATCATGTTGGTATTGCCCAACACCAATCGATTTTGCATCTATCTTAACCAATTCTGCTAAAGGGTCTTGTAAACGTCTTCCTATAGAGACTGAACCTCTTACTGTGACATCATAATTAGGGAATTCATCACGTGCAATTTTTGAAGCCGAATAAATACTTGCTCCAGCTTCGCTCACTACAAACACCTGAATATTGTTTTTAAAATGAATACGTCTAATCAATGATTCTGTTTCTCTTGAAGCAGTTCCGTTACCAATAGCGATAGCTTCAATTTGATAAGCTTCGGTTAACGAACTTATTTTTTTTATGGCTCCAGCACTGTCACTTTTTGGAGGATGCGGATAAATAGTTTCGTTATATAATAATCCTCCTTGAGCATCTAAACATACAACTTTACAACCTGTTCTAAATCCTGGATCGATTGCCAAAACACGTTTTTCTCCCAAAGGCGAACCTAGTAAAAGTTGTTTTAGGTTTTTTGCAAACACAGTAATTGCTGAAGCATCTGCTTTTTCTTTAGCTATTTGTAGAGCTTCGTTAGATAACGCAGGCAGCAGTAATCGTTTGTAGGCATCTTTAATAGCAATTTCTATCTGCTCTGCACAATCATTGTTAGAACGAATGATTCGGTCTTCAATTTTTGCTATTGCTTTTTCGTCGTCAATAGCTATTTTTGTTTTAATATAACCTTCAGTTTCGGCACGTAAAATAGCCAATAATCTATGCGACGGAATTCGGCTTAATGATTCTTCCCAATCAAAATAATCTCTAAATTTTTGGGCATTTTCATCGTCTGCTTTCGATTTTACTACTTTGGTTGATATCATAGCAAAGCGTTCTAACTGATGACGAATATTGTTTCTAATATCTGTACGTTCGTTAATCCATTCAGCAATAATATGTCGAGCACCTTCTAAAGCATCATCTACAGAAGTTATTTCGCCTTTTACATATTTAAATGCAATTGATTCGACATCATTTGCATTTTGTGACATAATAATTTTTGCCAATGGCTCTAATCCGTTTTGTCGTGCAGTGTCTGCTTTTGTTTTTCTGCTTTTTTTGAATGGTAAGTATAAGTCTTCAAGTGTTGTTATATCTTGTGCAGCTTCTATTTTATGCTTTAACTCATCTGTTAAAGCATCTTGCTCTTCAATAGCTTTTAAGATGGCAGTTTTTCGCTTTTCTAAAGTTTCAAAAAGCTCTTTGTATTTTACGATTTCGCCAATTTGAACTTCATCTAGGTTTTCTGTACGTTCTTTTCGGTAACGAGAAATAAAAGGAATTGTGCAATCTTCATTTAATAATTCGACGGTGTTTTTTATAGATGTTTCAGGAAGTTGTGTATTGGTCTTTATATAAGAAATCAAATTCATCAATCGGGCAATTTTAAAATTAAAATGTAAAGATAGGCAGTTTAAAAAATATACGGCATTTGTCGTATGGTTTGATGTTGGCCTGAATCCTAATTTTGTTTTAAACGACAACAAGACGATTATGAAATCACTACTTACAGTAATAGGGCTTTTTATTTACATGAATGTGTACTCCCAAAAAACAGATTGGGTTAATGCCCCTTTAAACCCAATTGCCTTTGAGTACAAACTGGAACATTTTAATTTGAAAGGCGATGTGTATGCAAGTAAATCAAATATCTTCTCAAAAGATGGATTGGTCATTTATGAGAACGGGATTTCCACCAAACAGTTTCTTTACAAAAACAATCAACTTTATGCCGACACAGAAGGACGATTATTTGAGGTAAATAAAGAAGGTTATGTTACAAAAATGACCTATGCAAGTGCTGGAGTCCATACTCAAAGTTATATATATAACAGCAAAGGATTGCTAACAAATGTTACTAATACAAAAGGATATGTTGCAAATTATGAATACGATACAAAAGGTCGTGTCATAAAAAGCACTTCAGGGACATACATTAAGGAATATACTTACCAGCAAGAGGGAAGTCATCTCATTGTGATGGAAAAGGACTTATCTAAAACACCTGTGCAAGTAAACAAAAAGATATATAAAAATGGACATTGTATTGGTTCTAATGACTACATGTTTAAGGTCGATTATGATGTGTTTGGAAATTTAAGCTCATCAAATACATATGCGCCAATTTTCTACAGCGATATTGAGAAAGGCAAAAATGAAATTTCGATGGTTTGGAAGAAACCTTATTCTTATTCATATAATCCAATAAACGATTGCAGTTTTTTCATCAATGGGAAACAAATAGGGTTTTTATATACACAAGTCATAAATAAGATTGATTTAATGATATATGACCCGTTCCAGGAGAAATATTTCATATTGCCCGATGCTTTTAACGAGTCAAAATCAGGAGTGAAGCAACTATTTACTAAAGTTTATATAGATTCGAATGCGTTTTTTGATACAAGTAATGATTCGAAAGCCCTTATATATAAAGGCGATAGAATCAGCAATACTATTTATTTACGAACTGGTAGTTTGAAAGATTTTGATCTGTATAATTATTATATCTTATATGATGAATTTTTGAATAAAACATTCTATTGTAAATATGACCCAAATGCCAAATTTACTTTCTATCCATTGCAGCAAATTTCTCCGACAGATAATGTCTTCTATATACGAAGTGAAGAAGGTGTTCTTACTGTTGACAAAGGTAAAAAGGTAAAAAATGAAGATTATACCATTTCCTATAATAATGATGATGGTGTCTTGTTAAAAGGAAACCAACCGATTTATTATTTACCGAATTATAAAAAAGCAGTTGCAAAAACACTCTATGCTGGACGCTATTACAACAGTAAAACCGATACTTTTAAGGATGGTGCATCAACTAGTACAACCATAAACAATGAAGTCACTAAAACTACAACAGGGTGCGTGTCTGGAAACTGTACTGAAGGTTATGGAGAGTATATTACCTTAAACAACACCAGCCTTAAAGGTTTTTTTGTAAACAGTGTGTTAAATGGTTTTGCGGTTCAAACATTTGAGAATGGTGATAATTTTACTGGCAACTTTGTTAATGGAAAAAAAGATGGTTATGGAATATACAATTGGGTAGCTACCAACACACAATATTATGGTGAATGGAAAGATGATAAAATAAATGGATACGGTTATTTGGTTGTAAATAACGAAACCACCCAAGCAGGCATTTATACAAATGGAAAAATAACAACCGACTTATTTGTAGATTATAAAAACAAAAAGCTCTCAAACAATTGTCTAGGAAATTGTTACAATGGTTACGGAGTAATTAAATATGATAATGGAGATGGCTACACAGGTTTCTTTTTAAATGGAAACCCTTATAAAGTAGGGAACCGTAATTGGAAGTCTAACAATAGTTTTTATGTTGG
This sequence comes from Flavobacteriaceae bacterium UBA5534, assembly GCA_002426015.1. Taxonomy (GTDB): domain Bacteria; phylum Bacteroidota; class Bacteroidia; order Flavobacteriales; family Flavobacteriaceae; genus Aquaticitalea. The sequence continues at coordinate 38,957 of DINS01000019.1, forward strand.
ACAGTTTGATACTACGGGTCAAATCAATGGAACAGGAATGTACGTAGACAGCAACTCGGTTTATTTTGGAGATATTAATAAGGGCAAGCTTACAGGGAAAGCAGTAAAAACCAGTATATCTACAGCAGAGGAAACCTATGGGGAGTTCAACAATGGTGTCTTAATTAAAGATAATAAAACAACAAGTTCAACCTGCCTGTCTGGGGATTGTTTAAATGGTTTTGGGGAACAAAAAACAATTAATAACTCTACTATAAAAGGCTTTTTTATAAACGGAAAACCTAATGGGTTTGGTACAGAGATATACTCGGACGGTTCTGGCTATTACCAAGGGACATTTAAGGATGGATTAAGAGATGGATATGGTTTTTATAAATGGTTTAAATCAGAGCAACAATACATAGGTTTTTGGAAAGCAGGGTTACAACATGGATACGGTTATTATATTGATAAAGGCGTCGTATTTCAAGCTGGATATTATGAAAACGGAAAGCAAACCCGAAATATGCTTACTCAAGATTTTATAAATAAAAAAGTAAATGGTAATTGTATAGGAGATTGCGTTAATGGTTTCGGGTCTTACAAATATTCTAATGGTGATATGTACACAGGTTTTTTCTCAAATAATAATAGAAACTATGTTGGTGGTTATACCTGGGCAACAGGCAATGTGTACACTGGAGAGTATTATAATAATTTAGGAAATGGGCAAGGTGAAGAGTATTACAGTTCTACAGGCACTACCTATAGAGGTTCGTTTTCAAATGGGAAACGTCAAGGGCTAGGAGCTTACTTTAATAAAGCAGGNNCTATACAAAGCAAAGGTAATTGGGAAAATGGAGAACTAAAAACCACCAATTAAAACTTATTTTTCTTTTTCTTTAGAATTGTATTTTATTTCTTGAACTTCAAAAAATACTTTTAATATTAAAAAAGGGATGATGGCAATTATAGCAGTGTAGTTTTCAAAAACCATAAATTCCTTTTTAATTAAAAACGAAAGGGTAATACCTAAAACAAGTGATACATGCAGTGTAATGATACCACTTGAAAGGAGGTGATGTGGTGTTAAATACGAATAATCATTAGCATACAAATAAACTTCACGAAGCAAAAAAGTGACTAAACTAAAGTTGAAAAGTGGATTTTTAAAAAAGAATACTTCAAAATTGCCCAACACTAAATCGGTATTGTTCCAATCAAGCATCAAACCAAAGCACACAATAATGAACACCAAATAGACCATTAGCATAAATAGCCTGCTTTTGGTATTTGAAAGATAATTAGTTGCGTTTTGAAGCTTGTCTTTTTTAAAGTGATAACGCAATCTATCAAAAAGCGTTTTTAAAAACTCATCACACCAGAATAAGTATATGATGTAAAACACACTTATTTGTTTGTTATAAATCGCCAAAATAGTGAAGCAAGTCATCACAAATAACGAAAGGTATTCGGCAATTTTGGGTGTTTTTGTTTGCATAAAAAAATCTCGTCTTCAAAGTAACATTGAAAACGAGATTTATACAAATTTATATCAGTAATAATTAATTTCCAGCTTGTTTTTTAGCATCTTCAATCATTTTTTGATTTGGCAAAATGGCCACGTTTACACGTCTGTTTTTAGCTCTACCTTCAACNNGTTAAATAATTGGTGACAGCATAAGCTCTGTTTTTTGAAAGTGTCATATTAGACTCATCGGTGCCAACACTATCTGTATGACCAACAACAAGAATGTTGGTATCTGGATATTCTTTAAAGACATTTACCAATTTATTCAATGTTTCTTGCGATTTAGCGTTGATATTGTATTTGGCTGTCTCAAAATAAACACCGCTATTTTCATCAAACGTCACGACAATACCATCATCTACACGTTCAACTTTAGCTCCTGGAATTTCCTCTTCGATTTTTTGAGCTTGTTTATCCATTTTATTTCCAATTAATACACCAGCAGTACCTCCAACAACGCCACCAATGACAGCACCTAATTCTCCGTTTCCACCTTTTCCGACGTTATTTCCAATGATAGCTCCTAAAATAGCACCACCTGTGGCACCAATAACGGCACCTTTTTGTTTGTTATTTGCATTTTTAACTGATTTACAATTGGTTAAACTTAAGGTAAGTAACATTGTAAAAAGTAAAATTCCGATTTTATTTATGGTTGTTTTCATGTTTTTTATTTTAAAGTTTAGAGAAGTTCATTGTAATTGTAAATGGTTTCCCGTCTACTGTTAGCGTCTGTTTCCACTGCATGTCAGTTTCTGAAAGAGATGCAAGGTTTAATCTGAAGCCCTTATTGGTTTCCGATTTGTTTTTGGCATTAGTTGGTTTTAATAAGAAATCATAAAGACCAGTAGTTTCGTCTATTTCCTGAATGGTAAAAACGAAATTACGTTCGCCAGATGTACAACCTGCTCCGTTGATATTGTATGTTCCAGTATTGTTATTTGGAATAAACTGCCATGTACTGCCTTCGAAACAGGCTTTGCTGGCATCGTCGAGAAGTGTAACATTGTAGGTTCCTGGTTGATTATACGTTATAGAGTTTAATGACCAGTTGCCTTTAATAACTTTTTTTGATGCTCTAACGGTCTTTGTGCCACCACAGGACATCAAACTAATAGTTACGAGCAATAAGAGAATCCGTTTCATATAGTGTTGGTTTTTAATTAATAAATAGCTTTACTATTATATACGAAATCAAGACGTCGTTAGATGCGGGATTGTAAACGTGCCCTATTATTCAATTTCAAAAAAAATCAGCAATACACAATGGAGATGTCTGAAAGACAGTGTGATAAGACAATAATTTCATCGTCAATCTTGTAAGATTTTTAACAAGGAATTAACTAATATGAAGCCCATTGTTTACAGATTTGTCATCAGGATTCACAAACACCAATTTGCCTTCAGCATTTTCAGTCATTAAAATCATGCCTTGACTATCAACTCCGCGTAAAGCTCTTGGAGCTAGATTTACCAATACAGTAACACGTTTACCAATAACTTCTTCGGCTGTAAAACTTTCTGCAATACCAGAAACGATGGTTCTTACATCTATTCCTGTATCAACTTTTAAAACCAATAGCTTATTGGCTTTTGGCATTTTTTCGGCTTCTAAAATAGTACCAACACGAATATCTAATTTTGAAAAATCATCAAAAGTTATCATGTCTTTTTGAGGCTCTACTTTTTTGTTGGCAGCTTCATTGGATTTTTTGCTTGCTATAAGTTTGTCTAGTTGCTTTTGAATAGTTTCATCTTCAATTTTTGAGAATAGCAATTCAGCTTTTCCAATTTGATGTCCAGCAGGAAGTAATACAGCTTTTGTGCTAATATCTTCCCAAGACATCTCGACGGAGTTTATGCCGAGCGAAGTCGAGTTGCTCGATGTGACAGATAGAATATTCTTCAATTTATCTGATGTAAACGGTAAAAAAGGCTCACTTAAAGTCGCTAAAGCACTTGCAATTTGAAGAGCAACAAACATAATAGTCTTGGTGCGTTCTTCATCTGTTTTGATGAGTTTCCAAGGTTCTTCATCTGCTAAATACTTGTTTCCAAGTCGCGCTACATTCATTAATTCCTGACTTGCCTCTCTAAACCTATATCGTTCAATAGAGCTTGCAATGACTTCTGGATATGCTTTGATGGTCGCTAAAATTTCTTTGTCTGCAAGTGAGTATTCTGAAGGTGTTGGGACAATTCCATTATAATATTTATCAGTTAATACCACAACACGATTGATAAAGTTTCCAAAAATGGCAACCAACTCATTATTGTTTTTTGCCTGAAAATCTGCCCAAGTAAAATCGTTGTCTTTAGTTTCTGGAGCGTTTGCAGTCAATGCATAACGTAATACGTCCTGCTGGTTTGGAAAATCTTCTAAATACTCTGGTAACCAAACGGCCCAATTTTTAGAAGTCGATAATTTATTGCCTTCTAAATTTAAAAACTCATTCGCTGGTACATTGTCTGGTAATATATAACTTCCTTCAGCTTTTAACATTGCTGGGAAAATAATACAGTGAAATACAATATTATCTTTTCCTATAAAGTGTACCAATTTGGTGTTTTCATCTTTCCAATAAGGCTCCCAATCTTTACCTACACGTTCTGCCCATTCTTTGGTTGCAGAAATGTATCCAATTGGTGCATCAAACCACACGTAAAGTACTTTTCCATCAGCACCTTCAACAGGTACAGGAATTCCCCAATCTAAATCTCTGGTTACTGCGCGTGGACGTAACCCATCATCAATCCAAGATTTTACTTGTCCATACACATTGGGTTTCCAATCTTTTTTATGTCCTTTTAAAATCCATTCTTTTAAAAAAGCTTCGTGTTTGTCTAAAGGTAAAAACCAGTGTTTGGTTTGTTTAAGAGTAGGTACGTTTCCAGTAATTGCAGACTTCGGATTTATTAAATCGGTGGCGTTCAAACTGCTTCCGCATTTTTCACATTGGTCACCATAGGCTTCTTCATTGCCACATTTTGGGCAAGTTCCTGTGACAAATCTATCAGCTAAAAACTGATCCGCTTCTTCATCATACAATTGTTCAGTGATTTCTTCAATAAATTCGCCTTTATCGTAAAGTGCTTTAAAGAATTCTTGAGCAGTATCATGATGAATTTTTGCAGATGTACGTGAATAATTATCAAAAGAAACTCCAAAATCTTCAAACGATTTTTTGATGATAGCATGGTATTTATCTACGATATCTTGTGGTGTTACACCTTCTTTTTTTGCTTTAATGGTAATGGGAACACCATGCTCATCGCTTCCGCAAATGAAAGCTACATCATTTCCTGTTAATCGAAGGTAGCGTGCATAAATATCTGCTGGTACATACACACCTGCTAAATGCCCAATATGTATAGGACCGTTGGTGTAAGGTAATGCAGCTGTAATGGTATATCGTTTTGACATGTTTCGGTATCATTTTTGAAGCCACAAAAGTACGCATTTTGAAAGGGATTTAGAAAAAAAATGTACATTTACAGGATGTCAAATAACAGATTAATAATTGCGCTATGTTGTGTTGTTTTTTTCTTTGGAAAAATGACTATTTCAGCACAAACTAAATTAGCAACTAAACACGAAGATAAATTGATACAGCCACCCTATTTAAAAGCAGGTGATACAGTAGCTATTGTTGCGCCTTCAGGAATTCTAAAAGAACGAACCGATGAGGTCGAACAGGCCAAAGCCTTATTAAAAAGTTGGAATTTGAATGTGGTTGTGGGCAAGCATGTGTTTAGTCAAAACAATCATTTTGCAGGTACCGATGATGAACGTTGTGAAGATTTTCAAAAAGCATTGGACGACCCAAAAATCAGTGCCATTTGGGCAGCTCGAGGTGGCTATGGAACGGTTAGAATTATTGATAAATTAGATTACACCAAGTTCAAGAAAAAGCCAAAATGGATCATTGGTTATAGTGATATTACCGCATTGCACAATCAAGTTCATAACGAAGGATTCCAGTCGATACACGCGATGATGTGCGTGAGTTTAACAGATGACAAAAAGGGTTTGGAAGAAACGATTGCAACATTTAAAGATGCCATTTTTGGCAAACCATTATCATACACTTTGAAAGGTTCACAGTATAACAGAACAGGAACAGTCACTGCTCCTTTGGTTGGAGGTAATTTAACGGTTTTACATACGATGTTAGGCTCAAAAACCAGTATTGATGTGTCAGGGAAGATTTTGTTCTTTGAAGAAATTGGGGAGTACGAGTACCATATAGACAGAATGCTTCAAAGCTTAAAACGCGCTGGCTATTTTGATAATTGTAAAGGTGTGATTGTGGGTGATATCAGTAAAGTTAGAAAAAACACAACCGCTTGGGGAAAACCTGTTGAACAACTTATTATTGATGCACTTGCAGAATATAACTTTCCTATTGCGTTTAATATGCCAGCAGGACACGAGAAAGATAATCGTGCCATGATACTTGGCCGAACAGTTGAGTTGAATGTTGTGAAAGAAAAAACCACGTTAATTTTTAAAGACAAGTAAATGAGGACATCAATCATACTTTTATTATTCTCCCTAGCATTATTAAGTTGTTCAACAAATAGATATTTACTTTCTGATAATAACGACGATAAAGAATTTTTAAGCAAAAAAATAAACGAGTTTAAAAAAACTGAAGGTATAACAGGTAAACCTTTAATTGTTATTGATGGTAAACCTTATAGATACAATCATGAGTTAAAAAATAAAAGACTTGAATTGTCAAAATCAGATATTGAAAAAATAGATGTTCTTAAGAAAGATGTTGGTATAAGAATTTATGGTGAATTTGCTGAAGGAGGCGTTTTGTTAATTACCACAAAAGATTATAAAAATGAAGAAAAAGGAAAAAGTCAGAAAAAAGAAAACATAAAAGAAACCACCCTAAATGATATAATAAAAAGCGGCAAAATATTAATAATAGTTGATGGTAATGAGGCCAGTAAAGAGACTTTAGATAAAATTAATCCTGATAATATTGAATCAGTTGATGTATTAAGAAGAGAGGCAGCTAACGAATTATACCCCGATAAAGATTTAGATGGTGTGATATATGTAAATACCAAGGCATCTTTTTCTGATAGTAATGTTTTGTTTTTAGTCGATGGAAAGGAGATCCCAAAAGAAGATTTAGAAAAGATTAATCCAAATGATATTCATACTGTTACTGTAATAAAAGACAAAGAGGAGCAAAAAAAATACACAAATAAAGAGTATGATGGTATAGTTATTATTGTCATGAAGAAACAATAATTGTAATAAGAAAAAGATTCCGAAATTTCAGTAATGCCTTTGCAGGAATAATGGCACAACACAACGAACTTGGCAAAATAGGCGAACAACTTGCAGTAGATTATCTTTTGTCAAAGGACTATGAAATCATTGCTCGAAATTATATGTTTCAAAAAGCCGAAATTGACATTATAGCCAAACATAACAACTTAATGATTTGCGTTGAAGTCAAAACCCGCAATTCAGAATTTTTTGGAGACCCTCAAGAGTTTGTAACAAAAGGAAAAATAAAGAATCTGGTCAAAGCCATGGATGCTTTTGTGATTGAAAATGATATTCCACTAGAAACACGATTTGATATCATTGCAGTTTTGAAGAATAAAAAAATGGAGCAGGTGACGCATTATGAGAATGCTTTTTATCATTTCTAAACACCTGTGGAGGCAGTAATTTGTTACCTATAAAAATTCATTTCATCCAAATATTCCCAGACATGCTCTGGCAACATTGGCCTTACGTTTTTCCCTTCTTTTATAGAGTTTCTAATGAACGTGGAAGACAATTCCATAATTGGTGCAGCCACGTGGTGTATTTTTGGATGCTTGTCAAATTGGGTTTCAATTTTTCCTTCTGAAATTCTTGGATATACATAAATATCATGTCCTTCTAAAATCAACTCGTAGTTTTTCCATTTGTGAAAGCTCTTCAAATTGTCTTCACCCATAATCAACGAGAATGTATGCTCTGGAAATTTCTCTTGAAGATAGACAAGCGTATTGATGGTATAATTAGGTTGAGGTAAGCTAAATTCGATATCGCTTGGGCGTAATTTTGGGTAATCTTTAGTGGCACGATACACCATTTCCAAACGCTGGTGGTTATCGAGCATCGAGTTTTTGACCTTAAACGGACTTTGAGGGGTCACTACAAACCAAATCTGGTCTAAATCACTGTGTTCAGCCATATGGTTGGCAATAGTTAAATGCCCAACATGGATAGGGTTGAAAGTACCAAAATAGAGTCCAATCTTCATGGTTTATCCTTTAAAAAATCAGATACTAATTTATAAGATTCCTCAAGAGCATGCTCCAATTCGTCGTTGACCACAACTTTATCAAACAAAGGTGCTGTGGCTAATTCGGCTGAAGCCTTGGCAATACGCATGTTGATTTTGTCGTTACTTTCAGTTTTTCTGTTTTTCAAACGTATTTTAAGTTCATCGATACTTGGCGGCTTTACAAAAATGGCTAATGTCTCTTTTGGGAATTTTCGTTTGATTCGCAATCCTCCAGATACATCAATATCAAAAATAACGTGCTTGCCTTTTGCCCAAATACGCTCAACTTCGGTTTTTAACGTGCCATAAAAGTTGTCGCGATAGACTTCTTCCCATTCTAAAAATTCATCGTTCTTTATTTTTTTCTTGAACTCTTCAAAGGTCAAAAAGTAATAATCTTTTCCATCAACTTCCTCTCCTCTAATTTCTCTTGAGGTTGCCGAAATGGAGAATTCTAAACCAAGCTCTTTTTGCTTTAATAAATGCCTAACAATGGTGGTTTTACCCGAACCTGAAGGTGCTGAAAAGACAATTAATTTTCCTCCACTCATTATAAAACATTTAAAAGTTGTTCCTTGATTTTTTCCAGTTCATCCTTCATCTGTACGACCAGTTTTTGCATTGGCGCATAGTTGCTTTTGGAACCAATGGTATTGATTTCGCGACCCATTTCTTGACCAATAAAGGCTAATTTCTTTCCATTGGAATCGTCAGATCTTAATGCTTTAAGAAAGTAATCCAAATGGTTTTTTAAGCGAACTTTTTCTTCTGTGATGTCAAACTTTTCAATATAGAACACCAACTCTTGCTCAAATCGGTTTTCATCTACTTTCTCCTTCAACTCTGCTACGCCTTTGTGCAAACGCTCACGAACACTTTCTATACGTTCAGGATCCATGGCAATGACTTCATCTAACAAGACAGAAATATTTTTTACACGATCAAAAAATTCTGATTCCAAACTTTTGCCTTCATCCAATCGGTATTGGTGAATTTTCTCAAGAGCTGACGTGATTTCGCTGGCAATTTGTGCCCACTCATCCTCATCTATCTCGTCACGTTCTGTGGTCACGGCATCTGGCAGCCGAATCGCCATTTTGAGCAGCTCTGTTTCGTCACCATCCACCACATCTTTCAATTGTTTGATGTATTGTCTCACAACCGTTTTGTTGATTTGTGTTGAGGTTTCTTCGCCTGTGATTTCCATGTACAATGAAAAATCGATTTTGCCACGTTCTAGTTTAGAGGCGATCAGTTTTCTGACATCTAATTCTTTTTCTCTGTATAGCGAAGGCATACGTGTATTGAGGTCAAGATTTTTACTGTTGAGTGATTTGACTTCAATGGATATTTTTTTAGTCGGAAGCTGTATTACAGATTTTCCGTAACCTGTCATGGATTGTATCATGGACTTATTTTAAAAAGTTGAACAAAGGTACTAAAAATCATCAGTTTTAACAGGGTAATTAAAGTATGGAAATGGGATTTAAACCTCTTAAAAGTTATAAATTTGTCATCTTTAGAAAAAAACTCAAAAAACATGTACATAAAAAATTTTGAAATTAGATGGAGTGATGTAGATGCCAATAGACATTTGGCTAACTCGGCATATGTCAATTTTATGAGTCATACACGTGTGGCTTTCTTTGAAGACCATGATTTTTCATTGTCCAATCTTGCTAAATTTGATATAAGTCCTGTGATTTTTTATGAGCATATTTACTATTTTAAAGAAGCTTTTTTAGGCATGCCAATAAGAGTGAGTTTGGAAGTGTCTGGGTTGAGTGACGACGGGAAGTTTTTTAAAATGGAACATAATTTTTACAATGAAAAAGGAGAAAACCTCGCTACGTGTGAAATTCTTGGAGCATGGATACATCTAAAAACAAGGTCACTGACTGCTTTGCCAGAACATTTGCTTCCAGAAATGCAAACGTTTCCAAAATCGAAAGATTTTAAAGTATTGACAAAAGAAGACACACGTAAGTATGGTAAAAAACCAGTGAATTTAAGCTGAAGCTTTCGGTTTTTTTGTCACTAAATACACACCACAAAAAATCATTAGCATCGCAATAATTTTAACATATCCGACTGAATCTACACCCATAATAATGGCAAAAATTCCAGCGATGACAGGTTGTAAATAAATAAAAATACCAATGGTTGAAGCTTTTAAATTTCTTAAGGCCAAAGGATTCAAAAGATAAGTGCCAAAGGTAGCTCCAACTACAACAAAAAGCACCGAAAACCATACGTAAGGTGTAAAAGTTTGCCATTGAATCTCTGAAAATTCACTGTAACCAAAAGGCAGCACCATAAAAAAGCCAAATAAAAACAACCATTTTATGAATGTAAACGGATGGTACTTATTGGTCAGTTTTTTAATAAGAATGATATATATGCTATAGGAAATGACATTAATAAATACCATCAGATTGCCCAAAGGCAAATTATCGCCAACACGAGTAGAAGTCCCTAGAGCCGTTAGTAGGATACCTCCACAAAAACCTAATAACACACCAATAACTTTTAATTTGGTGATTTTTTCATGAAGAAAGAAAGAAGACAAGATTAAGATAATAATTGGAGTAATGGTCACAATAACAGATGCATTGATAGGTGTTGTCAACTCGAGCCCTTTTAAAAACAGAAGCATATTGATGACAACACCAAAGATTGCTGCTATAAAAAACTTAAAAAAGTCTCTCTTTTCAATTTTTTCTTGTGGTAAAAAGAAACTACAGGCCCAAAACAATACAGTTGCACCAGCAACACGCAAAATAACTAGAGCAAAAGGAGGTACAAAATGATCATTCATCAAGACTTTGGCGAATGTATAATTAAGGCCATATATCACTTGAACAAAAAACACGGCCAAAATGGCAAACAGACGTTTATCCATGGATCGCTTGTTTTGCTGCCTCAACAGTTTTGGCACTGTTGCCAATAAAAATTTGGTCGTTAAACACAACAACTGGTCGGCTCAAAAATGTATAATGGTCAAGTATATAATGTTTATAGTCTTTTTCGGTGAGCTCTTGGTTTCTTAAATCCATTTCTTTGTAAAGTTTAGCTCTTTTGCTAAATAAAGCTTCATAACTACCAGAAAGCCGATGCAGTTCTTCAAGTTGTTTTACTGTGATTTCAGTTTCCTTGATATCTTGTAATATAAAGTCTGATGGCAGGTCTAAAGCTTTAAGAATTCTAACACAAGTGCTGCATGTTTTAAGGAAGTAAACTTTTTTCATGTGGAAGGATTTGAATTGCAAAGTAAATGGATTTCAAAGGAAAATTGAGTATTTTTAAACAAAATTATATACTCATGAATTGGGCTTTTGATATCACTTTAAAGAATAGGGCAGTTTTAAAAACGATTATTGAAACGTATTCTCTGGAAGAACTCAACAAGATTCCTAGTGGGTTTAACAATAATATCATTTGGAATATTGCCCACACTATTGCAGTACAACAATCGTTGGTATATAAGCTTTCGGGTTTGCCAGCGATCATTTCTGAAGATATGATTGAAATGTTCAAAAAAGGCACAAAGCCAGAACGTGATTTGACACAAGCTGAAGTTGACGAAATAAAGGGATTGCTGTTTTCAACGATTGAGAAAACAAAAGAGGATTATGAAAATAAGGTATTTCAAAATTATCACGAATACACAGTGACTACCAAAAACACATTAACCAATGTACTGGAAGCTATTGAGTTTAACAATTTTCATGAAGGCATCCACTTGGGATACATCCTTGCACTAAAAAAATCACTTTAATAGAATTTCAAAAATGGTTTTGCTTTATCATAAGGAATTGTAAATTCAGTAACTCCCTGTGTATAAGAAGCAATTTCATATACATTGTACAATAGGATAACGCCATTTTCACTAAAGCCTATATTTTCTGGGAGCTGAAACCCTTCCCCAAAGAAATAATCTTCAATATCTTCATCGATGGTTAATGGCTTTGTTTCATTTTTAAAATAAGGTTCAGCAAGTGTCGCAAACCCTTCAGCATCTTTTATGAAATCGGATGGCTTTAGGCGATTGCCAGTTTGTTTGTCAAAAACCAAAAACGAAACATGCTCATTACCATGAGCACCACCTGTATCGAGATAAGAGTTGACAGCTACACAAATGACATGCTCATTTTCATAGGTGATTTCACTTTCAATGGATACTTCCCATTGTTGGCTAGTGTCAGCAAAATCATGTTTGAAGAGCTTGTATTCGTTATTAAAATTTTTAATCGCATCTTTTAGCGATATGCCTTTAACTTCATCTTGACCCAGATTGATCTCATTGGCTAAAAAATGTTCGATGTGCTTATTGATCTTAACTGCAATATCATTATCGTCTTTTGCCTTAGGGTAGTTGATAGCGACAATGGCACCATCATTTTGCTCAACATGTTGTTCTTCAAAAGTAAGTTTTACATCTTCATTGCAAGCCAATAAAACAATGCTAAAACAAATAAGGAAACTAATTTTTTTCAATTGTCACAAAAGGTTTTGTTAAACATTCAATAAAGGTATTACTAACTTTTGAATCCTACGAATTATAGACTAAATTTATTGCAAAATCAGATTATTTATGAAATGCCTCTTTGCAGAAGATTTTTTTTATGGCATTGTATCTTACCTAAAAACAATAAACATAAACTTATGAAATTCAATACCAAAACAATTCATGGAGGTCAAGAACACGATAAAGCTTATGGCGCTGTTATGCCTCCTATTTATCAAACATCAACCTATGCGCAATCAACCCCTGGAGGCCATAAGGGCTATGAATACTCTCGAACCCATAATCCTACTCGGCATGCTTTGGAAAGTGCTTTTGCAAGTATTGAAAATGGAAGTTATGGTTTGGCTTTTGGTTCTGGATTGGCAGCAATTGATGCTGTGATAAAGTTATTGAAGCCAGGTGACGAGGTAATTTCTACCAATGATTTGTATGGAGGAACCTATCGACTGTTCACAAAAATATTTGAAGGGTTTGGCATTAAGTTTCATTTCATCGGTATGCAAAATACCAATAATATTGAATCGTATGTCAATAATAACACAAAATTGATTTGGGTAGAAACACCAACAAATCCGATGATGAATATTATCGATATCAAAGCTGCTGCATCAGTCGCCAAAAAGCACAACATTCTTTTGGCTGTCGATAATACATTTGCAACACCATATTTGCAACAACCTTTAGATTTGGGTGCCGATATTGTTATGCACTCTGCTACCAAATACCTTGGAGGACACAGTGATGTTGTTATGGGAGCTCTTGTTGTTAAGGACAAAGCATTGGCAGATAAATTATACTTTATACAAAATGCAAGCGGAGCCATTTGTGGGCCCCAAGATAGCTTTTTGGTTTTGAGAGGAATCAAAACATTGCACATCAGAATGCAACGTCATTGTGAAAACGGAAAAGCGGTTGCAGAATATTTGGCAAAGCATCCTAAAATTGAAAAGGTTTATTGGCCAGGATTCAAAAGCCATCCAAACCATGAGATTGCAAAGGCCCAAATGAAAGATTTTGGAGGGATGATTTCGTTTGTCGCCAAAGGTAATAATTATGACGAGGCAATTAAAATTGTTGAAAGGCTTAAAATTTTCACATTGGCAGAATCGCTTGGAGGTGTTGAGTCGCTTTGTGGTCATCCAGCAAGTATGACCCATGCAAGCATCCCTAAAGAAGCACGAGAAAAAATAGGTGTTGTCGATGCATTAATACGATTGAGTGTAGGTATTGAAGATGAAGATGATTTAATAGCTGATTTAAAACAAGCGATAGGATAGAAATTTTAAATAAAAAAAAGACCTTAAAAATTACTTTAAGGTCTTTTTTTTATATCTATTCCTTTTAATCCAAATAATAAATATAACCAAAATTCAACCATACCAACCAGTCATCAGCTTTATTGGAAGGGAGTTTATGATCCAGTCCATCCACAAAATCGGTAAAGTAGTATTGCCATCTTAAATCAATCATAAGGTCAGATAGAACCGTTAATTTATATCGTGTACCAACACTGGCCACAACAGACCATGTAGTACCATTATTTGGGTTTATAAATTCGGTGTCCATAACATCGCCATTGCCATCTAAATACCAAGGGCCATAATAATTGGAAAGATTATTTATGTTTTCATCACCATAAGTCGTAGCTACTTTTGGATTGAAAGACACAAAATGCGCACCTAGACTCACAAATGGAGCAAACGAATAACTTCCTGCGGCAAACGATCTAATACTTAATGGAAAATACTCCAATTGCATTCCAATGTCAAGATTATTGGCTTCGCCAGAATGTGCTCGCAATTTATCAGCGTCATCACTTGTTCTAGAAGGGTCAACCCATTCACCAAAATGATTTAATTTGGTTTTATTCCAAGAAATCTCACTCCTTAATTTAAAGTGGTCATTGAAATAAGTATCAGTAGAATAGCAGTTACAATCGGCTCTGTATGAGAAATTTATATAATGGATTATACCGATGCCAATACCTGTGTTTCCAGCATTGGTTTCTAAATTGTGTCGAACTCCAAAATCAGATTGAAACGCCACAGGACCAGCAATTGCACCGATTTCATGCGAAAACCCAAGTTGAGAAAACGCAGAATTAATACCTAGTAAAAACATAGATATTAAGGTTAACTGTTTAAAATTAAGCATCATATGGCTACTTTTTTTTGAGGCATAGTTATTAACAAATATATGAAAACTGGGTTAACTTCCAAATAAAACAATTATAACGCATTAATTATACTTTATTTTAGGGCATCATCATTCTTTTAATATCATTTTGAGAATATCAAAAATTATATATATAAATTTTAAAGATAATGTATCTTTGCAAAGCATAACGAATTTAAAGATTCATAACACATAAATACATGAAAAATAAAATTGACGCTTTTTTAGATCTTGTTAAAAAAACAAACGGACACGAGCCAGAATTTTTGCAAGCTGTTCATGAAGTTGCAGAAACTGTAATCCCATTTATTGAAGACAATCCAAAATACAAAGGGAAAATGTTGTTGGAAAGGATGGTAGAACCAGAACGNNGATTTTGACCCTAAAGGGAAAAGCGACAATGAAGTCATGCGTTTTTGTCAATCATTTATGAACGAATTATTCCGTCATATTGGAGCAAATACAGATGTACCAGCTGGAGATATAGGTGTAGGTGGAAGAGAAATAGGGTTTATGTTTGGTCAATACAAAAGACTGCGTAACGAGTTTACAGGGGTATTCACTGGCAAAGGAATATCTTATGGTGGATCTTTAATACGTCCTGAAGCCACTGGATATGGATGTGTCTATTTTGCAAAAAACATGTTAGCGACCAAAGGAGATACATTTAAAGGCAAAACGGTTGCTATTTCTGGCTCTGGTAATGTTGCCCAATACGCTTGTGAAAAAGCTACAGAACTTGGAGCTAAAGTGGTGACCATGTCAGATTCTGGTGGTTACATCTATGATAAAGATGGTATTGATGCTAAAAAATTAGCTAAAATCATGGACATTAAAAACGTAAAGAGAGGAAGAATAAGCGACTATATTAAAACGTA
This sequence comes from Flavobacteriaceae bacterium UBA5534, assembly GCA_002426015.1. Taxonomy (GTDB): domain Bacteria; phylum Bacteroidota; class Bacteroidia; order Flavobacteriales; family Flavobacteriaceae; genus Aquaticitalea. Next base: position 54,356 of record DINS01000019.1, read on the forward strand.
TAAGTCAGCAACATACCATGAAGGTGAACGTCCTTGGTCAGTAAAATGTGATATCGCTTTACCATGTGCCACTCAAAATGAGTTGAACGAGAAAGAAGCAAATGCATTAATCAAGAATAAAGTAATCGCTGTGGCTGAAGGCGCAAATATGCCTACAACACCAGAAGCGATTACAGCATTCCAAAAAGCAAAAGTATTATTCTCTCCAGGGAAGGCGTCAAATGCAGGTGGTGTTGCAACCTCTGGTTTAGAAATGAGCCAAAACTCATTGCGTCTTAATTGGACTAGAGAAGAAGTCGATGAGAAACTGCGTAGAATTATGGATGATATCCATGAATCTTGTGTCACTTATGGAACTCAAAAAGACGGTTATATAGACTATGTTAAAGGAGCAAACGTAGCAGGTTTCGTCAAAGTTGCTGACGCAATGTTGGCACAAGGTGTTGTATAATTAATTTTAATTTTCAAAATAGGAGCTCTCATAAATTTTTTATGAGAGCTTTTTTATTGAAGTATGTATATGATAACTTCAAATTTCTCGTTAGTAATAAATATATTTGACATCTATTAAATAAGTATGCTAAAACATATTACTAAAATTCTACTTTTCATAGTTGCATTTTCTGCTTCGGCCCAAAATTATTCAGGCTTGTGGGAAGGGCACTTCTCTTATTTTAAAATTAAAGATATAGCTAAAGGGAATAACAAGATTTATGCTGCATCTGAAAACGTGCTGTTTAGTTACGATTTAAGTACTAATGAACTCCTGACCCTAACAACAGTTGATGGATTATCGGGAGAATTTATTACAACAATTGCTTATAGTGAAGCTTATCAATCGTTAATTGTAGGTTATGAAAATGGTTTGATAGAGATTGTGTCTGGTTCAGATAATGAAGTGTTGTCTGTTGTTGATATTCTAGAAAAAGAGACCATTTCACCATCGCTCAAAAAAATCAATCATTTTAATGAACATAATGGGTTGATTTACATCTCAACCGATTATGGGATTTCGGTTTATGATTTGCAACGATTGGAGTTTGGAGACAGTTATTTTATTGGTAATGGTGGCAGCCAAATAGCTGTAACGCAAACAACGGTTTTTGGCGATTTTATTTATGCAGCATGTAGCAATAATAATGCAATTAAAAAAGCATCGCTATCTAACCCAAACCTCATAGATTATCAACAGTGGTTAACACTAAATAATGGCAATTTTTTGGCAGTTCAAAGTATTGAAGATAAGTTGTATGCCATTAAGTCTGATAACGGTATTTATGAAATAGTCAATGATAATTTAATAGGGTTATTTACCTTCGGTAATGTGCCATTAGACACTAGAGAAGTTGATGGTAATTTGGTCATTGCAACACAAAACAATGTGTTTGTCTATGATTCTAATTTCACATTGCTTGCCAACGCTTCTGTAAATCAAGAATTTAACACCCTATTTACATCGGCAACAATTACAGACAACCATATTTATATTGGAACTCAAACATTGGGAGTTTTACAAACAGAATTATCTGATACGTCAAACTATGAAATCATAAGGCCAGATGGACCTTTAAAAAACAGCGCTTTTAAAATTGAAGCTGGCAATAATGAATTATGGGTTACCTATGGCGATTATGATCAATTTTATAATCCATATCCATTAAATAGTTTTGGGTTAAGTCATTTAGCCGATGAGGAATGGAACAACATATCAAAGGACAGCGTATTGGGAGCCTACAATTTAACCTATGCCGCTATAAATCCGTTCAACCCTTCACAAGTGTTTATAAGTGCTTTTTTTAGCGGGTTGCTAGAAATAAACGATGATGTTCCTACAGTATTGTATAATCAAACCAATAGCGGATTGGAATCACTTATAGTGCCTGGATCACCAGATTATATAGACATAAGGGTTGGTGGCAGTAAATTTGACAGAAATGGGTTGTTATGGACGTTAACATGCCTTGTAGTACGACCATTAAAATCATACAATTTAAGCACGCAGCAATGGCAATCATATAGTTTTGAGGAGATAATCACTAATCCGTTAAGTGATGAACTTGGGTTTAGTGATTTGGATATAGACAGTAATGGAACCAAATGGACAGGAAGTTTTAGTAACGGTGTTATTGGGTATAATGAAAACGGAAATAAAATAAATAGACTATATTCTCTTGAGCAAAATATGCCATCACCTAACGTTAGATGCGTCGCCATCGACAATAGAAGCCAACTTTGGATAGGTACCGAAGGCGGATTGCGTGTGTTGTATAATACGTCAGGGTTTCTCGATGACCCAAACCCACAGGCAAGTTCAATCATTATATTGGACGACGGCATTCCTAAAGAACTATTGGCAGATCAATTTATTACAGACATTGAAGTCGATGGATCTAACAATAAATGGGTCGGAACAATCGATTCGGGAGTGTTTTATTTTACGCCAGATGGTAGAGAGACAATTTATCATTTTACTAAAGCAAACTCACCTTTACCATCCAATTCGATTAGTGATATTTCTATAGACACTCAAAACGGTAAGGTTTTTATCGCTACAGATAAAGGTTTGGTCTCATTCTCGTCAGGTGGCTCCAAGACTGAGGACGAGTTAAGCAATGCGTTTGTGTATCCAAATCCGGTAAGACCAGAATACAATATTCTTGGATCTAATGATTTGAACAATATTAAAAATGGAGTAAAAATTAAAGGATTAACCGAAAACGTCAATATTAAAATCACTGATATCGAAGGTAATCTGGTTGCAGAGGCACAATCGAAGGTGAATTTAAGATCATCTAAAGCAAATTATAACTTTGCAATCGATGGTGGTACGGCCATCTGGAATGGGAAAAACCTTGGCAATAACATTGTCGCATCTGGAGTTTATCTAATCCTAATTTCTGATTTAGAATCTTTTGAAACCAAAGTCCTCAAACTTTTAATTATCAGATAAAACCATTAACAATGCTAAAATGTTAGTAAAAACAAATGCCATTGTTCTATCAAAAATCAAATATCGAGACCACGATTTAATCGTAAAGTGCTACACCAAAAATAGAGGAACTGTGAGTTACTTGCTGCGAGGTGTTTTAAAAAGCGCCAAAGGGAATTCTAAAGTTGCCTACTATCAATTATTATCACAGTTACAAATAGAAGAACGTTACAGGGCCAACCAAACACTTCAAAACATCACCGAAGTAAAGCTAGATGTTGTTTACAAAAGCCTGCACACCAATGTAATAAAGAGCTCTATTGTTATGTTCTTGTCTGAAATATTATCATCGGTTTTAAAAGAGGAAGAGGAGAATCAAGAACTCTACAGCTATTTGGAGGCTGCTTTGGTTTGGCTAGATCAAGATGACGATTTTTCAAATTTCCATTTATTGTTTCTTTTAAATCTTACTAAATATCTTGGATTTTACCCAGATACGCTACAAACGAATGGAACTTACTTTAATTTAAGCACAGGCCATTTTGAATCTATCAAACAAAATCATTCTGTATCAGGTGAGAATTTAATACTCTTAAAACGTCTTTTAGGCATAAAATTTGATGAGTTACATGCAGTCAAATTAAGTTCAAAACAAAGACAATCGTTCTTATCAATGCTATTGCTTTATTTTGAGTTACATTTGGGCGATTTTAGAAAGCCAAAATCATTGGCAATTTTTAATCAAGTTTTTAACTAATTTTTTTCAACCAACTATTATGAAATATACTTTATTGACAGGTATATGGTTACTATTTGTAACTTCTTTGCATGCTCAACAAATTAAAGTTTTAGAACAAGACTCTAATTTGCCAATCGCTGGAGCAACCCTTTATAATGCCCAAAAAACCAAATCTGCGAATACAGATATCGATGGACGAGTAAATCTCGATCAATTTTCAGTAGCAGAGGATATTTATGTAATACATACATTTTATCAAAAACTGGTATTCAACAAATCATCCCTCAAAAACAACACGGTTTATCTCATTCCAAAAACTGAAAATCTGGATGAGGTGGTTGTTTCTGCTTCAAAATTTGAACAGAGTAAGCGAGACATTCCTCAAAAAATCATCAACATCACAGCCAAATCCATTCAATTTTCCAATCCTCAAACCAGTGCCGATTTACTGGAAGGTACAGGAAACATCTATATTCAAAAAAGTCAATTAGGTGGTGGAAGCCCAATGATTAGAGGCTTTTCAACCAATCGACTATTGATTGCTGTAGATGGTGTTCGTATGAACAATGCCATTTTTAGAGGTGGAAATTTACAGAATGTCATCTCAATCGACCCATTTACAATACAAAATACCGAAGTGACACTTGGTGCTGGTTCAGTAGTCTATGGAAGCGATGCAATTGGAGGTGTCATGAGTTTTTATACTAAAAAGCCACAGCTGTCTTATTCTGATTCATTGTATTTTAAAGCCAATGCAGTAACGCGTTATGCAACAGCCAACGAAGAAAAAGCAGGGCATATCGATCTTAACTTTGGTTTGAAGAAATGGGGATTTTTATCGAGTGTGAGTTATACCGATTTTGGCGACTTACGAATGGGTAAACATGGACCAGAGGCTTATTTGCGCAATGAGTATGTTGAGGTTATTGATGGTGTCGATACCATGGTTGCAAATGAAAATCCTTTGGTTCAAGTACCAACAGGATACAGTCAAATCAATTTCATGCAAAAGGCTCGTTATGAAGTGTCTGACAATCTCAATTTTGATTTGGGCTTATATTACAGCACCACATCAGATTATTCCAGATATGATCGTTTAATTCGTTACAGAGGTGACAACTTGCGTTCTGCTGAATGGAATTATGGACCACAACGCTGGTTTATGGGTAATTTTCAAGTGACCAAGTTGAGCAGCAATTCCAATCTGTATGATAAGATACAAACAACGGTTGCCTATCAGAATTTTCAAGAAAGCCGAATGGATCGCGATTTTGAAAAGTCTATTCGGAATATTAGAGAAGAAGCTGTTGATGCCATCTCGGCAAATTTAGATTTAGAAAAACAACTGGGTTCTAAAACAGAACTGTTTTATGGTTTAGAATATGTATATAATAAAGTCAAATCAATAGGTGAGGAAGAAAACGTAGCAACACAAACCATCATACCTACTGTGTCGAGATATCCAAATGGTTCCGATTGGCAATCGCTTGCGGCTTATACAAGTTTAAAGTACAAACCAAATACCAAATTTGTATTGCAAACAGGGTTGCGTTACAACCATATATTAGCAAACGCGAGTTTTGAAGAAAATAATCAGTACCTAAATTTGCCTTATGATAAAACCAATATCAATTCTGGTGGACTTACAGGAACAGCAGGTATTAGCTGGGTGCCAAGTGAACTCATTGAGTGGAAGCTTAATGCATCTTCAGCATTTAGAGCACCAAATATTGATGATATTGGCAAAGTGTTCGACTCCGAACCTGGTTCGGTTGTTGTACCAAACAACAATTTAAAACCAGAGTATGCTTATGGCGGCGAGCTAGGGTTAAAGCTCAACTTTGACAATGTCTTTATTGTCGATATGGCTACCTATTATACCTATTTGGATAATGCCTTGGTACGTCGTGATTTTACATTAAATGGCCAATCACAGATATTATATGATGGCGAATTGAGTAATGTGCAAGCCATCCAGAATGCAGCAAAATCTTGGATCTATGGATTTGAAGCTGGAATTAAAGTAAACTTCACAAAACAGTTTAAATTAACCTCACAATATAATATTATAGGAGGAACTGAAGAAGATGATTTTGGAGTAGAAACACCACCAAGACATGCAGCACCAAATTTTGGTAACACACATTTGGTATGGCAAAATGATACTTTTACTGTTGATGCTTTTGCGAACTATAATGGGGAGCTGTCGTTTCATCAATTGGCACCTTCCGAACAAGAAAAAGATTATATCTATGCCATTGATGCCAATGGAAATCCATACTCACCTTCTTGGTACACTTTAAATTTAAGAACACAATATAAGATTACTGACGATGCTACTATTATTGCGAGTTTAGAAAACATCACTGACCAACGTTATAAGACCTACTCATCTGGTATTGCAGCGGCAGGACGTAATTTGATTGTATCATTAAAGTACAGCTTGTAATTTAATAGGTAAGAACATAAAAAAAGCCTTAAACAANNTTGTTTAAGGCTTTTTTTATGTTATATCATTTATTGCCTTTTTATAGCACGTTTTGCAATGGTTTGACCATTTGACAACTTTACTTTTGCAATATAAGCAGCTTGGCTTAAGTTGGAAAGGTTATAAGTTTCCGTTGCATTTGTTCCTTTTAGTTGGTATAAAGTTCTTCCTAACATATCGATGATTTCAACCGATTGGATTGTCAGATTGCTGTTGACGCTAAACTTCACACGGCCATCATTCAATTCAACAATGCTCAACCCATTAGGAGCTATCTCGTTATCACCAACAGATAGGGTTTCTGCTCTGAACACTATTTCAAAACGGTCGTTAAACTCACCACTTTCAGAAGTAAAGTTGTAATCAGATTGTGATAAGTTATGATACGTGTTCAATAGATTGTCTTTTAAATAGATAGTGTTCTGTGTTAAGAAACTCCCCTCTATTTGAGCTAATGACAGTTTGTACAAAGTAGCCACATTTATAGATGTAGAAAACCCTAATGAGATTCTTTCATCCAATGTTAAACTATTTGGGCTCTTACCTTGAATGGCAAACTTTTTATCTTCATCATCTATGATCGAATACAAAATAGCGTACGCACCAGACGATAAATTGCGAGGCGCATCATAAGACATACCATCATTTCCATTGGTGGCTCCATCAACATAAGCCACTGAAATTTGATTGAAAACACCATTGTCTGAAGTTAAATTCACCCAAAGTCTATTATCAATTCCTGTTTCTGAAGTTCTAAAAAATTGGTCGTTATCAGCTGTCTTTACACGCATATTGTTATTAAAAACAATTTGGCCAGTTTTTATATCACCATTGTCAGCAGTAATAGTTCCAGAATTGGCGTATGACACAAAGAACCCTTGTCCAGAAGGGATGAATCGTTTTGGAAGATCGTTTGCAATACCATCATTATTGAGGTCATCACCTCCACCTTGTACTGTACTAGCTATATTGATTACCGCATAATCAGATGCAGCGAAGTTAAGGCCTTCATTTCCATTGGCAGTATTGGAAGGCGCTGTATTTTGAGACCATAGGTAGATGGCACGATCTGCACCCAAGGTTGCACTATTATCATTTAAAAACGTGTTGGCACTAATGGCTGAAGGATAAGGGTTCCCTAAAAAGTTCCAGTTGTTATCTGTCGTTTCAGAATCATTTCGATATACTGGGACTGTTTGGCTACCGTTGTTAAAAGGACCTCTAAAGGTGTATTTAATTGAACGAGAACCATTAGGGTTAGTAGGAGTGCTAAAAAATATAGTTTGATTGGTGACCGAAGCATAACCAACTCCAAAAGCCATTACAGTCAAATCATTGGTGATTGGTATCCAATCATTACCATCATCATCAATGTCATCCGTCGAACTGTAATCTAAAATGTTATTATTGTTGGTTTCGGCAGCATCATCCAAGAAGTTTTGGGCATTGAACCAAAAACGTCTATTTGCAGCGGCATCTGCAAGTCCGTCACCAATAGTTTCTCCTACAACTGGCGAGCTCCAATAGGTGTATTCATACCAATTGAANNTCAACTCTGATGTTGTTTTGAACCTCTACATAATGACCATTAGCTATAGTTAGAATAGCATTAGTATTTATTTGACATTCACATGCCTCCACACTTCCACCGTTGGTTGCGGTATCGTAATTTCCAGCAAATATGGCTTTTTCTGATGAGATTGGTGCAGTCGTGATGGCATTACTAACATTTCTCCAATTAGAACCATCCCAAGTTTTAACGGATGGGGTCTTACCAGTCAAAATAACATTATCGATTGCCCAGATCTCATCAAATCGATTGTTCTTTAATGTAATCCTCACCCTTAGATTGGCGACACTTGGCAATCCTGTAACTTTAATGGTGCTATAACCTTCTGTTGTTTGCAATCCGCTTACCGAAGGAGTAAATGGGGTTTCAATGGTATTGTTATTGTCATAAACCACTGCTGCGATTCCTGTACCAGATGTAAAGGACCATTTAGAATTAGTGTTTCCTGTCACCTGAACTTCTTTAGACCAATTGACGCCGTTATCTTGACTAATTTCCACAAGAACATCGTCACTGTCGAGACCAGTATTTCCACCGGCAGTTGCAAATGCGCCAACGCGAATACTTAACTCAACGTCCTGATAGTTTTGAGTATCAACACTCACAAAATCCAAATATGCATAGGCCCAATTAGAATTGACAGTATTATTCAACTGAAAACTTCTACTGCCCAAATAACGCGGAGAATTACCACCATCACCAGAAGCTGCATAACCAGTGCCACCTGCAACCGAAACAGTAGAGGCGTGTGTTTGAGTGTTAGTATAAGCCCAAGTTGGAGTTGCTGGCGAAACTTCAAAATCTTGAATGGCAATGGTTTGAACAAGATCAGAAACACAAGTGACATAATCGACACCAATTCCTCTAATACTAAAAGTATATGGGTTTTCACCACCAGTATTGTCATTATGTGCAATGGTAACGACAGCGTCCCTGTTCCCAATAGCAGATGCGATAAATTGAATAACTAAAGAAGAACTAGAACCTCCAGCAATTGAAAGCGTCGTTGGTGACGCTATAGTAAAGTCAGCAGCATGAGGTCCTGATAGCGTAATGTTTGATACGCTAAGAGTTTGATTACCGATATTATTTATGTTAAATGTTCTACTAACTAACTGTGCTGTATTAATGTTTGAACTTCCGAGAATAGTATAATTGTTTGTACTTAATTGAGGAATCCCACTACCGCTTGGTATAGAAATACTATTTCCGCGTACGTTTATTTCTGGACCATTACCTGTACCGTTAATGACATAAGTAAATACATTTTCACTATCAGTCATATCATCATTCAAAATGGTCACTGTAGCAGTTCTTGGACCAGCTTCAGAAGGTGTGAATGTAATTACAAAACTAGTTTGAGTGCCAGATGCCAATGATGCTGTTGGAGGAGGTGTTGTTACCAAAAAGTCGGAAGCATTAACTCCATCTATAAGAACACGAGGTGTGCCTGTAAGGTTTAAAGTTCCTGTTCCTATGCTTTCTATAACAAATGTTTTAGCTACTGAAGTGCTAACGTTAGTGGCACCAAATGCCGTATTGTTTAAACCACTAGTTGTACTATCCCCATTATTTATATTATTATTATTTCCCTTTACCGCGATTTCTGGTCCGGTTGGTCTTGAAATGTTGATGGTATAATCTTCAACTTCACCATCGAAAACAGTATTGCAGGCAGTCGGATTTGAATCCCATTCTGCACTAATACGCATTCTAACATTGCCTAAAGCAGCATTGGTTGGTACACTTATTGTAGGACTTAAAGAAGTTGGTCCATTAGCCACTCCGTTAGCTACACCTAATTCATACTGTTCATTTGAGTCAAACGTGCCATTTCTGTTCCAATCTATCCAAGCGCGAGAGTAAACATTATAAGGGCCATCTGTATTGACGTTGACAGTTAATGGATAGCTCTCACCCAATAGAACATTTGTCGATATTGCAGTGTAATCTGTATAATCATTGTCTTCATCAGGCGAAGGGTTATTTATTGTATTAAACTGAACCAAACGAATGCCTGTATTATAACCATCTGTATCGTCACCATATGAAGTACAATAAGTCAATGTTGGCGTTGCACAGATTTCTACTCCAGTTGTCCATGTTGTTCCTCGTCTAATATAAATCTTGAAACAATAGTTTAAATCGTTTGTTAGGCCATTTATGGCTTTAGTACTTACGGTTGAAGTAGTCGCATATACAACAGAATTAGGAGTTGAATAATTGACATCGATAGAAGCATAAGTGCCTGAAGGTGTAAAAGTTACCGTGCCTTGATTGGCCACAATGATTAATTCATCAAAGCAAGACGTAGGTAACGGATTATTCCAATTAAGAGTCACTTGGTTGGTTAAAGGGGTCGCTGTTAAATTTCGAACATCGCCTTGGGCCAATCCATTGGTCAACCTACTGCCGGCAGAACCGGAAGACCAGCCTGTGCCAGTGTTATTTTTATATGCAAAGACCGCTAATGAGTAATTGCTATTTTCTGTTAAGCCAGTAATTGTTGCAGTGGTAGCAGTACCTTTATAAACAACTTTACCAAGTGTGGCAGGAGTTGCCAAAGGAGCTGCGGCAAAATTTGAATTTGCTATATATGTATTGGCATCGAGTTTTGTGCCAGCAACATCTGTCCCACCAGCAATAGCGAATACAACATAACCATCAGGGGTTGTGCCTGTGGCAGGTGCATTCCAAGATAATGTCGCTGCAGTATCTTCAAAACAAACCGTAAAATTGGTTGGATTGTTAGGCGGATTTGTAACGGTTAATACTCCACTCACATCATTTGTACCATCCCAAGCACCATTTCCTCCACCAGTATCAAAACCTCCATACAATAAAGCACCAGAATTATATTGGAATCGACTAACATAATAATATGTTCCAGGAGTACCTATTTGAGCACCTAAATTGAGCCTGAATTCATCATTGTTATTTCCTGTTCCTGCCTGACCAAAATAAGGAGCTGGCACCCAAGTCCAAGCTGCAGATGAAAAATTTGCAACGCTTGTTGCATTAGTCGTACTATAACCTATCCAAGCAACTACATCATTTCCTCTACCAGCAGCTTCTGTTACACCAGCTTCATAGGCTTGAGCATATACATCATAAGTTCCACCAGTGATAATACTGCCGTTTTGAGGGAATTGTAAATTATAAAAATCCAATATCGCTGGGGTAACTGTCAGTACACCGCTAACATCATTGGTCGTATCCCAAAAACCATTTCCGCCACCAATGTCAAAGCCACCATAGGTATATGGGCCACTGCTAACACTAAACCTACTCACATAATAATAAGTCCCTGGAGTCAAAATTGCAGCTCCTAAATCTGCTTGATATTCATCATTATTGCCACCATTTGTCTCTGCTAAAAAAGTTGCAGGAACCCAAGTCCAACTAGCGGTATTAAAATCTGCTGTAGTTGTAGCGTTGGTTGTGCTATACCCAATCCAAGCTGAAATGCCTGGAGCAGCCATGCCATTAGTGGTATCTGTTAAGCCACCCTCATAAACTCTTGCTTGCACATTAAAGGGCTCACCAGCTTCTACGGTTCCATTTTGAGGGTTTTGGAGATTACAATAATC
>DINS01000019.1:65891-171773 GCA_002426015.1 Flavobacteriaceae bacterium UBA5534
AAAGCTATTAAAACGAGGGAGTAATTCTTAATCATAGGGTTAATTATTAATTTTTGCTATTAATCAAAACGTGCAAATATACGCAAAATACCTAAAAGTCAGTGAGTTGAGATTTTTAAATTATTAACAAATTGTTACTATTTTTATCCTCATGAACACGCACAAAACTTATACAATACAAGACGCTATCAAAACGCTTGAACATTATTGTTCGTACCAAGAACGCTGTCACAAAGAAGTGGTGCAAAAACTGCAAGGCATGCACATGATACCCGAAGCTATCGATGTGGTCATTGTACACCTGTTGCAGCACAACTTCCTCAATGAAGAACGTTTTGCCAAAGCATACGTAAGCGGTAAGTTTAAAATCAAGAATTGGGGTAAACGTCGATTAACTCAAAACTTAAAGCAAAAGGACATTAACAAAACTATCATAAATCTCGCACTTAACGAAATAGATGATGATGAATATATCGTAATTTTTAATGCGTTAGCCGAGAAAAAGTTCAATACTTTACATGAATCCAATATTTGGAAGAAAAAAAAGAAGCTTGCCGACTATTTGCTCTATCGTGGTTGGGAAAGTGATTTGGTCTATGCCAAAGTCAATGAGCTCATTAAATAACATCATTTCAACCGTTCTATTTTTTTAATCAACAACAGTGTCGGTAGGTGTGAATTACTTTTTTTTTGACACCTACAGAAACACCTAGACCTTTTATGACCTGTCCTGACCTCTTGTGACACGTCCTGACACATCCTGACACACTGTGACACACTCTGACACATCATGACCTTGACTGACACTTCCTGACACAAATTTGCCATTTTTGAGGGGTTTTGTTCGAGACTTGTTCGAGGATTGTTCGAGTCAGCTTTTTAAAAATTTGAGTTTTCCGAAGAATTCTCGAACAATTGCCAAAGCTGACCCTTACAAAAGGATTTATTATAGATGTTTTAAAACTTTTTTGGTGACAATAGCGCCTGTTTCAAGCTCTACTTTTGCAATGTACATGGCCTGCTGTAAGTTGGAAACATTGACAAGTTGCATCGAGTTTTCCGATTTAGTGTATTGTACCTCTCTACCCAAAGCATCATACATTGTAATTGCTTTTATGTTTGTATGGTTGGTCATTTCAAACTGCAGGGTATTGCTATTGATATCAATAATTTTAAGGGCGTTTTCCGATGCCTCTTGTGAAACACCTAAAGTTTCGACATTAAACCTAATCTCAAAACGGTCATTAAATTCGCCAGTAGGAGAGGTAAAAGTATATGCCGATGCTGTTAGGTCATGAATATTATTGAGCAGATTATCTTTTAAATAAATGGTTTGAGAGGTCATAAATGAACCCTCTGTTTGTCCTATTGATAAGCTAAACTGTGTTGGTTGGTCGATGGTATTATAAAACCCGATAGAAAACACTTCATTAGTGTCCAAACTACTGGCTTCTATACCTTGTATGGCATATTTTTTATCGACTTCTTCATCTATGATTGAGTATATAATGGCTGGTGTACCACTCGACATATTACGAGAGGCGTCAAAGCACAATCCATCGTCGGCTCTTGAAGCACCCTCAACATAGGCCATTAACAATTGGTTGAAGACTCCATTGTCAGAAGTAAGGTTCACCCAAAGTTTGTTTTCAGTTGAATTGTTTGATCTAAAAAACTGACTGTTGCTTGTGGTATCTTTCATACGCATATCATTGGTAAACACCACATTACCATTATCGATAGCCTGAACAAAAAACCCTTGGCCAGATGGAATAAATCGATTGGGAATAACATTGGTTCCACCAGCGATTTCGCCACTGTAACAGGTCACTACTGCATAATCATCGGCATTGTAATTATAAGATTGGTTTCCATTGGTATTATTACTAGCAGGTGTTGCGTGAGACCATAAATAAACGGCAAGACCAATTACTGATTGGTTAGCTTCAAAAAAAGCATCTACGCTAATAGCTGATGGATATGGGTTTCCTATGAAGTTCCAATCTCTATCTCCATTATTACCATTATATTGTACAGGCACAGTAATGGTTCCTGTATTTAATGGCCCATTAAAAACATATGGATATGTGTTGCCAGGCACAAAACCTGCTGGCGAATGTGTAGTTGCATAACCAACTCCAGGGGTAAGTGTATCTGTGCCACCCAACAAAGTCCAATCATTGCCATCATCGTCGATATCATCCTGTCCTATTATGTAGGTGCCTGTATTTCCTATTTCTGCAAGATTGTCTAAATAATTTGACGCATTAAACCAAAATCGACTGTAAGGATGAGAAGCCGAAAACACATTATTGACAACTGCATTACTTACAGGAGAACTCCAATAGGTATAATCATTCCAGTTATTAAGGGCTGATGTATATTTTTGTACCAGTGAATTACCACTGCCATTTAAAGTAAAAGTGCCAGTTTCATCAATTTGTACAAGGGCACCACAAGTTTCGACCCATAGGTCTCCATCTACTGTTACATCCATTTGTACTTCAACAAATGTATTATTACTGACCACTAATTTTTTACCTGCGTTTACTTGTAATGACCAAGCGCTAAACCCACCATTTGTTAAGGTGGTATAGTCGCCATCAATTATCGTTATCGTATTGATGTCAGGAGTTCCATTATCCCAAGTTGTACCATTCCAAATGGTTGTTGTTAATAAGATACTGTTGGTTTTTTTAGTAGGTTTTACAATACTCGATATTGACCTTTCAGATGAATTGGCAACGATGCTTGTAGAGTTTAAAATTGTATTGTTTTTTAATGAAGCATACGAATTAATTATAAAACAGATGCTCATAACATAAATCAAGTAGATTTTATAAGTTTTCATATTGAGTAGGTTAGGGGATTTAGGTATCAAACCTATAAAAAAAATTAATTAATCTGTTTAAAACCCAATATAATCGATGAATTACAAAGGTCATTAGATAAAGTGTTTAATAAGTTCGTTGAAACGCATTTTTAATGAAAATATTAATGTGGTATAAAATTATTTATGTAAGAAAAAAGACGAGTTTTTTGAGATAAAAAAAGCATCTTAATATAAATTTAAGATGCTTCTATAATGAAAGGTAATTTTGCTTTATAGGTTAAAGGTCGCTCCGATATTTACAGAAAATTGATTGTGAATATATTCGGCTGGCGCTAAATCTTTAGTGTCGTATTTTGCCAATGGAAAGAGGGCTTCTGTAAAAATTCCGAAACCATCGCTAAAAAAGTAACGAGCTCCTACATGGCCACCAAAATTCTTAAGGCTAAAACTCAATCCTGGATAGACATCAAAATTTTCATCGATATTGACCACATTGCCAAGATTGGCATTAAAACGTGCCTTGATATCAAAACGGTCACCAAAATCGGCATCCAATTCTTCTTTGACACCTAAAGCATAGGTAGCAGATACCCCTACCGAGATGTTTTCACCAAGACCATAATCGTAACTTACATTAAGCCCCGAAGCGGCATCTTGAAGGTTGGCACCAACTTGAAATTTATTATCGCCTTCGCCTTTAAAAGCTTGTGCATTTACTAAAGAGACACTTAAAATGGTAATGATGAACAGGATATTTTTCATAGGAATTTGGTTTTATATTTTAGTTTGGACAAAGATAGTAATAGTTGTTTAAACATTTTAGAAAGTAACCAATGCTTGTCTAGTTTCCGTTAAGGGTTTTGTGAGTGCGCACAATAGCTTGGTTGTTTTTCCATTCAATCCATTGTTGGCCTTTGATACGACGCATGGCATTATCAAAATGGCGCATGATAAAAATATTATAGATGGCTTTTGAAAAATTCTTTGGGTTTCGGGCAATGGCACGTAAACTCATCGAAAATCCAGGTGTCAAGTATTTCATATAATGCCAATAGCCCTCTGGCATGTAGAGTACTTCACCATGCTCCAATATGGTTTTATAGCCTTTGGCCTTTTTTAAGGCTGGCCATTTTTCAACATCTGGATTTGAAAAATCAATATCTTCTCTAGTGATGAGCGAATGTGGTATCTTGTAGAGATAATCATTCTGTTTCTGGTCGAAGAGAATAATTTCTTTTTTGCCTTCAAAATGAAAGTGGAAGATATTGGCCAAATCGATGTCATAATGCATGAAAGTATGCGAATTGGTGCCGCCAAAAAACAACATTGGCAAACCTTTTAGCAATTTCAATCCAAAATCGGGATATGTATAATCTTGCTGCAATTGAGGCACTTCTTTAAGGGCATTCCATAAAAAAATGCGAAACTTGGTAGGCTCACGTTTCAACAAATCGATATAATCGCTCATTTTCATTTTGGCGTGTGGTTCATTAAAACCATCTTTATAATCGACTGGACGATCGTCATACAAAGGCACTATCTTGTCGCCAACGGTAGCTTTCATATAATCCAGGTTCCATTTGCTGTAAGCAGGCCAATCTTCAATAAAACGTTCAATAACCACAGGTTTTTGTGGTTTGAAATAGTGTGTTATAAACTCCTCCTTGGTAATAGTCTTTACACGAGGAATATCTTGTAGGTCTAGTGCCAATATTATAAAATTTTAACGCGTAAAGTTAAGCAAACGTTATGAATTTTAAATAAATTGTATGTTAATCTCTTTTAATTAAAATCATATTTCAATCCAAACAACACATTCCCTTTTGGCATTGGCACCAAATTGGTCTCGGTGTATTCTGTATTAAAGATGTTATTGCCTATGACTGAAAGTTCTAGATTTTTAATTTTTAAGGCAAGACTTGCATCAACCACATTATAACTTTGGCCAGTAGCTCTTTCAGCATATTTATAGACGATGTTTTGAGATACATTCTTGATGAATTGTGTGCTCAATCGTGAAGTGAAATGATGCTTTAAGGAGTTGATAGAGTAACGTGAAAAATTAGACTGTACATCTTTGATATCATCTTCCAAAAATGTGTATGATGCATTTAGGGATTGGTTGAAAGCGCCAATTGCGAAATTGTAATTGGCTGTTGCTTCAAAGCCCTTGGTATTCAATTCGGCAATATTGGTCGCTTGAAAAAGGTCATCCTCATTTTCTTTGACATAATCAATCAAGTTGTTGCTATCTCTATTGAACAATGTCAAAGTAGCAGAGAACTTGTTTTGAGTAAATTTAATTCCCAACTCTTCTGCAATCGCTTCTTCTGGGTTGAGATTTTCGTTACCTAATGTCGTTGGGTCACTATAATATAAATCGGTATAGGTTGGTATTCTGTAGGTATAGCCTATGTTTCCATATATTTTAAACTGTTCGTTGATGCTGTAACCAATATCCATTCCTGGGAAGGCATGAAATTTGAAATCAGAAAAATATGTGGCTGCAATTCCAGGAGTGACATCCAATTTGCCTTCCAATAATTCAAAACGATGCTCTAAAAATAGCGTAGTCATCAATCGCTCGTGCTGCCCAAGGTTGTTGCTGGAAATATATACTTGAGACACATCAATACCAAACCCTGTTATTCCCAGACTTGAACGGTAAGAACCATTTAGTTCGGCTGCTACTTTATTGGTCTGATGTAAATTTCTATAAATGGAAGGGTCTTGGCGCACAAATACATATTCATCTTGGTTGCGTTTCCAGTACAATCGAGGTTTAAATGTCCATTGGTCGTTCTTTATTTCGGTAGAAAAACCAATCAAACTCGCTTGGGTTTCTTCGTATTGATTGATAGCTGAAGGACTAGCATAAAACCCATTGGCACCAAACTTGCGTTCGGAAAACGACGCTATCATCGAGATTGGCAATTTATCGGTATTGAAGTTACTTTTTACAAAATAATTTTGATGATCATAATCGGTATTATAACGGTAACCATCAGAAGTATTTTTAGAAAAATGCACTAAGTGTGTAGAGTTGTTCAATTGACTGCCAACAGTTACCGAACCATTTTTCTGTCCATACGAACCAGCCTGGACATTAAGAGAAACAGAATTGTTTAGATTCTTTTTAGTGACAATATTGACAGCGCCAGTAAAAGCATTTTGTCCAAAAACACGAGCTGCAGGTCCTTTGATGATTTCGATGCGCTCAATCACTTCTATTGGTAAGGCCATATTCATGGTATGATGACCTGTTTGTGAGTCTTCAACCTTAAAACCATCTACCAATAATAGGGTTTGGTCAAAACCACCACCTCTAATGTATAAATCGGCTTGCATACCTGCGGTACCACGACGTCTGATATCGACACCTGCAAACTGTTGCAATACATCGGCCACATTGGTAGCGGCACTTTGCTTGATTTGTTCGGCAGTAATAACTGTAATGGTACGTGAGTTTTCTTTGAATGGTAAGTCGATACGACTGGAGTTGATGACGACCTCGTCTAATTGTTCTTCTTTGCTGTTTTCTTGAGAAAAAAGGGCACAAGTCCATAAAAGACTTATCACAAATAGTGAAATATTCTTAATCATAGTTGGGTTAATTTGCCCGCAAAATTAAAGAAATATCTTTCTTTAAAAAGATAAATAGACTTTAAATCTAAATTTGATGGGTCTTTTTAAATATGTTTTTGTCAATCCACTTATGATCATTGGGTATGGTGGCATCTAGTAAATCGATGTTTAACAATTCAGATATTTCATAACCCATCATAAAGGCCTCTTTTGGGTTGTCTTTTTCATACAATTCCCAATGCTTGTTGGTATCATACCAAAGATTGACTTCAAAAATGGTTTCTCCATCTTTAAGTGGTTGTTGAAAGACTGATACGTACTCATAATTGTTGATGGTTTTCCACTGTCCTAACTTTATTGGGCCAATTTCAAAAGTCGATCGAAATCTTGAATTCTCTATATCGATATAAACGCTTTTTTGAAAACAAAACGCAGTTCCCAGACCAAATAAATAAATGGCATATTCAATTAGATGCCCAATGGTATAACCATTAGAGGTTTCTGAAAACATTTGATATACGGCAAGAATAACACATCCCGATGAAGCTGTAAAAAAAAGTGCAGCAATTGGTATTTGCCAAATAGGTCGATTTCGTTCTGAAACGATAAACGGATTTTTACTCATGCTCAAATATAAAAAAAGTGAATGCTAGATGGCATTAAAAAAGCTTCAAAAATAGTATCTTCGAGGCTTAATTCTTATATATGAAAAAAGCGCTCGTTTTTAGGATCATTATACTTGTTTCGTTGTCTGTCAATGCGCAAGTTTCTTCTAAATATACCATTTCGTTTGAAAGTGCAGTCCATCATGAAGCAACAATAACAGCTGTGTTTTCAGATTTAAAATCAGATGAGGTTGAGTTTACCATGAGTCGCTCATCGCCTGGACGTTATGCCTTGCATGAGTTTGTGAAAAACATTTATAATGTTAAAGTGACCGATAGTGAAGGCAACGAACTTAAGCCTACACGACCAGACCCTTACTCTTGGAAGGTAAAAGACCATAATGGAACGATAAAAGTTAGCTATACCTTATTTGCCAATCATGGCGATGGCACCTATGCACAAGTCGATGAAACACATGCGCATTTAAATATTCCTGCAACGTTTATGTATGTTCCTGAACTGTCTGGTAATGAGTTTGAAGTCACTTTTAAGGTTAGAGAGGATTTAGGATGGAAGGTTGCCACACAGTTGAAGCATCTCGATGGGAATACTTTTTATGCAAAAGATTTACAATATTTTATGGACAGTCCAGTTGAGATTGCCAACTTCAGAAAACGTTCATTTAAAGTGGAAGAACAAACCATTAATTTGGTGTTGCATGACGATGCTGCATCAGATGAACAGTTTGATAGGTATTTTGAAAAAGTTAAAAAAATAGTATTGGAGCAAGCGGCAATTTTTGGGGAGTTGCCAACCTTCGATTATGGTGAGTACACGTTCTTGGCGTGTTATATGCCTAATGCCACAGGCGACGGTATGGAACATCGTAATTCTACAATGATTCCAAGTTCGCGAAGCTTATCGCTTGGAGGTATCGAACAAAATATTGGCACTGTTGCCCACGAGTTTTTTCATTGTTGGAATGTTGAGCGCATCCGACCGAAAACTTTAGAGCCATTTGATTTTCAAAGAGCCAACATGAGTGGTGAGTTATGGTTTGCAGAAGGCTTTACCAATTACTATGATGCATTGACACAATGTCGAACTGGTATTTGGAGTCAAGATCAATACTTAATGGATATGGCGCAAGTTTTTAATGCAGTATGGACGTCACCAGCTCGACAGTTTTTTAACCCGATTGAAATGAGTTATCAAGCACCTTTCAATGATGCCGCAAAATCGATAGATGATACTAACTTTGGTAACACGTTTATTTCCTATTATCACTACGGAGAAATGTTGGGATTGGCTTTAGACTTATCTTTGAGAGAGAAGAATTTGAATCTTGATGACTACATGACATTGATGTGGAACAATTTCGGAAAGAAACATAACTATTATACCATTGAAGATTTACATATAACCTTAAATGGGTATGCAGGAAAAGATTTTGGGGATACGTTCTTCAATAGTTACATCTACAAAAGCGGGATGCCAGATTTTGAGCGTTTGTTCAAGCAGGTAGGAGTGGACTTTAAAGCAATTGGTGCTATAGATTTTGGAGCCTTTGTTCGGCATCAAAAAATCATGAATCATCCAAAGATTGGTTCAGCGGCTTATGATGCAGGATTGCAAAAGGAGGATAAAATCATCAAGATTGATACGATATCTTTTGAAGGAAATGTAAATATCAATACAATATTAAATACTTTTAAAGTAGGAGACACTATCAAAATAACATATGAGCGTTATGGGTTTCAAAAAGAAACAAGTTTTGTAATAAAGGCAGATACTTTCTATAATTTGGATTGGATGGATTTGAATTCGAAAGGAATGAACAAGCCCGTAAAAGAAAAGCGTGACAATTGGTTGATGACAAAACTATAAATAAAAAAGCCAAACGTTATGTCTGGCTTTTTTATTCTATAAGTAAATTGAATTAATCCGCTAATACAATTACTTTATTATCTTTCATTTCGACAGTCCCAGAATTGATTTTTACAGTCAGCACTTTTTTATCATCGTTATGAGGGATTACTTCAGCATGCAGCTCATCAAAAACCAAATGGCTGATAGTATGTATTTTAATCTTAACGATACCCTCTTTCAAAAGCGATACAATAGGAGCATGATTATTTAACATTTCAAACTCACCATTAACTCCTGGCACAACTACAGAATCAACTTCTGAACTAAATAAAGTAGCTTCTGGTGATACAATTTCTAAATGCATAGTTTTTAATAATTTATAATTGTCAATTGATAACTATCAATTGAATTACGCTTCAGCAAGCATTTTGTCTCCAGCTTCAATAGCTTCTTCAATGGTTCCTTTAAGGTTAAAAGCAGCTTCTGGTAAGTGATCTAATTCACCATCCATGATCATGTTGAATCCTTTGATGGTTTCTTTAATGTCAACCAATACACCAGGAATACCTGTAAACTGTTCAGCTACGTGAAATGGTTGAGATAAGAAACGTTGTACACGTCTTGCACGTCCTACAGCTAATTTATCATCTTCAGAAAGCTCTTCCATACCAAGAATCGCGATGATATCCTGTAATTCTTTATAACGCTGTAATAACTCTTTTACTCTTTGAGCACAAGCGTAGTGATCTTTTCCTAAAATATCAGCGGTTAAGATTCGTGACGTAGAATCCAATGGATCCACAGCAGGATAGATACCTAACTCTGCAATCTTACGAGATAATACGGTTGTTGCATCCAAGTGGGCAAAGGTTGTCGCAGGAGCAGGGTCGGTTAAATCATCCGCAGGTACGTAAACCGCTTGTACCGATGTAATAGAACCTCTTTTTGTTGACGTAATACGCTCTTGCATCGCACCCATCTCTGTTGCCAAAGTTGGTTGGTAACCAACGGCAGAAGGCATACGTCCTAATAATGCAGATACTTCAGAACCCGCTTGTGTAAAACGGAAAATGTTATCTACGAAGAAAAGTACATCTTTTCCTTGTCCTTCACCAGCACCATCACGGAAATACTCAGCAATTGTTAAACCAGATAAGGCAACACGTGCACGTGCTCCTGGTGGCTCGTTCATTTGTCCGAATACGAACGTTGCTTTAGATTCTTTCATTTTGGCTTTATCCACTTTAGATAAATCCCATCCGCCTTCTTCCATAGAATGCATGAAATCATCACCATAACGGATGATTCCAGATTCTAACATCTCTCTCAAAAGGTCATTTCCTTCACGAGTTCTTTCTCCAACTCCAGCAAATACTGAAAGTCCACCATGTCCTTTTGCAATATTGTTAATCAACTCCTGAATCAAAACCGTTTTACCTACACCAGCACCACCAAATAAACCAATTTTACCTCCTTTTGCGTAAGGCTCAATTAAATCGATGACTTTAATACCTGTAAATAAAACTTCAGTAGAAGTTGAAAGATCTTCAAATTTTGGTGCTTGTCTGTGAATTGGTAACCCAGCATCACCTGCTTTAGGCAAATCGCCTAAACCATCAATGGCATCACCAATTACGTTAAACAAACGTCCGTAAACATCATCACCAATTGGCATTTGTATTGGAGCGCCAGTTGCAACAACTTCTGTACCTCTGCTTAATCCATCAGAAGAATCCATCGCTATGGTTCGAACAGAGTCTTCACCAATATGGGATTGAACTTCTAATACTAACAAGGAACCATCAGGTCTTGTGATTTCTAAAGAATCATAGATTTTGGGAAGGCTTGAACCAGCTTCAAACGCTACGTCGATAACTGGACCAACGATTTGTGCAACTTTACCTGTAACTTTTGACATTACTTATGTGTTTAATGTTTACCTAAAATTTTATACGAAAAACATCATTTTTTCGCGCTGCAAAGATATATTTTTTAATTTAAAATTAAAGGCATTTTTTTTCTTTTTTACAGATAAAAAAACGCCTTCATTATGAAGGCGTTATAAATATATATTTTAAACGTTTGTTATTGTAACGCTGGAGTAAAATTTGTTGGATAGTTTCCAGCTTTCGCTACATTGCCAGAAGCTCTAAAGTTAGAGCCATAAGTGGCATCAATGGCATCTAAAAACTTGTTTGCCATAAGGGCATAGCCTCTAGATGTTAAATGAACACCATCCAAACTTACCAAACCACCAAAGACCAAACTTGTGTTCATTTGATAATCATCAAATTCAATTCCAGAAGAAGCTGCTTGGGTTAATATGGCATTTAAATCAACCAAAGCCAATCCTTTAGATGTAGCCACACTTGAAATGGATGCATTATAGGCATCAGTTGCGTTTCTAATTTCTAATTGCTCGCTAGGAAGTAATACCCACTTATCTTGTAATGGGTAACTTACACCATTAACATTAACTGGAGCAGGAATTCCAGCAACAGTTGTGGCAATGACTGACGAAGATGGTAAAACCAATAAGTCGCTAGCAGTAGCTTGACGTGCTTGGCCAAAAATAGCTCCAAAAACAGCAGCGGTTTGCGCTCCTAATACAGGAGTTAATGCACCAGTAATTTCTGCTGATCTATTTATTGCTGTTTCATCATGTATCAATACAGGGTTAGCCATTGTTGTTGATAGAGGATTCACACGATTTGGTTCACCGTAGGCGGTAAAAATATTGTCTAAAGGACCATATAATTGTGCGTTTAGCGTTGGTATTTGAGGTGCTAAAGCAGGATTAGAAGGGTTTAAAGCATTATATGGAACAGTCGTAAAATGTGGTAAATCGGTAATATATGGTACATTAGTTACGACGCCTTTTGCACCATTAGAGGTCAGACCATTTACAAGTGCATTTAACGCAGTATCAAATTGTCCAATAGGTGTTATTGTATTGGTGCCATCTCCACCTGTAGTCGCATAGCCTAAAACATCATTGCCTCCAACTTCTGATAGACTAAAAAAGGTTGGGCTTTGTGCCATGGCATCAGCTAAAACCGTTGCAGTTGGTGCAGAAGCAATACGAGCGTAATAAGGATTCAAAGCAGCATAGCCAGGTGTTACTAAATGCCAACTTTTTGCTCCTGGTATTCCAAAATTATTAAAATTGCTTCCAATATTATTGCCAGCTTCTGTAGTAATTGGTGGAACAGGTGCTCCTAGATTTGTTAAATATGTGTTGAGTGGTACAGGACCTGCACCACCAAAAACTAGTCTGTAACCTGTTGCTGGTGTTCCGCCAACCAAAATACCTCCTGTATTGTCATTCATTAAAGGTTGGGTAAAACTTCCGCCTCCACCCATGGCAAATTGCTCGGACATTATTTTAGGAAACGAATTTTCTTGACCAGCAATAAACAATCCTCCGTCAGTATAGCCAGCTGTAAAGGATGCACCGACAGCTACATATTTTGAAAAATCGGCAGAGCCTGTTGTTAACTCTGGTAGTGGTTCGACAACCATATCATTGCTGTCGTCTTCGCTACATGAACTAAACCCTATAAGGATAGCTGAGAGAAGTATATATTTTATAGTTTTCATTTTTGAATGCTTTTTAAATTATTTTATAAGTTATTGATTGTCCAAGATACATAGTACATAGAACCTATGTTACCTGTACCAAATGCAGTAGCATACTCGTCTCCTAAAAGATTGGTCGCGCCTACTTTAAAAGATGATTTTAAGCCTGGAATTCGATAGTTTAACTGTGCATCAACAACATGATAAGCAGGAATTTGTCCGTCACCAAAATTTGCTTGCCAAAGATAGGTATCACTCCATCTCCATGCGACATTGAATCCGAAATTTTTAAACAAATCTGTGTTTCCAAAAGTTGCTTTTACTTTGTGCTCTGCTGTATTAAAGCTAGGTCTAAAATTAGGGTTGGCTTCTTTATCGAAATCAAAGTTTGAATACGTATAATTTGCTCCTAAATCAAAATTACCAAACACCTTGGTATTCACAGCAATAGCGCCTCCATATGAGTTGACTTCTGTATTGGAATTGGTATAGGTTTGATATCTAGCAAAATCATTGTTTTGAAGTGCAGCCAGAATTAATTGTGTGTCTTGATTTAAACCTGCAACCGAAGCTGGATTTTGAGGATCATAGCCTGTTAAATCAAAATTGGAATTATCTCCATAGTAGGTAGCAACAACCGATTCATTTGCTATAAAATCCTTATAAGTATTATAGTATGCACTGAAATCAATGGTGACTTTATTTAATTTTCCTCTATACCCTACTTCAAAAGAAGTTACCTGTTCTGGTTTTATGTTTTCTGGGTTTCCTATAAACTCACGTCCATTATTACTTGGGTCATGGGTAGCAAGCCCTGTGGCGATAGATGCAGACATTGAGTTATTATATGCAGCAGAGGCCGCTTGAGATATGGTAGCTGGTTGGCCTAAAAAGTTTTGGGCAAACTGGCTCACAGAGTAAGGTCTGACATAACGATCACCATTATCATCAGCTCCACCAATTAAAGTACCAAGTGCGGTCTCTAACCCAATATATAAATCTTGTGTATTAGGGTTTCTAAATCCTGTTTGATAAGAAGCTCTAATATTGTGGTTTCCATCTTCACCGAGTGTGTAACCTGCAGAGATTCTTGGAGAAAAGAAACCGTCAAATAGCTCTGATTTATCATAACGTATGGAACCAGTCAGTTTTAAATGATCCATAACGGTCTTTTGAATTTGGGTATAGACACCAACTTCAGAATAAGGAATAGCTCCAAATGCATCAGTATAGATTGTTCCAAAAGAATTCAATCGATAGGTTATGTAAGAACCACCAACTTGAATTTCTGCAACATCTGTTAAATGACTAAAATTATAATTTCCTTCTGCATGATAAATTTTAGAGTTATCCTTGAATGCAGAGCCAGTTAAAAAACTGGTGTCATTGGTAACTGTATCGAATGCATTTTGGAACGCTTGAGTCCCAGGTTCCAATCTTCCCATTTCTGCTGTTTGTCTTGCAATGGCATGTGCTTGGGCATCAGTAGCGCCACCAAAAAGGGTAGATTGAAAATAAGCGCCCGTATACTCCCCAAACCATGTTTCATGAGGTTTCCAATAAGCAAGTAAATTTGGTCCTGCCACATCCATAATATAGGAGTCTCCAGCCTTGTCAGATGTGATATAACCTCTGACAAAGAAATTACTGTTCTTGATTTCCAATTTGTGTTGTTGCATCGAGAAATTATCGATGGCGTAACGTTGTGCTCCTTGATAAATAGTAGAACCTGCTCCTACTTTACCAACATATTGAATTTCGAAATCACTTGCCCATGGGCGGAAGTATAATCCCCAATCAGCTTTAATACTTTCTGCTTTATAATCTGTCAAATCACGTTCTGCATACCCTGTTCTACTTACAAAAACCGAAGGTACTAATGCATTTGCTCCTGCTGGTAGAATGCCTAAAGACTCCAAGGCCAAAGCCACATCATTTATATTTGCTCTGGCATTATCGCCATAGACATTGACACCATCATAATCAATATTCGTTTCTCTTGTGCCTCCTGGCATATTTTTATCGTCGTAATTTGTTGCGAACCAATCGGTTCCGCTTAAATACCCAAAATTTACTTTTGCAGCAAACTTATCGTTGAATTTATATGCCGCTCTTACTCCAAGATCGGTAAATTGGTTGTCTCCTGCAGATTCTTGAGAGGTGATACCACGCTTCACATATCCACTTATGCCTGGAAAATCAAATGGGTTTTTACTTTGCATGAACAAAATACCATTAAATGCATTTGCACCATAAAGCGCAGATGCGGCACCAGGAAGTAATTCTATACTCTGTATGTCAGTTTCGGTCATACCGACTAAATTTCCAAGAGGGAAATTTAATGCTGGAGCAGAGTTGTCCATACCATCAACCAATTGCATAAAACGATTATTACCAAAAGCGGCAAACCCTCTTGTGTTGATTGATTTAAATGTCAAACTGTTTGTGTTAATATCAACACCTTTTAAATTTTCTAGACCTCCATAAAAATCAGCAGACGCTGTGTTTTTTATTTCTTTTAGACCAAAACGCTCAACCGTAACCGGAGATTCAAAAATACGCTCTGGTGTTCGTGAGGCAGAAATGACAACTTCATCGAGTGAAGTTCCTTCTACGAGTACAAAATCTAAAGTTTGCGGATTGGTTGTGACTTCTTTGGTTACAGATTCAAAACCAACACTACTCACAGTAACAGAGAATGGAGGGTTTTGATTTACTGTTAAGGTATAATTTCCATCAAAATCGGAGATTGTACCTGTGGTTGTGCCTACAACTATAATATTAGCACCAGGTAATGGCTGACCACTATTATCGGTTACGTTACCTTTTACTGTGGTTTGTGCAAAAGTTGTCGCACAACAAAACAGCGTAAAAATCTTTAAAAATGTTTTCATCTTTGGGAATTAGTTAATTTTAGTACAGCAATATAAATAAATTAATGATATCTTAATTAAATAATTGACAAAATTATGCACGCATAATATTTTTTTGTCAAAAAATCAACAAAAAAATTATGAGATTTTTTAAGATACTAAAAAATTTACTATTAAGAGCTTCAAAATTAACTATTCTACTGTAACTGACTTTGCTAAATTGCGAGGTTGATCGACATTTTTATTTAACATAACGGCAATATGATAAGAGAGTAATTGAAGTGGAATCGTTGTCAACAAAGGAGATAAGGATTCTAAAGTGTCAGGTACTTCTATAACGTGGTCAGCAAGTTCTCTTACATCGACATCACCTTCTGTGACAATACCTATGATTTTCCCTTTTCTGGATTTAATTTCTTGAATGTTGCTAACGACCTTTTCGTAATGTCCTTTTTTTGTAGCGATGACCACAATAGGCATGTTCTCATCAATTAAAGCAATTGGGCCATGTTTCATTTCGGCAGCAGGATAGCCTTCGGCATGGATGTATGATATTTCTTTAAGCTTTAATGCTCCCTCTAATGCTACAGGGAAGTTATAACCGCGTCCTAAATACAAGAAATTTTTGACATCTTTATATATGGCAGCTATTGTTTTTACATAAGCATCAGATTGTAATGCTTTTTCAACTTTAGCAGGGATGAGTTCTAGCTCGATGAGTTGATGTCTGAAATCTGAACTAGAAATTGTTCCTTTTGCTCTTGCAAGACGTAAAGCTATTAAGGTTAAAATAGTAATTTGTGTTGTAAATGCTTTTGTGGATGCCACACCAATTTCTGGTCCAGCATGGGTATAAGCTCCAGCGTCTGTTTCTCGTGCAATAGATGAACCAACCACGTTACATACCCCAAAAACAAAAGCGCCTTTAGACTTTGCTAGCTTTATGGCTGCTAGTGTATCGGCTGTTTCTCCAGATTGAGAGATAGCAATAACCACATCATTCTCTCTTATGACAGGATTGCGATATCTGAATTCTGAAGCATACTCTACCTCGACAGGGATTCTTGCTAAATCTTCAAAAATATATTCGGCGACCAAACCAGCATGCCATGAAGTGCCACAGGCGACAATCAATATTCTGTCGGCATTAAGGAATTTTTTCATATTATCCTCTACACCAGCCATTTTGATGATGGCTTCATTGGTTAAAAGTCGTCCTCTAAAAGTGTCAAGAATAGCTCTTGGTTGTTCATAGATTTCTTTGAGCATAAAATGGTCATAACCACCTTTTTCAATTTGCTCAAGGTTAATTTGCAATTCTTGTACATAAGGATCAACCAAAGAATCGTCTTTTATTTTTCTGATTTTCACATCTTTCCCTCTTCTGATGACTGCCATTTCTTCATCTTCGAGATAAATAGCATTTTTAGTGTATTCAATAAAGGGTGAAGCATCACTGGCAATAAAAAACTCATCTTCTCCTACACCTATAGCTAATGGGCTTCCTAGTTTTGCAACGACGATTTCGTTAGGTTTGTTTTTGTCAAACACCGCAATTGCATAGGCTCCTACAACTTGGTTAAGGGCGACTTGCACCGCTTTACCTAATTTGGTGTTTTCTTGTTTCATTACATCTTCAATGAGATTAATCAACACCTCGGTGTCAGTATCTGATTTAAAGGTGTAACCTCTTTTCTTTAATTCTTTTTTTAAAGACTCATAGTTTTCAATAATGCCATTATGAATGATGACAAGATTGCCAGAGTTTGAATAATGCGGATGTGAATTGACATCATTTGGCACTCCATGAGTTGCCCAGCGTGTGTGGCCAATTCCTAAAGTTCCATCAGTAGTAATTTCTTTTTCTAATCGTTCTTCTAAATCGGCTACTTTTCCTTTGGTCTTTGATAGTTTGATGTCCTTACCATCATATAAGGCTATACCTGCACTATCATAACCTCTGTATTCTAATCTTTTTAGGCCTTTTAATATAATAGGGTAGGCTTCTCTGTGACCAATGTATCCAACGATTCCACACATAATTTTTAGTTGTTAGGTTCTGTGTAAAAGATTTCTAAATATAACTTTTTTTCTTCATTTGATGTATTGTTACCATAAAGAACAGTACCTCTCGGGCTAATAATAGAACTTACTGGGACTTTCTTTACAATATCATTGTCATCATTGGTAGATATAGCATATGGGAGCACACTATTTTCAACATTGACGTTTGATGAGACTACAAGGCCTAATTTTACATTTGTAGAGTCTTTTAAAAGCATATTATTGATATGCTCTGTGATTCTAATCTTATATTTTATTCCTTGGCCATCTTGAGTATTACCTTCTCTTATTAATTTCCCTAAATGTCCACTTTTTGAATCGTTAGGGGTTATAGAATTGGTAATATCAACATAATAGTCAATTAACGGAATATTGTTTTTGAGATCATAAAGAAAAACACGATCTGGTTCTTGTTCTTGTACTTGAGATTGATCAACATAAAACACCAAATTGGCTTCATTGACCAAGCGTTTTGGTTTTACAAACTCACCTTGGCCATTTGTAACAACAAATTCATTTTTAAAATTGTTAAATTCAGTAGATTCACCATTGTCATCTCCATTGAATAAATTAATGACAGCCATTGAACCTTCACCTCCTTTGATGTAAAGTTTTTCGTCACCAGTGGTCGTGTTGCCATCTTGCAATGGAATGTTGAAATTATTTGAAAACAAATTAACTCTGTTTCCTGAAAAATTGAGTACAAATGTACCGTTTGTTCTTTGTCCAGCTTCAACACTCGAATCTTTGCTATAATAGAGCGTAATGTTAGCATTTGTACTGCTAAAATTAAGGAGTGTCATGTTTCCTTTACCATTTATAGCTTCCGTTTTAAAATAGATGCCTCTAAAATAATTTTGAAAATTGTTGGCGTTGCTTAAAACGGCATCCTCTTCTTTCTCTATAATTTTTTCAACCCAATAAGTTGTGTCGAGTTTTACTCTTAATGCTGGGGCCAATCTGGTGATTGTCTCGTCTTTTTTAAGGATAATTTGTTTGTTACTTGGCTTAAAGCTGTCAAAATCTGGATTATCAGGGTCAGCTTCCAATGTTAACTGCAACTCTTCTAATGATGAATCGCTTATAGTGCTTGATGAAGATGTTGTGGCATTAGAGAAATAGCGCTGTGGTTCATCAAACTCTGAATTAGGATTAAAACTTCTTAAGAAATAACCGTTTTCAAAGATTGACAGTTTAATTGGGTCATCGCCATATACAGAATCTAATTCGTATAACGTTTCTCCATTATCATTAACACCTGTTGCTTTACTGTAATAAGGTACTGTAAGAACAACGGAATCTAAACTGACGTTTTCCCCAAAATCTGGACTAAAAGAACTGGTATTTACCTGACTGACAAAATTGGCAGTAGTCAAACCATAAAAAGGGTCTACATAAACTCCCAATAAATTAGAAGGGAGGCCATTTGTTTGTACAGGGTTTAATTTTCTGTTGTAGGCGATGACATCATATTTAAAACTTTCAGTGTCAAAATTATTTTGTCCGACGATGTCAGAGCCAATAGTCGCAAAATCTTTATCACATGCAATAAACGAACTAACAATCAGCGTCAATACCGCAACATGTTTTAGGGCAAATTTTATCTTTCTCATTAATGGGTTCTAGTTAAGTACTTTAGTATTGTAAAATTCAGTGTATGGGTCAGCAAACTCTTCAGGCGAATAATATTCCAACACTGGTTTTTTTGACTCTTTTAAATAGGTTTGTAGCTCTTTTGGTATTTCTTGTGAGCCGATAATCAACGCATCAGAATAATCGATGGCAACTTTCATAATGCTATTGTAGCTCGGTTTTTCAAGCACTTTTATGGCATTTTCATCGATATTATCAAATCGGACTTTGTTAATCATATCCTTATCTAACGTTCCATCGAAACTTTGATTGTATATAGAAGTCACAATTTTACTGTCGCTGAAAAGAGGTTCGGTTTTGTAATATTCCTTTAAGTACAAAGGAAGCAATGAGGCCAACCATCCATTTACATGGATAATATCTGGAGACCAATTTAGTTTTTTCACAGTTTCAATCACGCCTTTAGCAAAAAAGATGGCTCTTTCGTCATTGTCTGGATACAACGTCCCATCTTCATCAGTTAAGGTCGCTTTGCGCTTAAAATAGTCTTCATTATCGATAAAGTAAACCTGTATTCTTTCTTTTGGAATTGAAGCAACTTTGATAATCAAAGGCATATCTAAATCGTTGATAACCAAATTTATACCAGACAACCTAATAACTTCGTGCAATTGGTGTCTACGCTCATTTATGTTTCCATATCTTGGCATAAATATTCGTATTTGTCCACCTTGTTTATTTACCATTCTTGGTGCTTCAAACGACATTGAAGAAATTTCAGTTTCTGGCAAATATGGTACAACCTCGGAAGACACGTACAATATTCTCTTATCTTTCATAAATAGCGTAGTTTTTAAAAAAATTAAAAATAAAAAACAGGCAAAATTACAAAAATTTATGCAGATTGCCAGTAAAATATTAAGTTTGCACGCTGTTAAATTTTTGTTATAACGTGAATATTTACAATACACAGGAAGAAATCAATAAGGTAATTGGGCATTTAAAATCTCAACAACGCAGTATTGGTTTTGTCCCAACTATGGGAGCTTTACACCAAGGACACTTGTCTTTAATAAAAAAGGGGCTACAGCAAAATGATACAGTTGTCGTCAGTATTTTTGTAAATCCAACACAATTTGATAACAAAGAAGATCTTAAAAAGTACCCAAGAACATTAGAGCATGATGTAGAACTGCTCAAAACCGTATCTAATGACATCATCGTTTATGCACCATCAGTCGAAGGTGTTTATGGCAATAACATTGTATCGACACATTTTGAATATGGTGGCTTGGAGTATCAAATGGAAGGCAGGTTTAGAGCAGGGCATTTTGACGGTGTAGGAACCATAGTAAAGCGATTGTTTGAAATTGTACAACCAGATAGAGCCTATTTTGGCGAAAAAGACTTTCAGCAATTACGAATCATACAAAAATTGGTCGAAAACTATAAATTGTCAGTAAAGGTTATTGGCTGTCCCATACTTAGGGCAAAGGATGGTTTGGCCATGAGTTCTCGCAATGAACGCTTAAAACCCAACTATCGAAAAGCCGCGCCATTTATCTACAAAACATTGAAAACTGCCAAAAAAATGTTTGGCACAAAAAGTGCTAAAGAAGTGACGGAATGGGTTGAAAAACAGTTTGAAAAACATGATTTATTAACATTGGAATATTTCACAATTGCAGACATCGATACCTTAAAACCGTTAATACGAAAATCCAATAAAAAACAATATAGAGCGTTTATTGCAGTATTTGCAGATGATATAAGACTGATTGACAATATCGCACTAAATTAATTACCTTTGCCACATGCAAATTCAAGTAGTAAAATCAAAAATACACAGAGTAAAGTGTACAGGAGCAGACCTTAACTACATTGGTAGTATTACTATCGATGAAGATTTAATGGACGCAGCCAATATCATACAAGGAGAAAAAGTACAAATTGTCAATAACGACAATGGAGAGCGTCTAGAAACCTACGTTATTCCTGGGCCTCGCAATAGTGGCGAAATCACACTCAATGGCGCAGCTGCTCGAAAAGTTGCAGTTGGTGACACTTTGATTTTGATCACTTATGCGTTTATGGAACTGGAAGAGGCAAAAACCTTTAAGCCTTCGTTGGTATTTCCAGACGAAGCGACTAATCTTCTAAAATAGATTTTGAATACATCAACCAGCAAAATCCTCAAAATAATACTTCCTTTGCTTTTGGGAGTGCTTTTGGTTTGGTATTCATTGTCCAAAATTTCAATTACAGAGCTCATACAATACTTTAAAAACGCTAACTATTGGTGGATTGGCCTTGGGTTGTTATTTGGCTTTTTAAGCCATCTATCAAGAGCTTATCGCTGGAAATATTTATTAGAACCACTTGGTTATACTTTGCGATTCCCTAATAGTATAATGGCCGTTTTTGCAACCTACTTGGTAAATTATACGATACCAAGGGCAGGTGAAGTCACAAGAGCAACCATCATTACTAATTATGAAGGTGTTCCTTTTGAAAAAGGGTTTGGGACCATCGTTTCTGAACGTGTTGCAGACATGATTGTGTTGTTGGGAATCATAGCGGTGACCATGTCTTTACAATTCGATTTCATTTACAATTTTCTTTTTTCAAACATCAAACCTCTTAAAATTGTACTCGTATCGATAGGGTTGTTGGTTGCTTCGTTTTTAATATTCACTTATTTTAAGAGAAGTAAATCAACTTTTGCACTGAAAATCAAAAACTTTTTATACGGATTGATAGAAGGTGCATTGAGCATTTTTAAGATGAAACACAAATGGGCTTTTATAGGCCACACTTTGTTTATATGGACGATGTATGTGCTCATGTTTTATGTTACTTCTTTTGCAGTTGAAGAATTACAACCAATCCCAATGGCGGCAATTCTTATTGGTTTTATAGCTGGAAGTTTTAGCATTGCTGCCACTAATGGAGGTATTGGTTCTTACCCAGAAGCTATTGTATTGGCATTTTTGGTTTTTGGTCTTCCAGAAGATCCCAGCCGAGCTTTTGGTTGGATTATGTGGGCTTCCCAAACCTTAATGATTATTATTGTTGGAGGTTTATCCTTAATTTACCTCCCAATCTACAATAGAAAGGAATAATTTTTTACCTTGCCATAACAATTTAATCTCACCAATTATGACTAAATTCATTACCATTTTGTTATTGTTTTTTATTAGCTTCAATATTCAAGCTCAAGCAATCTATGAGACTTTAGAATCAAATAAGTTAGGCACATCCCGTCAGTTGAAAATCTTGCTTCCAAGAGGATATAGTAAAGATGACGATAAGAAATATCCAGTAATTGTTGTTTTGGATGGCGATTATATGTTTGAATTGGTAGCTGGAAACGTTGATTATTATTCTTATTGGGAAGATATGCCAGAAGCCATTATTGTAGGTGTTAATCAGGTAGACAGTAGGTATGACGACTCTATGTTTTCTGAGCAAAATTCATTACCCATTGAAAAAGGGGCTGATTTTTTTGAATTTTTAGGGATGGAGTTGTTGCCTTACATTGATAAAACTTATAAAACTGAAGCTTTCAGAGTTGCAATTGGTCATGGCGAAACAGCAAATTTTATTAACTATTATCTACTAAAAGACAACCCTGTTTTTCAAGCTTATGTGGTTTTAAGCCCAGATTTAGCACCAAAAACCAGTGACTACCTTGCAGAACGTTTGGCAATAATACAAAGTAAAGTATTTTATTATTTGGCAACTTCAGATAATGATGTGAAATCAATTAAAGAAAAAACAGAAGGTCTCAACACTAGGCTTACAGCCATTGACAACAAGATGATGCTTTACAATTTTGATAGTTTTGTGGGGCCAACACATTATTCATTGCCAGCACATGCCATCCCAAAAGCTTTAGAGAGTATTTTCTTTGTCTTTCAGCCAATTAGTAAAAAAGAATACGACGAAACCATCTTAAAACTAGATACCAATCCTGTTGAGTATCTTACCGAAAAGTACAAGACCATAAAAGATTTGTTTGGAATAGATAAACAAATTTTAATAAATGATTTTAAGGCGATAGAGGCTGCCATTGAAAAGAAAGAAAACTTTGAGTTCTTTGAAGATTTAGGAAAGTTGGCTAGAGACCAGTATCCTAAAGCATTACTAGGACATTATTATTTGGCACGTTTTTATGAAGAGACCAATGAACCAAAAAAAGCAATGCGAACCTACCAATCGGCCTATATATTGGATGAAATAGGAGGCATCACTAAAGATTTGATGTTAGAAAAAGCAGCAGAAATTAAAGCAGATTTTGGATATTAGATGGCAAAAATAAAGACAACTTTTTTTTGCCAAAATTGTGGCACTCAATATTCTAAATGGCAAGGTCAATGTACGGCTTGCAAAGAATGGAATACCATTGTTGAAGAAGTTATCCAAAAAGCCGAGAAAAGTGATTGGAAAACACCTTCTTCAAGTATAAAGAGAGTTTCAAAACCATTAAAAATCAATGAAATTGACACTTCTCAAGAAGCAAGATTGCTAACTAAAGATGAAGAGTTTAATCGTGTTTTGGGAGGAGGCATTGTTCCCGGCTCGTTAATTCTTCTTGGTGGAGAACCAGGAATTGGCAAAAGCACATTATTATTGCAAATCGCATTAAAATTACCATACAAAACTTTATATGTTTCTGGTGAAGAAAGTCAAAAACAAATCAAGATGCGAGCCGAGCGCATTAACCCAAATAGTAACGATTGCTACATTTTAACAGAAACCAAAACTCAAAATATTTTTAAGCAAATTGAAGCTATTGAGCCAGATATAGTTGTCATTGATTCTATTCAAACACTGCATAGCGATTACATAGAGTCATCTTCTGGAAGTATTTCGCAAATAAAAGAATGTACTACAGAACTTATCAAATTTGCAAAAGAAACAGCAACTCCAGTCATACTTATTGGACACATCACTAAAGATGGCAATATTGCTGGGCCTAAAATCTTGGAACACATGGTTGATACCGTTTTACAATTTGAAGGCGATAGAAATCATGTGTTCAGAATCTTACGTTCTAATAAAAATCGATTTGGCTCCACCAACGAGCTTGGTATTTACGAAATGCAAGGGTCAGGTTTACGAGAAGTCAGCAATCCGTCAGAAATTTTAATCTCTAAAAAAGATGAAGAACTTTCTGGTAATGCCGTTGCAGTAACCCTCGAAGGGATGCGTCCATTGCTTATTGAAGTTCAGGCTCTTGTCAGTACAGCCGTTTACGGAACACCACAACGAAGTGCAACAGGTTTTAATGCCAAACGTCTCAATATGTTATTGGCCGTATTGGAAAAGCGAGCCGGTTTTAGATTGGGTGCAAAAGATGTATTCCTTAATATCACAGGAGGCATCAATGTAGATGATCCTGCCATTGATTTGGCAGTAGTCGCTTCTATATTGTCTTCAAACGAAGATAATGCATTGCCTAAAGATTATTGTTTTGCTGCCGAAGTAGGGTTGTCTGGCGAAATCCGACCAGTTCAGCGAGTAGAACAGCGCATTTTAGAAGCTGAAAAATTAGGTTTTGCTACAATTTTTGTGTCAAAATATAATAAGATTACCCTCAAAAATTGTTCAATAAAAATTCAACTTATTTCTAAAATAGAAGATTTGATCACTTTTATAGTTTGATTTTGATACTACTTCAATAAAATCAAAATATGCACTTTATCGAAAAAAACAGTTGTTTTATCGATTAATTTTATATATTTGAACTAGAAAGTTCCATTCTAAATGATTGATAATTAGAAAAATTGCCATGAAGTATAGAAAACGATGTTTTTTTCCTTTAATCGATAGAATGGTTCAAATAACTAATTAAAAGGCTGTTTATCGACTAATTTGTTGGTAAATTGCTGTTTATGTTAGTTTTACAGCGTTAATTAAATAGTCCCAAACTATTAAACCTACTTATTATGAATACAAAACTACTTTGTGGTATATTGTTTACCATATTTTTTGGCAACTTTGCTTTTTCCCAAAAATCAGATGTAAAAATCACTGTAAAATGGGGTCAAAAATCTTACGAAAATAAAGTCGAAGTTTATAATACCGCGAACGACTTATTATTGACAATATGTGATAATAGTCATTGCTATTCATCAACACAAATAGGTGAATCTGATGCGTATGGATCTAAATATAATTTAGGTTGTGTAACAAATGGAAATAACTATTATATAAAGATATTTGATAAAGCCAATGATGGTTGGCAAGGCGGAGTAGTAACTGTTAAAGTTGCAGGTGTACAAGTATTAAGCAATAATGGGAGTACAGCTAATACATCGGGAACAAAAATATATTTTAATGTCTCTGGTGGTGATGCGTCTTGCAATAATGAATTAGATACCGATCAAGATGGAGTATCAGATTATTTGGATTATGATGACGATGGTGATGGTATAACAGATGCTACCGAAAATTTGGGAGAGGATAGGTTTGAGTGCACGCTTCCACCGTTAGAATTTTTTAATGGCTCCTATGATGCTGCTGCTAGTAGTGGGCTAATAGGACAAGTGGGTGCTGTGTATAGATTTGGTAACGCAGTACAGGGTTATGACGTATTGATGAAAATTACCGAGTTGACTAACACTACAATTACCAATATTGACAATGATTTAGTTGATAATCCAACCTATTTACAAACAGAGCTTACATTTTCTGGAACTGGTACTCCAGGGGCTACATTTAAATTTACCATTGTCGATGCAGGAACTACAACACCTTCAACTCAAATCTTTAGAGTCAACGGGATAACTTGGGATTGTGACGGAACAGCTGGTCTAAAAGAATCAGTTATTTATTATGACCCTGCAGCATATGGCACAGATACACCTTCTGATTTAGATGTCAGAGATCTTGGATCTAATAATATAGAAATGACTTCTGGAGAAACAACAGTAAATGGATTCTCTACTTTACCATGGTTAAGGGCTTATTATCAATTTATCGGTAACTCATTTACTATGAGAATGCAAGCTATTAAAACAAGTTCAGGGGCAACTATGCGTCAATTTGGTATGTCATTTACTCAATGCGAGTTTTTAGATTTCAATGCCAATTCATTGATTATTGTAAAGGGCGAAGATTTTGACAATGATGGTAAATACAACCATTTAGATTTAGATAGTGATAATGATGGAATTCCAGACAATGTTGAAGGCCAAAAAACTGTTAGTTACATAGCACCTTCAAATATTGTAGATAATAGGACAGGTATTGATGTTGTTTATGGATCAGGTATTCAACCTGTCAATACAGATTATGATAAATTTCCAGATATTTTAGATCTGGATAGCGATAATGATGGCCTGTTGGACATTGAGGAAAACGGGATGGCCAATGCTATCGTCACTTTTACAGATACGGACAATGATGGACTCGATAACCTTTTTGAAGGATCAAATACAAGCGACCCTTTAGATGCGAATGATGAAATCAACATACCATCCTCCTCCATTTTACCAGATTTAGATGGCGATGTTTTTAGTGGAGGCGATGTGGACTACAGAGATTTGTTCAATACCAATCCACCGCCTTCTGCAACTTTAGATTTTGATGGGGTTGACGATTATTTATCCACAGACATTTTTATTGAAGGGCGTGACCAAGTAAGTATAATGGCTTGGGTAAAATCAAACCCTAGCAATACAGGTTTAACGACTATCGCAGGTGAAGATGTGGCCTGCAAAATATACTTGCTCAACGGAAACATACCGTGTTTTTCGATAAAAACTCAAGGCAGTACTGCCAAAATCATAAGCGCAAGCCCAATAGTTTTTAGTGAATGGCATCATATTGCAGGAACTTATTCCAATGCAACAGGTATTATGAAAATTTATGTTGATGGAAAATTAGAAGGCACTCAAAATATTGGAGCTACTGCGTCCAAAATTGAATGTTCAACAAGCAGTAATGGTGCTTTTGAAATTGGCCGTGCATCAAGCAATGTTGCCAATAAAGAATATTTTAAAGGAGAAATAGATGAAGTTAGAGTGTTTGACAAAGCCCTAACCGATGACCAAATACAACGTATGGTGTATCAGGAAATTAAAAACATATCTGGTAATGTCGGTGGTATGATAATACCAAAAGCAGTTGTGGACATTTCTACTGGCACTACCATTCCTTGGGCCAACTTAATTGGTTATTATCCAATGACAGATATTAAAAACAATACCACATCAGATTTTTCAGGAAATAATAGAACGTTAAAACTGGTCAACATTACAACAACTCAAGCACAAACAGCTCCAATGCCTTTTAGGACTGGAGCCAACGGAAGTTGGACCAGCCCTGCAACATGGTTACATGGTTCAGTCTGGGATATTAAAACGATCAGTAAAAATAAGGATTGGAGTATTGTTAAGATTGAACATAACGTTACTACCACTAATTCGCATAAAAATCTTGGATTGATTATAGACAGTAATAAGAGCTTTACAGTTAACGGCGATAACCAAATCAACAATACTTGGTATCTTGAACTAAATGGATCTTTAGACTTAATGAATGATTCTCAATTATTGCAAGGATTGAATAGTGACTTGGTAACTTCAGCCAATGGTAAGATTTTAAGACGCCAAGAAGGAACAACCAATGTGTATTGGTATAACTATTGGGCATCACCAGTTGGATTGCAAGGCGCAACTTCATTAACAAACAATAATGCAGCGACAAACAATCCTAACAATAGCACGTTTAGATTAAACTTATTGAAAGAAGGGAATAGCAGCAACGTACAGTTTACATCGGCCTACAATGAAGTCGGTAAAATCAGTACACGATGGTTATATACTTACAAGAACGGATTAAATTATTACGATTGGGCGCCTTTGGCTCCAACAACAACGATTACTCCAGGTGTAGGTTATTCACAAAAAGGGACTGGTAATGCAGGTAGTCAACAACAATACATATTTGAAGGTAAACCAAATAACGGAACTATTTTGGTTCCTGTTTCAGATGTTGGAGGAGCTGGCTCGGTACCGACAGTTTCAAAAACAGATTATTTATTAGGAAACCCATATCCTTCAGCATTGGATATCCATAAGTTTATTGATGACAACGTTGGTATCATAGATGGTACATTACAGTTATGGCAACAATGGAGTGGAAGCTCACACTATCTGGATGAATATGATGGAGGCTATGCACAGGTCAATAAATTGGGATCAGTAAGAGCATATCAGTTTGTTGGAATGGATGGTGCCACTAATGGAAATCAGGATGGTACTTTAACACCTTCAAGATATTTGCCAGTTGGACAGGCTTTTATGACCGAAATCATTGGAAGCGGTAATGTGGTATTCAAAAACAGTCAACGTGTTTTTATTAAAGAGGCTGATGCCAATGGCACTTATAATAATGGCTCTGTGTTTTTCAGAAGTGCAGACCAAGAAGATTCAGGTAGTGAAGACGAAGAGGAAGTCAGTGTTATGAGTAAAATTCGCTTGGAGTTCAATTCAGTTGATGGTC
Organism: Flavobacteriaceae bacterium UBA5534; assembly: GCA_002426015.1. Lineage (GTDB taxonomy): Bacteria > Bacteroidota > Bacteroidia > Flavobacteriales > Flavobacteriaceae > Aquaticitalea. The sequence continues at coordinate 94,407 of DINS01000019.1, forward strand.
CTGAAACGACGAGGGAATTATTATTAGGATTTAGTGAAGCTACAACAGATGGCTTTGACTATGGATACGATGCAAAAAACACTGACGATAATGCTAATGACCTAAATTTGATTCTTGATGATCAAAATATGGTTATGCAAGCATATTCACCTATAACCAATGACAAAACAGTACCATTAAACTTTAAAGCATCAGGAAACTTTAGCTATGAAATAAAAATGACTGAAGTAGAGGCAATCGAAGAAGATCAGTCCATTTATTTAAAAGATAATTTGTCAAATATCTATTTCAATTTAAGAAATGAGCAACCTTATAGTTTTACATCGATTGCTGGCGAATTTAACGATCGATTTGAAGTAGTGTTCCAAAGTGAAGAAGAAGCTTTGGGTGTTGATGATTCAGACTATGCTTATAATTTGATTTACTTTAATAATAAGACTGATAAGTTGTTCATTAAAGGGTTGAATAATGATGTTGATAAACTAATGCTTATCAATATGCTTGGGCAAACGGTTGCAGAGTATAAATCATTAAACCCACAAAACTTGGACAATGGATTGAACATAACAAATGTCGCAACAGGTACTTATGTGGTGTACTTTACAACTGGGACTACCACAAAATCAAAGAAAATAATTATCGATTAATGATAATGAGCCATCCTTTTTTAAGGATTTATATAAAACAAAAAAGCCTTTCCAAATTTGGAAAGGCTTTTTTAATATTAATTGATTTTGTCACCATTTTTATCATAAAAATGGTATTCAAGATAAGTGTAAGCATCTCTGGGCTGTATCTTAACCCATTTTTTGTGTTCTAAAAACCATTTAGAACGTATTGATGGAAAACCTTTTGTTAAGAAGGCTGCTATAAAAGGATGTGTGTTTAAAGTCACCTTTTTGTAGTCTTTTTTGAAAATCCGTTCCATGTCTTGAGTTATACGCTGAACCACCTTAATTGGCGCTTCAATGTCTTCCCCAATACCATTTGGATTTTCTTCTTTTGTTTCAATATTCCTTTCTGGGCGCACTCGTTGTCTGGTTATTTGGACCAAACCGAATTTGCTCGGAGGTAATATCTTATGTTTTGCTTTATCATCTTTCATTTCGTCACGAAGATGATTGTAAAGTTTCTTTCGGTTCTCTGCATTGGACATATCAATAAAATCGATAACGATGATGCCTCCCATATCGCGCAAACGCAACTGTCGAGCAATTTCTGATGCCGAAATTAGATTGACTTCTAAAGCAGTATCCTCCTGATTTTTTTCTTTGTTGGATCGGTTTCCACTGTTTACATCGATGACATGGAGCGCTTCGGTGTGTTCTATCACAATATAAGCACCTTTTGCCATAGATACTGTACGTCCAAAAGAGGTTTTTATTTGCCTCTCGATGCCATATTTTTCAAAAATCGGCACGCCATTTTGATGTAATTTTACAATAGATTCCTTTTTTGGTGCAATTTGATGCACATAATCTTTTACTTGAGAATAAAGTTCTTCATCATCAACAACAATACTGGAAAATGAATCATTAAATATGTCTCTCAAAATTGAAGAGGCTTTATTCATTTCTCCCAATACTTTGCTTGGATGATGTGCTTTATTTAATTTTTTACACATTGCTGTCCATCTATTCAGCAAATTTTGTAAATCACTATCCAGCTCGGCAACTTTTTTGCCTTCAGCTACGGTACGTACAATGACACCGAACCCTTTTGGAGTGATGCTCTTGACCAGTCGTTTTAATCGGTCTTTTTCTTCTTTAGATTCTATTTTTTGAGAAATAGAAATACGATCAGAAAAAGGAACTAAAACTATATAGCGACCAGCAATGGACAACTCGCTACTGATGCGAGGCCCTTTGGTCGATATTGGTTCCTTTACGATTTGTACCAAGATAGATTGGTTTGATTTTAAAGCGTCAGCTATGCTGCCGTTTTTATCAATATCTTTCTCAAATTGAAAATTTTTGAGTAGATAATCGGTTGGTTTACCTGTGCTTACACGTTTTACGAATTTTAAAAGGGAAGGTAATTGAGGTCCTAAATCATGATAATGCAAAAATGCATCTTTTTCATAACCGACATTAACAAATGCGGCATTTAGCCCTGGAACCGCTTTGCGTATTTTGGCGATAAACACATCACCAACCGCAAAGTTGTTATCCTCTTCCTCTTTGTGCAATTCAATAAGTTTTCCATCTTTTAATAAGGCAAAATCAACAATATCAGAACTAGATCGAATAATCAATTCTTTATCCATAATGTTAATTTATTCCACCACACTTTTTTGCGCGACAGATGGTTAATACTTTTTTTGACACAGGATTTTAATAAATCCGGTAAATTCAATACCTGTTAAGGTAATTTCACAGTACTTGAATTTTATATCAAAGAACGTTTGTTTAAAACCGAAAAAGTAGTTAAAAAACTACTTTTTCAAATTTATTTCTTTTTGTGACGATTAGCGCGTCTACGTTTTTTACGCTTATGCGTCGCTACCTTGTGTCTTTTTCTTTTTTTACCACTTGGCATAAATCAAAGTTTTTTAATTAATATTTGTTTTTTGGCTTTATTCTACTTCAACACTTGATTTTACGCCTTCTACAAACACTTTTGCAGGTTTAAATGCAGGAATGTTATGCGCTGGAATTTTGATAGTTGTGTTTTTTGAGATATTTCTTCCAGTTTTTTCAGCTCTAGTTTTAACTATAAAGCTTCCAAAACCTCTTAAATACACATTATCACCACCTTCTAATGAAGTTTTCACTTCTTCCATGAATGTTTCAACTGTTGCTTGAACATCACCTTTTTCAATTCCTAATTTGTCAGAAATTTTCGCTACTATATCAGCTTTTGTCATTGTTATTAATTTTAGGGTTATCTATTAATTATAAGGGATGCAAATATAGGGATTTTAATTTCAATATTTCAAACCTAATTAATTAAAATTTAACCTCATAAAGAATTATTTTTGTGCAGAATTAAATTTTATAATGAATTTCAGTCAAACTTTAACTAATTGGTACTCAATACACAAAAGAAGCCTTCCATGGCGAAATACTAAAGAACCGTACCATATTTGGCTCTCTGAAATAATTTTACAACAAACACAAATTATCCAAGGATTACCTTATTATGAAGCTTTTGTAAGCAAATTCCCTTCAGTTTTTGACTTGGCAACTGCAGACGAGAGTGAAGTTTTAAAACTTTGGCAAGGGCTGGGTTACTACTCTCGTGCGCGAAACTTGCACGCAACCGCTCAATATATTGTCAACGAGTTGAATGGTGAATTTCCTGATAACTACAATGACTTATTAAAGTTAAAAGGTATTGGTGATTATACTGCAAGTGCCATTGCGTCTATATGTTTTGGTGAGCCAAACGCAGTTGTCGATGGCAATGTGTATCGTGTTTTAGCTCGTTATTTTGGGATTGATACACCCATTAATTCAACCAAGGGCATTAAAGAATTTAAATTAATGGCAACTTCATTAATTGACAAAAATAATCCTGCAGAGCATAACCAAGCCATTATGGAGTTTGGAGCGCGTCAATGCAAACCTCAAAATCCGGATTGTAGTGTCTGTCCTCTTAACACTAGTTGCATGGCTTTAAAAGAAGGAAAAATTGGTGTGTTGCCTGTGAAATTGAAAAAGACTAAAGTGGCCAAAAAGCACTTCAACTTTTTGGTATGTATTTCTTCCGATAAAAAAATATTATTTCAAAAGCGAACCAAAAAAGGGATTTGGCAAAATCTTTACCAATTTCCACTCATTGAAACGAAAGCTGAATTGACAATTGAAGGTTTTAAAACACATCCATTGGTAATCGAGCACCTAAAGCAGGCCTCATTTGAATTTAGCTTATATAATGATTTGCCCATAGTTCATAAATTATCGCATCAGCATTTATATACTAAATTTTGGATTGTTGAGATTGATAAGCTGTCTAAACAGGCTATTGATATATCAGAATTGACCACATTCCCAACCTCAATATTGATTAGTAATTTTATTGACGAATTTAACTTTCCTGTTTAAAGACTCACTATTTTTTATTACTTTTAAATAAGTCAATGCAAAAGGTTAAATTTGCATCTTAAATAAACAAGCTATGTCTGGAACTTTAAATAAAGTAATGCTTATTGGGCATTTGGGTGATGAAGTGAAACTGCATTATTTTGATGGTGGCAACTGTGTTGGTCGTTTCCCACTTGCTACCAATGAAACCTATACCAACAAGCAAACCAATGAGCGTATTACCAATACCGAATGGCACAATATTGTTGTGCGAAACAAAGGCGCCGAAATTTGTGAAAAATATTTGAGCAAAGGCGATATGATTTATGTTGAAGGACGGATCAAAACCAGAAAATGGACAGATGAAAAAGGGATGGATCGTTATTCAACTGAAATACAATGTTCGGATTTTACTTTTTTAAGCACTAAAAAAGAAAAACAAGGACAACAACATGATGATACTTCATCACATCAAAACCATGAAGATTCTTTGCCTGAAAAGGATGATCTTCCGTTTTAATTAAGTTTAACTAACATTCTATCTATTGGACCCTGAACCCACGAGTTTATTAATAATACTATCAAATGATAGCTTTTCACTAGTTGCAAGTGTTTTGTTGCTTATTATCTTACTCATTTGCTCTGCGCTTATTTCTGGAGCCGAAGTTGCTTTTTTCTCACTGACACGTTCGGATTTAGAAACAGAACAAGAAAATGATTCTAAACGAATTCAAATCATAGCCAAATTGTTAGAACGGCCAAAAAAGTTATTGGCAACCATATTGGTGGCCAACAATGCCATCAATATTGCCACTGTATTATTGTTTGCTTCAATTAGCAGCACTGTTTTTGAAGGTAGAGATATGGTTTTAGATATTTATGGTATAAAGCTCGACCTTGCCTTTTTGTTTGATGTGATTGTTGCAACTTTTATGATTTTGCTTTTTGGAGAAATCATACCTAAAGTGTATGCCAATCGCAATAGAGTTAAGTTTTCAAACTTTATGGCTTACCCTATTAAGGTATTGGATGTTGTGTTTTCGCCAATAAGTTTGCCAATGCGACATTTAACGATAACTATCCATAACCGCCTTGGTAAACAGAAATCGAACATAAGTGTTGACCAACTCTCACAAGCACTTGAGCTCACACGAGAGAGTGATACAACACATGAAGAGCATAAAATATTGCAAGGCATTGTGTCGTTTGGGAATACTGATACCAAACAGGTGATGCGCCCACGCATCGATATTTTTGCATTACAAACCGACCAAAAATACACCGATATTATTCCTGCCATTATTGAAAATGGCTATTCTCGAATTCCAGTTTATAAAGATAGTATAGACACGGTTGTCGGTATTTTGTACGTTAAAGACTTATTGCCATACCTTGATAGAAAACAATTTGATTGGACTACACTTCTGCGCGAACCGTTTTTTGTGCCAGAGAACAAGAAATTGGATGATTTAATGGTAGAATTTCAAACCAAAAAGGTTCACCTTGCTGTTGTTGTTGATGAATACGGAGGCACTTCTGGGTTGGTATCTCTTGAAGATGTTATTGAAGAAATAGTTGGTGACATAAGTGATGAGTTTGATGATGATGATTTGGCTTATACAAAGATTGATGATTATAATTATAGTTTTGATGGCAAAACGACCATGAAAGATTTTTATAAAATCATCAATCTCGAAGACGATACCGATTTTGAAGAACACAAAGGCGAAGCCGAAACGCTAGCTGGTTTTGTGCTTGAAATTTCTGGCATCTTCCCAAAACGCAATAGTAAAATAAATTTCAAAAATTACGTTTTTACAATAGAGGCTTTAGACAAAAAACGAATCAAACAAGTGAAGTTTACGATATTAAAGTAACTTCGATCAATGAGAATGATAAAACCAAAACACATTTTACTGCCAATACTTGCAACTTTGTTAATGTCATGTGGTGATGATTCCGTGCCAAAGCCGAAAGGCTTTTTAAGACTCGACTATCCACAACCAGACTATAAAAATGTGGATGTATCGCTTCCTTTTACATTTGAAAAAAACCAACTTGCCAATAAAATCAGATATATAAAGTCAGATTCTATAAACAACATTTATGGTGTTGATATCGATTATCCTACTTTAAAAGGAACCATTTATCTTACCTATAAAAATGTTAAAGATTCTATCCATTTAATAAATTACATAAAAGACGCACAAAACTTGACGCAAAAGCACGTTATCAAAGCTGACGAAATTGCAGAACAGCCTTTTTTAAATCAAAAAAGAAGGGTTTTTGGGATGTTTTACGAGGTTGGAGGCAATGCTGCTTCACAATCGCAATTTTATGTTACCGATAGCACCAAACATTTTTTAAGCGGTTCTCTTTATTTTTATGCAAAGCCTAACTACGACTCCATACTTCCAGCTGCCGATTATCTAAAAAATGATATTAAGCATATCATGGAAAGTTTGCGTTGGAAAGACAATTAAAACACATTTTTTTACAAAAGAAAAGCCCATCAAATTTTTGATGGGCTTTTGTATTAACAGTTAAATTGGTTTAGAAATTTAAACGCATACTTACGTTCCAAGTTCTTCCATAACCAAGTCTAACGCCGTTATCTAAATTAACACCTTTCCACTGTTCGTCACCAGCTTCAACATGTATATTGTCTCTTGAATTTTCAATATAGACTTCATCAAAAATGTTGTTGATGTTTAGTCTGAACTGTAAAGAGTTTTGGTCGTTTTTACCTAATAACCATTTGTAAGATACACCTGCATCTACTGTATCGTAAGAAGGTAATTGGATAGCTCCTCTGTTGTTTTCAGTTTCAAACTCTGCACCATTAAAATCGGTATTACCGTATAAATTGTCATACTGATTCCAGTTAGCACCTACTTTTAAGCGTGGTAAAACTTCATAATCAGCACTAATACCAGCAGTAAATTGAGCTGCTTGTCCAATTTTAACACCATCGATATAGCTAGTAGCTCCTTGAGATATTACAGCACCAGTATCGTCAGATGTTCTTGTTGTGATGTTTCCATCATATTTCCAATCACCAACAGAAATGAATCCATTGATATTTAAACCATCAGCAAAACGAGTGAATACTTCTAATTCAACTCCCATATGCACTTGTTTTAAAGGGCTTGTTTGGGTAAACTCATCTGCTTGACCATTGTTGTCAGTGTCTCTAGAGCTGTAGTCGATTTTATTGTCCCAAGTAGTATGGTAAAGGTTGAAATTAGCTGACACTTTATCACCCAAGAATTTGTAACCAGCTTCTAATCCTGTTATTTTTTGATTTCCTTCAACAAATGGGTTTAACTGATTAGAATTTCTATCATCAACAAATAAATCACTATGGAAAGGTTGACGTGAATAATAACCTGCATTTGCAAAGACCACGTTACTGCTATTGATATTATAAGCTGCACCAGCTTTAACATTAAAGCCAGGTTTGTTTACTTTTTCTGATTCTTCAGATTGCCCTTCGTTTTGAACACTTAAGTACTCTGTTCTTAAATGAGATTGTGTAGATACAGATCCTTGAAAGAATGCAGAGAAACTATCTTTAGCGTATTCTAATTGTCCAAAACCACCTAAATAATTGATATTCTCTTCATAGTCATATCCAAAACGTTGAGCATGGTCATCATTAACGTTAAAGAATACGTCCCATGGGTTAATACCACCAAAAGTTTCAGTTAACTGATAAGCACCTCCATTATATACACTAGATGCATTAACAGCATCAACTGATAAAAATTCATTAACACTTCTAAAATGGATACCGTTATACAAACGTACATCAGCACCAATATTAAGGTTTAAATTATCATTTAGTTGATTGGTGTAGTTAGTTACTAAACCATACCAGTTGTGGTTGTTGTTAGACCCTCTAGCATACGTTGGAACTCCTGCAGACCTTTGGGTTGCTGCAAATGCACCTCTACCTGCTGAAGCATATAATATGGTTGATAAAGAAGATTTTTCATTGATTGTCAAATCCCAGCTTAAGTTGGCAACTGGTTTATGATAGATATTTCTACCACTTGGATATTTGCCACTTTTCAATAGATTTGGACTATCAACACCATCAAAAGCAGTGGCATTGTATTTTCTTCCATTTTCTATTAAGGTTCCCAAATCATAAAATCCTGAAGTTGCATGCCATTGTGGTGCACCAGTGATCATAAAATTGAAAATATTGTTCTCGTTTGCTTTGTAACCTAATGAAATGAAATAAGTTTGTCCTTGACCATCAGTATCTTCAACATAACCATCACCTTGCCAGTGACCTAGCAAAGCAGAGAATGCCCATCCACTTTCCATTAATCCTGTTGAATAAGACGCTGTAGTTTTTATATAGTTGTCATTGGCTATCATTGTTTGGAAAAAACCACCTTCTCTTTTGTCAATGGTTTTAGTTACAATATTTACTGTTCCTCCAACAGACGATATAGCTAATTTAGAAGAACCTAAACCACGTTGTACTTGTACTGCTTGAGCCACATCTAAAACTCCTGACCAGTTAGACCAGAACATTCTGCCATCTTCTGGGCTATTAATTGGTTGTCCATTTAATAAGAATGCGGTATTTACTTGGTCGAAACCTCTTAAAAACAATTGGCCTTCTCCAAAACCACCACCTTGAATCGATTGTACAGAAGGTGTAGATTTTAATATTTCTGGTAAATCAGAATTTCCAGTTTTTTCTCTAATTTCATTTGCTTTAATGGTAGAAACAGCGATAGGTGTTTTTCTGTCATCAGCTAAATCGATAACTCCAGAACCAGTAATAACAACTTCATCGAGAGTGTTGTCAGTAATAAGGCTAATTGTTCCTAAATCTTGATTGCCATTAAATGCAACAGATTTTGAACCATAACCAACATAAGTAATAACGATAACGCCAGAGCTTGATGTAGTGTTCAATGTGAAGTTACCATCAAAGTCGGTTGTTGTTCCGTTTGTTGTTCCTTTTTCAACAACGTTGGCTCCAGGAAGTGGCGCATTCATTTCTGCATCCATCACTTTTCCTTTTACTGTGCTTTGTGAAAAAGCCACTGAAGTGCACAATAACACGACAGCCATAAATAAAAATTGAGTAATTTTTTTCATTTGTTAGATTTTAAAATTAGATTTTAAATTTTCGGCAAAAGTACATCATTATTACGATAAATTATTACCTAAATGTTAAGAAATTTTAACCTGTTGAATTTACAAATTTTGCCACTTGATTTCACTTTGAAGAGATTAAGCTATACACAAGTTTTTAACAAAGGTTATGTTAAATTTTTGTAGTATTCTAATATATTTTGCGTAGAACCGTCGTGATTGGCAATAACGCTTTTGCTGTTAAATTCTTTCAAAATGGTATTGGCAAGCTGTTTTCCAAGCTCTACACCAAATTGATCGTAGCTATAAATATTCCAGATGACACCTTCTACGAAGATTTTATGCTCATAAAGTGCTATCAATTTACCCAAACTTTCTGGTGTCAATTTGTTAATCAGTAGGGTTGTGGTAGGCTTGTTGCCCTCAAATATTTTGAAAGGAATTAGTTTTTTTGCCTCATCTTTTGTGAGATTTTGTTTCTGAAGTTCATCAACAACATCCCTTTCCGATTTACCATTTAGGAGCGCCTCGGTTTGTGCAATAAAATTAGACATCAATTTATCTTGATGGTCTTTATTGCCATGCAATGAGGTTGCAAAACCAATAAAATCGGTTGGAATTAACTTTGTGCCTTGGTGAATCAATTGAAAAAAAGCATGTTGCGAATTGGTACCTGGCTCGCCCCAAATAATGCTTCCTGTTTGGTAATCGACCTTATTGCCATTTCTATCAACACTTTTACCGTTGCTTTCCATACTAGCTTGTTGCAGATATGTGGCAAACTGATTGAGATATTGTGAATATGGAATGATTGCTTGGCTTTCAACTTCAAAAAAATTGGTGTACCAAATGCTTAATAATGCTAATACAACTGGGATGTTTTGATCGAATGATTCATTTTTGAAATGCTCATCCATTTTGTGGGCACCTAACAGTAGGCTTTCAAAATTTTCATAACCTACAGATAGGCTAATCGACAATCCTACAGCACTCCATAGTGAAAACCGACCTCCAACCCAATCCCACATCGGGAAGATGTTATCTTCTGAAATCCCAAAACCTTTTACTTTTTCAATATTGGTAGATACTGCCACAAAATGTTTGGACACATCTTCCTGCTTTCCATATTTCAAAAACCACTCTTTGATGGTCGTAGCATTAGATAAGGTTTCTTGAGTTGTAAATGTTTTTGAAACCACCACAAATAAAGTCGTTTCTGGCTTCAATTTTTTTAATATCTCATTAACGTGGTCACCATCGACATTGCTAACAAAATGTGTTGTCAATTGGTTTTTATAAAACTGAAGTGCATCGACAACCATGGCAGGTCCTAAATCGGAACCTCCTATACCAATATTGACAATATCTGTAAACGGTTTGTTGGTATAACCTTTGCGTTTGCCTTTGAGGATATCTTCAGTAAATGTTTTTATCTGTTTTTTTACATGGCGAATTTCTGGCATAACATTGTCGCCATTGACATAAAAATCGACGTATTTTGGATCGCGTAATGCAACATGAGCCACTGCGCGACCTTCTGTTTCATTAATAATATCCCCAGAAAAATATTTTGTAATCGCTTGCTTTAAATCGATGTCATTTGCCAATTGCAAAAGCAATGTTTTGGTTTCTGGAGTGATTCGGTTTTTGGAATAATCAACATAAAAATCATCCCATTTAATGGTCATTTGGTTGGCTCTTTCAGCGTCATGAGCAAACCATTTTGACATATGTGTGTTTTTAATAGTCTCAAAATGTGCTTTTAGAGATGACCAAGCGTTTGTTGAAGTGGGGTTATAAGATGGTAATGCCATTAATTGACTTGGCTTATTAAGTTTTCTTCGTTTAATTCTTTCTTCTTGTGACCTTTTTTGTACTGAATGTTATCTAACTGAACTTTCAGAGGTCCAATGTGTGATTTATAACGTTCTTTCAATGCGTCTGGAATGCTTTCTGCTGTAGGAAGCTTTTCTTTAAAAGGATCAACCTGTTGTCCATTTTTCCAAAAGCGATAACAAACGTGAGGGCCTCCTGTATTTCCGGTCATGCCAATCCATCCTATGACATCTCCTTGTTTTACATATTGCCCTTTTCGTACGTTTTGAGCTTTCATGTGAAGGTATTGAGTGCTGTAGGTGTCGTTATGTTTAATTTTCACATACTTACCATTACCTCCTTTTTGTGTCGACTCTATGACTGTTCCATTAGAAGTTGCCAAAATTGGCGTGCCTATTGGAGCGGCAAAATCGGTTCCTTTATGTGGTCGTAATGCGTAACCATAATAGGCAATACGACGGTTGAGGTTATAGCGTGATGAGATTCGACTGAACTGAACAGGCGCTTTTAGGAAGGCACGTTTCAAACTTTTTGCTTTTTCATCAAAATAAACAGCTCCTTTTTGTAAGCTGTCGGTTTTAAAGTTGAAAGCATAAAAATCTTCGCCTTTGTGCTGAAAATAGGCGGCTTCAATGCTTTCCAGCCCAACAGAAATGTCATCTTCAATAAAACGCTCTTTGTAGATTATTTTGAATTTATCTCCTTTTTGAACTTTAAAGAAGTTGATGGTCCAAGCATAAATATCAGACATGTCATTGATGAGTTGATAAGGTAACCCTTGGTCTTCCATGGTTTCTGACAGTGAACTCATAATAACTCCAGACGCCTCTTTTTGAACAACTTTTACAGGTTTGCTTTCGTTATAGGTGATGATGGAATCTTTAAATTTGATAACCACATAATCAATATTATTTGGTTGATAAATAAAGCATTCTGGTGTTTGTAAAGAATCATTAGAGCAAAGCAGTGTATATGGTTTGCCTATTTGAAGTTTGCGAATATCGAAAGATTCTTTGGCATTCTCGGCGATATGATAAATTTGAGGATACCCTATATTGTTACGTTCTAGGATTGTTCCAAAGCTGTCGCCAGTTTTGATAGTGTCGCGCTTAACGTGGTAATCGTTGAGATTAAAACCAAACTCGATAACTTCTTCAGGTTCAACAAAAGCTTGTAAATCTTCAGAATTGTCGGTTTGTTTGTCGTTTTTGCAAGAAAAAAAGCTTAAAGAAATTAAAAGTGCTATTAATAATTTTTGTTGCTTCATGTCACTATTTAGTTAGGTTTTTAAATATTTGTTCCCCAATTCTCTAACTCTTCTTGAGTCCAAAGTTCTGGGAAAAAAATGCGTCGTTGATATTTTGGGTGCATATATTTTTTCCAATCGCTTCCGCCAGTTGCCTCTACTTTTTTACTGCCACTTTCTATATAATGTTTGGCAGCGTTGTAATGAGCCATAACCCAAGTGATGTTTACGGTATGGTCATAATGCCTCATGGCCTTGACTAAATCTTCATCTTTTTGGTCTTCTTTTGGCAACTCTTTAAAACGTGTCCAAAGATTTCGGGTGTTATAATGTTCCATAAATCTTAAGAACTCGTCCTTGTAACGGTTTTCAAAATTAAGCAAAAGTGTTGATTTTTTGCCTGTTTTATAATCTTTTCCTGCGGCTTGCCAATACAAATGCTCAAAAGCGTGCAAATATGGTGTATTTCTGTCAATGTTTGCGCGATATCTATAATCTATTAAGTTGATCAATTCGGTTGATGCAAACTCTATCAATCGATATTGTGCACTTTGAAATCCACTTGCAGGTGTCAATGTGTTTCTGAACTTCATGTATTGTTCAACCTCCATGCCTTCTCGCATGATGTTGAAAGAGGTCGTTAGCATATCAAAATAACGACTGATTCGCATGATTTTACTTTCGAAAAAGATGACATCCAGATTTTCCTTTTCGGCAACTTGCGAAATTTCCCAAAGAATCATCTTAAAAAGAAGTTCGTTGATTTGATGGTAAGCAATAAATACCATTTCATCTGGCAAGGTTGTTCTCTGAATTTGAAGATTCAGCAGCGCATCGGTTTGTATGTAATCCCAATAGGTAATAGGCTTACTGTAAAGCAGACCTTCGAGATGTGTTTGAGTGTCTTGGTCAATTGATTTGTACTTCTGTTGAAGCGCTTCTAAAATGGGGTCAAAATTGGTTTGGTTAGACATAATTAGTTAATCAAATTCTATTTGAAATGAATGTTTTAAACCTTTAAAAGCTTCTAAATTGGCCTGTAAAGAACCTACCCTTAAATCGGCTTTTATCTTTAAAGGAATTTTATTGTTGTCTGCACTTACCCAAAGGGTTAAGCTTTCCTCTTCTTTAAAAACCCTTCCAGCCATAACATAAGGTCTGAACATCAATGTTTTTACTTTTCCAAATTTGGTGTCAATGGTTTCTCGGCCCAAAAACTTCAGCCTAAAATTATAGTTTTCATCATCAAAAAACATGTTAAGTGATACAATATCACCTACTTTGATGGTTTCTGTATTGTAGTTGTTTCTTAAATAATAAAATGCCGACACCATATCCTGTACGTTCTTTTCTGTTGTAAAAGTACCTTTGGTGTTGTGCTTTTTATCATTGACAAAAGCTTTATTGTTGACTTGATCAAATTCGGTTTCTACATCTTTTGTATGGCCACCTTCATCTATTTGACGGATAGATTTGTAAGGAAGACCAGTGCTTTTGTCAAAATAGCTTTCATAGCGATCCTTCACCTTAAAAAACCATTTGATGGCTCCAGTGGTCCAGCCTTTACCAATAACATGATACACAGGCTTTCCTTTATATGTTGATTCTTCAACACTTAAGGTCGCATTGCCTGCTTTTAACCAGTTGCTATAACTCATTTCAAATTTAAACCATTCGCCAGCCTGAAACGCTTGTTCTTTTTGGGCAAAAGACATATTGACCGTAGTTATAATAAATGCTATAAGTAGGATGTTTTTCATAATTTGATGTTCATTGTAAATGTAGCTTATAAATACTACGCTTATATTATTTACAAGTAGATTTACAATTACTGTTCCAAAAATATAAAAAAACTTGAAACAACCTCTAAATAAGGTATTTCAATGGTGTTAAATAAATGTTTAAATTTTAAAACAGAAACACCACCACTTTATTTCTTAATGCAAGAATCAAGACAAAAAAGATTATAAGGTCCCTCGTTTTTCCTGCTCTCTTTCAATGGATTCAAAAAGCGCTTTAAAGTTCCCAGCTCCAAAACCACGTGCTCCCATTCGCTGTATAATTTCAAAAAACAGTGTTGGTCGATCTTCGACTGGTTTTGTAAAAATCTGAAGTAGATAGCCTTCTTCATCGGCATCGATCATTATGCCTAGGCTTTTTAAGGTTTCGATGTCTTCACGTAATTCATGATTATGCTCATGCAGACGTTTAGGTACTGCTCTGTAATATTCTTCTGGAGGTGTTGACAAAAACTCAACGCCACGCGATTTTAATTTGGCAACTGTGGAAATAATATCATCCGTTGCAACAGCAATATGTTGCACACCAGAACCTTCATAAAAATCGAGATACTCTTCAATTTGTGAGCGTTTTTTGCCTTTTGCTGGTTCGTTAATTGGAAACTTAATACGTCCATTACCATTACTCATTACCTTACTCATCAAAGCTGAATACTCCGTATGGATTTGCTTGTCGTCAAATGATAAAAAGTTAACAAAGCCCATTACATCTTCGTACCATTTTACCCAAGTGTTCATTTGTCCCCAACCTACATTACCTACCATATGGTCGATAAATTTAAGCCCCACTGGTTCTGGGTTGTAGTCAGATTTCCATTCTTTAAAGCCTGGCATGAATTGGCCTTTATAGTTTTTACGCTCCACAAACATGTGTACAGTTTCGCCATAGGTATAAATTCCTGCTCTTACTACTTCACCAAACTCGTCTGTTTCAACTTTTGGTTCCATATAAGATTTTGCACCTCGTTTGGTAGTTTCTTCATAAGATTTGCGAGCATCATCTACCCAAAGGGCAACCACTTTTACTCCATCGCCATGTTTTACTATATGGTTATTAATAGGGGACTTACTGTTTAGTGGTGTTGTTAATACCAATCGTATTTTGTCTTGCTTGAGAACATAACTTACCTCATCGCGTGAACCAGTTTCTAAACCTTTGTATGCGTACGATTGAAAACCGAATGCTGTTTTATAAAAATGTGCAGCTTGTTTTGCATTACCTACATAGAACTCTACATAATCGGTTCCTAAAAGCGGAAGAAAATCTTGTGCGCCTTCAAATATTTTTTCTAGTCCGTATTCAACTGATTTTATGTCTTTACTCATGTTGTTTGTTTTTAGCCCTGATTGAGGCGACATCCTTTTTGTTTTTTACGAAAAGATATAGCCAAAAGCAGGAAATTGCTTCTAATTATTAATGGTCTAACCAAGATTTAAAATAATCTTCGTCAGCTATTTTTAATGCTTCTTCTGTAACTTTTAATGGTTTAAACGTGTCGACCATAACAGCTAACTCGTCTGTTTTTACTTTGCCTATACTTCGCTCTACAGCTCCTGGATGTGGACCATGAGGAATACCAGCTGGATGAAGTGAAATATGTCCTGCATCGACATCGTTACGGCTCATGAAATCGCCATCGACATAGTATAACACCTCATCACTATCTATATTACTATGATTGTAAGGCGCTGGAATACTTTGCGGATGGTAATCGTACAATCGTGGCACAAAACTACAGACTACAAAAGCATCTGTTTCGAATGTTTGATGCACTGGAGGTGGTTGATGAATGCGTCCTGTAATGGGTTCGAAATCATGAATTGAGAACGCATAAGGATAGTTATAACCATCATAACCAACAACATCGAAAGGATGTGAGGCGTAAACCATTTCGAAAATATCATTTTGCTTTTTAACTTTGATAAGGAAATCGCCAGATTCGTTATAGGTTTCTAATTCTTGTGGTTGGCGAATATCGCGTTCACAAAAAGGTGAATGCTCTAACAATTGCCCGAACCAATTACGATATCGTTTTGGTGTATAAATTGGTCGTCGAGACTCAACTATAAACAATCTGTTGTCTTCAGTATCGAAGTCTAGTTTATAGATAATTCCTCTTGGCACCACTAAATAATCCCCATATTTAAAATCGAGATTACCTAAATGTGTTCGCAATTTCCCTGTGCCTTTATGAATAAAAATAAGCTCGTCGGCATCGGTGTTTTTATAAAAATAATCTTTGGTTGATTGTTTTGGTGCAGCCAAAATAATGCTACAATCGCTATTGGTTAATATTGTTTTGCGGCTTTGCAAATAATCGTTTTCTGGCTTTACCTGAAACCCTCTGAAACGATACGATTGTATGCTGTTTTCTTTTGCGATTTTTGGAGCTACACTATATTGTTTTTTTATTTCCTTTACCTGTGTTGGTCGCTGTTCGTGATAGCTATTTGTTGACATTCCATCAAAACCTATGGTGCCAAATAATTGCTCGGAATACAAACTACCGTCTGGTTTTTTAAATTGTATATGTCGTTTGGGAGGAATGTTCCCTAATTTATGATAAAATGGCATTTTTTAAAGTTTAAGAATTAAAAATGAACTTGCCTTAAATTTTAAAGCGCAGTATAAAGATACAATAATGCCTAATTATTCGGGATTTCTTTTGATAAGAAATTTAAGAAGTAATAATATGTTTTCCCAAAATGGTGTCATGATGTTACAAATATCGGAAATTTTTAATAATCATTTCTAACAAAAGAATGTTAAAACCAAAATCCAACATTAAAAAACCACATACTATTTTTAACTTCTGGCGAATAGGTGTATTTGGCTTCAATAGGCCCTAAAAATGTTTCGAATGAATAGCCTATAGCATAACCACTATAATCTGGCGAAGTAATCCACTCTCCTGTATCGAAAATATTATCCTCAACATTGGCATAATTGGCTGCAAAAGTGATATGGTTTTTCTTGAAGATTTCATAGTCCAAGTTGATGGTGCCCTTTACAAAACTATTACCAAGTATGGCCAAATAATCATAGCCATAAAACGCTATATAGTTATTGATAAAATTATTGCCATAACCTCCAAGTACAAAATTTAAAGAATTTGGTGAATTTTCACCAATTCTAAAACCACCTTGAGTGATAATGTTGCAGGCCAATTTCTCAATAGGTGTAAAAGCGTAGCCAATATCTGCCTTTGCTATCGAAAACTGTGAAAAATCTTTGTTGAAGTCGGATGCATATACATACAAATGGAAGTCACCATTAAAATAAAATCCTTCTTTTGGAAAATATCTATTGCTATAGGTGTCCAATTTAAGTGTTCCAAAAAGGCTGATGTAATCAGTGTTTTCAAAAACAATGGCTCTGTCATTTTGATCGTTGTTTAATGTTTCTGATTTAATCTTCAATCGCTTATGCTCGGCGCCTAAACCTAGGGCAAAGTCTTTGCGAAATAATGTTTGTAGATAAAACTGATTGGTTTGGTCTTGTATATCAACCTCTAATTGATTGAGTCCAGTAATGGTTTGTTGGGTTTCATCCAAATAAAATTTGGCATTCACATTTTTATGAAATTGATTAAATCTTGATTTTAATCCAATACTCCAATAAAAACCCTTATCAATAAAATACTCAAAGTTATAGCGAACATTATCTCCGAGAATAATATCGAAAGAGGCTACATCATTATCTAAGAGCAGTCGCTTTTTTGTAAAATTGACCAAAGCAGCACTTTTATACAGATCATCATAATGCAAACCAAGTTTTATTAGTGCTGTAATTTGGTTTTCAGTCAGTGTAGCTTCCATGTCATAGCCGGCTTCATTTTTGCTCTTATGGAATTCATATTGAAAGGCGTTAAAATTATTTGTGGCGACAAGATTGTTGACTCCTCCATTAAAATCGGTATAACTTACTTTGGAATTTGGTTTTAACTTTAACTTTCCAAGCAAATATGCTCTTGTGTAGCGTTTATTGCCTTGAAATTTTATATCATTAATAATGATACTGTCGCGTGATATTTCTTCTATTTTTTCTCTAGGCGATAGGGTGTATTTAGGCAACTCATTTAGAGCTTCTAATTTTTCGCGCGCAGCAGCCTCTCCATTTTTAATAATGGTATTGCCTTCGCTAAACGAAACTACCGTAAATTTTGTGATGTCAGGTTTGATGTAAATGTCTGTTTTTTGTGCTTTTTTCTTCATATCGTTGATGGTACGATAGTTATTGATTTGGAGCAAGATATCTGGTGCTGTTGATAGTTCATCTCGTGTTGCTAAACCATCTTGCACATCGACACCTATAATAATATCTATTCCTTTTGCCTTGAGTTCATCAATAGGATAATTATTAGTAACACCACCATCTATCAAGATGTTATCATCAATTATCACTGGTTGAAACAAAGATGGGAAGGCACCACTGGCAGCAACCGCTTGTGATAAATTTCCTTTATCGAGAATGATAGCTTCTCCTGTTTCAATATTAGTAGCTATACAGAAGAAGGGAATGGGAAGTTTACTAAAATCTTCGACTTCACTTACATGAAGTGTTAGTTTTGACAAGAGGTTAAACACATTTTGACCTCTTGATAATGCCGAAGGGAGTTTTACTTTAAACTTTTCGAATGGAAGCGATACAGCATATTTTTCTGAATTTTCACGCTCATAAAATGTTTTGGCTGCCCTAGGAATATTGTCATTGATAACATCATCAAAATTGAGTTCTTTGAATATAGAATCCAATTGTTTGCCAGAATATCCCGAAGCATATAGTGATCCAATAATCGCTCCCATACTTGTACCAGCGATATAATCGACTTTAATGTTAAGGCTGTCAATGACTTTCAATACACCAATATGAGCAAACCCTTTGGCACCACCACCACTTAACACCAACCCAACTTTTTGATCATGATGAGGTGGTGGTTGTTGAGCATTAAGCTGAACAACAAAAAAAAAGGTGAGTATAATGGATAATATGGGCTTCATTTTGAATTGTAAAAGTTACTGATTTTTTTTGCTCGAGCATCACCAACGACCGTTTTTAAATCTTCGAACGATGCTTTACTAATGCGTTTAACAGTTTTAAAGTGCTTCATCAACTCTACAATGGTTTGCTCTCCAACACCAGGAATCAATTCCAGTTCTGTGGTCAATGCGCCTTTGCTTCTCCTGTTTCTATGGTGTTCAATACCAAAACGATGTGCTTCGTTACGCAATTGCTGAATGACTTTAAGCGTTTCACTTTTTTTATCTAAATATAATGGAATTGGATCGTCTGGATAAAATAATTCTTCCAAACGCTTCGCAATTCCGATGATGGCAATTTTGCCTCTTAAATTTAAAAGATCCAAACTTTTTAAAGCTGATGACAATTGCCCTTTTCCTCCATCAATGATAATCAATTGAGGTAATGGCTGGTTTTCTTCGAGTAAACGATTGTAGCGTCTATATACGACTTCTTCCATTGATGCAAAATCGTCTGGACCTTCAACTGTTTTTATGTTAAAATGACGATAGTCCTTTTTGCTTGGCTTACCGTTTTTGAAAACCACACAGGCCGCTACAGGATTAGTGCCTTGAATGTTACTGTTGTCAAAACATTCAATATGTCTAGGCTCTTCTTTAAGTCTCAAATCAGCTTTCATTTGCACCATAATGCGATTGACATGTCGATCTGGGTCGGTAATTTTTACTTGCTTAAAGCGTTCCATTCGGTAATATTTTGCGTTACGTTCTGAAAGCTCTAAAATTCGTTTTTTATCTCCCAATTTAGGGATGGTCACTTTTAGGTCTTCGCCCAGATCCAATTCAAAAGGGACATATACTTCTTTAGATTTTGAATGAAAGCGCTGTCTTATTTCAGTAATGGCCAATTGCAGTAACTCTTCATCAGTTTCTTCTAGTTTTTTCTTGATTTCCAGTGTGTGCGACCGAATAATCGAACCATAAGAAAGCTGTAGGAAATTGACATAACCATAACTTTCATCGGATATAATGGAAAACACATCTACATTGCTGATTTTTGGATTGACAATGGTTGATTTTGCCTGATAGTTTTCTAGAATATCAATTTTTTCTTTTATTCGCTGTGCATCTTCAAACTCCATGTTTTGAGCATGCTCTTTCATTTGCTGTTTGAACTGCGATAACGACTCTTTAAAATTTCCTTTTAAAATTTCTTTAATTGCTGTGATATTCTCATGATAATTGGCTTCAGTCTGCAAGCCTTCACATGGACCTTTGCAATTGCCCAAATGATATTCTAAACATACTTTGTATTTACCTGCCTCAATTTTTTCTTCTGTTAAATCATAATTGCAAGTTCGGAGCTGGTATAATCCTTTTATCAAATCTAAAAGAGTATGCACAGTTTTCATACTTGTATAAGGGCCAAAATATTCCGAACCATCTTTGAAAACACGTCGTGTTGAAAACACCCTTGGGAAACGTTCGTTTTTAATGCAAATCCAAGGGTAAGATTTGTCATCCTTGAGCATAACATTATAACGAGGCTGGTATTTTTTGATGAGGTTGTTTTCGAGAAGCAGCGCATCGGTTTCGGTTTCGACTACAATATGCTTGATAGTTGCAATCTTTTTTACCAACACTTTGGTCTTGCCATAATCATGGTTTTTGGTAAAATAGGAGCTGACCCGTTTTTTTAAATCCTTTGCTTTGCCTACATACAATATCTTGTCATCTGCATCAAAATATTGATACACGCCAGGTTGGTGTGGCAAGGTTTGTAATTGAATTTCTAAAGTAGGCTTACTCATCTCTCAAAGATAGTATATATCTAAAAACTTATGAAAGGAATATCGAATGAGAATTTTTAATTTAACATTAGATTTTCATTACCTTGCATCCCTATTTTAAACACTACAATGCCTAAAAAAGTTATTGGTAGAATAGATAAAGCCGATTTTCCGTCGCTCGATTTATTTGACATTGACATAAAGATTGATACTGGAGCTTACACATCTTCCATACATTGCCACAAAGTGGTTGTTGAAGATGGTGTTCTTAAATGCCTGTTTTATGACGAAGGTCACCCACACTATAACGGTAAAGAGATACTCTTTAAAACCTTCACAAAAGCTAAAGTAAAAAGCAGTAATGGTATTGTTCAGAATAGATATAAAGTCAAAACGACCATCATTTTATTTGATAAAAAATACAGTATCAACCTTACGTTGAGCACCAGAGATGATATGAAATATCCTGTACTTATTGGTAGAAAATTCTTGTCAAAGAAATTCATTGTCGATGTTAATCTAAAAAACGTATCTTATAACAAAAAGAATTAATGAACATAGTCATATTATCTCGAAACCCTCATCTTTACTCAACACAACGACTGGTTGAAGCCTCAATACAACGCAAGCACACTGTTGAAGTGATTGATCCTTTAAAATGTGAAATTATCATTGAAAAGAAAAATCCTGCTGTCTTGTATAAAGGAAAACCTTTAGAAAATGTCGATGCCATCATACCTCGTATTGGTGCATCAGTCACCTTTTATGGTACTGCCGTTGTACGACAATTTGAAATGATGAAAGTATTTTCGGTTGTTGAATCACAGGCTTTGGTAAGGTCGCGAGATAAATTGAGAAGTTTACAGGTTTTGTCGCGTGCAGGTTTAGGAATGCCAAAAACCGTGTTTTCCAACTACACAAAAGATGTTGCAGAAGTCATTGAATATGTTGGTGGAGCACCATTGGTCATCAAATTACTGGAAGGCACACAAGGTCTTGGAGTCGTATTGGCAGAAACAAATAATGCAGCCGAATCGGTTTTAGAAGCCTTTAACGGTTTGCAGGCTCGAGTGATTGTTCAAGAGTTTATCAAAGAAGCAAAAGGCGCTGACATTAGAGCTTTTATTGTGGATGGGAATGTGGTTGGTGCCATGAAACGTCAAGGCAAGGAAGGAGAATTTCGTTCTAACTTGCATCGTGGCGGAAGTGCAAATATCATTCAATTGACTGATGAAGAAGAGAATGCAGCGTTAAAAGCAGCAAAAGCCTTAGGATTGGGTGTGTGTGGTGTAGATATGCTGCAATCGGCTCGTGGACCTTTGATTTTGGAAGTAAATTCATCTCCTGGACTGGAAGGTATTGAAGCTGCTACCAAAAAAGATATTGCAAAAAGTATTATTCGTTTTATTGAACGTAACGTTTAACCTTTTATGGCTATAGATTACAAAGAAGTTATTACCATTCTTGGTCATGAGATTCCACGAGGGACTTCAAAGGAAATCAATTTTAATATTGCCAAATTGCATACGGCAACAAAAATTGAAGTTCCGGTAATTATTGAGCGTTCCAAAAAACCTGGTCCAACGATTTTGTTCACAGCAGGTATTCATGGCGATGAAATAAATGGCGTCGATATTGTAAGGCAACTTATTGCGCGAAAGATCAACAAACCAAAACGAGGCACCATTATTTGCATGCCAATACTTAATGTCTTTGGTTTTTTGAATGGTACCCGAGCTTTTCCAGATGGACGTGATCTTAATCGTGTGTTTCCTGGATTTGCAAATGGGTCGTTGGCGAGTAGAGTGGCTCATAGATTAATGCATGAGGTCATTCCGGAAGTCGATTTGATTGTTGATTTTCATACTGGAGGTGCAAGCCGATTTAATGCAGCACAAGTACGTATTGTCAGAGAGCAACCAGAACTCGACGAGTTAGCTTCGGTTTTTGGAGCTCCTTTTGTTTTGTATTCCAACCATATTGCTAAGTCTTTTAGAAATGCCTGCTTTCAATTAGGGAAGCCTATTTTGTTATATGAAGGAGGCAAATCGTCATTTGTTAACGAAACCATTTCTAAAGTTGGTGTCGAGGGCGTAAAACGTTTGTTGATGCATTATGATATGCTCAATTCTAAATTAAAGTCTAATACTCCAAAAATGCCGACTGTTTTTGTGGAAGAGAGTAAGTGGATTCGTGCTAAACAATCTGGAATGTTTAAAGCTAGGGTTGCTGTAAATACCAAGGTGGACATTGGTGATGTCATTGGGCAAATAACGGATCCATACGGAAGGGTTCATCATAGCGTAAAATCGACGATTGAGGGTTATATCATCAATGTCAATGAAGCCTCATTGGTGTACCAAGGAGACGCCTTGTTTCATGTGACTACGAAGGTGAAGGCTTAAAATTTCGACAGCATGACCAAATCAGAGTTAAGACAATACTATAAAAAAAGACGGCAAGAATTATCACTCCATGATATTGAAGCCCAAAGCATTGCAATTGCTAATCAATTATTGCAACTAGATGTTTGGAACCATTCTTTTTATCATATTTTTTTGAGTATCGTTGAACACAAAGAAGTCAATACAGATTATATTTTGAATGTCCTTTCTGGAAAGGATAAGAATATTGTTATTTCTAAAAGTGATTTCGAAATTTTAAAAATGACTCACTTTTTATTGACAGATAGTACAACTATAAGAAAAAATGATTGGAACATTCCAGAACCTTTAGATGGAATAGAAATAGCTTCTGATAAGATTGATGTTGTTTTTGTACCACTTTTGGCATTTGACCATCAAGGTCATCGTGTTGGTTATGGTAAAGGATTTTATGATAAATTTTTATCTGAATGTCGATTAGAAACGATTAAAATAGGTCTGTCTTTTTTTGAAGCTGAAGAGACCATTGAAGATGTTTTTGAAACAGATGTGAAGTTGGATTATTGTGTGACGCCTTTTAAAATTTATGTGTTTTCTAACTGAACGCCTTCCTCAATAACGTCATCTTTTTTTTGGTGAAATGCCCTCTTGTTAAAGACAATTAACATTCCAATTCCTGTGCTGATGGCCATATCAGCGATGTTAAAAACAGGTTCAAAAAACGTAAAATAATCTCCACCCACAAAAGGTATCCATTCTGGCAGAAAGCCTTTCCAGAGTGGAAAATGGAGCATATCGACCACTTTACCATGGAATATACTATCATACCCTCCTTCTGGTGGTAAAAAGGTTGCAACTTGGCTATGACTATCATTAAATAACATACCATAAAATACCGAATCGATGATGTTGCCCAATGCTCCAGCAAAAATCAAGGCGATGGCAACAATAAGGATGTTTGGTTTTTTATCTCGGATGGAATTTACCAACCAATAACTTATAAAACCAACTGCAACTATTCTAAAAAGGGTTAAGAACAGTTTTGCAGTTCGGTCAGAAATAAAAGACACCAAATCACTTATTTTGGTTCCCCAAGCCATGCCTTCATTTTCTACAAATACAATTTGAAACCAACTGAATACAATGGTTTTGTCATTTAAAGCAAAATGCGTTTTGATGTAGAACTTACTGATTTGGTCAATCAATAAGATGATAATAATAAGTAGTGTTGCTTTCTTTAAAGACATCCCTTTAGACTCAATTTTTGACAAAAATAGAATTTAATATGTGATTACCTATCAACTTAACAAAACAAAAACGTCCTGCAAAAGCAAGACGTTTTTGATTGTAATTTGTATGGTTTTTATTGTTGCATATTTTTAGCTTCGATGCTCAAAGTGGCATGAGGCACTAATTTAAGACGTTCTTTGCCAATCAGTTTACCAGTTACTCTACATACACCGTAGGTTTTGTTCTCAATTCTTATTAATGCATTCTTAAGATCGCGAATAAATTTTTCTTGACGGATGGCCAATTGCGAATTTGCTTCTTTACTCATCGTTTCGCTGCCTTCTTCAAATGCCTTAAATGTAGGTGATGTATCATCAGTTCCATTGTTGAGGTCATTCATATATGCACTTTTGATAAGTTCTAAATCGTGTATAGCTTTGACTATTTTTTCTTGGATTAATGCTTTAAATTCTGCTAAATCTTTATCAGAATATCTAATGTTGTTAGTTTCTACTGCCATAATTTTAAAATTTTTGTATAAACAACTTGGTATTTACATCATCAAATGCAACTTCTATACCATCATTTAAGTGTTCTAAAATTTCCAACTCTTCGGTTAAGGTTTCGGTTTTAATATACTCTAAATTCTTGTCTATTGCGTTAATAATATGTTCATCTTTTTGAAATTGCACTACAATACGATCAGTAAGCTCATAACCCGAATCCTTTCTTAAATTTTGGATGCGGTTTACCAATTCTCTTGCAATACCTTCTTTCTTTAATTCGTCGGTAATTGTGACATCTAAAGCGACTGTAAAAGAGCCGTAACTTGCCACTAGCCAGCCTTCAATATCTTGTGATGTTATCTCTACATCAGAGAGTTCCAATGTAATACTTTTTCCATTAACTTCAACGTCTAAAACGCCGTTTTGCTCGATTTTTTTGATGTTTTCGGCTGTAAAACCACTAATCACTTGTGCAACAGCTTTCATATCTTGTCCAAAACGTGGTCCAAGCACTTTAAAATTAGGTTTTATTTGCTTTACTAAAATATCAGAAGCATCTTCCAATACGTCTATTTCCTTTACGTTTACTTCAGACTTTATCAGATCGGCAACTGCTAAAATTTCTTGTTTTTGCTCGTCGCTATCAATTGGAATCATTATTTTCTGAAGTGGCTGACGTACTTTGATCTTCTCTTTAGCTCTTAACGATAATACTAAAGAAGATATTGTTTGTGCAGCTTCCATCTTGCGCTCTAAATCTTTATCTACAAAGGACTTATCAAATACAGGGAAATCGGCTAAATGCACACTTTCGAATGTTTCTTTTTTTGTCACTGAATTCAAGTCTAAATAGAGCTTATCCATATAGAAAGGCGCAATTGGTGCTCCCAGTTTTGCAATCGTTACCATACATGTGTAGAGCGTTTGGTACGCCGAAATTTTGTCTTGTTGATAATCGCCTTTCCAGAAGCGTCTTCTACTTAAACGCACATACCAGTTACTCAAATAATCTTGGGTAAAATCAGAGATGGCACGAGCGGCTTTTGTTGGCTCATATTCTGCATAATATTCGTCCACTTTTTGAATTAGCGTGTGCAATTCAGATAAAATCCAACGATCTATTTCTGGACGTTTCTCCAACGGCATTTCTGCTTCGGTATAACTGAAATTATCCAAATTGGTATATAATGTGAAGAACGAATAGGTATTGTAAAGTGTTCCGAAGAACTTGCGTTTTACTTCTTCAATACCATCGACATCAAACTTTAAATTATCCCAAGGATTTGCATTGGCAATCATATACCAACGTGTTGCATCGGCACCATAGGTTGACAACGTTTCAAATGGATCTGTGGCATTGCCAAGGCGCTTGGACATTTTTTGTCCATTCTTATCCAACACCAATCCATTAGAAACAACATTTTTATAAGCAACCGAATCAAAAACCATTGTAGCAATGGCGTGGAGTGTGTAAAACCATCCACGAGTTTGGTCGACACCTTCGGCAATAAAATCTGCTGGATAGGCTTTATGGTCGTCGATTAATTCTTTGTTTTCAAAAGGATAATGCCATTGTGCATAAGGCATCGAGCCAGAATCGAACCAAACATCAATCAAGTCGGCTTCACGTTTCATTGGTTGTCCTGATGCCGAAACCAATACGATGTCATCAACGATATTTTTATGCAAATCGATTTTTGCGTAGTTTTCTTCTGAATTGTTTCCAACTTCAAAGCTCTGGAAAATATCGGCCTTCATCATGCCTGCCTCAACGGCACGTTGCATTTCATCTTTCAGCTCTCCAACCGAACCTATGCAAATTTCCTCTTTGCCATCTTCAGTTCTCCAAATTGGCAAGGGAATTCCCCAATAGCGTGAACGAGATAAGTTCCAGTCGTTGGCATTTGCTAACCAGTTTCCAAAACGTCCTGTTCCTGTAGATTTTGGCTTCCAATTGATGGTGTCGTTCAATTCAAACATTCTGTCTTTGACATCTGTTACCTTGATGAACCAAGAATCTAATGGATAGTAAAGAATCGGTTTGTCAGTTCGCCAGCAATTTGGATAACTGTGCTTGTATTTTTCAACCTTGAAGGCTTTGTTTTCTTCTTTTAATTTGATAGCAAGCTCCACGTCCACAGAACGTTCTGGTGCTTCTCCATCATTGTAATATTCATTTTTAACATATTTACCAGCAAACTCACCCATTTCTGGTCTAAATTTTCCTTGTAAATCTACCAAAGGCACTAAATTGCCATTCTCATCTTTTACCAACATTGGTGGTATTTCAGGCACAGCTTGTTTTGCAACCAAGGCATCGTCAGCTCCGAAGGTTGGTGCTGTATGCACGATTCCTGTACCATCTTCAGTGGTTACGAAATCTCCTGAAATCACTCTAAAGGCGTTTTCTGGGTTATCGTTTGGAAGTGTATAAGGCAATAATTGCTCATACGTAATTCCTACTAAATCTTTTCCTTTGAATTCTTTAACGACGTAGTATGGAATCTTTTTATCTCCAGAGTTATATTCTAATAATTCGGGTTTGGTTTCAACTCTTGTGAATTTTCCATCAAATTGATTATTCACTAATGGTTTTGCCAACACCACATTGATTGGTTCGAAGGTGTATTGATTATAAGTTTCCACCAATACATAATCAATTTTTGGACCAACAGTTAATGCTGTATTACTTGGCAAGGTCCAAGGTGTGGTCGTCCAAGCCAAAAAGTAAATCGTGCCTTCGTTTTGTAAAAAGTCTGGAAGCGAACTCTCATTCGCTTTAAACTGCGCCACAACGGTTGTGTCAGTCACATCTTGATAAGTGCCTGGCTGGTTCAGTTCGTGAGAGCTTAAACCTGTTCCTGCTTTTGGAGAATAGGGCTGGATGGTGTAGCCTTTGTACAATAATTTCTTATCATAAATTTGTTTTAACAACCACCAAACACTCTCCATATACTTTGGTTCATAGGTAATGTATGGGTTGTCCATATCTACCCAATAGCCCATTTTTTGAGTTAGGTCATTCCAAACATCAGTGTAACGCATCACTGCTTTTCGGCAAGCTGCGTTGTAATCTTCCACCGAAATGGTTTTTCCGATATCTTCTTTAGTGATTCCGAGTTCTTTTTCGACACCAAGTTCGATGGGAAGTCCGTGCGTATCCCAACCAGCTTTACGTTTTACCTGAAAGCCTTTCATCGTTTTGTAGCGAGGAAAAATATCTTTGATGGCACGCGCCAACACATGGTGTACGCCAGGAAGTCCGTTGGCAGAAGGAGGCCCTTCAAAAAACACATAAGGCGTGTTGCCTTCGCGAGTGGTGACACTTTTATCGAAAATGTCATTTTCTCGCCAATAGTTACCGATTTCGTCGGCTACTTTTGGCAAGTCAAGACCTTTATATTCAGGGAATTTGCTACTCATTACATCATTATTTCTAATCGAAGTGCGAAATTAATGATTTTTGATAAAATAGAGCGTGTAATTGGTTAAAAAACCACTATCAAATTTAAAACGTTTGACGTTTGGCTTAATGATTTTTTTTGAATGATTTTTGAAAGCGTTTGGCTTTGTCTAGAAGTAGTTGTTGTTCATCTAAATTGGTGTTTTCATTTGAAACAATTTTACCACGATGCACATATATTTTTTTAGTAGGTTTTTGAGACGATTCGGAAACTATTAAATACACATTATTATCCTCAAAATAATAAGTTTCGGTAATGGTTTTATCAGTGGTTTCTACATTCTTTATTTTTAAAATCTCGTTAGTTTTTTCGTCATAGAACTCCGAGTATTTGAATGTGCCAATATCCTTGAATCCTTCTTTATCTGTAAGTGCACCTTCTGTTTTTATTTCCTTTAAGTTTTTATTGGTATCTGTTTTTGCAGCCATTGATTGCGATTCCTTTATGACCATTTCTTTGTTCACAACAGTTTTTGTTCCGCAGGAAACTACAAGCAGGCATACGACGATGAGATGGATATAATTTTTCATAAGAGTTATTTTATGATGTTGGATTTGGAATTTCTTTATGCACTTTTTCAATGGCTTCTAAAATTTCTTGACTTAGATTAATATCAATGCTGTCAATATTCTCCTTAAGCTGCCCCATAGTTGTTGCACCAATAATATTACTGGTTAAAAAAGGCCGTTGTGTAACAAAAGCAAGTGACATTTGAGCTAAAGGCATATTGTTTTTTTCTGCAATCACAAGATAGCGTTTGGTTGCTTCTGTGCATTGAGCACTGCTATATCGAGAAAATCTTGGAAATAATTTTAATCGTGCATTGTCAGCTGCAGTACCTTTGATATATTTTCCCGAAAGCACGCCAAACGCCATTGGTGAATAGGCAAGAAGACCAATTTGCTCTCTTATGGCAATCTCTGCCATGTCGCCTTCAAAAACTCTATTGAGTAATGAGTAAGCATTTTGAACGGTTATCATTCTTGGTAAATTGTGTGCTTTCGATTCTTCTAGATAACGCATCGTTCCCCATGCTTTTTCATTGGAAATTCCGACGTGTCTTATTTTACCAGACTTGATGATTTCATCCAAAGTATGTAAGATTTGATTGAAATTATCTGCCCATCCGTCTTCGACGTGCTTATAATCTCTTACTCCAAATGTATTGGTATGTCGTTCTGGCCAGTGGAGTTGGTATAAATCGATATAGTCGGTTTTCAGTCGTTTCAAACTTTGATTGACAGCATCTTTTAGCGCATCAGGACTAAACCCATTGGTTCTAATATGAGCAGTATAATCGCCAGTTCCAGCAATTTTTGAAGCTAGCACAACCTTGTCTCTATTGCCAGTTTTTTCAAACCAATTGCCAATAATACGTTCGGTTTCGGCATAGGTTTCTTTGGTTGCAGGGACAGGGTACAGTTCGGCAGTATCAAAAAAGTTGATGCCTCGGTCTAAAGCATAATCCATTTGTTCAAACCCTTCAGCTTGAGTGTTTTGATTTCCCCAAGTCATCGTTCCTAAACAGAGTTTGCTCACTTTTATATCAGTGTGTGGTAGTTTGGTGTATTTCAAAATGTTTGATTTATTGGCTAAAGATAAAAAAACCTTTCAGCGTTTGTCTTACTGAAAGGTTAAATTAAACCGCCTTTGCGAACAAAGTGAAGCAATCTGTTGATTTGATTTTGTAATTTTTCAAAAGATTGCTTCGTCCTTTCGTCCTCGCTATAACTTTGTGTTAGTCATTCAACAATTTAGAAATCTCATCCAATTTCGGAGTTAAAATAACTTCAATTCGTCTGTTTTTGGCTTTACCATCAGCTGTTTCATTACTTGCTATTGGCGCATATTCACCACGACCAGCAGCTGTTAAGTTTTCTGGATTGATAGAGGCATTTTCTCTTAAAATTTCCACAATGGCTGTGGCTCTTTTGGTCGATAAATCCCAGTTGCCACTCAACTGTCCAGTTCCTGTATAAGGAACATTATCGGTATGCCCTTCAATAAGGACTGCAATATCTGGATTGACAGCCAAAACACTTCCTAATTGTTTGACTGCTTCACGACCATTTTTACCAACAGCCCAACTTCCAGATTCGAATAATAATTTATTTTCCATCGATACATAGACTTTGCCATCACGTTGCTCGACCGTTAAACCTTTACCCTCAAAATTGGTAAGTGCTTTTGAAATGGCATTTTTTAATTTGGTCATGGCTGCATCTTTAGAAGAAATGATATTTTCTAGTTCTGCGATACGTTGTGAACGTGCTTCCATATCTTTTTTCAATTTTTCAAGACGAGCATTTTCCGCGGCAAGGGCTTGTTCTTTAGCTTCCAATTGTGCCAATAATTCTCTATTCTTTTTAGCATTTTCGGCAATTGCTGACGAACTGTTTTGCTCTAGTGCTTCGTATGATTTTTGTAAATTATCGAGGTTGGTTTTAGTGGCATCATACTCTTGCTGAAGTTTGTTGCGTTGCGCGATAGCTGAATCATAGTTTTTTTGTAATGTCGCCAGCTCATTATGTGCTGTTGCCAAAGATTTAGACAACGAGGCGTTGTCATCAGAAATCTTTCTATTTTCCTTTTTCAAATCTGCATACTTACTCTCTAAATCGGTATATAGTTTTTTGGAAACACAAGAGGTTGTTAATACTAATGTTAATGCTATTAATGACAATTTTTTAATCATGGTTTGATGTTGTTAAGTTATTGATTTGTTTATTGTTAATTTGGTTTTTAAAACTCGGCAGCATACTGCTCACTAATCTTCTACTTCTAATAAAATAGGACAGTGATCGCTATGCACAGCATCCGACAAGATAACGCTGCGTTTTAGTTTTTCTTGTAAAGGTTTACTGACCATTGCATAATCCAATCGCCAACCTTTGTTATTGGCTCTGGAATTAGCTCTGTAGCTCCACCATGTATAATTATCAGGTTCTTTGTTGAAGTGCCTGAACGAATCAATAAATCCGTTGTTGATGAAACCTCCAATCCATTTTCTTTCTACAGGCAGAAATCCAGAAACATTGGAAAGGCCTTTAGGATTGTGGATGTCAATTTCTTCATGGCAAATATTATAATCGCCACAGATAATCAAATTTGGAATCTCTTTTTTAAGCCCATTGATATAGTCTTGAAACATGTCCATATAATCAAATTTATGCTGTAAGCGTGCATCATTGGTTCCTGAGGGTAGATATAAACTCATCACCGAGAAACCATCAAAATCAGCACGAAGGTTGCGCCCTTCAAAATCCATAGTGGCAATTCCTGTTCCGTATTCAACGTGGTTTGGTTCTATTTTACTCAATATGGCAACACCACTGTAGCCTTTTTTTTGTGCACTAAACCAATAATTGTATTTATAACCTGCCTCCTCAAAAACTTCCAAGTCTAATTGCTCTTTCATTGCTTTTATTTCTTGTAAACAAATCACATCTGGATTGGCACTTTTTAACCAACCAATAAAATCTTTATTTAATGCTGCTCTGATACCGTTGACGTTGTAGGAGATGATTTTCATTTTTTTTGTTTTAGAATCAAGATTTGAGAACCAAGAACCAAGACAATAAAAGCTAATTTAAATAATGTCTTGGCTCTTGATTCTTTTCGCTTTGGTCTTACTTATTAAGAATTTCGGCTAAAATAAATAATACTGTACTTTTATACGATAATTTTAAAGGCATTTTAACGATAAAATATTTTTAGTCTTTAGAAGTTAATGTATTAGATGAAAATTGCTATTTCACTTATTTTGTTTTTAATGTGTTGTTGTGCTTTTGCTCAAGAACCAATAACTAATTACAGAGTAAAAAAAGTAGCTATTCGAGACACGATTCAAGTAGATACGGTAAGCATCAACTCAAGTAGATTTATTTTAAAAACTAAAGACAATGTGATTATTGATAGTTCATTCTACACTATCGATTTTTCAAAGGCACTGTTAACGTTTAAAAAACCAATCCAAACGGATTCCATTGTAATAGATTATTTACGCTATCCAGATTTTATCACGCGCAAATATGCTCAATTGGATGAAAAAATCATTGTAGAGAATACCGAGAACATGCAACGACTGTACAAATTGTCACAATCGACCTTGACTCGAGGTTTTACACCATTTGATGGATTAACAACTTCAGGAAGCATTTCGCGTGGCGTCACCATTGGTAATAATCAGAATTCGGTATTGAACAGTGAACTGGATTTACAGATTTCGGGAAAATTGAGTGATAAAGTCTCGTTGCGTGCATCCATTCAAGATGCAAATATTCCTTTGCAGGAAAGTGGTTATTCACAACGATTGGATGAGTTTGACCAAGTGTTTATTGAACTTTTTAGTGATAAATGGAACATTAGGGCAGGAGATATTGACTTGGTAAACGAGAACACTTATTTTGCTCGATTCAGTAAACGAGTACAGGGGCTTTTAGTCAATGTTAATTTTGATAAAGAGGAATCCAAAACCAATATTTTTGCCGCAGGAGCATTGGTAAGAGGACAATTTACAACAAGTAAGTTTTTAGCGCAGGAAGGGAATCAAGGGCCTTACAAGTTGCGAGGTCCCAATAATGAATTGTTTGTCTTGATTGTGTCTGGTAGTGAAACGGTTTATGTGAACGGCTTGCCAATCAAACGAGGAGAAAATGAAGATTATATCATCGACTATAATGCTGGTGAAATTATTTTCAACTCAACGTTTCCGATTACTTCCGAAATGCGAATAACCGTTGACTATCAATTTAGCGAACGGAATTTTTCACGCTTTACGGTGTTCGGTGGCAGTAATTATGAAACCGAAAAATTAAAACTTGGTGTTTCTGTCTATTCTGAAGTCGATTCCAAAAACCAACCATTACAACAAAATTTATCTCCAGAGCAAGTGGCAATTTTATCAGATGCTGGTGATGACCAGTCGCTGATGGTAGCACCTTCTGGTGTTCCAGAAGCCTACAGTGAAAATAGGATTCTATACAAGAAGGAATTGATTGATGGTGTTGAAGCCTTTGTGTTCTCTACGAATCCAGAGGATGAATTGTTCAGTGTCAAATTCCGTTTGGTGGGCGACAATCAAGGTGATTATGTACTTCTCAACAGCAATGCCATTAATAATATTTATGAATACGTGCCTCAAATTTCGGGTGAGCCTCAAGGTAATTATGCGCCAATCGTGCAATTGATTGCTCCAACCAAACTACAATTGGCAGTCGTTAACGGAACCTATAAACCAACAGAACGAACCGATATTTATTTTGAGGCTGCAGGCAGTAAAAATGATTTGAATTTATTTTCTGATTTAGATGACAGCAATAATGATGGGTTTGCTGGAAAATTACGTTTTAAGCAAAACATCGTTAAAACCGATAGCCTATGGAATTTATCAGCAATTATAGATGCCGATATGATTCAGGAAAACTTCAAAACCATTCAGCGTTTGTATTATGCCGAATTCAATCGCGATTGGAACTTGGACATGCCGCTTGGAAATCAAAATCTGTTGACTGCTGGTTTAGAGTTAATGCATCCAAAAAACGGTTTTGCCACTTATAAATTTGAGCACCTTAATTATTCCAAAAATTTCAATGGCAATCGCCACAGTGCTCTTGCAAATGTGCAATTAGACAAATGGCATCTGTTTACCAATTCCAGTGTTTTGAACAGCTCGAGTGACCTGTCAACCTCCAGGTTTTTGAGGTCTTTCAATAGAGTAACCTACAGTTTTGACAAACAATGGGTCGGAACAAAACTGGCCTTAGAAGATAATGCACAACGAGAAAAAACCAGCGATAGTTTAACGCCGTTGAGCCAACGTTTTAAATCCTATGAAATTTTCACAGGTATTGGTGATAGCACGAAAGTATTTGCAGAAGTTGGATAT
This sequence comes from Flavobacteriaceae bacterium UBA5534, assembly GCA_002426015.1. Taxonomy (GTDB): domain Bacteria; phylum Bacteroidota; class Bacteroidia; order Flavobacteriales; family Flavobacteriaceae; genus Aquaticitalea. The sequence continues at coordinate 128,675 of DINS01000019.1, forward strand.
AAACATCGCATCAATGATAGTTTGCGTTTTAACAGAGTGGAACGAGTGAATACTTCTAATACCTATTATATCAAATCGAAAGTTGTTCAAAACACAAAGACAGATTTAGGTATTTATGTGAATTATCGAAATTTAAAATCGGTTGACGATGCCATTGAAAATGAAAAGTCCCTGAACTCGAGATTAACTTATAACCAGAAGCTTTTTGAGCAAATAATTCAGGCCAATACAATTTTTGAAACCAATTCAGGAAGTTTGCCACAACAAGATTTTACCTATGTTCAGGTCGAGCCAGGTCAAGGAGCTTATACATGGATTGACTATAATGGTAATGGTATCCAAGAATTGAATGAATTTGAAATTGCCCAATTTCAAGATCAAGGCGAATACATTAGAGTCTTGCTTCCGAATCAGATTTTCGTAAAGACACATCAAAACAGATTAAGCCAAACGATTACCATAAATCCACAACAATGGTCGGTCAATGAAAGCAAATCGAAACAATTTTGGTCTCATTTTTACAATCAAACATCTTACTTGGTCGATCGTAAAATACGAAAAGAAGGAAACACTTTCGATTTGAACCCTTTTGCCAATAGTGACGATAACCAATTGGCACTCAATAAAAGTGTTAGAAATGTGTTGTTTTACAATCGTGGAAGGCAACGTTATACAACCTCCTATACGTTTTTGACCAATACAAGTCGAACCTTATTGTCCATCGGGTTTCAGGAAAGTAAACTGAAAAGCCATCAATTAAACTTCAATCACAAATTTGCTACTAGTTGGTTAGTGAATTTAAAGTCAAGTCTGGATAAAAATGAAAGCTTGAGTGAAAATTTTGCGTCACGAAATTATAGTATTGATGAAGTGAGGTTGCAGCCGAAACTATCTTACTTATTTAATGAAAACGCGAGGTTTGATGTGTTTTATCAATATACTACAAAAGATAACACAACTGGTAATATGGAAACTTTATTTCAAAACAATTATGGCATGTCATTTACCTTCAATAATGGACAAAAAGTAGCCATTACTGGCGAGGTTAATTATTTTGATAATACGTTTGAAGGCAATGCCAATACACCAGTTTCGTATCAAATGTTGGAAGGCTTGCAACCTGGAAAAAACTTTACATGGAGCTTATTGGCCCAAAAAAAATTGACTACGTATTTGGATTTGAATTTGAATTACTTCGGACGTAAAACAGAAACGTCCAAAACCATTCATACTGGGACAATTCAGTTAAAAGCTTATTTTTAAGGATTGTAACTCTTGTTACCTAATACATTATAATTTTTTGTAGATTTGTTTTAATATGCAAAAACTTATTGCCATAGTTTATTCTACTTTGATTCTTTTTCAGAGTTTCAATATCAGTTTTGAAGATATTTCAAAATTAGATAAACTATTGCAACACGCCAAGTATCATCAACAGACCTATGGTGATTCTTTTTTTGAGTTTCTCTCGGAACATTATGGAGATGAAGCAGTAGCTCATGATAATGAACACAAAGAGCATCAAGAGTTGCCGTTTAAGCACAACCACCAAACTTGTGTTCATGTCAATGTGGCCTTTACGTTGCAAGCATTCGATTTTAATTTAGATTACCATCCTTTTATTGAAATTCCTTTTAATTTTCATTATAAAGAATCTACTTCATTATTTGAGAAACCTTCAGTGTTTCAACCTCCTCGATTGGCATAATTCAGACAATTTTTAAGTTACTAATTATAAACTATGTACCGATAGTTTAGAACACTTATTGATATGAATTATGTTAGAACATATTATAAAATTTAGTTTAAAGAATAAACTTATTATTCTTCTATTTATGGGATTTGTAGTTGGTTTCGGAATCTATTCCTTGACTAAAATCCCGATTGGGGCTGTACCGGACATCACCAATAATCAAGTGCAGGTGATTACAACATCCCGTAATTTATCCACACAAGATGTAGAACAATTTATTACCTATCCTGTAGAATTGGAAATGGCCAATTTGCCTGGAGTTGTTGAAATTCGTTCAGTTTCAAAATTTGGGCTGTCTGTTGTTACTATTGTTTTTGAAGACGATTTAGGTACTTATTTGCCAAGACAATTGATTGCTGAAAAAATAAAATCAGCTTCAGAAAAAATCCCAGAAGGATTTGGAACTCCAGAAATGGGCCCTATCACCACAGGTTTGGGTGAAATTTACCAATACATACTCGATGTCAAACCTGGTTATAAAGACCGTTATACGACTACCGAATTACGAACCATTCAAGATTGGATTGTCAAAAGGCAGTTGTCAGGTATTCCAGGCGTAGTTGAGGTCAATACTTGGGGCGGATTTTTAAAACAATACGAAGTTGCTATCAATCCACAGCAATTAAATGCAATGAACATTTCGGTTTCAGAAATTTTTGAAGCTTTGGAGAAGAACAATAGTGTCGCAGGTGGTGGCTATATCGAAAAGACCAACCAAGCATTTTTTATACGAGGTGAAGGCTTGGTAACGTCCTTAAATGATATTGAAAACATTGTTGTAAAAAATGATGGTGTTCCTATCTACATCAAGGATATAGCCAAAGTTGGTTTTGGTAGTGCCACTCGTTTTGGAGCGATTACTGGAAATGGTGAAGGCGAAAAAGTGCTTGGTCAAGTGATGATGCTGAAAGATGGGAACTCTAAAAAAATCATTGAAGCGGTTAAAGAACGTGTAGCCTCAATACAAAGCACACTTCCAGAAGGTGTTTATATCAATGGGTTTTAGAACGTACCGAACTCATTGATAAAACTACGTTTACAGTCGCAGAAAATCTCATTTTGGGCTCACTTATCGTTATTTTTGTGGTGGTCTTATTATTGGGTAATTGGCGATCGGGATTGGTTGTGGCTTCGGTTATTCCCTTAAGTTTATTATTTGCAATTTCATTGATGAATATCTTTGGTGTAGATGCTAATTTGATGAGTCTTGGTGCTATCGATTTTGGGATTATCATTGATGGAGCCGTAATTATCGTCGAGTTTATCGCATTTCAGATTACAGCGCAAAGCAATAAAATTCTATCCTTGTCACAGGAAGATAGACAATCAGACATTGATACCATTACCTATAAAAGTGCTTCAAAAATGATGAATTCTGCCATTTTTGGACAACTCATTATTTTAATTGTTTTTATCCCAATCTTATCATTGAGTGGTGTTGAAGGTAAAATGTTCAGACCAATGGCAATGACCTTTAGTTTTGCATTGGTTGGTGCAATGATATTTTGTTTGACGTACGTTCCAGTGATTTCATCTTTGTTTTTGAAACCTAATAAAGAAAATGAAAAAACTGTGTCTGCACGATTGATGCGATTTTTAAATAGAAACTATCAACCAACCATTCATTGGGCATTGCTAAACAAACGAATAGTTATTGGGCTTTCAATTGTGTTAATGGTATTTAGCGGATGGGTTTTTAGCAGAATGGGAGGCGAGTTTGTACCAACCCTCGATGAGGGAGATTTCGTTATTCAGCCAGTCTTAAAAACAGGAACATCTTTAAGTAAAACTATTGAGATAACTACTAAAATTGAAAAAACACTTCTTGATAAGTTCCCGGAAGTATCGCAAGTGGTCACACGAATAGGTGCCGCTGAAGTGCCAACGGACCCAATGTCAATGGAAGAAAGTGATGTGATTATCAAACTGAAGCCCAAAGGTGAATGGACGTCAGCAAAAAGCAAAGATGAATTGGCCGAGAAATTCAAAAAAGCACTTGAAGTCATTCCAGGAATGGAGGTAGAGTTTACACAGCCCATCGAAATGCGATTTAATGAGTTGATTACTGGTGTAAGGGCAGATGTCGCAATTAAAATTTTTGGCGAAGATTTATCCGTTTTGGCCAGTAAAGCTGAAGACATAAAAGGGCTTATAGAAAATGTGGAAGGTGCATCCGATATTATTGTTGAAAAAGTGGAAGGCTTGCCACAAATGAGCGTCAACTTTAACAGAAGTAAAATAGCTCGCTATGGACTCAATATTTCCGATTTAAACCAGATGATTTCTACAGGATTTGCAGGCGGAATCGTCGGAAGTGTGTTTGAGGGTGAAAAACGTTTTGACTTGGTTATTCGTTTAGACGAAGCCTATCGAAAAAATATTGAAAGCCTTCAAAATTTGTATGTCGATACACCAAGTAGCGGCAAAATTCCATTAAGCGAATTAGCTGAAATTACCTATACAACAGGTCCAGCAAAAATCTCAAGAGACGATACCAAACGTCGCATCGTCGTAGGAGTGAATGTGAGAAACAGAGATTTGCAATCGGTTGTAGACGAAATACAGCAGATAATTGAAAGTGAAGTCAAATTGCCAGTAGGTTACAGTATTACTTATGGAGGTCAGTTTGAAAACCTTCAAAGTGCCAAAGCACGACTGATGGTAGCTGTACCAATAGCCTTGGTTCTAATTTTTATACTCCTCTATTTTGCATTTCATTCTGTAAAAGACGCCTTGATGATTTATTCAGCCATTCCTTTATCTGCTGTTGGTGGAATTTTGTTTTTATGGATGCGCGATTTACCATTTAGCATATCTGCAGGTGTTGGTTTTATTGCATTGTTTGGTATTGCTGTCTTAAATGGTATTGTATTAATTGAACATTTCAAAGAACTGAAAGCACATGGTTTGACTGATATTGAAGAACGCATCAAACGAGGCACAAGCGAACGACTACGTCCTGTTTTATTAACAGCCGCAGCCGCAGCTTTAGGATTTTTACCAATGGCAATATCTACCAATGCTGGAGCCGAAGTACAGCGTCCTTTGGCAACTGTAGTCATTGGCGGCTTAATCAGTGCGACCATTTTAACATTGGTTGTGCTCCCTGTATTATATGCTTGGGTAGAACAGAAAAAAGAACTAAAAATGAATAAAAAAGGCATCACAACACTAGTCGTTTTAATGTTGACCTTTGCTACGCAAGCGCAACAAAACCAAATGACTGTTGAGCAAACACTAGATTTAGCCATTGAAAATAATTCGGGTTTGAAAGCATCTTCGTTGAAGATAGATGAAGCTGATGCTTTGGTCGGAAGCGCTTTCAGTTTTGATAAAACATCTGTGTATTACCAATTTGATGAAAACAATTTGGCAATCAACAATGAACCGTTGAAGGTTTTTGGTGTCTCGCAGGATTTTAAATTTCCAACGGTTTATTTCGCTGATAAAAAGGTGAATCAAGCCCAGCGACAATTGCAAAAATCGAGTTATGATATCACGTTGCAACAACTAAAACGGGACGTCTATTTGGCATATTTCGAGTTGAGTTATGTAAAAGATAAAGCAGAGACTTATCGATTTTTGGATAGTTTGTATCAGAATTTTGCCAAAGCAGCCAAGCGACGTTTTGAATTGGGTGAAACCAATTATCTGGAAATGATTACGGCGCAATCCAAACAAAAACAATTGGAGACCCTGTATAAACAATCACAACAAGAGGTGCTGATGGTCACAGAACGTTTGAAAAAAGTAGTTCAGGTGGATTCCATTGACGTTATGGATGAACCGCTTCGAAAGTTGGAATTGCAATCGATGAGTCCACAAGACAACGCTGGGTTGCTGTATTTTGAAAACTCAAAAAGTTACTACAAAGCGCTAAACCAAAAAGAAAAACAAAATTTGCTTCCAGATTTGAATGTGGAATATTTTCAAGGCACCAACAGTAGCTTGAATGATCATATTAAAGGTTATCAATTCGGAGTAAAAATACCCTTGCTTTTTTCTGGAAATGCATCCAAAATCAAGGCTTCAAAAATTGCTCAAGACATTGTTGAAGAACAGCAACAAGATTACGAAGTAAAGTTGAATGCCGAATACCAATCACTGTTGGCAACACTTCAACAGTATAACGAAGCAATTTTATATTACGATTCGCAAGGCAAAAAGCTTTCCGAAGAAATTATTAAAACGGCGGAACGTACGCTTAAGGAAGGCGAGATTGACTTCTTTCAATATATACAAAGCATTGAGACCGCCAAGGATATTGAATTGACCTATCTCAATAATCTCAATCTATATAATCAAACCATTATTGCCATCAATTATTTAATTTTATAAAAATGAAAAATCTATATATCTTATTTATTTTCACATTATTGATGTCGTGTGGGAATTCAGAAACAAAAAATGAAGCACTTTCAACAGAAAGCAAAAATAACGACGAGGTTGTTATAACCAAAGCACAATTTGAAGGCGAACAGATGCAATTTGGTTCGTTGACCGAACACGATTTTAATGAAACCATTAAAGCCAGCGGAATGATTGATGTGCCAACACACAATAAATCGAGCGTAAGCACTTTTATTGGTGGGTATGTGACTAAAACGCCATTGTTAATTGGTGATGAGGTTAAAAAGGGACAATTTTTGGTGTCGTTGGAAAACACAGAATTTGTAGAAATCCAACAACAATATATGGAAGTAGCTGAACAGCTTAATTATCTAAAATCTGAATTTGCAAGGCAAAAAACCTTGTATGATGAAAATATCACATCACAAAAAAATTTCCTAAAAGCAGAGAGTACCTATAAAAGCTCATTGGCACATTACAACGGTTTGCGCAAAAAACTGCAGATGATGAACATCAATCCTTCATCAGTAGAAAAAGGAAACATTACTTCAGTTATAAACATTTATGCACCAATTGATGGTTTCGTTACCAAAGTCAATGTAAGTAATGGCACCTACGTTTCACCTTCTGATATTATCTTGGAAATCATCGACACAGAACATATTCATTTAGAGTTGTCAGTATTTGAAAAAGATATACTTCAAGTAAAGAAAGGTCAAAAAATCAATTTTAAAATTCCCGAAGCTTCTGACGCTATCTATAAAGCAGACGTGCACCTGGTCGGAACCACCATAGATCCAACGAATCGACGTGTTACAGTTCATGGTCATATAGCTGATGAACACACTGGTTTTGTTGTTGGAATGTTTGCCGAAGCTGAAATAATTGTTTCTGTTTCAAAAAAGATGGCATTGTCTAAAGAAGCAGTGATAGAGATTGATGATGATTATTTTGTAATGGTCTTTAATAATGAAAAAGATGGCAATTATTATCTTAAAATGGTTAAATTGGATGTTGGCTTACAGTCCGAAGATTTCATTGAAGTTTTAAACGCAGAAAATTTTAAAGATAAACAGTTGGTAGTAAAAGGAACCTATATGTTGTTGAATGAAGGTAATGGAGGACATGATCATTAAGCAAAACGCATGAAAAACACTCAACAATCACATAATCACCAACATCATGGTGTTTTTGGACAGCGTACCGAATTGTACTTTTCTGTTTTATGCGGTTTTTTTCTGTTGATTGGGTTCTTTCTTGAACGTTTTGGTGATTACTCGGTTTACATTCACCTTTCCAGTTATGTCATTGCTTATTTTTTTGGAGGCTATTTTGTGGCCATTGAAGCTTTTCAAAAAATCAAAAAGGGCGGCTTTGACATCGATTTTTTAATGATTGCTGCAGCTGTGGGAGCAGCATATATAGGAAGTTGGGCTGAAGGTGCGTTGTTACTTTTTTTATTCAGTTTGGGCCATGCTCTGGAAAATTTCGCAATGGATAAAGCCAAAAAATCCATTGAGGCTTTGGGTAACCTGTCACCCAAAGTGGCGTTAGTAAAGCGTCATGGAAACGTTGAAGAAATTGGTGTTGAAGATTTAAAAATCAATGATGTTATCGTTGTAAAACCCAATTCAAAGATCGCAGCTGATGGAGTCATTATTAAAGGAAGCAGTTCCATCAACCAAGCACCAATTACAGGAGAAAGTATGCCTGTTGATAAAACAGCGATTGCGAGTACTGACAACCTTCCCAAATTTAATGAAATAGACAAGTCGCATGTGGTGTTTACGGGAACAATCAATGGAGATAACGGTCTTGAGGTGTTGGTCTTAAAACTGAATGAAGACTCTACGGTTGCCAGACTTATTACTATGGTCAGCGAAGTGGAGACCCAAAAATCCCCTACCCAACGATTGACGAAAAAATTTGAAAAATGGTATGTTCCTTTGGTTATTGTGATTGTCGCCTTGTTATGTTTTGCCTATCTCGTTATCAAAGAGCCATTTTCTGATAGTTTATACAGGGCTATAACCGTTTTGGTGGCTGCAAGTCCATGTGCTTTGGCCATTTCAACACCTAGTGCAGTTTTAAGTGGTATTGCAAGAGCTGCCCAAAAAGGAGTTTTGATAAAAGGAGGGAAGGCCTTGGAAGACTTGGGGACCATCACAACAATTGCTTTCGATAAAACAGGAACATTAACTGAAGGAAAACCAAAATTGACGAACGTCATTCCAATTAATGGTTATAATGACCAGGATTTAGTGCGAATCATTCTGGAAGTGGAGAGTTTGAGCAATCATCCATTGGCAAGAGCTATTGCTAAAGATATCAAGAATACCTATGCGATTGAATATCTAAATCAAGCGTCCAATGTCAATGCAATTCAAGGTAAAGGTATCTCTGCTTGGTATAAAGGAAACGGAGTTTTTATTGGAAATGTAAAATTGATGGAAGATGAAGGGATCCAGGTAGAACCTTCTGTCATTTCGAAAATGGAAAGCTTATTACAAAATGGTCAAACAGTGATGTTGGTGTCTTATAAAAATGAAGTGATTGGTGTCATTAGTGTTATGGATATTCCAAGATCAACAGCCATTGACACCTTAAAAACATTAAAAAGTATTGGCATCAAACGAATGATTATGCTTACTGGAGACCATCAAAATGTTGGTGATGCCATTGCCAAACAAATAGGGCTGACGGAAGCTAAAGGTAATTTATTGCCAGAAGATAAGGTAGAGGCCGTAAAAGAGTTGATGCAACGTGATGGAAAGATAGCCATGGTTGGAGATGGTGTTAATGATGCTCCAGCAATGGCGTTCAGTACAGTTAGTGTAGCTATGGGAGCGGCAGGGAGCGATGTGGCGCTCGAAACCGCAGATGTTGCATTGATGTCCGACAAAATCGAAATGTTGCCTTTTGTGATTGGGTTGAGTCGACAATCAAAAAAGATTATCAAACAGAATATTTGGATTAGTCTTGGGGTTGTCGCCTTGTTGGTACCTGTGACCATGTTAGGGTTGACGAATATAGGATTAGCAGTATTGTTTCACGAAGGGTCAACCTTGGTTGTGGTGCTGAATGCATTGCGATTATTAGGCTATGGAAGATAAAAAATCCCATACATTAATTAGTATGGGGTTCTTTTATAATCAGTGAGACGTCCTTCAGCAAGACATTCTTACATTTTCATTAACCATGTTTTCACGTCGACTTCTTTTTTAATAAGGTCTCGTAAATCTTCAATTTTCACACGCTTTTGCTCCATCGTATCTCGGTGGCGAATGGTTACTGTGTTGTCTTCCAAAGTATCATGGTCAACAGTAATACAAAATGGCGTTCCGTTGGCATCTTGACGTCTGTAACGTCTTCCCACAGCATCCTTTTCATCGTAATCAACGTTAAAATCCCATTTCAAATCATCTACAATTTGACGCGCAATTTCTGGAAGACCATCTTTTTTTACCAATGGCAAAATAGCTGCTTTGACAGGTGCCAAAACTGCGGGTAATTTTAAAACGGTTCGTGTCGTATTGTTATCCAATTCTTCTTCAACCAACGAATTTGAAAATACTGCCAAGAACATTCTATCCAAACCGATTGAGGTTTCAAGAACATAAGGCACATAACTTTCATTCATTTCATGGTCAAAATATTGTAATTTTTTACCTGAATATTCTTCATGTTGCTTCAAATCGAAATCTGTACGCGAATGAATACCTTCCAATTCCTTAAACCCGAATGGGAATTTGAATTCGATATCTGTCGCTGCATCTGCATAATGTGCTAATTTCTCATGGTCGTGAAAACGATAATTCTCTGTTCCCATACCCAAAGATAAATGCCATTTCATTCTGGTTTCTTTCCAATGTTCAAACCATTCTTTTTGTGTTCCTGGTTTGATGAAGAATTGCATTTCCATTTGTTCAAATTCACGCATACGGAAAATGAATTGTCTTGCAACGATTTCATTTCTGAAGGCTTTTCCGGTTTGGGCAATACCAAATGGAATTTTCATGCGTCCCGTTTTTTGAACATTCAAGAAATTCACAAAAATACCTTGGGCTGTCTCTGGGCGAAGGTACAAATCCATCGAATTTTCAGCGGACGCACCGATTTTGGTTCCGAACATTAAGTTGAACTGCTTTACCTCGGTCCAGTTACGGCTTCCCGTTAATGGGTCGGCAATTTCCAATTCTTCAATCAACGCTTTTACATCAGCCAAATCTTCTTTCTCAAGAGATTTTGCCATACGCGAAAGTGTGGTATTTATTTTTTCCTGATAGTCAACAACACGTTGGTTGGTAGCTAAAAATTGTTCCTTATCAAAGGCATCGCCAAATCGTTTTGCCGCTTTATCAACTTCCTTATCGATTTTCGCCTCTATTTTGGCACAATAATCTTCAATCAAAACATCAGCACGATATCTTTTTTTGGAATCCTTGTTATCAATTAAAGGGTCATTAAAAGCATCGACGTGACCGGAAGCTTTCCATGTGGTTGGATGCATAAAAATAGCGGCATCGATACCAACAATGTTGTCATGCATCTGCACCATGGCCTTCCACCAATAGTCGCGAATGTTTTTCTTTAATTCGGCTCCATTTTGAGCATAATCGTAAACAGCACTTAAGCCATCGTATATTTCACTGCTTTGGAATACGTATCCATATTCCTTGGCGTGCGAGATTACTTTTTTAAATTGATCGTCTTGATTTGTCATGCTGCAAAAATAAAAAACCGCTCCAATTAATAGAACGGTTTGTTAAAATATATTTATTGGATTTTAATCTAACATAATTTGTGTGTGCCCTAATTTTCGGTCTTTATAAAAAACGCTAACATAATAGACGCCCTTAGTTAGTGGCTTATCAGAATTATCGGCTACAATATTTGTACATACGTCCAGAACATTGTTTGAGTAGTTGACTACTTTTTTTGCACTGTAAATAAGTGACGAATTTCCAAAATCAATGGAGCCTTTATCAGCGACCACATTGTTTTTTGGGTTCACGATTTGAATGAACAATTCTTTTTCACCACTTAAGGTCAATGCGTTTTCAGCCAAAGTAAAACAAACCTGTATGGTTTCTGCTTTTATGGCTTTTCTTGTTTCGTATTGTTTGCCTTTATATGACTGGTATGCTTTGGCCTCAAATGAATTTGCAGTTAGTAAAGCTCCTTTTTCAATGGCTTCGCTTAAATTTTTGTTTTCATTGAGTAACGATGTGTTTTGATCACGCTGTTTTTGTAATTCATTGTAAGCTAATCGCTTGTCTTTTTCTAGCTCTTGATTTAGGTGTTCTAAAGAATCGATGGTTTCAAAAAGCGCCTTGTTTTTGGTTTTTAAAGCATTAAGCTGAATTTTGTATTTTGAAATGACAGAAACATCGGTTTTTAATAAACGAAGGGAATCTAATGCTATTTTAGCTGAAATTTTGGCTTCTTTAAGTTTTGAAGAGATGAAATCGTTTGTTGTTGAGACTTCATCATACCGTTTGAGCATTTGGGTTAGTTCACTTTCGACTAATATTTTTTCTTGCTCTAAAAATTGTTGATGGGCTTTGTTCGATTCGTAGTTTGTAAAACTAAAAACCGCCAAAGCTGTAATGGCAACAATCAAAGAACCTATAATTAATCTGTAGTTAAATAATTGAGGGTTAACTATCATTAATTTAATTATTGAGGGAGGTTATGAATTATTTAATTAATAGATGCGAAAATATATATTATGTTTGTGTTCTCTGTTTTTTATCGACAAAATGGTAATAAATTTGTTAAACTTATTTTTCCCAAAGGTTTGTTTGGCTTGTGATGGTCATTTAGGTGATAATGAAGAATTCATTTGTACCATTTGTAGGCATGAATTACCTATCACCAAGTTTCATTCTGAAGAAGAAAATGCAGTCGCAAAACGACTGTACGGACGTGTCAATTTTAAAAACGCCACCGCTTTATTATGGTTTAACAAAAAAGGAATTGTACAGCATTTATTACATAATCTTAAGTATAAGGGTCATGAAGATGTTGGTGTGTTTTTAGGACAATGGTTAGGCGATGAGTTAAGTAATATCACGAGTTATAATGATATTGATGTTGTCGTGCCAGTACCACTTCACAAGTCAAGATTACGTCAAAGAGGATATAACCAAACTGATAAGTTCGGAAGAGAAATAGCAAAAGCCCTTGGTATCGAATTTAACTCAAAAATTTTAATAAAAACTAAAGCTACAGCCACACAGGTTTTTAAAGACCGATTAAAACGGATTGTCACTCACGAATCTGATTTTTCTGTAGCTGAAACCAGTAGTTTAAAAGGAAAACACATCTTGCTTGTTGACGATATTATAACTACAGGAGCGACCATTGAAGCGTGTTCAAATGCACTTTTAACTATTGAAGGCGTTACCATAAGTATTGCTACAATGGCAATTGCAGAATAGGTTTTAACAAAAGGATAGTAAATTTGAAGCAATTTTGGTCTTTCGGTTTCGTTAGTATCCCAAATATGTTGTTAATTTGCTTAAAATTCTAAACTAACGCATGCGTTATACCTTTTATAAGTTTTTTATCTTGTTGTCAATGATTGCTTTGATAGTGTCTTGTGCTAACAGAGGGACGCCTTCTGGCGGTGAAATAGATGTTGACCCACCAAAAATCATGCGCTCGGTTCCCGAAAATTTTTCAACGGAATTTAAAGGCAACGAAATACGTATTTATTTTGATGAGTATGTAAAAATAAAGAATGTTCAAAAACAGCTCATTATTTCGCCTCCAATGACTAATGAGCCAGATATCACACCACTTGGTACCGCAAGTAAATATATAAAAATCGTTATTAAGGATACACTTCAACCAAATACCACTTATGCCTTTAATTTTGGGCAAAGTATTGTTGACAATAATGAAGAAAACCCTTATCCTTATTATAAATATGTGTTTTCTACTGGAACTTATATCGATTCACTTTCTGTAAAGGGAAACATCGTTGATGCAGAAAACAGAACAGTTGACACTTTTGTGTCAGTGATGCTCTATGAAGTAGATTCCACCTATAATGATTCGGTTGTTTACAATAAAAAACCCAAATATGTAACAAATACATTGGACAGTGTCACAGATTTCAGTATTGAAAACATTAAAGCAGGCACTTATAAGTTGGTGGCATTAAAAGACGAGAACCGAAATTTTACCTACCAGCAAAAAACAGATAAAATCGGGTTTCTGGACCAAATAATAACAGTTCCTACAGATTCTGTTTATACCATTAAACTGTTTAAAGAAGATTTAGATTTTAAAGCATTTAGGCCAAAACAAGAAGCTGGTCAAAAAATAGCGTTTGGATACGAAGGCGATTATAAAGACACACAAATCGAGCTTCTAGGTGACAAACCAGAAGGGCTCGTTGAACGAATTACTAAAGATAAAGCTAAAGACACGCTATATTATTGGTACAATAAAAATCTTGAAAGAGATTCTACATTATTTGTAGTGAGCAACAAACAGTACAGAGACACGTTGACACATAAATTTAGAGATATAAAAAAGGATACACTGGTAGTTAATGCCCTGCGATCTGGTAATCTGAATTTTGATAAAGATTTTGAGATTGAAGGTTCCATTCCGTTTACATTGCTTCGTGAGGATCTAATAAAAATTATAGATAAGGATTCGGTTGATGTACCATTTACTACCAAATTTGATCAATTGCATAATATCTATACTTTTCAGTTCGAAAAGAAAGAATCCAATAACTATAAAATTCAGATGTTACCAGAAGCACTTACTGATTTCTTTGGCAATGTCAACGACACACTCAATTACAATGTAAGAACCAGGGCTTATTCAGATTTTGCAAACATTAGAGTTACTTTAAAAAACGCCAAGTATCCTGTTATCGTTCAATTGACCGACGATAAAGGCGTGGTTAAATATGAACAATTCGCAGAGCAGCCAAAACCATTTGATTTTAGATTTATCAATACAGGAGATTACTATATTAGAGTGGTATATGATACTAATGGTAATCAAAAATGGGATACAGGCAATTATCTTAAAAAGATTCAGCCAGAACGTATCAGTTATTATGACCGACTTATAGAAGCATCTGCAAATTGGGATTTAATTGAAGAATTTATTTTAGAATAAAATCGTCTTTATCGTTGAGGAAGTTGAGTTTTTTTCTATGTAATTCCAATTCCGATTTGTCTATAGTGACGATTTCCACAGCTTCTTTTTCGTATGGTATGGTATCCACTCGGTTTCCTAAAACATCATAAAGAGCTGAATGTCCAGAATACTCATGGTTATTGCCATCGAGTCCAACACGATTGACGCCAATGCAATAGCTCATGTTTTCGATGGCTCTTGCCTTTAAGAGCGCATCCCAAGCATTGATACGTGGTGTTGGCCAGTTGGCAACATAAAGCAATAGGTCATAATTTTCAATATTTCGAGCCCAAACAGGAAAGCGTAAATCATAGCAAATAAGCGGACAAATAGTCCAACCTTTATAATTGATAATGCTCTTTTTTATTCCAGCCGTATAAACTTTGTCTTCTCCTGCAAGTGTAAAAGTATGGCGCTTGTCATATGTGTCAATTTGACCATTTGGATGCACAAAAAGCAAACGGTTATAAAATTTACCATGCTCCTTTATCACTAAACTTCCTGTTATGGCAGTCTGTTTTTTGGAAGCAATGCCTTTCATCCAGCTAACTGTTTCGCCCTCCATGGTTTCAGCAATAGCATTGGCATTCATGGTAAAACCAGATGTGAACATTTCTGGCAGTACAATAATATCAACAGGTTGTGTGATTGAGTTAATCTGTTCTAAAAAATGAAGTCTGTTTTGATTTGGGTTTTCCCAAGCCAAAACAGACTGTATCAATGCGATATGTAATTTATTGTCTATCAGAGTTATGATTTGCTTAATTTCTTTTTAGCTTTTTCTAAATCCTCTCTATAACCTTCCAGTTTTTTCAGCCATTTTTCTTCGTCATTAGGTGATAGTTTGCCTTTGCTTTTTAGCTTTTCGTACTTCTTTTGATTTTGTTGTAGCTTTTTAGTGGCCTTTTCAAAATTATCTTGAGCTTTTTGCTTTTGCTTTAATTCCTTTTCGGCCTTCTTTTGAGCTTTTTCAGCTTTTTTTTGAGCCTTTTCGGCTTTTTTTATTTCTTTTTCAGCCTTTTTTTGCTCTTTCTCTACTTTTTTTCTTGCAGCTTCAGCATTTTCAAACTCCGCTTTAGCTTTTTCGATTTTAGATAAAAGCTGTTGCTTTTTTTCTTCAGACAATGTGTTGGTTACATCCTTCCCATCCTGAAAAATAGCTTTCCCTTTAACTTCATATTTGACGCCTTCGTGTTCAACTTCTTGTGCATTAGCTGCAAGCCCAAAGCCTAGAAACAATAATAGTATCCAAAATTTCATAATCTATAATTTTATATGTTATTAATAACTAAACACAAAACTATAAAAAAGTCACTTTAAATACCTTAATTTGATGTTTAGTTTGATACTATAAATGTAATTGTTTTTTCAATTAATCCTTACTTTTATTGAGATGAATTTAACGTTTAAAAAATGCACTTTGGATGATCTGGAAGTGTTGACACGCATTTCGAGACAAACTTTTATTGATGCATTTGAAAAAGATAATAATCCAGAAGATTTTAAAGCATATATTGATGTTGCTTTTAGTAAAGAGCAAATCAAAACAGAAATTCTAAATCCTAATTCTAAATTTTATTTAGTGTTTTTAGACCATAAGCTTGTTGGCTACTTTAAAATAAATGAAAATGAAGCACAAGCAGAGCCTTTTGGTAAGGATGCTTTAGAGCTGTCACGGATTTATGTTTTAAAACCTTTTCAAGGAAAAAAATTAGGAGGTTATATTTTGCAAAAGATTATAAGCATAGCCAAAAGCATGAAAAAGACTTGGTTATGGCTTGGTGTGTGGCAACTCAATGTGAATGCGGTTCGGTTTTATGAGCGTCACGGATTTGCCAAGTTTGACACACATTCTTTTTATATTGGAAACGACAAACAAACCGATTGGTTGATGCGTTTAGATATGGTTTAATATTTTGGCTGCTTGTATGAGCGTCTCATCAGTTTTGGCAAAACAGAATCGCAAAACATTATTATCTAAATTATTCTCATTAAAAACTGACATTGGAATCGATGCAATTTTGTGGTCAATAGTTAGGCGTTTTGCAAAATCGGCATCAGGTTCGTTAGTAATTTCAGAATAATCCAACACTTGAAAATAAGTGCCTTTAGCAGGCGTAATTTTAAATCTCGAATCTTTTATCAAGCTCAAAAACAAATCTCGTTTCTGTTGATAAAACTGTGACAATTCTAGATAATGATTGGGTTGCTGTAAATAATCGGCCAATGCCTTTTGCATTGGATGATTGACACAAAACACATTAAACTGATGCACTTTTTTAAATTCATTCATTAACTCTTTTGGCGCACAACAATAGCCAACTTTCCAACCTGTATTGTGAAATGTTTTTCCAAAGGAAGCCACCACAAAAGTCCTAGATTTTAAATCTGGAAAAAGACAAGCCGATTGATGCTGTTCGCCATCGAAAATAATATGTTCATACACTTCATCACTCAAAAGAATGATATCTGTTCCTTTTAATAATTCTTGCAACTTCAACATATCATCTTTTGTAAACACAGATCCGCTTGGGTTTTGTGGTGTATTGATGATAATCATTTTTGTTTTGGAATTGATTTTTTGTGCGACTTCGTTCCAGTCCACAAAATAATTTGGCGCTTCCAACTGAATCGAAATGGTTTTTCCGCCATTTAGTTCAATAGTAGGCTCGTAGCAATCATAAGCAGGTCTAAAAATGATGACTTCATCATTTGGTCTTATAAATGCCGAAATAATTGTGTATATGGCTTGTGTAGCACCTGCTGTGACAGTAATTTCTGTTTCTGGATGATAGCTTGTTTGATATAAAAGATCAAATTTTTTAGCAATGGCAATTCGCAACTCTATACTTCCAGCCATTGGTGCATATTGGTTGTAACCAGAGTTCATGGCTTGTGTAACCAAATCCATCAGTTTTTGGTCGCTTTTAAAATTCGGAAACCCTTGTGATAAGTTAAGTGCATTGTATTGATTAGCCAAAGCACTCATGACTGTAAAAATGGTTGTGCCTACGTTAGGAAGTTTTGAGTTGTGTTGCATAGATGCTTATTGAGTTATAAAGATAATATTTATATAAGAAAGCCGTTGTTTTAGTTATGAAAAAGCTGTTTTTGTTATTCATTGTTTTGTTTTCATTTTTGTCTTTCGGTCAAAATATTAATGAATCACAAACTATTCATGTGTTTGTTGCGCTTTGTGATAATGTAAACCAAGGTATTGTGCCGGTTCCTACCAAGTTAGGGAATGGTCAAGATGTCAAAAACAATCTATATTGGGGAGCTTTATATGGAGTTAAAACCTTTTTTAAAAACAGTAAGGATTGGACGTTGATTTCTACTGAAAAGAATCCCGAAACAAACATATTAGAACGTGTATTGTTTAAGCACAGAACATCAAAAACTTATTTACTTGCCGATGCTTATGATGGTAAATATATAAAACAAACAACAATAGACTTTTTAGAAGCATCTGCTGGAAGGAATGAAATTAAAGTCAAAATCAATGACAAGGAGTTGACTTTTGGAGGAGGCTCTAAATTAGTGGCTTATATTGGTCATGATGGACTTATGGAGTTTGATGTAAAAGGGAACTTTAAACCCATCAATGTCAATAAGCGTGATGCCATTGTTTTGGCATGTATTAGTAAGCGGTTTTTTAAGCCTTACCTAGAAACAACACAGGCGAATCCTTTAGTTTGGACAACAGGTTTAATGGCTCCTGAAGCTTATACTTTAAAATGGGCAATTGATGGCTGGATTTTAAACGAAACAGACGCACAGATTAGAGAAAGAGCAGCACAAGCCTATAATCAGTATCAAAAGTGCGGAATCAAAGGGGCAAGAGGCTTGTTGGTTACTGGAGATTAATTATTTTCTCCAATAGCAATAAACATTAGTATGTCGTTGATGCATTTGTCAAGTTCGGTTTTGATTTCCTTTTCCCAGAATCTAAACACAGTATATCCCATTTCCTCCAACTGTCGATTGACCTGTCGGTCGCGTTGCATATTGCGTTCGATTTTTGGAACCCAGAACATCCGATTGCTTTTGATGGTGCCTTTGCGTTCGTCCCAATTGTAGCCATGCCAAAATTCCCCATCGATAAAAATGGCCAACTTGTATTTCTTGATGGACACATCTGGTCGTCCTGGCAATTGTTTGCTGTCCACTCGGTAACGTACATTTTTCTTCCACAAAGCTTTTCTGAACAGCAATTCAGGCTTGGTATTCTTCCCACGTATTTTGCTCATGATTTTTGAGCGTTTCTTCGTGGTATAAAAACCAGATTCCTCGTTGAATCTTGGAACGATTATGTTTTCTTCATCGTAGGACATATCAACTTAAAAATAAGAATATTTATGATGTGAAAGAAAATTGTCTAGTTAAGAATAAACAATAAACCCTCACATTTCTGCAAGGGTCATTTAGTATCAAATCATGAGATTCCTGCCTTCGCAGGAATTTGTTTAGTATCTGTAATATTCCGGTTTGTAAGGACCTTCAACAGGCACACCGATATAATCAGCCTGCTCCTCACGAAGCTCCGTCAACTCAACACCGATTTTTTCCAAGTGTAATTTAGCCACTTTTTCATC
Organism: Flavobacteriaceae bacterium UBA5534; assembly: GCA_002426015.1. Lineage (GTDB taxonomy): Bacteria > Bacteroidota > Bacteroidia > Flavobacteriales > Flavobacteriaceae > Aquaticitalea. Next base: position 147,542 of record DINS01000019.1, read on the forward strand.
CAAATGTTTTGGCAACATATACACTTCGTTTTGATAAGCGTCTCTGTTGGTCCACAATTCGATTTGAGCTAATGTTTGATTAGTGAATGAGTTACTCATCACAAAACTTGGGTGACCAGTCGCACATCCAAGATTCACCAAACGACCTTCTGCCAAGATGATGATGTCTTTTCCGTTAACTGTATATTTATCCACCTGTGGTTTGATTTCAACTTTAGTGTCTCCAAAGTTTTTGTTCAACCAAGACATTTCAATTTCGTTGTCAAAGTGACCGATGTTACAAACGATAACCTTATCCTTGAACATCTCAAAATGTTTTCCTTGAACGATGTCTTTATTTCCAGTGGTTGTAATCACGATATCTGCATTGGCAGCAACTGTTTCCAATTTTTTGACTTCAAAACCATCCATCGCAGCTTGCAATGCACAGATTGGGTCAATTTCAGTAACGGTGACAATACTTCCTGCACCTTTAAAAGAGGCAGCAGTTCCTTTACCAACATCACCATAACCACAAACAACCACACGTTTTCCGGCCAACATAATATCAGTGGCACGACGTACAGCATCTACGGCACTTTCTTTACAACCGTATTTATTATCAAATTTGGATTTAGTAACCGAATCATTCACGTTGATTGCAGGCATTGAAAGTGTACCATTTTTCATACGCTCATAAAGTCTATGAACACCAGTTGTCGTTTCTTCAGACAAACCGTTGATTCCAGCCATTAATTCTGGGTATTTATCAAACACCATGTTGGTCAAATCACCACCATCATCCAAAATCATGTTTAATGGTTTTCTATCTTCTCCGAAGAATAAGGTTTGCTCGATACACCAGTTGAATTCCTCTTCAGTCATTCCTTTCCAAGCGTAAACAGGGATTCCAGCAGCAGCAATTGCGGCAGCAGCTTGGTCTTGAGTAGAAAATATATTACAAGAGCTCCACGTCACTTCTGCACCAAGAGCTTTTAAAGTTTCGATTAATACAGCTGTTTGTATGGTCATATGTAAACAACCCGCAATACGAGCACCTTTCAATGGTTGAGAATTTCCGTATTCTTCACGAAGACTCATCAATCCTGGCATTTCAGCTTCAGCTAATTCTATTTCTTTTCTTCCCCAAGCTGCAAGCGACATGTCTTTGACTTTGTAAGGTACGTAAGGTATTGTTTTTGTATTCATAATTGTATATTTGTTATCTAATATTCTATAAACGAATGCAAAGATAATTAATAACTTCGAGACTTCTAAATGCCTTTATATAAAACCCTTACTCCAAACTCACAAACTACTGTTAAAATTTGGAAGATTACAGAATCTTATGATGTGTTAATACATCCAATTAATTTAAGGCCTGAAAGCTTGGAGCGTGTGTTGGGCATGAAAAGTGAGTTGCACCAAAGAGGGTTTTTAAGTGTAAGACATTTATTGGCTGAATTTGGTTATACAGATATTGATTTGTTTTATGATGACAATGGTAAACCACATTTAAAAGATGGCAAACATATTTCAATAACACATTCGTTTACATTTTCTGCGGTTATAGTAAGTGAACATGAAGTAGGTATTGATATTGAAAAGCAGCGTGAAAAAATTAAAATCATAGCCCACAAGTTTGTGGATTATGAGTTTGATTATTTAGATAAAAGCGCAAAAGATTACATCAATAAACTGACAGTTATTTGGGGAATTAAAGAATCACTTTATAAATTATTTGCGACGCCAGGTATGTTGTTTAGGGAACATTTTTTGGTCATTCCGTTTATGTTGGAAGATGGCGAAACAGTTGCGTGGATTGATTATGAAAGCAAGAAATATAGATTTAATACGCATTTTTTAGAATTTGAAGGCTTTACTTGTGCTTACGTAACTACCTAATGGAAAGCATCTATAACAACATATTACATTCAATTTCTAAAGGCGAGAGGTTACTTGCCGTTTTAATTGATCCTGATAAAATGAAGCTTCAAAGGTTATATGGTTTTATGAAGAAATTGAATAACTCTAAAGCAACTCATGTTTTTGTTGGTGGAAGTATTGTCGAAGATAACGTGACTGAAAACTTAGTGATTGAAATAAAAAAGCTAACACGATTGCCAGTAATTCTATTTCCAGGTGATGTTACACAAATTACAGATAAAGCAGACGCACTATTGTTTTTATCCTTACTTTCAGGTAGAAATCCGGAGTATTTAATTGGAAAACACGTTGAGGCAGTTTCAAAAGTTAGAAAGTCGAAACTTGAAGTGATTTCAACCGGATATGTTCTGATCGAAAACGGGAAAGAAACTGCTGTCCAGAAAGTGACACAGACACAACCATTATCAAGAAATAATACGCAAGCGATTGCAGATACCGCTAAAGCAGGCGAATTATTAGGAATGAAACTCATGTATCTCGAAGCAGGAAGTGGCGCCTTACATCCAGTTACAGAAACAATTATTAAGGCTGTCAAGCAAGAACTTCAAATTCCTTTAATAGTTGGAGGAGGAATTAAAAGTATTGAGCAATTAGAAAACGCCTATAAATCAGGAGCTGATTTGGTGGTTATTGGTACCGCTTTAGAAAATGATGACTCCTTTTTCGATACATTATGTTAAATAACATTCTCGATTTTTTCATTGAACCTTATAAAACTACTGCAACCTATTTGATAGTGTTAGAAGCTATTGCTTTTGTGTGTGGTATTATGAGTGTGTATTATGCCAAAAAAGAAAATATTTTAGTGTATCCGGTAGGATTGATTGCTACTATCATTACAGTATATCTGCTCTATAAAGCTGGATATTTAGGGGATATGATGATGAATTTTTATTATTCTGTAATGAGTCTTTATGGTTGGTGGAATTGGTCAAGAAAAAGAGAAAATAAACCGATGGTGCCGATTTCAAGAACCAACTTCAAAGAAAAAGTGATAGGTGTTTTGATGTTTTTTATAACCCTCATTGTCACCTATTTGGTATATAAAACATATGATTACCAAATAGAGATTGTTAATTATATAGACATTTTTACATCTGGGTTATTTTTTACTGCCATGTGGTACATGGCAACAAAAAAACTGGAAAACTGGACATTATGGATTATTGGTGACATCATTACAATTCCGTTATATGCTTACAGAGGTTTGGGGATTTTGTCGCTTCAATATTTAATTTTCACTATTTTGGCCGTCCAAGGCTATATGGAATGGAACAAAAACATCAACGAGAGCAAAGCAACATCATTAAAGTAGTACTGTTTGGTCCAGAATCAACAGGCAAATCAACTCTTGCGCAACAATTGGCAATGCATTACAACACAGTTTTTGTTCCTGAATATTCTAGAATTTATGCCGAAATGCAGCTTCTTTGTAACAAAACCTTGACCAAAGATGATGTGTTGGATATTGCCCATGGCCAACTAAAGTTAGAAACAGAATTGGCTCCAAAAGCAAACAAAATTTTGTTCTGTGATACTGATTTATTGGAAACCAAAGTTTATTCTGAAATGTACTATGATGGCTTCTGTCCACCACTTTTAGAAGATTTTGCCAATCAAAAAACATGTGAACTCTATTTATTATCATATATAGATTTACCTTGGGTTGCAGATAATATTCGCGATAAACCACAAGCTCGTGAAGAACAATTTAATATATTTGAAGCAGCTTTGAATAAGTACAAAAAACCTTACGTAATAATTAAAGGGAATGAAGATGAACGCTTAAAAATGGCGATTCATCACGTGAATATTTTAATAAAGAATACCAAGTGAAATTTTCAAAACAAGACATACAACAAATAGAGAAAAAAGGATTGACCACAAAAAAGATCAACGCTCAACTTGATATTTTTAAATTAGGATTGCCTTATGTTAATCTTAAGTCGGAAGCCACTGTCGAGCATGGTATAAAACAAATAAGCGAATCAGAAAGACAAGATTTAATCCGTTTTTTTGAAGCCAAAAGAAACCATGTTTCTTTATTGAAGTTTGTTCCAGCATCAGGTGCTGCAACGCGTATGTTCAAGACTCTTTTTGAGTTTATTGTAGAGTTTAATCCAGATGAAGATACCATCAATTCATTCATCAACCGAAAAAAGGAAACCGATTTGTCGGTGTTTTTGGTTGGTATCGAAAAGTTGCCATTCTATAAGATTGTCATGGATAAAATTGAGACGTATTATCCAGAGTATAAAACCTATTCCAACGACAAACAAAAGTATGTGTTTGTAAAAACAATGCTGGATGAAGATAAACTCAATTATGGGTTTTACCCTAAAGGATTGCTCCCGTTTCATGAATATAAAGACCATTTGGCTTCGGCTTTTGAAGAGCACTTGTTTGAAGCTGCACTTTACGCTTCAAGCAATAATGAAGCTCATTTGCATTTTACAATTTCTGAACGCTACAAACACATATTTGATGACGAGTTTAAACGAATTGAAGCCATTGTTGAACGCAAAACCAACACCAAATTCCATATTTCATTCTCCTATCAAAAAGAGTCAACCGATACCATTGCAGTAACACCAAAAAATGAACCGTTTAGAGATGAAAATGGGTATTTGTATTTTAGACCTTCGGGTCATGGTGCACTTTTGGAAAATTTAAGTGAACTCAATGCAGATGTCATTTTTATTAAAAACATTGATAATGTGGTCGTCTTTAAGTATGAAAATGAAGTTGCTGATTATAAAAAAATGTTGGCTGGGTTGTTGTTACAAACCCAAGAGCAAGTTTTTGAAAAAATCAAGACACTGAAAGGCGAGCAGGTTTCAAGTGATGATTTAATCGCTATAGGTGAATTTTTGATGAATACCTTAAATGTGAAAGTGAGCCATGAATTTGAAAAGTATTCCAAAAAGTATCAAATAGAGTATCTAATTGAAAAGTTAGATCGACCAATCCGAGTTTGCGGTATGGTAAAAAATGAAGGTGAACCTGGAGGAGGTCCTTTTTGGGTTAAAGAAGAGAGTGGTAACGTATCGCTCCAAATTGTTGAATCTGCACAGGTAGACAGAAAAAACAAACACCAAAAAGAAATACTTAAAAATGCCACGCATTTTAATCCAGTCGATTTGGTTTGTGGCATTAAAAACTATAAAGGAGAAACCTTCGATTTACAAAAATTTGTAGATAACAAGACCGCTTTTATTACCATGAAAACCAAGTTAGACAAAGACCTAAAAGCTTTGGAGCTACCAGGACTTTGGAATGGAAGCATGGCAAGTTGGAACACTATTTTTGTTGAGGTTCCATTAATTACTTTTAATCCAGTAAAAACAGTAACCGACTTACTAAAACCAACCCATCAAATAAAGTAGAATGAACAAAGACATTTTACTTAATGAACTCCAATTTAAAGCTGTAAGAAGCTCTGGTGCTGGCGGGCAAAATGTAAATAAAGTCGCTTCAAAGGTTGAACTTATTTTTAATTTAGAAGATTCTATAGGATTGTCAGACGAAGAAAAACACCTCTTAAAGCAAACTATTGCTAGTCGCTTAACAAAAGATAGCTTACTATTACTTCAATGTGAAGAAAGCAGAAGTCAGCATAAAAACAAAACACTCGTAATAGAGCGTTTTTTTAAAGTTATTGAGGAAGGATTGGTTGTTCCAAAACAAAGAAAGCCTACTAAAGTACCGAAGCAAGTCAAAGTAAAACGACTAAAAACCAAACGAATAGCTTCAGAAAAAAAGGCAAACAGAAAACCGCCAGAAATTAATTGAATTCTTCATTGATAATTATTAATTGATAGTTATCTTTGCATCGTTCTCAAAAAAGGGGTGCCTATTATCGGCTGAGATCATACCCATTGAACCTAGAACAGGTAATGCTGTTTAGGAATTTAGAACTTATAGCGTCATTGTGAGGAGTTTTTAAAAACAACGTGGCAATCTTTCGGTTTAAGTTCAAATAGAAACTAATTATTAACAAAGAATAATGACCTCTTTTTATTCGATTATAATATAATCGTAATGAAAAATTTATTCGCTTTTTTAGCACTTTTCGCACTGTCTGTCAGTGTGTTTTCACAAGAAAAACAACAAGATTCAACAAAAACAGAAATTTTAGACGAAGTTTTGGTTAAAGCAGTTCGTGTGGAGGCCACTTCACCAATTACACATTCTAACATTACAAAACAGCAGCTAGCAAAGCGTAATTTAGGACAAGATATTCCTGTACTTTTAAATTATTTGCCATCTGTAGTCACTACAACAGATGCTGGTGCAGGAGTAGGTTATACAGGTATTCGTGTTCGTGGTATCAATGCACAATCAACTAATGTAACCATTAACGGAATACCTTATAATGATGCTGAATCTTTAGGTACTTTTTGGGTTAATTTAGGCGATTTTGCTTCTTCAGTTGAAAGTCTTCAATTACAACGAGGTGTTGGTACATCAACTAATGGTTCGGGAGCTTTTGGTGCAAGCATTAATGTGTTAACAGATGCTGTTTCAAATGAAGTTAATGGAGAAATATCTAATAGCTTTGGAAGCTACAATACAAGAAAACATACAGTAAAATTTAGTACAGGATTACTTAATAATCATTTCGAATTAGCTGGTCGTTTATCTCAAATAGCTTCAGATGGTTATATAGATAGAGCTAGTTCAGATCTTAAATCTTATTTTCTGCAAGCTTCTTACGTAGATAATAATACATTAATTAAAGCTATTACTTTTGGAGGAAAAGAGGTGACCTATCAATCTTGGAATGGGTTGGAAGATTTAGATCTTTTAGAAAATAACAGAACTTTCAACACTGCAGGAATGTACACTGATGATGAAGGTAATACTCGTTTTTATGATAACGAAGTTGATAATTACAACCAAGACCATTATCAATTGCATTGGAATGAACGTTATAATAATAATTGGTCAACTAATCTTGGTCTTAATTATACCTATGGTCGTGGCTATTTTGAACAATATAAAGAGGATGAAGATTTTGCCGATTACAATCTTGAAGAAATAACTATTGGAGGTGAAACAATTAACACAACAGATTTAATACGACGTCGTTGGTTAGATAACGATTTTTATGTGGTTAATGCAAGTGCAAACTATAAAAAAAATGCACTAAATATGACCTTTGGCACATCTTATAGCAACTATGATGGTGATCATTTTGGCGAAATAATTTGGGCACAATACGCAAGCAATAGCGAGATTAGAGACCGATATTATGAAGGTAATGGGAAGAAAAATGACTTCAGTGCTTTTGTAAAAGCAACCTACAGACTTAACGATAAAGTAAGTTTATATGGCGATTTACAGGTAAGACAAGTAAGTTATAAAACGACAGGACTTACTTCAGATAGAGTGCCTTTTAATGTCGATGAGAACTATAGTTTTTTCAATCCAAAAGCAGGAATTACCTATAAGTTAAACGATACCGATAATCTCTATTTTTCTTATGCAAGAGCAAACAGAGAACCAAATAGAGATGATTTTGAAAACAACGAAACCGTAAAGCCAGAACAACTTAATGATTTTGAATTGGGATGGAGGCATAACACAGATAATTTCAGAATCAACATCAATGGGTATTACATGCTATACAATGAGCAATTGGTATTAACAGGAAATATTGATAATGTTGGCAACCCTATAAGAACCAATAGTGGTGATAGTTACAGATTAGGATTAGAAATTGAAGCAGCAGTAAAACTAACTGATAAATTTTCAGTACAACCAAATTTTACAGTTAGCTCAAACAAAAACAAAGAAACCTTTGCGTCAATTGATGGCGAATTGGTAAATCTTGGCAAAACAAATATTTCATTCTCGCCAGAGTTTGTGGCAGCAAATGCCTTGGTGTTTCAACCAAAAGAGGGTTTTCAAATGTCGTTTTTAAGTAAATATGTTGGTGAGCAATTTATGGGAAATACAGATACAAAAGCATCAAAATTAGACAGCTATTTTATAAACGATTTTAATATTGTTTATGAAATAAAAATGAATTCAATTTTTAAATCAGTTGTACTATCTGGATTGGTAAACAATGTGTTTGGTGTAAAATACATTTCCAATGGATACTACTATACCTATGATGATACTTGGTCTGTACCAGGAAACACAACAACCATTGAAGGCGCAGGTTATTATCCACAAGCCACGACTAATTTTTTATTAGGCGCGACGTTTAAATTTTAATTAGTAATCAAATAGGTGTTATTTCCAAGAGGTTCAACGCGGTATTCTTTTAATCCGCAAGGTGCCGAACCGTTGAGAATTTGTCCAGTAAACAAACTATACTCATTGGCGTCAGTGCAACCACATTCTGCATTGGCGCCATTAATGCTCATGATTGAGCAAGCACTTGGTGTATGGTTTGGGTCAGACGCATCCCAAGCACGCAAGCTAGAGCCAACATTGGTAACAATAAGCCCGCCATTACTTTGGTTATCAAGTATATAAACCGAATTACTTGTAAACTGAAGCTGACCAAATTGTGGCAAGTTGAGGTCGATAGTATAATTGACATTAAGATTTAGCAAAAAATTGCAATTATTAACTGTGTCACTCTTGCTGCAAGCCGTTAATACTAAAAGTGATAAACCTAAAATAAAATACTTCATATATCAAAAAAAATTGAATCGCAATTTACAATAATATAAATAATGCCATGCATGTTTTATAGACTTCCTCTGCCTTCCTTATTGATAAAATGGCAAGAGGGAAACTACTTCTAATTTTTTTCATTATCTTTATGTTCAACTATAAATCAAAAAAATTATGTAGTTTTGCTATATAATCTCGTGTGAGCGGGATTTTTTTATGCTGAATCAGTTCAGCATCTTTTTATTTATGTAAACGATGAAGTTATGAGTAAAGTATCTTATTATACAGCAGAAGGACTAAAAAAGTTGAGAGATGAACTCAATCAATTAAGAGATGTAGAGCGCCCAAAAGCGTCGCAAGCTATTGCTGAAGCAAGAGATAAAGGGGATTTGAGTGAAAATGCAGAATATGATGCAGCAAAAGAAGCTCAAGGTATGTTGGAGATGAAAATTTCTAAATTAGAGGAAACATTATCCAATGCGCGTTTGATTGATGAATCGCAACTTGATAATTCTAAAATATTAGTATTATCGACAGTGAAAATAAAAAACCAAACCAATGGGATGGAGTTGACCTATACATTGGTGGCAGATGGAGAAGCAGATCTAGCAGCTGGAAAAATATCGGTCAATTCGCCAATTGGCAAAGGATTGCTTGGCAAATCGGTTGGTGATGTTGCAGACATACAAGTACCTAATGGTGTTATGAAGTTTGATATTTTAGAGATTAGTAGATAAATCAAAATGATAAAACCTTAAACCCAAATAGTCCTGTTCAAATAAAACTGAACAGGATTTTCTTTTTATCTTTACGATGAATCAAAAAAACATAATCAGATGGCATCTATATTCACAAAAATCATAAATGGAGAGATTCCTTGCTACAAAGTGGCAGAAACAAAAGATTTCATTGCTTTTTTAGATGTCAATCCTAATGCAAAAGGCCATACACTTTGTGTGCCTAAAATTGAAGTCAATAAATTGTTTGATTTGGACGAGGTTACCTATGTGGGTTTAATGGAATTTGCTCGTAGTGTTGCAATTGCTATCGAAAAAGCGATTCCTTGCAAACGTGTTGGGATGACTGTTATTGGATTGGAAGTACCACACGTTCATGTTCACTTAATTCCATTGAATTCTATGGAAGACGCACGTTTTATTAATAAAGTAACCCTTACAAAAGAAGAATTTGAGAGGACAGCCAAACAAATAAGCGATAGGCTTTAATTCATAAAAATAAAGACATTCAAGGCAATGATAATAACTATTGCCAATGTTAAAAGTATCCAAGACAATCGTTTGAGTTTAAAAGTGGCCGATTTTGGTACCAGAGCTTTTTGTTGGTAGCTTACAACGCTATCAATATCATCGGTCCATCGAGAAGGCGAAATATCACTCTTACATACATTACAAAACATGGCATAAGTTGTATCGTTTGTAATGGCTCTGTAAAATAAATTTTCTACAAATTTTTGTTTGAAGGTCAATTGCAAACCCTCTCTCGAATAACATTCGGGACAATGGTTATTTAATTCAAATTCTTTAACGGTAAAAAACTTTTCATCCATAATAGCTTTACTAATATAGTAATTTTAAAGAAATTTGCATGGTAGTGCCTTTCCCAATTTCTGATTGGGCCACTTTAATACGACCATTGTGATAGTCTTCAATAATACGTTTGGCAAGCGAGAGGCCTAAACCCCAGCCACGTTTTTTGCTCGTAAAACCAGGTTCAAAAATTTTATTATACAAGTGTTTAGGAATCCCTTTTCCAGAATCGATGACGTTTATTTTAACATATTTGTCATCTGTTGTGATGATGATTTTCAGTTTGCCTTTGCCTTTCATGGCATCAATGGCATTTTTTACTAAATTTTCAATCGTCCAACTGTACAATTGCTGATTCAAATCAACGAAAATCTCGGTGTCTGGAGCATGAATTTCAAAATCAATCAAGTCAGATGAGCGTGCTTTTAAATATTCATAAGAATCAACAGTTTCTTTAACAATATCTGCTTTTTGCAGTGTAGGCACAGAGCCGATTTTACTAAAGCGATCGGTTATGGTTTGAAGGCGATTGATATCTTTTTCAATTTCTAAAAGATAGGAAGGGTTGACGTTTTCAGATTTTAAGATTTCAGTCCACCCAACAAGAGATGATAAAGGGGTGCCTATTTGATGGGCAGTTTCCTTTGCCATTCCAGTCCAGAGTTTGTTTTGGGTAGCTATTTTGGAGCTTCGATAAAAGAAATAAGCAACCGCTCCAAAAAGGAAAATAATCAATAATAAGGCTAATGGATAGTATTTTAATTTGTTTAAAAGTGGAGAATTTCCATAGTAGATAATGCTTTTAACCTGATCTTTATACCTAACCTCTATGGGTGTATTCTCATTTTTATATTGTTTGATTAATTCTTGGATATACATTGAATCTTTTGCTTTCTCTTCATCAATATTATTCCAATCGATGCTTCCATCGTCATTAACACGAATCATTGGAGTGGTCGTATTACTTGAGAGTATTTCAGGAGTGAGTTCACCAATATCAGTGTCCAGTTCTATATTTCTATTGAGTTCTTTTAGAGCAAAAGTCCAATTTTGCATTTTGGTACGTTCTTCAGCCTTAAAATTTTGAAAGAAAATATACGTATTCCAAAGAATGAGTGAGATAATAACAAACGAAGAGATGATAATTATCCATCGCACAACATTTCTGTTCATATTTAATGGCATTGGTAAGTTTTTTTCAATTTTAAATATAATGTAAATATGTTAATATTATTGTTTGTTTCTTGTCATAAATCATTTTTATAGAATTACTAATATGGTTACATTTGCATTTCATGTGCTAAAACGAATAAGTTATAGTGTACTAATCAATTGTTTAGATGATATCTTTTGATCCAAAAGACCTTTCAACAGGAAAACTTCATGGTTATTTGTTAAGCGCAGTGGCGCCTCGACCTATTGCCTTTGCAAGTACCATCGATGCTGAAGGAAACCCTAATCTGTCTCCTTTTAGTTTTTTTAATGTGTTTAGTGCCAATCCGCCAATTCTTGTGTTCTCGCCTGCACGTCGTGTACGAGACAATAGCGTTAAGCATACATTAGAAAATGTAGAAGTGGTAAAAGAAGTCGTCATTAATGTGGTCAATTACGATATGGTACATCAAGCGTCGTTGAGTAGTACAGAATATGCAAAAGGGGTCAATGAATTTGAAAAAGCAGGTTTTACAATGCTCAAATCAGATAAAGTAAAACCATTTAGAGTTGCCGAATCTCCTATTCAGTTTGAATGCAAGGTAAATGAAATCATTAAGTTAGGAACTGAAGGTGGTGCAGGTAATTTGGTGATTTGCGAGGTGGTTAAGTTTCATATCACTGAAGAAGTACTGGATAGCAATTATGTCATCATTCAAGAGAAACTGGATTTAGTGGCTAGAGCAGGAGGCGACTATTATAACAGAGCCAAAAAAGGGTTTTTTGAGATTCCGAAGCCTCTCCAAAGTCTTGGCATAGGTGTTGATGCCATCCCTGAAGAGATTAGAAACAGTATGATTTTAACTGGAAATGATTTAGGAATGTTGGGTAATATTGAAAAATTGCCAACAGCTAAAGAAATTAAAGAGTTTTTAAAAGAATTGAGCAAAAACCATCCAGACATAAAAGGAATGACCCACCGACAAAAACATAAAATGGCACGTAACTTTTTGAGCTATGGCGATGTGTTGAGCGCATGGAAATTACTACTGTCGTAAGTAGAAAGATTAATAGATAAAAGAGAGTAAATAATAACAATTAAGAATAGTAAACATGGAAGTACAAGGAAAAATTAAGATGATAGGAGAAACTCAAACCTTCGGAACAAACGGGTTTAGAAAGAGAGAGTTGGTAGTCACTACAGAAGAGCAATATCCACAACATATTTTGGTAGAGTTTGTACAAGATAAAACCGATTTGTTAAACAACTACCAAGTTGGACAAAACGTTAAGGTAAGTATCAATTTAAGAGGTCGCGATTGGGTCAACCCACAAGGAGAAACGAAGTATTTTAACTCGATACAAGGTTGGAGGATAGAAAGCGTACAAGCAGGAGCTCAAGGAGACATGCCTCCAGTGGCACCAGCTGAAGCCTTTGCACCAGCAAACGACCTTAATGAGGAAGATCACGACGATTTACCTTTCTAAAAATAGTCCTGCGAAAGCGTACACACGTTTCGGAATCATAAAGAGAACCTCAATGTTGTAACATATTGAGGTTCTCTATTTTTAACAAAAAGAAGTCCTGATTATTCATCAAGACTTCATATTGTGGTTTTAGGTTTGACCTTTATTAACAAACTCAAAAAAAGCAATGATGAATATAATTCAAAGCATAAAGGTCATATCAAATATGAAGAAAAAAGTTCGCTTTTCAAAGTAAAATAGCTGTTTTTAATCTTTTATATTTACGCAATCGTTGTAGTTGACCAATGAATTTTCTAACACAAAAAATAGAGTTTCCAGAGGTGTCAAAAGCTTCAAAAGAAGGCCTTTTGGCCATTGGAGGTGACTTGTCTGTTGAGCGTTTGATTTTAGCTTACAAAAATGGTATTTTCCCTTGGTTTAGCAGTTATGAACCTATTTTGTGGTGGTCGCCAAATCCTCGTTTTGTATTATTTCCAAAACAACTGAAAGTTTCTAAAAGCATGAAACAGGTAATGCGAAATGGCGATTTTGTGGTCACTATTAACAAAGCTTTTGAAGACGTGATTAATGAATGCGCAAAGACAAAACGCATAGGTCAGTCTGGTACTTGGATTACACAATCAATGATGGATGCTTACATTCAATTGCACCAATTGGGTCTTGCCAAATCGGTAGAGGTTTGGCTTTACGACGAACTTGTAGGTGGCTTATATGGTGTCGATTTGGGCAATGGTGTCTTTTGCGGCGAAAGTATGTTTGCCAAAGTTAGCAATGCAAGCAAAATTGGGTTTATCAGCTTTATTCAGAACACAAATTACAAACTGATAGACTGTCAAGTCTATACCGAACATTTGGAAAGTCTTGGAGCTGAAGAGATTGAAAGGGAGACGTTTTTGGAGTATTTATAAGATTTAGACATTTGATTTTTAGAAAAAATAGACGAACTTCGTTTAACAAAAAATTAAAACGATTTCAGATCAAGTAATTGCAAGCAATACGGACGGAATGAAACGTGAATTTAAGATTTAAACACTTCTTTTTGTCTTTTCAATTACTTTTATTGAACCTCATAAGAATCCAAACGTCTAACAATGCTAGGTGTTGGGTTTGATACAAATGATGATGTGTCATAAATAAGTCCGAAACCACTTGCATAATAAAAACGATCTAAACCATCTAACTGTTCACCACCTGAATTTTTTGCATATCGTTCTGAATTTATGCATTCAAACTCACCTGCTTCAACATTTATTGTAGTATTACCTTCAACTAGCATTTCATAAATATTTCCCCATTGATTTTCTTGCAATAAGCGTTCTTCATTATTGCTGTTAGTGAATTTTATAGAACCTACTTCATTGATTAGATTACCTTCAACCTCTCTTAAAAATTCAAAATGCTCACCATTAGGATTGCAAAATGTAATCCCTTCTTCATTACCAGTTGTTAATCTTCTAAATTTAAAATACGATTCACCAGAAAAGTCTTGAATTCCAACAATACTTATCGAATCTATTACACCAGTATCATCATAAGTTTGGGTAGCTGGGTTATAACGATAATTTTTGTACACCCAAGAATTACCGACTGTTAAAGCATAAAAATTGGTGTTAGATTGATTATCTTGATTCACAGAACTATCCGATTCAGAACAAGAGAAAATGATTAAGACGACAGAAAAACATAATAGCAAACGCTTCATAAAAAATTTAATTAGTTAATTAATAATAGTTAAACATAATTATGAATCATATCCCGATAGTATTGAGATTAAAATTATTAAATAAACGATAGAAATATTAGATTATTATTAACAATTGAAAAAAAGTACTGATTGCTACACGGGATAAAAAAATAGCGGTTTTAGTATTTCACTTAAAGTTGGTTTTTAAATTTAACATTAATAATAAACCAAAAAGTCAGTGCCCTTAAGACCGCTACGTTTCATATACATAAACGTTAAACGAACCTTTCCAATCAAACCTCCTCATACCTAAAACAAGTCACCTCGTGGTCGTTTACCATACCTGTGGCTTGCATATGTGCATAGATAACGGTCGAGCCTACAAACTTAAAACCTCGTTTTTTTAAATCCTTGCTAATGGCATCACTCAACGCAGTCGTTGGAGGTGCTTCCTTGTAGTTTTTGACCTTGTTCTTTATAGGTTTCCCGTCTGTAAATGCCCAAATGTAGTTGCTAAAACTCCCAAACTCTTTTTGTATATCCATAAAAGCTTGTGCATTGGTAATAGTCGCTTTTATTTTTAGTTTGTTTCTGATAATGCCAGCATCTTCAAGCAGTGAATCCATCTTTTTTTGATTATAATTGACTATTTTTTTATAATCGAAATTATCAAACGCTTTTCTGAAATTTTCTCGCTTTCGAAGAATGGTTATCCAGCTCAATCCCGCTTGGAAGGTTTCCAAAATCAAAAATTCAAAAAGCGTGTCATCATCTTTTACAGGAACTCCCCATTCGGTATCGTGGTAGGCTTCATAGATTGGGTCGCCAAGACACCAACCGCATCTGTGTTTAGTCATATTATTGCAATTAATTACTGTTTACTAACAATTGTAAGCTTTCAGTTTAAAGTAAGACTTACCTATGATAAAAGTCATAAAAATTAACACAACAAGATACTATTTTTGTGACATCTAATAAACATATATGGAATCAATTATAGCGTTAAATGTTACTAACAGCAAAAGCTATCAAGAATACAGAACTATTGTAACTCAATTGGTACAGCAAAATTCAACTTCGGGTGATGATATATCTGAAGATAGAATAAATTATACAATGCTAAATGATAGACGAATGAAGCGTTGGGACAAAACCATCAAAGTGTCTGATGAAGCTAAAGATAGACTGTCAAATTTTAAAGGCGATGTCACTTGGTTGGTCATTACCGAAAGTTGGTGTGGCGATGCGGCTCACGTCGTGCCTGCCATTCATAAAATTGCTGAATTGAGCCATCATATAGATTTGAAATTGGTGTTTAGAGATGAAAATGACGATTTGATGAATCAATTTTTAACCAATGGAAGTAAGGCTATTCCAAAACTGATAATGATAGATAATCAGTCTGGTGAAGTCATCGACACCTTTGGGCCACGACCTAGTAGAGCTACACAATTAGTGAATGATTATAAAGCCAAACACGGACAGTTAACACCAGAATTTAAAGAGGAATTGCAGCATTGGTACAATACAGATAAGGGTCAAAACACTATTAGTGATTTGTTAAATCTGTTAGCTGTTTAGTTTTTGCCTTGAAAAATATAAGTGATAGAGCCTATTTGCTTGTCTTTTGAGGCGTCCGAACTAAAACGGGCAGTTTTGGCATATTCCAAAGCACTATCAATCAAACATTCATTGGTTGAGGTGGAAGATGCTTTATTGACATAGGTGTCAATAACTTCGCCTCCAGAATTAACCGTAATATTAATCACGATTTTCCCACCACCTTCGCACAAATATACAGGAGGAGGTAAATGTTTGTCTTTTCTGTCTTTAAGTGAATATGACACACTGCTATTTCGGTTGACAGATGACGTCACACCTGTTTTATTGGAACTGTTGTCGCCATTGGAAGCAGCCGACCGTCTCTTTTCGGGAGAACGCATTGCAATGACATTATTGATTTTACTGTAAGAAGATAATTCGTCTTCATTAATGGAAGGATCGTAACTGGTTGGTGAATGTTTAACATCAGTCACTTCTTCAGGGACTTCTTCATTTTCTGCTTCGGTTTGTTTGGTGGTTTTGTCAAAATCATTAGAGTTCAATGATTTAAAGTTTTTCATCATATCTTTAAAATCATTGGTCTCATTGAAGGCTTTGTTGGTCTCAGATGCCGACTTGTTATTGACAGCCAATTCTTCCAATCGCTTTTCTTCTGGTGTTTTTTCGGGTTGGATTTCGTAATAACTTTCTGTAACCAATTCTGGTTGAATCTTAAGATGTAAGCTAAATAAAACCATTACAAAAGTGCCAGAAATTAATCCAGTAATCAATAATGCCTTATGTTTATCTAATAATTGCAAAGCAGGTATTTTAAAGTGTTGTTAGGTTGACTTGTTATTAATATATACGTCAAAATAAGCAAAAAAGATTAGAATAGCATAAATTCCAAAAAAACCGACACACTTGTGAGCTTTTCTTCCTGTCGATATCCAAAGCGTTTTCGGTTAAAATCGAGGCCTATCAACCAAGAGTTTTTAAAATCACCATCAAAGGTTTTGTAGCCAACACCAAATTTATACATCGTTCCTGTTTCAAATGTTTTGCCCAAATCGACCAGTTTTCCGTAACCACCTCTTATAAAAACCACATCGTCAAAATCGAGAATATTATAATTGAAGCCCAAATGAACAGGGAAAAAATTATATCCTTGAGAAAAGAAATGGTCATATTCTACATTGATATCAATACTACTCCGTTCATCAAACTGATAGCCCAATGAATTATTGATAAATATTGCATTGGCTTCAATGAATGAACCTGTATCATCATCAGGATCTAACGTGTATTCGTCGTTAGTGGTCAATGTTCCGGCCAAAGATATTTTATAATAAATACCATTGGTTTTGATGTCATCTTGTGAAAATCCGAAAAAAGAAATGCTTACAATAAGCAAAGTTAAAAGCTGCTTCATTCACTGTTTGGTTAGAAATAAACTAGCATCAATAATTATTCCGAAGGAAGTGATTTGATAAATTCTTCAGGAGTCAGGGCATCTTCAACATTGAAATCACCAATTTTTGTGCGTCGCAAAGCAGATAAATGTGCTCCAGAATTGAGTGCTTTCCCAAAATCATTTGCCAGAGAACGAATGTAGGTGCCTTTACTGCAAACGACTCTAAAATTGACGTTCAATCCGTCAATAGCAGTGATTTCAAACTCTGAAATATTGACCAGTCTCGAAGGTATATCGACTTCTTCTCCTGCTCGTGCAAATTCGTACAAGCGTTTCCCATCTTTTTTTAAGGCTGAAAACACAGGTGGAAACTGATGGATATCGCCTACGAATTGAGAGGTTGTACTTTTGATTAAATCTTCTGTAATATGTGATGTTGGATAGGTTTGATCAATCTCTGATTCTAAATCGTAAGAAGGTGTGCTGCTTCCCAAGACAAACGTACCAGTATATTCTTTTGCTTGTCCTTGAAAGGTGTCAATTTGCTTGGTCATTTTACCTGTGCAAATCACCAACAAGCCTGTTGCCAAAGGGTCCAAAGTGCCAGCATGACCGACTTTTATTTTTTTGATGTCAAAAGCTCGCCTTATTTCCCATCGTAGCTTATTCACTACTTGAAAAGAGGTCCAATGCAAGGGTTTGTCAATCAATAACACATGACCAGAAAGATAATCTTCAGCTGTTTTCATTAAATCACAGTTAGACTATAGATGAAATAATGAATGATAAGTAGGGCAACTCCAAGCACAATGCGATAGTATCCAAAAATCTTAAATCCTTTTTTGCTCAAATAATCTATAAACGATTTAATGGCAACCAAAGCCACTACAAAAGCAATGATATTGCCAATAATCAGATAGTTGATTTGGTCGCTTGTAAGTTCAAAACCTGCTTTATAATAATCGTATCCTTTTTTTGCAGTGGCGCCAAACATCGTTGGTACTGCAAGGAAAAATGAAAATTCAGCAGCCGTTTTCCTATTCAATTTTTGAGTCATGCCTCCAACAATCGAAGCACCACTTCGTGACGTTCCTGGAATCATGGCCAAACATTGAAAGAAGCCTATCTTAAGAGCTGTTAAATAACTGATTTCGGTATGTGCAGTTGGGTTTTGTTCATCGTAAACTTCATTGCTTTTGAACCAATCATCGACTTTCAATAGGATAAAGCCACCAATAATTAAGGAGATGGCAACGGTTAAAGGGCTTTCCAATAGGTCGTCAATAACATCATTTAACAACAAACCTAATACAACGGCAGGAATAAAGGCAACCAACAATTTGAAATAAAAATCGAGGCTTTGGAAAAAGCGTTTCCAATACAACACAACAACAGCAAGAATAGCTCCAAGTTGAATGACGATTGTAAAAAGTTTCGTAAAATCGTCGGCCGCAATTTTCATAAACGATGACGCAATAATCATATGGCCTGTGGAAGAAACGGGAAGATATTCAGTAAGACCTTCAATAATGGCTAAAATGATAGCGTCGATTAAATTCATGCTGCAAATATATCAGTTTTCTGTGTCTAAATTCCTTGAGAGTAGTATTTGGAATTTATGATTTGGAATTGTTGTTTTTATTTGGATTCAACAAAATGGCATAGATTTGAATTCCAAAACCAATCAATACTAAAGTTGGAGCCAAACGAATACGTCTCCAACTAAAAATAGATTCGTCAAATACATTTGGATCATCACTTCCGCCTCCAGCCATTAAGATAAAGCCAAGTGCAATAATCCCCAAACCAATAAGCATGAACTTATAATTTTTCTTTCCGAAAATAAAATTGTTTTTTGTGCCTTCTTTGCGTTTTTGTTTTCCCATAATTAATCGAATTCGGTAAAAATAACTTCATCATTTATGGCCATTTGAGCAATATGCTTTGAAGTGCCATAAAATAATTTTGCCAAGTGCAAAGTAACGGTTTTATTTAAAACTTTTGCGTTAAGGGAATCTAAATTTAATCCTTGCTCTAATCCACGATTAATGTAATAATTGTTTGTACCATCACCATAAAATACAATATCATAGGAAGGCCCTTCTTTAATTTTGGTGATTTTTACAGTTACAACTTCACATTCATCAGGCTGTGTATTGACGATGATGCAAGATGTGGATAGCACAAAAACGACAAGGGCAAAAAATGGAGTGAGCTTTTTCATTGGTGGTTATATTTATGTAAATCTAACGTCAGCAATGAGTGTTTAGTATTATTTAGTAAATGTAACAAGATAGCCATCAAGCGCCTGCTGGTCTAAAGTCATTTGTGATGCTGTTTGGGTAATGACACCAAATTCAATACCATCAATGGTAACGTGAACGTCAGAACCAACGACAGTTGTGACATAGGTATAAGTGCCAGAATCAAAAAAGTCAATCAGAGTATCATCGGTATTGTTGTTGACCACAATAACGGTATTGGTAGCACTACTAAATGTCCAAGTAATAAGCCCTGGATCAAAAGTGTCATCAACTCCAGCAAGACCACCAGTGACAGAAATAAGGTTCCATTCTGTAGTAGTTGTTGGTATAGTGTCATCGTTACTGCTGCAGCTTAAAAAAATACAAAGGACAAGTGCAACAACTAAAAAGTATTTTGTTTTCATTGTAATAGTGTTTTATCTAAAAGATACAAAATTTCTTAAATGGTTGCGTCAAATAATGTTAATAATACAACGCATCGGTTTTCAAATTCAAGAAACGTTGTGTCGCGATAAACGTACTAATCCAAGTGATAAAGATGCCCAATAAAAAGATACCAATAAACAAACCACCAAGTAGTACAGGGTTTTTAATCAGCTCTAATTCAGGGAAAGTCTGGTTAAGGTAATATAACACAATTGCCATGCCTATCAAAGCCACAATGGCACCAATAATACCCAATTGTACACTTTTTAGTATAAAAGGCTTTCTAATAAATGATTTGGTGGCTCCAACCATTTGCATCGTTTTGATGATAAAACGTTTAGAGTACACTGCCAAACGTATCGAACTGTTAATCAATAACACCGCAATCAACGTAAAAAGCGCACTGATAATCAATACCCAAAACGTGATTTTTTTGACATTATCGTTCATCAACTCCACCAAATCGTTATCATAACGAATTTCTTCAATAAACTTTTTGGTTGCTAGCTCTTCAGTGATAGAGGTTAGTGTTTCTGTAGTGACAAAATCTGCTTTAAGGTGCACATCGATAGAATTTTGTAAAGGATTATAACCCACAAAATCCATAAAATCTTCGCCAGTTTCGGCCTTCATCGATTCGGCTGCTGCTTCTTTTGAAACGTATTCGGTACTTTTGGTATATTCAGCCATTGCCAAACTTTTTTCAAGCTGGTTGACTTCAACTTCTTTGGCAGAATCGTTCAAATAAATGGTCATGACGACTTGTTCTTTAAAATGGTCAGCTACTTTTTTGGCATTCAAAACCAATAGACCAAGACAGCCTAAAAGAAAAAGAACCAAAGCAATACTGATAACAACCGAGAAATAAGACGAAATTAATTTGCGTTTTTGATATCTGTCAAACGATGAACTCATAAATAAAATGGATTATGCTGTAAAAATATAAAAGAAATCTATTCTGTTAAGGTTTACAACGTTTAAACTTTCAACATTGTTATAATAAGTTTAAATTTGCCCTTTTATAAGCGGAAAAATATAAAGATGCAATACCATTTTAACGACATTGAAGCCAAGTGGCAAAAATATTGGGCAGAAAACAAAACATTTCAAGCCTCAAACACTAGCGATAAACCAAAATATTACGTACTAGATATGTTTCCTTACCCAAGTGGAGCAGGCTTACACGTTGGTCATCCATTAGGCTATATCGCAAGTGATATTTATGCACGTTATAAACGTCATAAAGGGTTTAATGTGTTGCATCCACAAGGGTATGATAGTTTTGGTTTGCCAGCAGAGCAGTATGCTATTCAAACAGGGCAACATCCAGCGGTGACGACCGAAGAAAACATCAAAACCTATCGTCGTCAATTGGACCAAATCGGGTTTTCATTTGATTGGAGCCGTGAAGTGCGAACCTCCGACCCTAATTATTACAAATGGACACAGTGGATTTTTATCCAGTTGTTTGAATCATGGTATAATAACGATAGCAATAAAGCGGAATCTATTGAAACGCTTATTTCAAAATTTTCTGCGGAAGGAAATGCCAATGTAAATGCAGTTTGTGATGATAACATTGAACCTTTTACTGCTGAACAATGGAATACTTTTTCATCTATAAAACAACAAGAAATCCTCCTAAAATATCGATTGACCTATTTAGCAGAGACCGAAGTGAACTGGTGTCCTGCTTTAGGAACGGTGTTAGCAAACGACGAAATCGTCAATGGCGTTTCAGAACGTGGTGGTCATCCTGTAATCCGTAAAAAAATGACACAATGGAGTATGCGTATTTCTGCTTATGCAGAGCGTTTACTTCAAGGATTAGATACCATTGATTGGACAGAGTCACTAAAAGAAAGTCAACGCAACTGGATTGGAAAATCGGTTGGAGCGCAGGTGACATTCAACGTCATTGCGAGTGCAACGAAGCAATCTCATGCTATTGAAGTTTTCACAACACGTCCTGACACCATTTTTGGCGTTAGTTTTATGACATTGGCTCCAGAACACGAGCTCGTTTCACAAATCACAACACCAGAACAAAAAGCAGAGGTTGAAGCCTATATCGAAGCCACTGCAAAGCGAAGTGAACGCGAACGTATGGCAGATGTAAAAACCATTTCTGGTGCATTTACAGGAGCTTATGCAGAGCATCCTTTTACAAAAGAGCCTATTCCAATCTGGATTGGAGATTATGTGTTGGCTGGTTACGGAACTGGAGCAGTAATGTCTGTGCCTTGTGGCGACCAACGTGATTACGATTTTGCAAAGCATTTTAATATT
Organism: Flavobacteriaceae bacterium UBA5534; assembly: GCA_002426015.1. Classification (GTDB taxonomy): domain Bacteria; phylum Bacteroidota; class Bacteroidia; order Flavobacteriales; family Flavobacteriaceae; genus Aquaticitalea. The sequence goes on from DINS01000019.1 coordinate 169,907, forward strand.
CCTATTCCTAACATTTTTGAAGGTGTTGATATTAGCGAAGAAGCCTTTGCAGATAAAGACAACACCATCATTGCTAATAGCGATTTTCTTAACGGATTAAACTATAAAAAAGCAACCAAACTTGCCATATACGAGTTAGAAAAACTAGGTCAAGGTGAAGGTAAAACCAATTACAGATTACGTGATGCTGTGTTTTCGCGTCAGCGTTATTGGGGAGAACCATTTCCTGTGTATTACGTCAACGGCATGCCACAAATGATTGATAAAGCACATTTGCCAATCCGTTTGCCAGAAGTTGAGAAATACCTCCCAACCGAAACAGGCGAACCACCTTTAGGTCGTGCTGATGTTTGGGCTTGGTGTACCGAAACGAATACTGTAGTTAGTAATGATAAGATAAATAACACAAGTGTTTTTCCTCTTGAGTTGAACACCATGCCTGGTTGGGCAGGAAGTTCTTGGTATTTCTTTAGGTATATGGACGCTCACAATGAGGAGACTTTTGCAAGTGAAGAAGCCTTAAAGTATTGGGAAAGTGTCGATTTATACATTGGTGGTAGCGAGCATGCCACAGGTCATTTGCTCTACTCACGTTTTTGGGTAAAATTTATGAAAGACAGAGGATTTGTAGGCATTGAAGAACCTTTTAAAAAGCTGATTAACCAAGGGATGATTTTGGGGACGAGTGCGTTTGCTTATAAAGTTTTACATTCATTCACAGTAAAAGATATTTCAGATGAATTTAATATCGATGAGTTGAAGTTTGTTGATGTATTTGTAAGCAAAACAACAAAAGAACACTTTGATAAAGGTGTTTATGATGACAGCCTAAAAGAATCATTGAATATTATAGCAAATATATATGAAGAAAAAGGATTTAAGGTTGAAGCCAATATAGATAAAGTCTTAATGAACCCAATTCATATTAAAGTAGATTATATCAATGCTTCGGACGAATTAGATATTCAAGCTTTAAAAAATGACAAGGAATTTGGTAAAGATTATAAAAATGCAATTTTCATTGGAGAGAATGGAGGAATAATTGATGGTGAGAACGATGTTTACAAAGTCGGCCGTGAAGTCGAAAAAATGTCCAAATCCAAATACAATGTCGTCAATCCAGATGCGATTTGCGAACAATATGGTGCAGACAGTTTGCGACTCTACGAAATGTTCCTCGGTCCATTAGAGCAAGCTAAACCTTGGAATACTGCTGGTATTACAGGTGTTCATGGCTTCCTTAAAAAATTCTGGAAGTTGTATGTTGGTGACAATGGGTTAAACGTTACTGATGCAAAACCAAATGCAGATAATTTAAAAACACTCCATAAAACCATCAAAAAAGTAGAAGAAGATATCGAGAATTTCTCATTTAATACATCAGTTTCTACCTTTATGATTGCATGCAATGAGTTAACCGCTCAAAAATGTACAAGCAAAGATATTTTAGAACCTTTATTGGTTTTATTATCACCTTATGCACCACATATTGCAGAGGAATTGTGGAGTCAATTAGGTCATAACGAATCGATTTCAACAGCGCCTTTCCCTAAATTTGATGCAAGCCATTTGGTAGAAAGCAGTAAAGAATATCCGATTTCTTTCAATGGAAAAACGAAATTCACGATGGAATTGCCTTTAGATTTAAGCAAAGATGACATCGAAAAGGCAGTTATGGCACATGAAAAAACAATAGCTCAATTACAAGGAAGAGCGCCTAAAAAAGTAATTATTGTGCCTGGAAAAATTGTAAATATCGTAGGTTAATAAACTATAACGTCATGAAAAAAATACTTTTTGTTTGTGTTCTGTATTTAAGTTTTACTTGTAGCGAAGACAAAAAGCAGATAGTTGAAGCATCTTGTGG
>DINS01000015.1 GCA_002426015.1 Flavobacteriaceae bacterium UBA5534
TACTGTAAACTAAAATCAATTATCATGAAAAATTTACTACAATTTGTCTTTGTATTGTTCGTATCAATACCATTACACGCACAGCAACACACAATAACAGGGACTGTTACATCTGCCAGTGATGGATTGCCATTGCCAGGAGTTAATGTTATAGTTAAAGGTTCTACTACTGGCGCACAGACTAGTTTTGATGGTCGTTATACAATTATAGCTAATGTTGGAGACGTTTTAGTCTTTTCATTTGTTGGGTTGAAAACAGCTGAAGCCAAAGTTGGAAACAGTACCATAATTGATGTTGCATTACAAGAAGATTCAGCGAGTTTGGACGAAGTGGTAGTTGTAGCTTATGGTAGTCAGAGAAAAGAAGCTATGACTGGTTCAGTAAGAAAGATATCTACATCTGACCTTAAAAGAAACAAACAAAAAGCCTATCATCAAAGCATTTCTCAACAACTTCAGGGGAAAGTTACAGGAATAAAGGTTAGAGGAATAAACACGACAACAAAAAAGAATCAACCTCTTTATATTGTTGATGGTGTGCCTATTCAAACTCATTTTAATGATGTCATAAAACAAATGGATACTAAAGATATTGACCATATGAATGTTTATAAATCATTAGATGCAAAAGAAACTTTTGGCGAAGCTGCAAAACATGGATGTATAGTCATCACAACCAAACAAGGCAATTATAGAATAGAGAATGACGAAACGTATGCAAACATTAGCGAAAACAATTTTGAACGTGTATCACTTTCACCATTATCAACGTTTTCAATTGATGTCGATAAAGCGTCTTACAGTAATATTAGGAGAATGATTAATAATGGGCAACAAATCCCTTCAGATGCTGTAAAGATTGAAGAGATGATTAATTATTTTACTTATGATTATCCACAACCAACAGGAGAGCATCCATTTTCTATTAATACAGATGTGGCACAGACTCCTTGGAATGCCACTACTAAAATTGTAAAGATCGGATTGCAGGGAAAGACCTATGAAAACGAAATCTTACCAGTTTCAAATCTTACATTTTTAATTGATGTGTCTGGTTCGATGAGTTCAGAAAATAAATTGCCTTTATTGAAATCAGCATTTAAACTTTTAGTGAATCAATTAAGAGAGAAAGACAAAGTTTCCATTGTGGTATATGCAGGAGCCGCAGGACTGGTCTTACCACCAACATCTGGTTCAAATAAGGAGAGAATAATTCAAGCTTTAGATAATTTGAATGCAGGAGGATCTACTGCTGGAGGAGCAGGAATAGAATTGGCTTATAAAATTGCTCAAGAGCATTTTGTAAAAGACGGAAATAATAGAGTGATTTTAGCTACTGACGGAGATTTTAATGTAGGTGCATCCAGTAACAGTGATATGGAAAAATTAATTGAAGAGAAACGTAAATCTGGAATCTTCTTATCTGTTTTGGGTTTTGGATATGGCAATTATAAAGATTCAAAATTAGAAACTTTAGCTGATAAAGGTAATGGAAATCATGCTTATATCGATACGATGCAAGAAGCACAAAAAGTATTTGGAAAAGAATTTGGAGGCACACTTTATACGATTGCTAAAGATGTGAAAATTCAAATTGAATTTAATCCAAAAAAAGTACAAGCATATCGACTTATTGGTTATGAAAACAGGCTTTTGGCAGATGAAGATTTTATTGATGACACTAAAGACGCTGGAGAATTAGGAAGCGGACATACAGTTACTGCGCTTTATGAAGTGATTCCTGTAGGTGTTAAAAGTAATTATTTGAAAGAGGTTGATGATTTAAAATATGCCAATACAACAGTTTCCAATGACTATTCAGATGAATTGTTTACAGTGAAGTTTAGATATAAAAAACCAAACGAAGATAAAAGTATTGAAATGATTCATATCCAAAAAGATGAATTATCACAATCTACAGAAGACTTAAAGTTTATGTCTGCTGTCGCTTTATTAGGAATGCAATTGAGACATTCTAAATATGATAATGAATCTACGATTAATGATGTTATCACATTGGCAAAAGAAGGCAGAGGTAACGATGCCGATGGTTACAGGGCAGAGTTTATCAGGCTTGTAGAGTCTTATCAAAGTTTATAATAGCGTACAAAAAAAGAGCGACACTCACGTCGCTCTTTTTTATTGTTGCATTTTAAAATAGTAGTCTGCCGAGTGTTTACCAGAGCCATAAAAAAGAAAAAATACGCAAATAAGCAATGTTGCTATTGCCAACAACAGGTTTGAGGTATTCATTTCTCCCAAAAAATTAATCAAGACAGCACCAATCAAGATAGGGATTTGTGCAATAATGGCCCAACGTGTCAATAAACCAAAGGCTATTAAAATACCTCCAATAAAATGGGCAGGCATCACATAATGAAGCCAAATCATGCCTCCTGGTATATTTTCAATGGGTTCAAAAAGATTGATAAGAGATTGCATATCATTTAAAAAGTGAATGCCTTTAATAAATAAAAACACACCTAATGCAACTCGTATAATATCAAGAGGTAAATATGTATGGGCATTTGCCCATTTATTGAGTGATTTTATTGTTCCCATGATTAAAAGTGTTGAAATTCAACCATTAAGATACAAAAAAAAGCATTCAAATACTAAACTTGTAAAACTCCCAAATTAAATTTCTTTTCGATAGGAGCGTGGTCGGCAGCTTCAATTCCCATACTAATCCACGTTCTTGTATCCAAAGGGTCGATGATGCCATCGGTCCAAATGCGAGCGGCTGCATAGTAAGGTGATACTTGTGCGTCGTAACGATCTTTTATTTTGTTGAACAGTTCATCTTCTTTTTCTTTAGTGATGGTTTCGCCTTTCTTTTTGAGCGAAGCAGTTTCAATTTGAAGTAAAACCTTTGCAGCACTATTGCCACTCATTACTGCAAGTTCTGCACTTGGCCAAGCCACAATGAGCCTTGGGTCATAAGCTTTTCCACACATTGCATAATTTCCTGCGCCATAGCTATTACCAATTACAATTGTAAATTTCGGAACCACCGAATTACTTACAGCGTTGACCATCTTGGCTCCATCCTTGATAATGCCTCCATGTTCACTTTTACTTCCAACCATAAATCCTGTGACATCCTGTAAAAACACCAACGGAATCTTTTTCTGATTACAATTGGCAATAAAACGTGTGGCTTTATCGGCACTGTCATTATAAATAACGCCACCAAACTGCATTTCGCCTTGTTTGGTTTTTACAAGTTGTCTTTGATTGGCAACAATGCCAACAGCCCAACCATCTATCCTTGCATAAGCAGTAATAATGGTTTTTCCGTAGCCTGCTTTATACTCATCATATTCCGAATTATCCACCAAACGTTTGATAATTTCATACATATCATATTGGTCAGCACGACTTCTTGGAACAATTCCATAGATATCTTCAGGGTTTTCTTTAGGTTTTACAGATTTGATTCTGTTAAAACCTGCTTTGTCATAATCGCCAATTTTTTCAATAATGCGCTTTATAGTATCTAAAGCATCCTTGTCATCTTTTGCTTTATAGTCGGTAACACCACTAATTTCACAATGCGTTGTGGCTCCTCCAAGGGTTTCGTTATCGATGGTTTCTCCAATTGCTGCTTTTACCAAGTAGCTTCCGGCTAGAAAAATACTTCCTGTTTTATCAACAATCAATGCTTCATCACTCATAATTGGCAAATAAGCACCTCCAGCAACACAACTTCCCATAACTGCAGCTATTTGGGTTATTCCCATACTGCTCATAATGGCATTGTTACGAAAAATTCGCCCAAAATGCTCTTTGTCAGGAAAAATTTCATCTTGCATTGGTAAATACACACCAGCACTGTCCACTAAATAGATAATTGGTAATCGGTTTTCTATGGCAATTTCTTGTGCGCGCAAATTCTTTTTGGCAGTAATTGGAAACCAAGCACCAGCTTTTACTGTGGCATCATTGGCAACAACCATGCATTGCTTGCCTTTGACATAGCCTATCTTCACCACCACACCACCAGATGGACATCCACCATGCGATTCGTACATACCTTCACCTGCAAATCCAGCTATTTCAATACTTTTAGATTTAGGATCTAACAAATAATCAATACGTTCTCTGGCAGTTAATTTTCCTTTAGCTTTATGTTTTTCAATACTTTTTTCACCACCACCAAGTTTCACTTGAGCAAACCGCCTTTTTAGGTCAGAGAGAAGTAATTTATTATGATCTTCGTTTTTGTTGAAGTTGATATCCATAGTTGTTATTATTTGCCACGAATTTACGAAACAAGTTGATGTTTAAAAAGTGAATAGTTTGTTAAAATAGCAAACATGGAAATATATTCCTTGGAATATAAATAATTTTACCGTATATTTGCCATGGAAACTAAAAAATTAATTCAATGAAAAACATCATAGCATTCGCAGGAAGTAATAGTTCTGATTCAATAAATAAACAATTGGCAACATATGCAGCTAATCTAGTAAGCGATGTTGAAGTCAAGATTTTAGACCTAAACAATTTCGATTTGCCAATTTATAGTAAAGATTTAGAATCTGCTGAAGGCATACCAGACAATGCAAAAAAATTTATGGCTTATATAAAAGCATCAGATGGTATTGTGATGTCACTTGCAGAAAACAATGCAGCCTATTCTGCAGTGTTCAAGAATCTATTCGACTGGTTGTCTCGACTAGAAAGAAAAACATTTCAAGGAAAACCAATGTTACTGATGGCTACGTCACCTGGAGCGAGGGGAGGAGCGTCTGTTTTGGCAATGGCAAAAGAAAGGTTTCCACGTCATGATGCAAACATTGTAGCTGATTTTTCATTGCCATCCTTTAATGATAATTACTTAAATGGACGCATTGTGAATTCAGAATTAAATAAAGAACTACAAGAGAAAGTAAAATTATTCAAAAACGCATTATAACCATGAAAATCAAACAAGAAGACAATAGTAAAAAAGGCAAGTTTTTCATCGAGATCGATGGAAACCAAGAAGCCGAGATGACTTACACCTATGCTGGGCAGGATAAAATAATTATTGACCATACAGAAGTTAGTGATAGATTAAAAGGTCAGGGTATTGGTTATAAATTAGTGGAGGCAGCAGTTGAGTTTATGAGAGGGAAGGAGATTAAAGCAATTCCACTATGTCCTTTTGCTGCAGCGGTTTTTAAGAAAAAGCATGATGCTTACAAAGATGTATTAGCTTAAGATTTCAAACTGAATACTATAAATTATGGGAGATATATCTAAAGACGTTAATTCAAAATTTGTGAATAATAAAGTGAAGGCATTAATCAATATTCTTTATACCGCAAATTGGATTACTAGTTTCCAAAACACATTTTTCAAACCCTATGGTATTTCGCCACAACAGTATAATATTTTACGAATATTGCGTGGCTCAAACGAACCCTTAAAAGTTCAAACCATTAAAGAGCGAATGATCGATAGATCACCAAATGCCACACGATTGATGGATAAATTGTGTGATAAACAGTTGATAGAGCGTATTCCTTGCCCTGATGACAGACGAGTTGTGCATATTGATATAACAAAAAAAGGAAGAAAGCTATTAGAGGAAATATCCGATGATTTTAATGATGATATTTTAAAAAACATTACAGAATCTGAAGCATCTCAATTAAGTGATTTGCTCGATAAATTGAGATAACAGAATATAAAAAAAGAAAGGAAAAAAATTAATGAAAACTATAATTCATAAAGCCGAAAGTAGAGGTTTTGCCAATCATGGATGGTTGCAGGCCAATCACTCATTTAGTTTTGCCAATTATTTTGACAAAGACAAAATACAATTTGGTGCGTTACGAGTTTTAAACGATGATATAATTGCTCCCAAAATGGGTTTTGGTACGCATCCTCACGATAATATGGAAATTATTACAATCCCATTAACCGGAGAGTTGAAGCATAAAGATTCAATGCACAATCAGTGGCAATCAGTTCTGCCAGGTGAAGTACAGGTCATGTCGGCAGGAACTGGTTTGCAGCATTCAGAGATTAACGGTTCAGTGGATACTCACTTAAGTTTATTCCAGATTTGGGTAATTCCCAACAAACAAAATGTCGAACCAAGATATGGTCAGAAAGCATTTAATGCTGAAGGTAGAAAAAACAAACTTCAAACATTGGTTACTTCAATTGATGACAATCATGAAGGGAGCTTAAAAGTACATCAAGATGCTGTGATATCACGAATTGATTTAGATAAAGGAAAAACTTTTGAATATCAACTAAAAACCAAGAATCATGGTGTATATGTGATGACTGTTTTTGGCAAAAGCACAATTGATAATCACACTTTAGAGTCGCGTGATGCCATTGGAATAACGGATACTGATAGATTTAAAGTAACTTCAATCGATGATTCTGGATTGTTATTCATTGAAGTACCAATGAGATAAGAATAAAATTGATGGCATAAAAAAGCATCCTTCCGAAGTTTCGGAATTGGATGCTTTTTTTATTTAAAAAGTACGATATTTGTAGTTCCAATTATATTAAAACACGAATTATGGCAATGAATAAAAACACAGTGTTAGCTTGGGCTACCACAATAATGATTATAGTAGGACTAGCATTAATAGGACTTGGAGCATTTAGATATGATGACGTTGCAGGTTGGGGATTTGCCGCAGTTGGCATCGGTTTTTTTGCTATTGCTTGGGTCTTCAATGCGCTTAAAGGGCGTGTTTAATTAATTTTAATTCAATAGTAAATCAAAAAGCGTAAATAAATATGTCTGACGATAAAAAAGTAATTTTCTCAATGTCTGGTTTAACCAAGACATTCAAAGGTGCAGATACACCAGTTTTAAAAAACATCTATTTAAGTTTCTTTTATGGTGCCAAAATTGGAATTCTAGGTCTCAACGGCTCGGGTAAATCAACCCTTCTAAAAATTATAGCAGGTGTCGATAAAAACTATCAAGGAGATGTCACTTTTTTGCAAGATTATTCAGTAGGTCTTTTAGAACAGGAACCACAACTAGATGATAACAAAACAGTCATGGAAATTGTTCGTGAAGGTGCTGCAGAGACTGTTGCCATACTTGATGAATATAACAAAATCAACGATATGTTTGGTTTAGAAGAAGTTTACAGCGATCCTGATAAAATGCAAAAATTAATGGATAGACAAGCCGTACTTCAAGATAAAATCGATGCTTCCGATGCTTGGGAGCTCGACACCAAACTTGAGATTGCTATGGATGCCCTTCGTACACCTGAAGGAGATAAGAAAATAGGTGTGCTTTCTGGAGGTGAACGTCGTCGTGTTGCCTTATGCCGTTTGTTGTTGCAAGAACCAGATGTTTTATTATTGGATGAGCCAACCAACCATTTGGATGCAGAATCTGTGCACTGGTTAGAGCAACATTTGGCTCAATACAAAGGTACAGTCATAGCTGTAACGCACGATAGATATTTTTTAGATAACGTAGCTGGTTGGATTTTAGAGCTAGACAGAGGTGAAGGTATTCCTTGGAAAGGCAACTATTCATCTTGGTTGGATCAAAAATCGAAGCGTATGGCTCAAGAAAGCAAAGTGGCTTCCAAACGCCAGAAAACATTGGAGCGAGAGCTGGAGTGGGTTCGTCAAGGTGCCAAAGGTCGTCAGACCAAGCAAAAGGCACGTTTGAATAACTACGATAAATTATTGAGCCAAGACCAAAAACAACTAGACGAAAAACTTGAAATTTACATTCCTAATGGACCACGTTTGGGAACCAATGTCATTGAAGCGGTTGGTGTGAGCAAAGGTTATGAAGACAAATTATTATACGAGAATTTGAATTTTAAGCTGCCTCAAGCAGGTATTGTTGGAGTTATAGGGCCTAATGGAGCTGGTAAAACCACTATCTTTAGGATGATCATGGGTGAAGAAACGCCAGATAAAGGCGAATTTATAGTAGGTGATACTGCAAAGCTTGCTTATGTTGACCAAAAACATTCTAATATTGATCCAGAAAAATCGATATGGCAAAATTTTAGTGATGAGCAAGAGTTGGTGATGATGGGAGGAAAGCAGGTTAATTCTCGAGCATATTTAAGTCGTTTCAATTTCTCTGGAAGTGAACAAAATAAAAAGGTAAAATTACTTTCTGGTGGTGAAAGAAACCGTTTGCATTTGGCAATGACACTCAAAGAAGAAGGTAACGTATTGCTTTTAGATGAGCCAACTAATGATTTAGATGTCAATACATTAAGAGCTCTAGAAGAAGGGTTGGAGAATTTTGCTGGTTGTGCGGTTGTGATTAGCCATGATAGATGGTTCTTGGATAGAATATGTACACATATTTTAGCATTTGAAGGCAATTCTGAAGTGTATTTTTTTGAAGGTAGTTTTAGTGATTATGAAGAAAACCGTAAAAAACGTTTAGGAGATGTTGCTCCAAAACGTATCAAGTATAAAAAATTGGTAAGATAATTAATAAAGACCACGCATTGCGTGGTTTTTTTATAGCATCAATTTAATGAAAATACTATTTAACTATGGATTGCGCCCAAGTAATCGCTTCTTCCAAGCCATCAAAAATCTCAAATGGTTTGTGAAGGAATAATTTTTCTATTTCAGCATTACTTTTAGCCTTGTAATCTTTTGAAACTACAGCAAATCCAGCAAGGTTATCAATTTTTGAAGTTTCTTTGTAAATGGCAGGATCTACAGAATAAGACCTTATGCGATGAGAGATGTAAACAAATTTTTTGTTTTTAAAATAAGTATCGACGACATTCAATAAAACATCATTATGTGCAGGTGTGATGTTAACTCCCTCATTCATAGTGACTACCATATAGTTGCTATAAATGAACATATCACAAAAATTGAATTTTAATTCATCGGTCATTGGTTAAAGTTAACAATAACTTATGTGAAAACAAAAAAACTCCTTTAATCAAAAGGAGTTTTTTGTGTTAAGAGGTAGTAATTGTTTAGGATTCAGTATGTTTCTCTGACTTCTCAATTTTTATTGTTAACTCGTCAGTTTTACTGTCTAAATCCATTATTATAGTATCACCTTCTTGTATATTGGCTGTAATGATCTCTTCGGCAAGTGCGTCTTCAATATACTTTTGTATGGCACGTTTTAATGGTCTTGCACCATATTGTTTGTCAAAGCCTTTTTCGGCAATATAATCTTTAGCTTTATTGCTTAATTTTAAATGATATCCTAAACTTTTGATTCGGTCGTAAAGCTTTGCAAGTTCAATATCAATAATTTTATTAATATCTTCTCTTTCAAGAGCATTGAATACCATGACATCATCTATACGGTTCAAAAACTCGGGAGCAAATGCTTTTTTAAGTGCATTTTCAATAATACTTCTACTGTTATCATCTGCTTGGGCTGCTTTGGCAGCTGTACCAAATCCTACACCTTGACCAAAATCTTTTAGCTTGCGTGCACCAATATTTGAGGTCATGATGATGATTGTGTTTCTAAAATCTATTTTACGACCAAGACTATCGGTTAGATAACCATCATCGAGTACTTGTAATAACATATTAAAGACATCTGGATGCGCTTTTTCTATCTCATCGAGTAATATCACAGCATAAGGTTTGCGTCTTATCTTTTCGGTAAGCTGACCGCCTTCTTCATAACCAACATACCCTGGAGGCGCTCCAACCAATCTAGATATTGAGAATTTTTCCATGTATTCGCTCATATCGATTCTCACAAGAGCATCTTCACTATCAAACAGTTCACGAGCCAATACTTTAGCCAATTGTGTTTTACCCACACCAGTTTGTCCTAAAAAGATAAAGGAGCCAATCGGCTTATTTGGATCTTTAAGTCCAGCACGATTGCGCTGAATGGCTTTTACGACCTTTGCAACGGCTTCGTCTTGACCAATTACTTTACCTTTAATGAGTTCTGGTAATTTGGCGAGCTTATTGCTTTCTGTTTGTGCAATTCTATTCACAGGGATTCCTGTCATCATTGACACTACATCGGCAACATTATCTTCAGAAACAATCTCTTTATGCAGTTTGGTCTCTTCTTCCCATTTTTCTTGTGCTATGGCTAACTCTTTTTCGAGACGTTTTTCGTCATCCCTCAACTTCGCAGCTTCCTCATACTTTTGTTTTTTAACAACGGTATTTTTGGTTTCCTTTACATCTTCGAGTTGTTTTTCCAGCTCTAAAATCTGTTTTGGAACATCAATATTGGTAATATGAACACGAGAACCGGCTTCATCCAACGCATCAATGGCCTTGTCTGGCAAGAAACGTTCGGTCATATATCGGTTTGTCAATTTGACACATGCTTCGATTGCTTCGTCAGTATATTCAACATTATGATGTTCTTCGTACTTTTCTTTGATATTGTTTAAGATCTGAATGGTTTCTTCAACAGTTGTTGGTTCTACAATTACTTTTTGAAATCGACGCTCAAGTGCACCATCTTTTTCTATATATTGCCTGTATTCATCTAAAGTTGTTGCTCCAATACATTGTATTTCACCTCTAGCTAAAGCAGGTTTAAACATGTTGGAAGCATCTAAACTTCCCGTTGCTCCACCTGCACCAACAATGGTGTGAATTTCATCAATAAATAGAATAATGTCGTCATTCTTTTCCAGTTCATTCATAACAGCTTTCATGCGCTCTTCAAACTGTCCACGATATTTTGTACCAGCTACCAAGCTAGCCAAATCCAATGTGACAACTCGTTTATTAAACAAAATTCTGGATACTTTACGCTTAACAATACGCAATGCCAACCCTTCGGCGATGGCAGATTTACCAACACCAGGTTCTCCAATCAATAAAGGGTTATTCTTTTTACGACGGCTCAAAATTTGAGAGACACGCTGTATTTCTTTTTCTCGACCAACAACAGGATCCAATTTTCCTTCTTCTGCCAAAACCGTCAAATCGCGCCCAAAGTTATCCAAAACTGGAGTTTTTGACTTTTTAGTGGATTTTGCTCCCGATTGGCTAAACGGATTTTGTTTTGCATCATCATCGTCATTGGTATCATCATCAGAAAAAGATTCTGCTTTTGGTGATTCTATATAATCGTCATCACTTGTTATCATAAATTTGAATTGTTCTTTTACGTTATCATAATCCACTTTAAGTTTATTTAACAACTTAGTTGTTGGATCATTTTCATTTCTTAAAATACACAATAATAAATGTGCAGTATTGATAGATGTGCTTTGAAAAAGCTTCGCCTCTAAAAAAGTTGTTTTTAAGGCACGCTCAGCTTGTCTCGTGAGGTGTAAGTTCTTTTTTTCATTAGAGGTCGCTGATATTGTTGGGTTCGCAGGGCTTAATATTTCAACCTTACGCCTTAAATGGTTAAGGTCGATTTCTAAAGCACTCAATATATCAATAGCTTTCCCACTGCCATCGCGAAGTAGGCCTAGCATTAAATGTTCGGTACCTATAAAGTCGTGACCCAAGCGCAAGGCTTCTTCTTTGCTATACGCTATAACATCTTTAACTCTTGGGGAAAAATTATCATCCATAGTAAATTCCTTTCTGCATTAAAAATAATAAAAACAAGTATATAAAGGCAAAAACTATACCTTAAATGTTTTTATAATCGCTAATAGACTAAAAAAACTTCTAATAATCAAAATATTTAACAGCATACTTATTAAATAAACACCATCATATATTGTTAATAAAAAAATTCAAAAAACACCCTTTAAAGGCTTTTATCCACTATGAAAATAGTTATCTTAGCACGATTTGAAAACCTACTAAAAATTAATTAAATTTATATATGGCAGAAGGAGAGAAATTGATCCCAATTAACATTGAAGATGAAATGAAATCGGCTTACATTGATTATTCAATGTCAGTCATTGTGTCACGTGCTTTACCAGACGTTAGAGATGGACTGAAACCAGTACACAGACGTGTATTGTTTGGTATGCACGAATTGGGTGTGAGATCTAATACAGCGCACAAAAAATCGGCAAGAATTGTTGGTGAAGTTTTAGGTAAATACCATCCACATGGTGATACATCAGTGTATGATGCTATGGTGCGTATGGCGCAAGAATGGAGTTTGCGTTATATGTTGGTCGATGGACAAGGTAACTTTGGTTCAATCGATGGTGATAGCCCTGCAGCAATGCGTTATACCGAAGCGCGTATGCGTAAAATTTCGGAGGACATGTTGGCAGATATCGATAAAGAAACGGTTGACCATCAACTTAATTTTGACGATACCCTACACGAACCTAAGGTACTCCCAACACGTATTCCAGGGCTTTTGGTCAATGGAGCATCAGGTATTGCCGTAGGTATGGCAACTAATATGCCTCCTCACAACTTGAGTGAAGTGGTAGATGGTATTATTGCTTATATTGAAAATAACGATATTGAAATCGATGAATTAATAACCCATGTGAAAGCTCCTGACTTTCCTACTGGAGGAACTATTTATGGCTATGATGGAGTTCGCGAGGCTTTTAAGACAGGACGTGGACGGATTGTTATTAGAGGTAAGGCTATTATTGAAGAAGTTCAAGGAAAAGAATCCATTATCGTTACAGAAATACCATATCAGATTAATAAAGCTGATATGATTAAGAAAACGGCAGATTTAGTTAATGAGAAAAAAATTGATGGTATTTCAATGATTCGTGATGAATCTGACAGAAATGGTATGCGAATCGTGTATGTATTAAAACGTGATGCAATTCCAAATATCGTTTTAAATACCTTATATAAATACACGGCATTACAATCATCTTTTAGTGTCAATAACATCGCACTGGTCAATGGACGCCCACAGTTGTTGAATCTAAAAGATATGATTCATCATTTCGTGGAACACAGACATGAGGTCGTTACGCGTCGCACTGTTTATGAATTGCGAAAAGCAGAAGAACGTGCACATATATTAGAAGGGTTGATTATAGCTTCAGATAATATCGATGAAGTTATTGCCATTATACGAGCATCATCAAATGCAGATGAGGCTCGTGAGAAGCTAATGGAACGCTTTGAACTTTCAGAAATTCAAGCAAAAGCAATTGTAGAGATGCGTTTGCGTCAACTGACAGGATTAGAGCAAGACAAATTACGTTCTGAATATGAAGAATTGATGAAAACCATCGAAGATTTAAAAGATATTCTTGATAAAAAGGAACGTCGAATGGAAATCATCAAGGAAGAACTTGCAGAAGTTAAGCATAAGTATGGTGATGAGCGTCGCTCAACCATCGAATATTCTGGTGGAGACTTGAGTATCGAAGATATGATAGCTGATGAACAAGTGGTCATTACCATTTCTCATGCAGGGTATATCAAACGTACATCGTTAACAGAATACAAAACACAAAATAGAGGAGGGGTTGGCCAAAAAGCATCAACCACTCGTAATGAAGATTTCTTGGAGCATTTATTTGTTGGTACCAACCATCAATATATGCTGTTCTTTACACAAAAAGGGAAATGTTTCTGGATGCGTGTTTATGAAATCCCAGAAGGAAGTAAGACTTCTAAAGGTAGAGCCATTCAGAACCTTATTAATATAGAACAAGATGATAAGGTAAAAGCCTTCATCTGTACCCAAGATTTAAAAGACGAAGATTATATCAACAGTCATTATGTCATTATGGCCACTAAACAAGGTCAGGTAAAAAAGACATCTTTAGAGCAATATTCTCGCCCTCGTACCAACGGTATCAATGCTATAACGATTAAAGAGGACGACGAATTGTTAGAAGCAAAACTAACAACAGGTCAAAGCCAAGTGATGTTAGCATTAAAATCTGGTAAAGCCATCAGATTTGAAGAAGCAAAAACACGACCAATGGGACGTAACGCTTCTGGAGTTAGAGGAATTAGACTTGCAAACGACAAAGATGAGGTCGTAGGCATGGTTGCCATAGAAAACCCGATGGAAGAATCTGTATTGGTTGTTTCAGAAAATGGTTATGGCAAACGAAGCTTTATTGATGATCCAGAAGATGGAGAAGCAGTTTACAGAATTACAAACAGAGGAGGAAAAGGAGTTAAAACCATCTCTATTACTTCAAAAACCGGTAATCTTGTTGCTATAAAAACGGTAAGTGATGATGATGATTTGATGATTATCAACAAGTCTGGAATTGCTATACGCATGGCTGTGGCCGATTTAAGAGTTATGGGACGAGCAACCCAAGGAGTTAAGTTAATCAATCTTAAAGGAAATGATTCTATCGCTGCAGTTGCAAAAGTCATGAAAGAAGATGAGGACGAAATACAAGATACAGATATTGAGTCTGTTACAGACGAAAATCAGACATCAAATGAAGATGGCACAACTCTTGATAATTCTGAAGAAGAAAACAATTAATAAATTTAAACATTAAAATTAACTGAAATGAAAAAACAAATATTTTTTGCTGTAGCAGTTTTGATCAGCTCTTTTTCGTTCTCACAAAAAGACGAATTAAAAGCTGCTGAAAGAGCAATAAAGGACAATAATTTTGCCGAGGCAAAAGCAGCTATTGCTTCTGCAGAGTCCTTAATAACCAACGAAGATGATAAGACTAAAGCAAAATTCTATTTTCTTAAAGGTCAGGCATATTATGCCAATGGAGCTGCCGCAAATAAAGATATAGATTTGGCTATTGAAAGTTTTAATATGGTCGAAAAAATTGAAGGTGGAAGTGGCAAGTATTCGGATGATGTTTCAGAAATCAAGAAAAAAATGTTATCTGGTTTTTTAACCAAGGGTAACGATGCTTTAGAAAAGAAAAATTACTCTTTGTCATCCAACAGTTTTGAAAAAGCTTACCGTATGTCTCCAAAAGACACATTGTACCTTTATTATGCTGCTGCAACTGCAGTAACTGCTCAAGATTTTGATACAGCATTAAAGCATTATTTAGAGCTTAAAAACATGGGCTTTAAAGGTGTTGAAATGGAATATACTGCGGTGAGCAAAGAAACAGGAGAAAAAGAATCTTTTGGTAATGCAGCAATGAGAGATATTTCTGTAAAAGCAGGAACCCACATCAGTCCAAAAGATACTAAGTCAGATTCAAAAGACAGTGAAATTGTCAAAAACATTGCATTGATTTATGTAAACAAAGGCGAAAATGAAAAAGCCATTGCTGCTATGAAAGATGCAAGAAAAGCAAACCCAGATGATTTTGGATTGATTTTGTCTGAAGCCAATGTTCAATTAAAAATGGGCAACAAAGCAGAGTTTAAAAAACTTATTGAAGAAGCAACAGAAAAAGACCCTAATAATGCTGAACTTCAGTATAATCTTGGTGTATTGGCTGCCGAAGCTGGTGATAAAGAATCAGCAAAAAAATACTATAACAAAGCTATTTCTTTAGATCCTAATTATTCTGATGCACAAACCAATATGGCAGTGTTGATTTTGAATGAGGAACAAACAATCATTGAACAAATGAATGCTTTGGGAAGCTCTGCTGCTGATAACAAAAAGTATGATGAATTAAAGCAAAAACGTGAGGACCTTTATAGAGAAGCAATTCCTTACTTGGAAGCATCATTAAAAATCAACCCAAACAACATACAGGCTGCTAAAACGTTGATGAACATTTATAGCGCAATCGATGACAGACCTAACCTCAAGATTATGAAGGCTAAGGTTGAGGCTTTAGAAGCTGCTGGCGAAAATTAATTACAGTATAATTGATATAAAAAAAGCTACTCGATATGAGTAGCTTTTTTTATATAATCTTTTTGATAACTCGAAGTTTGTGAGTGTGCATTCGCTTTTCAACATTATAAATACCAGAATGGTCCAATCGGTCAATTCTGACCTTGCCGTGTGCATGGATAATGTAATTATCTTCCATGATAATACCTACATGAACAATTTTACCTTCATTATTATCAAAAAAGGCTAAATCTCCAGGTTCACTTTCTTCAATAAAACTTAAGGCTTCTCCTTGTGTTGCCTGTTGCGAGGCATCTCTCAATAATTTATAACCATTAAGCTTATAGACCATTTGAGTAAAACCAGAACAGTCAATACCAAAAGGTGTTTTTCCTCCCCATAGGTATGGCGAATTGACATAGGTGAATGCTGTTTGAATTAAACTCGATTTAGGTTGAATAGTATCAACTATATTTCCATCGTGTGTATGCTTTAAAAGCGATAAGCCATTCAAAGTCGAACCCAATGGAATTGTTATTAACCCTCCATTTTCGTCTTCGACAAATTCTATTAAATCAGAAGATAATTTTGGATGTTCTCCTTTTAAATTTCGATAGTCATCTTCAGTAATTTCGAGATATTGTTTGTTGTCTATCCAACCTTCGTATTTATCAAATGCAAGTCGAATTTTGCTCCAGTTTTTGCGCTGTTCCAGAACCTTAAAATAATCACCATATAATACCTGTGAAACCAATTCACAAGCGTCCATAGGCTCCAAGCGTAGGGGAACAATGCTTAAGTTACAAATTCCGTATTGCATTAATTAGGCTTAATTACGTTCTATTACAATTGCTGAAGCACCACCACCACCATTACAAATGGCTGCAGCTCCAATTTTCGCATTATTTTGTTCTAAAACGTTAAGTAGTGTAATGATAATCCGCACACCAGAACATCCTAGTGGATGACCAAGTGAAACGGCACCACCATTGACATTGACGTTGCTATCATTTAAGCCAAGAATTTTCATATTAGCCAACCCGACAACAGAAAATGCCTCATTGAATTCAAAAAAATCAACATCTTTTATAGAGATGTTAGCTCTATCCAATGCTTTTGGTAACGCTTTCGCTGGAGCAGTTGTAAACCATTTAGGCTCTTGGGCTGCGTCTGCATAACTTTTTATGGTAGCCAAAGGTTTTAAACCTAATTCATCAGCTTTTTCTTTGCTCATTAATACAACAGCACCTGCTCCGTCATTTATAGTGGAAGCATTAGCAGCAGTAACAGTTCCATCTTTTGTAAAAGCTGGGCGCAAAGAAGGTATTTTTTCTAACATGACATTGGTGTACTCTTCATCTTTATCAACAATCAAAGCATCACCACGTCGTTGAGGGACTTCAACAGGTACGACTTCGTTATCAAATTTGCCAGCTTCCCAAGCAGCAGCAGAACGTTTATAAGACTGAATTGCAAACGCATCTTGGTCTTCACGTGAAAAATGATATTCGGTGGCGCATGCATCTGCACAAACTCCCATGGCATTGTTGTCATAAGCATCAACCAAACCGTCTTTTTGCATACCATCTTCTAAAGTTGCAGGACCAAATTTTGTTGCAGTTCTTGCATGATAATAATGAGGTATTAAGCTCATGTTTTCCATTCCACCAGCAACAATAATGTCTGCATCACCCAAAGCAATCGCCTGTGCAGCTTGCATCACAGCTTTCATGCCAGAAGCACAAACCTTGTTTACGGTTGTACAAGGGACCGTATTTGGTATGCCAGCATACATAGCCGCTTGTCTAGCTGGTGCTTGCCCTGTTCCGGCTTGCACCACATTTCCCATAATCACTTCTTGTACCAATTCTGGTTTTAGGCTGATTTTGTCCAATGCACCTTTTATGGCAATAGCACCCAACCTTGGGGCTGGAATGGTGGATAAAGCACCTAAAAAACTTCCTATTGGTGTTCTTGCAGCAGACACAATAACGACTTCTTTACTCATTTTTTATACGTTTTGTTTTAATTGATGCAAAATTAATCAATTTTTAATTGAATTTGGAAGGAAAACAGGATTATAAACACATAAAACCCTCTATATTTTATTACATTTGAAAACCTATTGAAACATCTAAATGAACAGAATTATAAATAAATGGTATAAAAATCACACACTTATCTACAAAGTGATTTTGTTTATAGCCACTACTTTTTTAATCGTTTATCTATTCCCAAAAAGTGGAAAGTTTAAGTATGATTTAGATAAAGGAAGGCCTTGGCAATCCGAAAACCTGCTAGCACCTTTTAATTTTTCAATAAAAAAATCTGATGAGGAGTTAAAAAAAGAGAGACAGTCAATTACAGAGAGCAGTTCAGTGTACTTTGATGTTGATGAAACAGTTAAGCATGAGGTGTTTGACAGTTATGAAGATAAATTCAATGCTGTTTTTATTGACTCGCTTACTAAAAACAAAACACAATTATTTTCAATTGGAAGATCAGTATTAGAAACGAGTTATCAATATGGTGTTTTAGACGAAAACTATAATCTTTCACCCGAAAAACGGGTTGTCATATTAGAAAATCAAACACAAAAAGCTACCACAACCTATTCTGAACTTGCATATATTGATATCATTCGTACGATTTTAGAACAGAAACTTAACGCTTCAAATTTTTCAAACCATAAAACAGCATTTGTTTCGCTCTTTTTTGATATTATAAAGCCAAACCTTACTTTAAACAATTCGATTACTCAAAACGTATTAAAAGAGGAGTTGGACAAAATCTCACCTACCAGAGGTAGTATAGAAAAGGGAACATTGATCATTTCTAAAGGTGAACTCATAGAAGGTCATAAGTATGATGTTTTGAAATCGTTGGAGTCAGAATATGAAACACAAGGATGGAACTCATCCAACTATAATTGGGTTGTTTTTGCATATACATTATTGGTGGCACTTGTACTTTTAATGTTGCTCCTTTTTTTAAGAAAGTACAGAATGGAGGTTTTTACGAACAACACAAAAGTGACGTTCATATTTTTCAATATACTATTGATGGTTTTATTGACCACTTTGGTTATAAATTATGATTCAACGTATGTATATGTCATACCACTTTGTGTATTGCCATTAGTATTAAAAGCATTTTTTGATGCACGTTTAGGGCTGTTTGCCCATGTATTGACGGTTTTGCTTTTAGGATTTATAGTTCCAAATAGCTATGAATATATGTTCTTGCAAATTATAGCTGGTATAGTGACTATTTTGACCGTGTCTGAATTGTATAAGCGTGCCAATTTATTTATATCGGTTGGACAAATAACTTTGATTTATATTATTGCTTATTTCGCTTTTTTTGTAATTCATGATGGCAATGTTTCAAATATCAGCATTAATACGTTTGGACTGTTTATACTATGCGGACTGGCAACTTTGTTTGTTCAGCCATTAATTTATATCTATGAAAAATTATTTGGTTTGGTTTCTGATGTATCACTTTTAGAACTATCTGATACCAATACAAAATTATTAAAAGAGCTTTCAAACAGAGCTCCAGGAACTTTTCACCATTCATTGAATGTTGCCAATTTGGCAGAAGCATCGGCAAACGAAATAGGTGCAAATGCTATGTTGGTAAGGGTAGGTGCACTGTATCATGATATAGGAAAGATGAAGAACCCTACTTATTTTACCGAAAATCAATCAACTGGTATCAACCCTCACGATGAACTTTCTGCCAAGGAGAGTGCCAAAGTTATTATCAACCATGTTATTGATGGAATTGAGATTGCAAAAAAGAACAATCTTCCTGATAGGGTCATCGATTTTATTCGCACCCATCATGGCACAAGTTTGGTTTATTATTTTTATTCTAAAGAGAAAGAATATGATATTGATTTAAGCGATGAAGATTTTATGTATCCAGGCCCCAAACCATTTAGTAAAGAAACGGCTATATTGATGATGTGCGATAGCGTTGAAGCTGCTTCAAAAAGTCTTAAAGAACCTTCATCTACTAAAATTGACGCTTTTGTGGAGTCCATTATAAATAAACAAATGGAGAACGGTCAGTTTTTGAATGCAAATATTACGTTTAAAGAGATAGAATCTATAAAGAAAGTATTAAAAAATAAATTGGCTAACATCTTCCATCTCAGGATAGAATACCCTGAATAAAACTTTAGATAGAAAAAGTTTAAAAAATAGTTGCGTTCTTTGTAATGAAAAGTTACATTTGCATCCGCATTTAAAGAACGTTCTTTACAAAAATTCAGGAGAGGTGCCAGAGTGGTAATGGAGCAGATTGCTAATCTGTCGACGGGAAACTGTCGCCGGGGTTCGAGTCCCCGTCTCTCCGCAATTTATTGATAACCAATTCGGGGTGTAG